>CAZSKN010000004.1:0-103648 GCA_964607445.1 uncultured Caulobacterales bacterium
CACGCTCACGTCAGAGCCCGGCTCGCCCATGCCAGATACAGACAGGGTACCGTCAGGATTTTCTGAAACCTCTGTGGTCGGAGCCTCTGGCGCAAGTGTATCAACAAAAGGTTCTGTAACGGGGTCAGAGGATAAATCAGAAGCGTCAGTTTCACCTCTGGAAATTTCTGACGCATTACCGGAATCATCGGTTTGAACGCCAGTAACATCGCCTGTTGTTTGCGGCAATGTTGACGTAACCGGTCCAAAATTACCATCGGCGTCAACTGTCGTCGTAGCTGTGCTCCCGTCAGGGAAGGTGATCGTAGTCGTAAGACCCGGTGTTCCCATACCGCTTACAGACAATGTGCCGTCAGCATTAGAAACCAAGCTGCTCAATATCGGTGCGTCAGGGGCTTCAGCTACAACGGTTTCCATAAATGTTGCAACAGCAGGTTCAGAGACATTACCGGCCGCGTCCATTTGCGTCGTTAGGACATCACCCGAGGTCTGCATATTATCAGACGTAACAGGACCGAAATTACCCTCAGAATCAACGGGGGTTATTGTTGTCGTCCCATCCGGGAAAGTCACCGTCGCTGTCGACCCCGGTTCAGCTGTACCCGAAACCGTTAACGTCCCATCGTCATTAACAACAACATCTGAAACCGGAGCTGCGGCAGCTGTATTATCAGTATAGGTTTGAACAACGGGTTCGGAAATATTTCCAGACTCATCTTGTTGAGTCGCGGTAACATCACCTGAATTTTGAACTGTTTCTGAAACTACAGGTCCAAAATTGCCATTAGCATCAACAGCTGCACTAACAACGCTACCATCGGGAAAGGTGATCGTGGCTGTAGACCCGGGTTCGGCTGTGCCTGATACAGATAAGGTACCATCTGTGTTCACAGTTACATTAGCCGTTGGCGCTTGTACGGAAACGGGGTCTGGTATAACGGCGCTAGCGATTGCAATATCTTCAGACCCGCCCGATAATAATGCCCCCCCCAGAGCTGCGGCGCCCGCGAGTGTACCGGCGATACTAATAGGTGAGAAAAGCGCTGTGGCCTCGGCTTCACGGAAAATAATTTCTGGGGTAAATTCAAGGTCAATAGGGGAAAGGGTAGTGTCTAAATGAGAAAGATCAACACGCGCGATTTCATCAGTGTCACTTAGGAAAAGGCGATTACTCGAACCATCCTGAAATTCATTAAAAAAGTTCTTAAGAACAATAATTTCACCATTTTCAAGAGTCAGGATCAAATCTGACCCCTCTCTCACCATGGCCTGAACGTCAGCCTCAGAGAGATTGAGCGAAATATCAATCGCAGACGTGTTTGGAATTAAAACATCCTGTACATCAAGCTCGATGGATTCAGCTGCAGAGTTTTGAAATGCTATTTTTGCGTGGGTAGTCATTTTTATTCACCATAACCTAGTAGATATTATTTCTAGCCCCACGGCTTGATAACATAAGGTTGTAAAATAAAGGTTATTATGGTGTTAGGTTGATATTAAGCTTGTTTCCAAATCTCTTGTTAAAACTTGTCCTTTCATCGGTAAATTTTATACGCTTTATAGTGGTATTTAATGTAATTATAAATTTAAAAGTGTTTATTAGCTTAAAAAACAGTGAATACTCTGCATTTTACTTAATAAATTCTGAATAGCCATCATAAACCCTTATTCGCCATTGGCGGAAAAATTTAATATCTGACACGCCATCTGCGAAATAAATATCAGATTTTTACCTCATCTTACGTCCAACAAAAACCGGCAATTCAATCTTAATAAATATTTTTACAACCTTAAACTTAAATGTTCATTTGATGACTCAATATTGCCTTGCGAACATTTCAAACTCATTTATAGACATTGTCAAAGACTTAACAGGAAAGTCGTGAGAGCTGAGTTAATCAATCCTACAAGGATGGAATAACCAGCTGGGGCATCTGACCCTAAACGGCCAAAATTACAGGGCCTAAACGTACAATTTTCCTAAAAGCACATGTATCAATTCGCTGAGGCAAAGCCTAAGACTTGATTGCAAAGCGATTTAGACATTTACAATTTTGCAAACGGCAGGAGACAGTCATGAAAACAAGATTAGCCATTAACGGGTTTGGGCGCATTGGCCGTATGGTTTTACGCGCTTTGATCGAAAATCCGCGCGATGACATGCAGCTTGTCGCCATTAATGACTTAGGAAAGGCGCAACACCTCGCGCATTTGTTAAAATATGACAGTGTACACGGAAACTTCCCTGGCACTATCGAGGCCACAGAAACATCAATCACAGTGAATGGTCACAAAATTGATGTTATCTCTGAACGTAGTCCAAAAAATTTGCCTTGGCGGTCATATGACATTGATATCGTTATGGAATGCACGGGTTTTTTTCTAACCCAAGAGCTCTGCCAAGACCATATTTCAGCTGGGGCCAAACGTGTCCTTATGTCTGCCCCTTCAAAGGATAAGACCAAAACCATTGTTTATGGCATAAATGAAGACCGGATTGACGCCGATGATGTTTTCATTTCGAATGCATCTTGTACAACAAATGCTTTGGCCCCCCTCGCCCATATACTCCATGAAAATTACGGCATAGTCAGCGGTATCATGACAACCGTTCACGCCTATACAGGTGATCAACCCACGCATGACTCCATGCATAGAGATCTATATCGCGGACGCGCAGCGGCTTTGTCCATGGTACCGACAACAACAGGTGCTGCAAAAGCCATTGGACGTGTCCTACCCGAATTGGCAGGGAAACTAGAGGGCGTCGCTGTTCGCGTGCCTGTGGCCAATGTTTCCATGGTCGACTTGACTATACTCACTCAGACGCCTGTCACTGCAGACGGCGTTCGCGAAGTATTCAAGGCTGAAAGTCAAGGTCGATTAAACGGCATTCTCGGCTATATTGACGAAAAACTTGTGTCTTCCGATCTCAATCACACGTCCGCATCTTCTAGCTTTGTTGCCGATCAAGTTTACGTTAATAATAAGACACTCTTACGCGTCTTGGCGTGGTATGATAATGAATGGGCGTTTTCTAACCGAATGCTAGATACAGCTTCTGTTATGGCAAAACTTTTACCGGCTAGGTAAAACGTTAAACCCGCAGTGCCCCCGCGACGGATTTAACTAAAACCACGCCTTGTTACTGGATAATATTGGAGCCTAAAGTGGCACGTAAACAATCGGCTGAAAACATATTTCAACGCTTACATTTACAACTTGGCGAGCACGAACACCGCAAAACCAGCGACCCGCAAGCTAACCCCATTAAATTGCTAGCCTATGATGTATCAAAGGACGTCGAAGGACGTCACACTGCTTTCCGTGACATTGAATCTATCGTTAAATCCATTTCCGATAATACGGCCATAGACCGTGCCAATAGACTTAAGCTCCGGGCTGGAGTAACCTCAAAACGAAACTTGGACAGCGCGATAAAAAACCTCGCAAAAACCAAGGCAAAACTAGGCTTCAAGGCCTTTAAAGCCTGGGTAGAACATCCCGGACACGGCATTGTTTTCACCGCACATCCAACCTTTTCTCTTTCTCGTGATATCAGGCAATGTCTGGGAGATATTGCCTCCAAAACTGACGGAGCAGATTCGGCCGATATTGAACATCTTAAGACCCTCCCCTATTTACCCAAGCGCGCGCCCACCTTGAAAGAAGAACACGAAGACACTCAGAATGCGATTGAAAACCTCCAACATGCTATGCGCGATATTGATCGCAAGGTTTTAGAAGTTGCCAAATCTGAATTTCCACAAAAATGGACGACGCTGACACCGGCTCTCATCCGTGTTTATAGCTGGGTAGGATATGATATCGACGGACGCACAGACATTACATGGGGTGACGCCATCCGCTTGCGTCTTTTGGAAAAATCAGGTCAATTAGAAAGATATCTGAGATCCGCAAAACGCATACAGACATCCAAAGCCTTTGAGCCTAAAGGACACGCCGCCATATCGCGCCTTGTTAAGCGTTTATCCGATGCGCATGAGAGTGCCCTTCGCGATCTTGAGCTTTTTAATACTGATTTGACAAACACGGACAATCTGGTCGCGGCCGCAAATAATTTAACGCGCGGTTCAACACGACGGTTCCTAAATTTGAAGCCAGCGATTAAGCACATCGAAATCGCTTTGAAAAACCTATCTTCAGATAAAATAAAAATAGAATTAATTACCCTTAAAGTGCAAATGCGAACCTTTGGACTAGGCACATCTCGTATTCATTTTCGTCTGAACACGCGCCATGTTGTGTCAGCATTAAAATCGGTCTTTAATATTAAAGACGGCGGTGCAGATAATCGTACACTTCTTATGCGCGCCTCGAAACTCACGCATGATGTGAAACCACAATCTGTAAATTTTGCCTCTCTCGCCTTAGAAAAATCGACAGCCCATAGGCAAATGATTTTAACGGCCCAAATTCATAAATATATTGATGACGAGACCCCGATACGTTTTCTTATTGCCGAATGCGAAGACAGTCTTGTCCCGCTGGGCATGCTCTATCTCGCGCGGCTTTACGGGGTAGACAAACATCTTGATATCTCACCTCTTTTTGAAACCGCCGACGCTTTGAATAATGGCGGGCGAATCATTGATAAAATGATATCGAACCCCGTCTACCGTCAATATATAGAAGCGCGCGGGCATTTTGCCATCCAGACCGGATTTTCCGATGCGGGACGCTTTATGGGGCAAATTCCGGCAACCTTGGCGATTGAACGCCTGCACTCTCATTTCGCCAGCGTCATGCATAAACACAAAGTCAAAAACGTCACCTCGATTGTCTTTAACACACACGGCGAAGGGCTAGGGCGCGGCGGACATCCCGGTACAATGGCAGAGCGCCTTGACTATGTCATGAGCCCGTGGGCCATGCACCAGTTTGAAAAACGGAGTTTAAAGCTCACACATGAAACCAGTTTTCAAGGCGGGGACGGGTTTCTATGGTTCCAAACCGAAACTTTAGCACGCGCGAGTTTAAACGCGATTATTTTATCGCGCTATGCGGATCGGTCGACAGCTCAAGATGACATGTTCTATACTGAAAATGATTTTACATGGGACATTTTCAGAACGCTAACGTCCGAACAAGAAAGCCTTTACGCAGATCCGAATTATGTCAATGTCTTAGGGGGGTTTGGGCAAAACCTTCTAATCCCGACGGGGTCGCGGGCGGCAAAACGAGCAAAAAAACAATCGGGGGCCGACATGTTTGATCCCCGACAACTCCGCGCCATTCCGCATAATGCGATTTTACAACAATTTGGTTGCCCCGCGAATATTTTCTACGGGCTAGGTCGCGCGGCCATGATCGATACGGAGAAGTTTTCCAGCTTATTACGGACATCGGACCGGGCACGCTCAATATTTTCACTCGCTATCACCTCTATGCAGCGCACGAATTTGTCTATTTTAACAGCCTATGGCCGAATATTTGACCCCGGCTTCTGGGTCAGCCGCGCACTCTCGGGCAATGAAGTCTATCTCGCTGATAACAGCATCGAAATCGCCAATACTCTAACTGATTTCTCTTGGCGCTCACAAATCATGGACTTAGCGAACCGTTTACGGATTGATCTTTACGATAGTATGGGTTTCTTTGAGAGAGACGGCGGGCTGGATGGACGAGATTTGAATTTCAAAAATGATGATAATTTAAAAATTCTGCATGCCTTACGCGTCGCCGTCATTATGAAGATGATGATTATTGCCACTGAACTTCCAGCTATTGGTGAAGATCCGACCTCACGACTGAACATCCTTAAAAAACTACAAACCTTTCAGATTGATTCCATAATTTCGGACTTACAAATAAAATATCCAAGCCAAAGCAAAACCTTGGACTGGGTATCAGAATTACAAGAAAAAACGGATGCAGCAAATAGCCGAACCGGCGGCTTCATTCATATCTCCGAAACGATAATCAAGCCCTTACGGCGAGGCTCAGAACTCGTCCGACAAATCACGATTGCTATAACCCATCAATATGACGCCTTTGGTTAAGGGTTCCGGCCATAGAGCTATGCAAAGCTGACGTGAGCGGAGTTGAAAGACGACGTCAGTACTCGGATGAACCTGATAGGCTGGGATGGGCATGGTAGGCTGGGGTTTTCACGCCCTGTTATCTGACCTTCGGGTCGAATCAAACAGAGGATCGGCACGGATAGCGCGTGAAAGTGCCAATATTGTACTTTATTTGCTCTCTGTCTCTTGACGCTATGCCCACCCAACCCTACATGCCCTGTGTTAGCACTCGGATCGTCTGAGTGCTAAATTACATAAACCTTTAAATAGAAGAGTTACGACTATGAAATTTCGTCCTCTACATGACCGTGTTGTCGTGGAACGCGTCAAAGAAGATACTAAATCCGCTGGCGGGATTATTATCCCTGATACGGCCACTGAAAAGCCCTCTGAGGGTAAAATCGTGGCTGTAGGCCCCGGCATCCGTAATGATGACGGCTCATATAATAAGCTGGATGTCAAAAAAGGCGACCGCGTCCTATTTGGAAAATGGGGCGGGACTGAAGTCAAAATTGGCGGCAAAGAGCTACTGATTATGAAAGAATCCGATATTATGGGCATTATAGGTTAACCCTCCGCCCTTTTTAATTTGAAATTACCTCTCTAAAGGAGACTTATTATGGCGGCTAAAGACGTCAAATTCGGGACAGATGCCCGTGCAAAAATGCTAGAAGGCGTGGATATTCTCGCCAATGCAGTTAAAGTTACGCTCGGCCCAAAAGGCCGCAATGTTGTCATCGAAAAATCTTTCGGGGCTCCACGTACAACCAAAGACGGTGTGTCTGTGGCTAAAGAAATCGAGCTTGAAGACAAGTTCCAGAACCTTGGCGCTATGATGCTACGTGAAGTATCGTCCAAGACAAATGACAAAGCCGGTGACGGCACGACAACGGCAACGGTTCTTGCCCAAGCTATTGTTCGCGAGGGCTTAAAGCGTGTGGCTGCGGGTATGAATCCGATGGACCTTAAGCGCGGTATTGATAAAGCCTCATCTGAAATCGCGGGCGATCTTCTGGCCAAAGCCAAGAAAATTTCCAAGTCATCAGAGATCGCGCAAGTGGGCACAATTTCTGCAAACGGCGAAGCCTCTATTGGCGACATGATCGCGGATGCAATGGGCAAAGTTGGCAATGAAGGTGTAATCACGGTTGAAGAAGGTAAAACTGCCGAGACCGAGTTGGAAGTCGTTGAGGGCATGCAATTTGACCGCGGCTATCTCTCGCCTTATTTCATTACAGATCCCGAGAAAATGCGGGTCGAATTGGATGATGCCTATATCCTGCTCAATGAAGGCAAATTGACATCATTACAGCCTATGTTGCCTATCCTTGAATCTGTTGTGCAAAGTGGCAAGCCCCTTGTCATTATCGCAGAAGATATTGAAGGCGAAGCTTTAGCGACACTTGTGGTCAACAAGCTCCGCGGCGGCTTAAAAATCGCAGCCGTGAAGGCTCCCGGTTTTGGCGATCGTCGTAAAGCCATGCTCCAAGACATTGCTATACTGACAAATGGTACAGTGATTTCAGAAGACCTCGGTATCAAGCTCGAAAATGTTAGCCTTAAAGATTTGGGTCGTGCCAAGCACATCCACATTACCAAGGACGATACAGTCATCGTTGACGGATCTGGCAAGAAGAAAGACATCGGCGCACGCGTCGAACAAATTCGCCAACAGGCCGAAGCCACATCATCTGATTATGATCGTGAAAAGCTCCAAGAACGTCTGGCTAAACTTGCAGGCGGCGTTGCCGTTATCAAAGTTGGCGGCTCAACCGAAATCGAAGTGAAAGAACGCAAAGACCGTGTTGACGATGCGCTAAACGCAACGCGCGCAGCCGTTGAAGAAGGTATTGTACCGGGCGGCGGCACGGCTCTATTGCGCGCCTCTCGCTTTATCAATGTCAAAGGCTTAAATGATGACGAGCAAGCAGGTATCGAAATCGTGAAAGCGGCTCTGCAATATCCTGTGCGTCAAATCGCAGATAATGCCGGTGTCGAAGGCGCGGTTGTTGTTGGCAATATCTGGTCTGAAAACAAAGCCAATTATGGCTATGATGCGCAAAACGACAAATATGTCGATATGGTCAAAGCCGGTATTATCGACCCTGTAAAAGTTGTGCGTACGGCGCTTATGGATGCCGCCTCTGTTGCGGGACTTATCCTTACGACAGAAGCCGCTATCGTTGAAGCGCCTAAGAAGGACGCTGGCGCACCTGCTATGCCTGATATGGGCGGCATGGGCGGTATGGGCGGCATGATGTAGCCAAACGGCTCCGATAGGCCCTAAAGCCTTTTGACAAGACCTGTCACACTTTCGGGTTAGTGACAGGACTTACAAAAGCCTCGCATTCAAACCGTCCTTCGGGACGGTTTTTTTGTGGGTTCGCAAATGCAAAAGAAATGATATAGGCCGAAATGAGTAAAAGCTATAAAAAACCCCCGGCTATAATCCGAGGGTTATGAATTTAATTTTCAAGCCTTTCTACAGGTCTAAAAAATGAAATCACCTGCGTCTAATTCATTTAGGCGCGTATTTGACAATGTAATTTGCAAATCATCACCAAAATCCAGCACGACGTCATTATTATTCTGTCTCGCGGAATTTAGGACATCATTAAAATTCTCGATACCTGAAAAATCAAATAGATCGATTTGGTCATTCCCATTACCGAAATCCGTGATCACATTAACACTGGCCTCATCATCACTAAACGCGAAAATATCGTCGCCAGACCCACCTGTCAGCGTATTACGGCCACCTTGACCCAAAAGGAAGTCATTTCCGGCCCCGCCATTAAGCCGGTCATTGCCTGTACCGCCAAAATCAAATCCATCAGGCTGAGATCCATTATCGCCCAAAAGAAAATCATCTCCATCGCCACCGCTCAGAACATCATTACCGTCACCACCAAAAAGGCTGTCACTGCCATTTCCGCCGGAAATTGTATCATTTCCAGCTAATCCGGAGAGAAAATCATTACCGTCTTCGCCAAAAATGCGGTCATTGCCTTCATTCCCATTGACCTCATCATCGCCGTCTTGTCCGTTCAGAGTATCATCACCATCATTACCGTCTATCAAATCATTACCGGTTCCGCCTCTGACAATATCATTATCCGCGCCGGCTATGATTTCATCTGCGTCCGCTCCACCATGGATATTGTCTCGACCTGATTGTCCAAAAATCAAATCTCTGCCGGCTCCACCGTCTATTCGGTCATTTCCGGCTCCGGCAAAAATAAAGTCTTCCCCGTCACCGCCAAATAAACGGTCATTGCCATTTTCGCCGTGAAGTTCATCATTGCCCGCTCCGCCTGATAGCCGGTCATTACCGTCTCCACCAAACAATAGGTCATTGCCCGTCTCCCCGGCAAGCCGGTCATCACCGAGATCTCCAAAAAGAAAATCACGTCCTTCACCGCCAAATAAGCGGTCATTGCCGATAGCACCGAACAGCGCATCCGATCCAAGCCCGCCAGAAATCACATCATTGCCTTCGAAACCCAGAATATCATCATCCCCATTTGTTCCGCGTAAGCGATCCGCTCTTGTGGTGCCAAAAATTGTGTTGAACATCATTATAGATCCTCCTGAAACCAGTGCCCTAAATGGGGAAAACCAATATAAAGATTAAAAAAGCGCGTTAAACACAATACTCGCAAGGCGCGTGTAAAATGAATGTGAGTGTCGTTTCACAATATTTTCAAGCAGATTTATGTTTCAAAATTGGAAATAATTCTCAAAATCTAACGATCTTTTGACGGGCTGGTCTTAACCGTTTTTGCGCGCGGGAAGGTTAGGCGCGCCGTGAGACCCAACCAATCTCTAGAGGCATATTCAGCTGCGGTATATTCGAAGGCCTTGTCTTCGGTCGGGTCTGATTTGGGATTTAAAATAGGCTGCGGGCGTTTTAATCCGTCTGTAAGATCAAAATCAGCCCTATGCAGATCCGCGATCGCGTCCACCATGGCCAACCCTAAACCACTCCCCGGCAATGTACGGCTTTGATCCAGTCTGACAAACCGGTCTTTTACGCGTTCCCGATCAGCATCCGGAATGCCCGGCCCATCATCCTGAACGCTAATTTCTGTACGGCCAAATTTATTACGGCGTAATGTCAGCTTTATCGTCCCGCCAACCGGCGTATATTTTATCGCGTTTTCTACCAAGTTCGACACGGCCTGCGAAATGAGGCCGCGGTCTGCCATTATTCGAGCCCCCGAAGCAATATCTGCCGAAAAGCTAAGCCCGGCTTCATCACAAGCCGGTTCATATAATTCGGCTATATCATCAAGAATAGGCTTTGGATCGACTGATACCAGCAACTCCCGGCGTTCTCCAGTTTCCAAACGCGCAATACGTAAGACAGAATCAAATGTGCGCAAAAGCTCTGCCGCATCCCCGGCCGCCGAATATAAGACATCGCTAGACGTCGGGTCTTTAATCTCGGATGCAGCGCTTTCAAGGCGTGTACGCAGGCGTGTAAGCGGTGAACGTAAATCATGGGCAATACTATCGCCAGCATACCGCATGGCTTTCATCAATCGATCGATATGATCAAGCATAGAATTTAAATGCTCGGCCAATAAATCAAGCTCATCTTCCGAATAATTTCGCGGCGCACGTCGATCTAGATGACCAGCCCGGACATCGGTCGCCAGCTTATTAAAATGTTCAACCCGCCGCGTAAACCGCCGCGAGACATACCATCCCGAAAGCAAGCCCAAAATCATCGCCAAAACCGCTGATGTCAAAATAGCCGTACGAATGCGTTCAGCATTGCGCATAGTCGGCTCGACGTCACGCCCGACAATCAGGACACCGCTTACCCGTTCGTCAATTTTCAACGGGCTTGCGATTGCGCGTGAACGCCGGGCTTGCAAGTCCGAGGCTTCGCTATCGCGAAAGGTAAGCTCAAATTCTACCGTACGATAATCATTGCCAAACCGGCTTTGCAAAAGTCCAATACGGGGTTTATTATCGGCTTCGGGAAACTCGTTAATATTGCCTGACATAATCGGGCGTCCGCCAAAATTTTCTGTCCGGAAAAGATATAACCCCTCACCCGAAGTCATGCGTAAAATTACTTCGCCCTGAACGGTAATCGGTCCCTCAGTACGATAGAGTGCTTCCAATTCGCGAATTTCAGTCAGAATATCTTCATCGACGCGCCGTAATTCTGAAAGCACAGTCGCATAATAAACATAGCTTAGACTGACAATTGACGACACAACAAAAAGGCCCGCCGCTAAAAGCGTCAGTCGAAAAAGCGTGTTTCGGTAAAGTCGTTTAAGCGCGTTAAGCATGGCGGCAAGCTAGGGTGCAGGCCTTAAGTCCGCAAGGCCTTAAACCTGCAATCTATACCCCGCACCCCGAACCGTATGCAGTAATGGCACATCGAACTCTTTGTCAATCTTGCCGCGCAAGCGAGAAATATGCACATCAATAACATTTGTCTGGGGGTCAAAATGATAATCCCATACTTTTTCAAGCAACATCGTCCGGGTCACAACCCGCCCTGAATGCCGCATCAAACATTCCAATAAGCGGAATTCTCGCGGTTGTAGTAAAACATTTTGTCCCGCCCGCCGTACTGTGCGCGCCAGCAAGTCCATCTCTAAATCCCCAACCTTTAATTTGGTTACCGCAGCGCTAGGGTCAGATCGCCGCCCGATAGCTTCAACCCGGGCTAATAGCTCCGTAAAGGAATAGGGTTTTGCAAGATAATCGTCCCCACCGGCCCGCAGACCTTCTACTTTGTGATCAACCTCACCCAGAGCCGACAAAATAAGAACAGGTGTCGCATCTCCGTCCTCGCGTAAGGCCGCTAGAAGGCCTAACCCATCAAGTTTGGGTAACATACGATCAAGAATTAAAGCATCGTAATCGGCTGCACGCGCCATTTCGAGGCCCAGATCGCCATCAGGGGCCAAATCAACAACATGTCCGGCCTCCATAAGGCCTTTTCGGACATAATCAGCGGCAACCTCATCGTCTTCAACGACTAATATTCTCATTTATCTTTCTCCTAATACTCATGATATAAAGGGGAGTGACACATAGCTTTCGCCGCCATTTCCCAATCTAACTTTCAATGTCATAGCCGATTGACCCGAGCGTTTAGCTTTCATCAGCAATGACCGGAACTTGCGCACGCTGGCAATGGGTTCATGATCGGCTTCCAATAAAACCATGCCTGATTTCAGTCCCTTTTGGGCCGCCGGACTTCCCGGTAAAACAGACTCGACATATACGCCAACCTGATCAGGTCGCATACCAATGGAATCACGGAAGGTCGAACTCAGGTCAACAAGCGAAAGACCCGACGCGCTGGTATCGCCCGAAGAGGGGGCCGGAGCGGGGGTCGTCGCAATAGATACGCTTTTTTCGACAACATCTTTCTCCGGGCGCTCTGAAATCGCGACCGAAATATTTTGTGATACCTCATCACGTTCAATAATAAACTTTATCCGGTCCCCAGGCTTTGACCGACCAATAATACGGGTGGCTTCGACGGAATTCAAAACCGCCTGCCCATTTATATTCAAAATAATATCGTCAACCTTTAAGCCGTGTTGTTCAGCCGGACCTCCGGGGAACAAGCTATGAATAGTGGCGCCTGCACGGTATATTCCGGGATCATTCTCCAGCGTATATTGCGCCGTTCGTAATCCGGCCCCCAGCCATCCACGCCGGACACGCCCATCACGGCGCAAAGCTTCAATAACATCCTCGGCCGTATAATGCGGTATGGCAAATGCAATACCAACACTGGCACCAGTTGGAGAATATATGGCTGAATTCACGCCGACAACTTCGCCCTTTGGATTAAATAAAGGGCCACCGGAATTACCCGTATTAATCGTGGCATCTGTTTGGATATAATCTACATATGATCCGCTATCGACCGTATCGCGACCAATAGCCGAAATAATGCCCAGACTTGTAGATTGACCAATACCGAACGGATTGCCGATCGCAATGACGTAATCCCCTATACGAATTTTTTTACCATGATAGAACGGAACCCTCGGAAAGCTACGTTTATGTTCAATTTGTAACAGAGCCAGATCCGTTTCGGCATCCGTACCCAGTACACGCGCCGGTAAGGACTCACCATTATTAAACTCAATGGCAATATTGTCCCCGCCCTCAATGACGTGGTAATTTGTTACAACTTCGCCCTTTGTCGAGATAATAAATCCAGACCCTTGTCCAAGCGTTGTTGTTTCACCTGATTCAGTCGTCACTTTAATGTTCACAACAGCCGGGCTGATACGTTCAACCAGATCAGCCAATGAACCCGGTAGATTTAAGGAAGATTGAAAAGGTGAATTTACAGGCTGGGCATGTTCAGACACAGAGGTTTGAATATATGACGATGACGGTGATGGCGCCGGGTTGGCGTGCGCAAATGCGACAGATAGCCCCCCAAGCCAGACAACCGCTAAACTGCGCATCACAGCGCGACGGTGGAACCAGAGTTGAGTATAACTAAGCGGCGAGGTTTTAACCCCGGCGACAAGGTTCTTCTTCGCAGATAGAACGAACCCGTTCAGGCGCATAAATTTATTTGGTTGTGTAGCCACACAAATCTCCGTCGGTAAAGTAAGTCTGACGACTTACACATATCGTAACTATGTACAAATCATGACAAAAATGTCATCTTTTACTCTTCAGGAAGATTTTTCGAAAATAATTACCCTATTGTCTTTCGGCATCTCGATCCGAGCGAGAACATTAAACCCCGCATCTGCAAATATATGCTTAACAGACTTTAAATCTCTTACGCCCCACGCAGGATTTCGCATTTTCAAAGTGTTATCAAAGGCCAGATTTGACGGCGCTGTTGTTTCACCTTCTAAAAACGGGCCGTAAAGGATGACACGCCCGCCTTTTCGCAAAATGATTTGAGCGCCCTCGGCCAAAGCTAACGTAGCTTCCCACGGTGCAATATGTATCATATTTGCGCAAAATATGGCTTCAAACTCCGGTTTAATCGCCCCTGCAAACGGCAAGGCCCACTCCGGTTTTAATAGGTCAATATCAAGAGGAGAAGCTATTTGGTCACGGCAGTCTTCCCCCCAAGCGGCCTGACTTTCACGAGACGCAACGTCAGGATCACTGGGTTGCCAGAATATATCCGGACGCATCTGGCACATATGCAATGCATGTTCGCCAGTCCCCGCTGCAATTTCGAGAATTCGGGCTTGATCTGGTATAAACGGCAACATCGCCTTGGCTATGGGCATTTTATTACGAGCCGCCGTCGGAGATAATTTTCTTTGCCCATTAGATTTACGAGCTTCAAGATGTATCGGGAACTTCGTCATATCACGCCCCTAACGCCTTAAAGGCGGCCCGGCAATGTAAGAACCGCTTTTAATCCCCCTAAAACCGATTTTTCCAAATTAAAATGGCCCTTATAAGATTTGGCAAGATCATCTACTATAGATAAACCAAATCCTGTACCGGGCGTGGTCTCATCCAATCTAATCCCACGTTTCATCGCCTGAGCATATTCAGTATCGGATAGGCCTTTACCGTCATCTTCAACTGTAATAGTAAATCGGGTCGTGTCTTGCGTATCAATATGCGCCCGGACCCGCACCTGTTTTTTGCACCATTTGCACGCATTATCCATGAGATTACCGATCAATTCGTCAAGGTCACGTTTCTCGCCCCTAAAAATTAACCCCGCCTCGCATTCCACATCAAAGGCAATATCCCGGTGGCCATATATACGTGTAAGTGTTCGTTCTAGCGGGGTGATAACATCATCAACAACCGTCACAGCGCCGATACTTTGACCCCGAGTAGCCGCGCGAGCGCGTTGAAGATGATGGTCTACCTGATTTTTCATAATCTCGGATTGACGTCCGACGATTTCCGCAAGTGGAGTTTCCGAGAGGTCATGACGGGAGTGCCCTTGCACACGATCTACCTCATTGAGTAAAACCGCGAGTGGCGTTTTTAACGCATGCGCCAGATTACCAACATGGGTGCGCGCACGTTCCACAACATCTTTATTATGCATTATGAGCGTATTTAATTCGCGCGCCAGTGGTTGAATTTCCGCGGGATAATCGCCTGTAACGCCAGAGTTTTGGCCTTCGCGCACACCCACAACTTGCTCTCTAAGATCAAATAAAGGCTTTAAACCTAATCTTACTTGCATGAAAATGCCGATGACCAATCCCAAGGATAATAGAGAGAACAAGCCGGAGGCAATATACCCAAATCGTCGAATAGCCTGTTGCGCAGGACGACGGTCTGCGGCCGCAATCATAACCACGGGTCGATTATTCATATGCGGTAAAATCACAGACCGCGCCACGAGCCGTAATCTTTCGTCAACATCTGGCCCCTCAGTATAGCCATAAACATCCGTCCCCGGATTTCTCATGATCTGCTCGGCTGTTGCATGGGATAGGTTGAAATCCTCATCGTAAAGTGATCGTGAGGCCTTAATCACCTCGACCTCACCCGTACTTTGCAAATAGCCAATCAACCAATAGCGCCCCGATAAAGCCCGTTGATAGCGCGGATCCAAAGGCTCGCGCGACAAGGTCAATTCGTCTTCCGTTTGACCGGCTCCTCCCGTTTGCGCGCTGGCAATCAAGGAGGTAATCGCACTTTCCAATGGGTCATCAAAAATACGTAATGTCGAGCTTTGATATACCCAAGTTAATATAAGCCCGCAGATCGCAAAAAAGGGCAAAATCCATAAGGCCGCGCTGCGGACAAGTCGCAGAACAAGTGAAGGGTGACGGGTCAATTTGGCCACCTGCGGCACCCAATTTACGCTTTAGATTTTTTTGGATCTACAAGACGATATCCCAAACCGCGGACAGTTTCGATACGGTCAACGCCGAGTTTCTTTCGTAACCGTCCAACAAAGACCTCTATCGTGTTGGAATCTCGGTCAAAATCCTGATCATATATATGTTCAACAAGTTCTGTCCGTGAAATTACGCGGCCATTGTGGGTGGCCATATAACTTAAGATACGAAACTCATGCGAAGTGAGTTTGATCGGTTGCCCGTCAACAAAAGCTCTCGCGGCGCGATTATCTACAAGCAGAGCGCCGATTTCCAAACTATCAGTTGTATGGCCCGCAGATCGTCGTAACAATGCGCGTAAGCGAGCCAGTAACTCTTCTGTGTGAAACGGTTTTGTGAGATAGTCATCAGCGCCAGCATCAAATCCGGCAACTTTTTCGCTCCACTGATTACGCGCCGTTAAGATAAGCACAGGGAACTTTTTATGATCAGCGCGCCATTTTTGTAAAACACTCACACCGTCTATTTGGGGCAAGCCCAAATCTAGTACGACGGCATCATATGGCTCGGTATCACCAAGGTAATGCCCTTCTTCACCATCAAGAGCGACGTCCACAGCATAACCACTGTCCTTGAGAACTTCCGATAACTGTCTGGAAAGATCAGGATCGTCTTCAACTACCAATATGCGCATAAATACCTCTAATCCGCTAGATCGCGAAATTAGCTTTTGACACGTCCTGTAGCCGCGTCAATAAAAACATCGAAAACCCGGCCTGCTTTACTTTGCAAACGCACCCGATATCCATCGCCTTTCGGGAATATATCAATAACTTTGGCCTGCGGATATTTTTTTTGGGCAATTGATTTGGCTTCTCGCAGAGACACGTTTTTTTGCGCAAATTGTCGTAATGGTTTTGGATTCGCTGCCAATTGCAGCGCCGACGCAGACAGTGTAAAAATAGACGTTTCAGGCGAGTTGGGCGCACTATATGCCGTCGCAGGCAAGGCCAAAAACGTTATAATAACACCCAATATAGTGCCTTTATGCCACATTTTTAGGTGTTTAGAACTTTCAATTTTCTTTATCATCATGATATCTTACCGCCCCGCCCCTGAACTCAAACTGAATAGAGTATTCATGTTCGAATATTTTAATATTCTGATTCTGTTTCCTATATTTTAATTTCCGGCCTCCGTCATCCCCGATCGGGGATTAAAATCGGCTTCGGACGGGGGCTGTTTCGCCCATTCGATCAATTCGGGATCAGACATATCTTTTAGAACGATTTGGGGTGCAACCAGTAAATCCCCCTCACCCACACCTTTTCCACGTAGACGTAATATTGTTCCCGAATTCGTCCCAGGGGGAATATTCATTTGAATATAGCCGTCCGGCATGGGAATCTTTACCTTGGCCCCCAATAAAGCTTCTCGCAGCGATATAGGCAGGTTTAAGCGCAAGTTTTTACCCTCGCGCGAGAAATATTTGTCTGGCAATATTTCAATATCCACTTTCGCGTCACCTGCCGCGCCGCCGTGAAGACCAGCTTGTCCTTTACCGCGCAGGCGTAAACTCTGTCCATCTTCTATAGCCGCCGGTATTTTAACACTAAAACTCGTCCCTGTAGCGGCTTTGATTTTACGCGAGCCCCCCCGTAGAGCCTCAAATAATGTCAATTTCAAACGGTAACGTTTATCTTTACCTTTTTGGGGACGTTGACGCGGCTGTTGCATAGAGCCCATCTGGGCGCCGCCCATTTGCATCCCAAATAGAGATTGGAGAAGATCATTCATATCTCCTCCCCTCATATGTCCACCGCCCGCAGTTCGGCCTCCCGTACCGCCAAAACCCTGAGTTCCAAAACCCTGAGATCCAAAACCCCCGGCTCCAAATGGGCTGCGCTGTTGCCCCTGACCATCAATATGACCGCGGTCATATTGGGATTTAAGTTTTTTGTCCGATAACAAAGTATAAGCCGCTGAAATCTCTTTGAATTTTTCAGCAATTTTTGGATTATCAGGATTCACATCAGGATGGTATTTTTTAGCCAACGCACGATAGGCTTTTCGTATATCCTTCTCAGATGCCGACTTCGTCAAGCCGAGTAATTTATAGGGGTCTTTAGCCAAAATAACATCCTTTCAGATGTTATTTAAGACAGATAGGCGGTTTTACAAGTCTGGATTTAAAGCGGTCAAAACCCATATTGTGTCTAAAGAGCCATTCGTAAGGCCGCGCCAAATCCATATAAATCCGAGCCTTGGCGAATGGACACATGATCTGCATGCCTTAGCATGTCATGCTCTGGGCCAGTAAGCGTTAGACTCGGTTGATCTGTTTCGAAGCTCGTAAGCACTTCATCATCTTTGATTACTTGGATTTGATAAAATTCACGAGCCTCGCCTAGGGGTATCTCGACCGCGGCCCAATTATCACCACCGATCCGCGTGCGACGTACCCAAGACAATAAGGCGCTATGCGGGGTCAATTCAACTTTTCCATGAACGGGAGACAATGGACGCAAATTTACGCCCGTATATGTAAAATTAAACGGCAGCGGCTCCCGTCCGTTGACATTGGCGACAAACGCTAATGATTGATTTAAAACATCCGAGGGTAAGGCTAAAGCTTGCATATCCCGTGTCAGTGACACAAGTCGTGCCCCAAGTTCCACACGGTCAACCATTTCTGTCTCACTGCCCATTAACCCGCGTAAAAAGGTTTTAAAACGGTAGGTTTGAGGAGCGATTAAAATAACATCCTGAGCCTGTAACACCTCCCATCCCAAGCCGGTTTCCAATGCAAACAAATTACCGCCTGACAATAGCGCGGCAGGGGTAATAGATGAAAATTGACCTGATGAAAACTGAACATCAAAGACATTCGTCCGGTCAAAATACCGTGTTGGCCCGCGCCGAAAAACCGATTGTAAAACCCCGATATGAGCCGGACGCCGCAGTGTAAGCGTGTTATACTCCGTTGCACTATCAGGTTCAGGAGCAATATGAATAGCCCTAAATGGAACGGCTTGCGCCGCGATAACGGGCCCGTCACGCGACGTATCTCCGGCAAGCAAAGGCATATCAAGTACGATTATATCAGGTTGAGATATCCATGGGCGTAATAATGGCTGCCCCGGTAATCCACCCGATACAGGCGGCGTAAAGGCCGATCCTCGTTCGACCCGGCGTGCATCTACCCCCACCGTCTGTAAACCGTCCAAAGACGAAACCTGCCACAATGTATCATCACCTTCGACCCGTATAAGGTCTCCAACCTCAAGGCGCAAATCAGACGCGCGTATATTAAAGGACAAAGCCCGATCCGCGCTTAAGGCATCTTGTAAAACGCGGTCAGCCACCCCTTTGGCAAACCCATGTTCAAGTACAATTGGCACATTTATATCAAGTACACGTACGGTTTCCGCGCTTAAATCCCGGGCCGAAACCGACCCCAATTGATAATCTCGCGTCCCGTCTATGAAATGTAGACGCACGTCTCTTAACCGTGAGGCACTGTCTTCTTTGATATATTGCAAGCTAGCGGAGCTGGGCCCGACAATGTCGTCAAACCCGATATCAAGCCGCGCTTCCGCGCCGATTGAAACGAAACTCAGAGCCTGCGCCCGCTCTATCAAATTAAACCCGTAAACACTTGCCAAAGGCTGCAAAGCAGCGCGAGTCGTCATTGGGCGATCAATAAGATAGCCTTAGACAATCCCTGTTACGCGGCTGGTATCAACGGACTGCGCTCCACTTTTAAAAGCAAGATCACGTACAATATCTGCCAAAGGTATCAATCCGGACCGCCCGCTTATCCAATGACCTAAATGCCAATTCTGACCATCCGACCACACGGTATCCAGAGACGGAAAAGCCGGAAACGGGCGTGCATCCCAGCACCAGACATGTAGGCTGTTTAAATCAACCATAGGCGCATTATAGATCGTGGACACCGGGTTATGCCCTTGGGCACTTTGCCAATAGCTGATAAAACTTTCGATGTAACGGCGCTGGATCAGATCATCCCGTGTCCCGGCAGAAAAATAAGGATGCCGACTTTCACTACTTTTGGGATCGACAAAAACATTCGGTTGATTGGCCCCCTTATCAATAGCTGGACATCCAATTTCCGTAAACCAGATAGGTTTGGATTGTGGCAGCCACACTGTTGGCTGGCTCTCTTCCTGCCCTCCGATACGGTTAAAATGCGGGTTTAGCCACCAATTCCTAACATCTTTATACCGATATACCCACGGCTTCCCATAGGCATCGTCTGTAATCTCTGTACGCGTTTGAGTCGCGCGGTCATCAATTGAACGATAATACCAATCATACCCTTCGCCGCCTTCCATCTGGCTTGACAAATAGGCCGTATCGTAAATCGAATGCGCCTGCGCGGCATCTATATGCGACGTGCCGGCACGCCAATCTGAGAGCGGGAAATAGGCGTCAATCCCGACGGCATCTATAGCGTCGCTTGCCCAAAGGTCATCAAGGTGAAAGTTAACATCCCCACTGCCGTCTTGCGGGTGGTGTCCAAAATATTCTGACCAATCCGCAGCATATGTGAGTTGCGGGCCTGCACCTAAAATATGACGCACGTCCTGTGCTAAGGTTTGCAATTGCCCTACCGCCGGATAACTATTGGAACTACTCCGAAGGGTTGTAAGTCCGCGCATTTCAGACCCGATTACGAAACGGTCAACCCCACCTGCCAATGCGGCCAATTTGGCATAATGTAAAATAAACCGCCTAAAGCTATTTTCATCAGGGCCATTGTACTGCGGTAAGCCATTTTCAATACCGAAATCAGAGGGTTGGCACGCTCCAAAAAAACTCTCGATTTGCGGGAGGATTTGTAAGGAGCCCTCAGATGTCCCGTGTTGGGCCTGCCCCTGATGATCAAAAGGGGCTATCGCAGATGTAATACGGCCACGCCAGGGAAAATCAGGTTGGTGTTCGCGGCCATAAGGGTCTGGCAAATTGTCATCTTCGGATATATCCATTAGAATGAAAGGATAAAGTGTGACTTGAAATCCGCGTGATTTTAACTCTGCTATAGCCCTTAAAATAGACCTATCGGAAGGTGTGCCTCCGAAAATAGGGCGACCTTTGTCGTCATGGCTAACCTGATAGGCGTCACCCCGTTTCACGCCGCCAACAGACCAGTCCGCGCCTTCGATTTGACGGTTCGATAATTCGACGCCGGGCCGAATTTGACACATGCCACACCGAAGGTCAGACCCAAACCAACTTATAATTATAGAAACAGATTTACAGTGAGGGAGTTGATCGGAAAGTTGATCAAGGGCACGTTTAATGTCGGCCAGTCCTGAAATATTATTGACATTAACCGCACGTGCGGACCCCGGCGACAAACGCTCTTCTATCACATCAGGACTGTAGGCAAATTCGCCGGAAGACGGCAAGAGATTGACCCCTGTAATCAAATTTTCCATTTGCATTGCCTGATCGGCCTGTTCCGGAATCCGAATAACTTCGGCATTGATTTGAGGCAGTCTGGCGCCAAAATCATCCAGCGGAAAATCCTCAAATACGATATAAGCCGTACCCCGGAATGCCGGAACATCCGGCCCATCTATCGTACTTATGATAGGGTCTGGTAATTGATCTTGCGTACCTTTATAAACCCGGAAATTTAACCCGCGCATATCTAATGCCGACCCATTCGCCCACAAACGATCAACCGATAAAATCACCCCTTCACACAAAGCAATGGCAAAACTAATCGAATAGGAGAAATTCCGAATTGTCGGCCCGCCGCCCTTTCCGCCCGCATCTTCTTCAGTCGCAATTTCTGTCAGTTTTGATGCCCAAATCACTTGCCCGGCCATTCGCGAGCGCCCGTAATGGCGTGGCATGGGCGCGCCGTCCCGCGAGGTTTGAACGTGAAAACTTTCCAGCCGGGGACCATCAAAGCTGCGATTATCAAATGCTTGCGTTATCGCCTGATTGGCAAATTGCAAAGCGGCCTGCCCTGCCGTACGCACCAAAGCAGGTCCGAGCGCACTGGCTGCGGTAAGAACAAGAGCGGACATATTACCTAACTTCCGGAAATGAAAAACTATGGCTCCAGCGCCGTATCCAAAACGGCACAAGATAACTTTCGACAACGGCCCGGCCCCAATACGCATGGATTATCCGGTCCGGTGCGGACATAATGGCGATGTGTTTAACAGGCGCCCCATCCGACATACGAAATAACAAGACGTCGCCAGGACGTGTCTCGGACTTATCGCAAGGACGCAAGCACATCTTGGCGGCCTGTAGCAGAGTTTCTTCGCCTGTCTCCTCCGCCCAATTTGGCGTATAAGACGGTACAGGCAATGGCTCCGCACCGTAAAGCGTGCGCCAAACACCACGCACAAGCCCTAGGCAATCGCAGCCCGCCCCCCTCAAACTCGCTTGGTGCTTATAGGGCGTATCTATCCAGAGGCGCGCGGTTTCCACACAGCGCTCTCGCAATAAACGAGAAGTACTTTCGGATAACTCCGTATGAAACGTCATTACAGCGTTAATCCAGTATAGCGAGAACCGCCGTCAAATATCTCACCCTCTTGCGGACCAGATTGCAAAGCATCATCGCCCAATAGGTAAGGAAAGCCCCGAAATTGCGATATATTGTTAAATTGATCGCGACAGGCAGAAAACGTCCGCGGACATTGCGTGGATTGAGGAAAATTCGTAACATCCAAACCACATCGAGCATCCCCTAATTCCGCGTCACACAAACGTGAAAACACACGTCCGATGGAACGATCCAACACACTCCCATGACCAATCCATTCAGCCTCAAACCTGTCTCCCTGCTGTCGAATTTTGCCGATACGTCCACTGGACATATGTACGAATTGATCAGGATGTTGCCAGTTAACCCGATAGCTCTCAATCACTGCATTCTCAAATCGGCCTGCGGCTATATCCGCTGGCGAAATCTGAGTTCCAGACAAAATACCCTGCACATGGCCCGTATCATATTCGAACCCAAGACGTTGATCCGTATCACCCGGTATCAATCCCGTCTCGCCGTCATGGGTCACACCATCAAAAACCAGAGTTTCATCATGATCTGTAAACCCGAGGACAGTTCCGTCCATAAGTTTAATACGCCACGCCCAGCACAGTGTTGTTGCCGTTGATTCCAATTGTGTTAGCAGGGTTGAACTCAGTTCACGCATGATCACCCTCCACAAAGGGCGGCATCCGGTCTCGCACCTCGACTAAGGGGATATTTGCGACCTCACCGGCTCCGAACGCTTCCAAAGTTAAATCAAGGCTATCTGAGTCAAAACGTACAGGAACATCAAAAGTAAACCCTGCCGCAATGATCGCGCCCGCCTCCGGGGCTGTGATAAATTCCACAAGGCCTGATAGCGTATCCACAATATAGCTATCTGCGGCTTGCAATGTACCATTTACAGACATTAAAACAGAACCCGCTTTGGGTTTTGTGATACGTCGTGTCCACCCACCAGAACTGTCTCGGTAATGCTTCACCAATTGAAATTGCGTGGTCTCAGCATCTCCTTGACCCAAAACCTGATCATCTGGACCCGGGGTCTGGCTGGGCAAACAGGATTTATGATCCATTGGATCTTTAAACCGGAAACTATATAGCTGACCCAATCGCGCCTCGAAAAAGGCAATAAGACGGTGCATGTCATCCAGACTTTTAAGGCCTGCGCCCGCATTATAACGTCGTCTGGAATGCGCGCGGGAAGTGTTGCGAACCTCGGCCCCGCTCGCAGTGGGCGTGATATCCGTCTGTCTTTGCGGGCCTCCACTCGCGCCGAAAGCCAGCGTAAGCGGGAAGATTTCATCATGAAAATCAGTCATACTTTCTCGTAAAAAATTTTATTAGCTTAAATAAACCGTTGTCCGTCGCGCACGGCACGGGCAAGACTGGCCGAAATTTGACCCTGAGATCGTTTAAAACTACCGGCATCTGAAACACCGGACAGGTTCATATTCACCGTGGTTGAACGTCCTGCTCCCGCAAACGGGCTACCGCTATTTCCAAGTCCCCCCAATGCATTTTGCAAGGGCGATATCAGAAGCTCATTTATGGCCAATCGGGCTAAATCCTGAGCCACACTTTCGGCCAAATTATTAAAGGATAATGTGCCTGAGCGCGCCGCGCCTGCCAAAGCTTCAGCTATACGCTCGCCCGCAGCCTCAAAAGCTTGCGCCGTATCTTCTGCGGCGCGACGGGCATCATTTGTAGCCGTAGAACCTAAACGTCTAACCGCCTCTTCATCAGGTGACATAGCCTGCACCTCCTTATCTGGATTGTTGTGTCATGTAATATGTTTATGCTTTTGAAATCGGCCCCGATCTTGGGGCCAGATCTATGTCTGCGGCTTTAGATTATGGCAGATCAGGAAAGGCCTTTTGTAAGGCCTCTAAGTCCTGGAAAGATAAAGAACGTTGTGAGGTCTGGCCCATTAAACCCAACCAATCCTTGACGCTAAGTGTCCAAAATTCTGACGGGCTTAACCTGTAGTGTTCCACAGCGATCTTCAGCCAGAGTACAAATGGCCACTTATCCTGTGTCTCGGCATCATGCATGCGAGGCGGGGTTTCAATTGTCATTCTGTGTAAATGCTTTCTCGAAAACATCACAGATAACGGGTAAAGCCGCAACAATGTCTTCGGGTGTAAAATCGGCTGCTGGAGATCGTGCATCCTCGAGGGGGAGGGCAGGACGCATAAGACACTCCAGCAGCACACGTCCCTCATCCGGTTGCAAAGACCGTAATCCTTGCATCAAAGCCATTGGCCCGGTGAGAGACAAGCGAGTTGAGATTTCGGCAAGACCGCCCAAAGTCAGGCGCAGGATAAAAACCTGCCCCCGGCATTTCAGGCGGCCATCGCCATTTTGAAATCCCATTAATCTATAACATCAAAATCAGGCGCTCCAGCACTTACCAGAGTCATGTCATAGGTTGCCGCACCATCATATGTTCCTGAAAAGCTCAAAAGCGATATCAAGAACGGACCAGATACAATTCCGAAATCGGGCAAAATAAACTGGAACATTTTGATGGATTGTCTAAAAAAGGCCGTACGCATGAGCGCGTCAGAATTCGCATCCCGAAACACACCGCTCCCGCTAATTTCTGCCGATTTTACGCCCGCTCCGGGTAAAAGCTCCCGCCATGCCTGCGCACTTTCCGAATGCGTGATATCGACCGTTCGCGCATTAAATCGCAGAGTTTTTGTACGCAGTCCAGCAACAGTCGAAAATCCGTCATCCGAATTTTTAATTTTAACGAGCATATCTCGTCCACGTTGTACCGTCATGAAGGTGTCTCCAAATCAGATTGAGTGGTGATGTTAAGGCGTAAAATACCATGCAAGGTGCGGGCATCCGGTGCGCGGAAAATATCCGTATAAACAATAGTCACGCTAATCACAGAACCATGCTGTATGATCAGCCTTTCTGTGTTAAGCGCCCGGCCTAGAGCCGCTAAAAGGTCAACGCCTTCCGAGCGTCCAGAGTATCGCGACCATATATGAAGGTTTAAACTATGCGATATCAACCCCGTGTCATCGCCGCCAATATCAGCACTACGCATGGCCCCATATGTCAAATAGGGAAACACCGGATCTTCGGGCAAGTGATCATAAAGACGTGGCGGCACACCCAATATCGCTTGCACCCCTAAGTCTTGGGACAAACGGTCATGCAAGCTGCGCATGAGGTTTTTAGCACTGTCAAAATCCATCATAACAGTCATTGTTGTTCTTCCTCGCAAATCAGGTGTAAACGCTCGCGCCGTGTGTCAGGATCAGACGCCGTGACAACACGTAAGACCCGATCTCCCCACATCAATCTGGCGCGTTCTGGAAAGTCCTCCTGAAACCGAATGACGACACGGTAGCTTTGTGTCACTTCCAATCTTCCGTTTTCAAGGCGCTCTGAAATCGATCGCGGTGTAATATGACCCCAGCACTGTTTATAAAAATTCCAGGTCGTGATAGATCCGCCGATATCGTCAGACGCAAGGGCGGGCACATAAACCCCCAATCGGCTGCGTAAACGCCCGATCATAACCGGAGCGTCCTGTAGGGCATGAGCAAGGCATCAACCATAAAAGGAACAGATGGATGTCCGGTATTAGACCCGGCGTCAGCGCCAATATCCCTATGCTCGAAACTATCTGCCACTAAAAGCAAAATAGCTTGGCGAAGGGGCATAGGGATCTCTTCAGCCAGATCGCCATAACCGGCTTTAAATTCTATCTCTACGCCACAAGCTTGCGGCGCGCTCGCTATCCAGCTTTGCCGCGACGTTAAGCGCAATACCGGTGGCGTGACCCGTAAATTTATATCTATGCGGTCGAGTCCTATGTCTGTTACCGCGCCCGAATTGGATATCACACCCACCCGATACACGTCTTGGATAGGTCTATGATTCACAAAAATACCAGCGGTATTAATATTATCAGTCATGTAAAGGCGACGTCGTGTAATCAAACTTGAAGCCGTAAGTGTTTCTACTCTTATACGCGCAGCAAGAATAAGGTCGGAAATCAAACTGTCTTCGTCAGGCTGTGTCACCCGCAAAAACTGTTTGGCCATCTCCAATGTCACCGGTTCGCGCGGTGGAGCGTCTATATCTATAATCCGCATTATAATCCTTTCCCCCAAATTAAAGTCAAAATAAAAGGCCGCGAAACCGCGACCTGATGACATGGTGTAAAATAAATCTGACGATGTATTAGGCTGAAAATTTCAAGAGCTTGATCGCATTAAAATCTTGTACACCCCCGCCAACACGCTTGGTCGTGTAAAACAATACATAAGGTTTCGCCGAAAACGGGTCTCGTAAAACGCGCACGCCCTGGCGATCCGCAATTAAGTAACCACGACGAAAATCACCAAAGGCAATAGCCGTAGTCTCACTTTCGACATCCGGCATATCTTCGATCTCGGTCAATGGATATCCAAGTAAAGATGAGGCGTCACCCGCTTCAATAGCCGGTTGCCATATATAATGACCATCGGCGTCTTTGAACTTACGCACCATACTCACTGTACGGCGGTTCATCATAAAACTAGCTTGGGCCCGATAACGCGGTTCGGGCGCGTAAATGATATCCAATAAAGCGTCGATAGGGGCATCAGGATCAAAGCCACCATCCGTTCCCGTCGTGACATATCCAATATTCCCCCATGTATGGTTTGCTTCAGACTGCTGCGGGTAATCTAAAAACCCGCGCGGCTTGTTAATACCATCTCCTGAAACAAAAGCGGCTGTTTCTTGAGCGGCAAACACATCACGGACCTCATCAGCCAACCATTGATCAACATCAGCGACACTATCATCAAGCAAAGTCTGGGTAGCGGCCGGCATTGCGTAAAGCTCACCTACCGGAAATTCGACAAGCTCAAGAACAGGCGCCTGAGTTTCTGGACGGGCCTCATTTTCACCCGCCCAGCCCGAGGCCGCACCGCCTGAACTCACGGGTTTTCTAAACTGCGGAGACCCCACAGCTCGCACAGTTGAAATCGCCCGAAATGGCGAGGACTCCGACAAGGCTTTTTCAATCGCGCTTTCCGTTTCTAAAGGCACGATAAATCCACCTTCGCCGTCATTGGCGGTTAAGGATTTACCTTCAAGCGCTTTAAGGCTCATTTGATCGCCCGTGCGAATATAGCTCACCCATGCAGATTTGGTTTCAGACATCCCTTGGTCCAGCCCTCTAACGCGGGCGGGTTGGTTTGCCGTGATTGCCAACCGGTCAATATGCTTTTGTTGCGCATCAAGGGTGGCATTTAACCGCTCGACCTTTTGTTCAACCAAAGGGTCAAGGGTTTGTTTGGCTTCAATGGCGGCAAGACGCTCATCATTCGCCGTTTTAAAGGCCTCAAATGTCGTGGCAAAATCAGACATCGCCTGTTTTTGCGTTGTAGCTTTCATAGCCATTTTAGTTTCTTTAACTGTGGATTTACTCACGCTGTTCTCCTGTGTGAGGGGGATGAAAAATAAGGGGGGCTTGACCGTCTATCTGGGTGATCCGCGCATCGCGCAACATCGGAAAAGCCACAAGTGACACTTCCCACAAATCAAGCTCTAAAAGATTACGACCTTGGATCTCGCCAAGAACCGTCCCGGGGCGTTCCGATATCGAAAATGCTTTCCGTTTCGTATAACGCAAAGCTCGATACCCAATAGAAAGTCCTGTAATAGCGCCGTCTTCAACAAGGCGGCGTGTCCGGTCGGCCGTTGCAGCGCCTGAAATCAATAATCCGGACACAAATAGACCCGACTTATCTTCGACGATTCGATCCCAAACCCCGATAGGGTTTTGGGTTTCATGCCCAAATAACATTGGCAGCCTAGCTGTTTTTAAAGCTAAAATTGAAGCTGAAAATGCCCCTTTGCGCACAATATCACCCGACATATCTGGCCGGTCAAACAGGCTGGCATAGCCAGATATCCGCAAAGCGTCAGACGCTGCGTTAAAATCTATCATGTTATATCTCTTGTTAAAATCGGGTGACTAAGGTCGAACCTGATCCAATCTGTGTTCAATCCGGGTGAGCGATTGTCGCGCCATACCCATTTGTTCTTCGAGGCGCGCCAAACGTTCGGCCACAGGTGGGCGCGAGACGGCTTCAACTTCCAGTGCGTTTAACCGTGCCTCCGCCGCTCCAACCCACAATAAAGCTCCAGCCGTCTGTAAGACAATCGTTACCATCACGCTCATGGTCAGGGTGCGGTCCAATCGATAGGATTTTTCGCTCATATGGTCTCTTTTTGCATAAACCCGGCAAGGCTACGCCGCTCATCATCCGTTAAAAAACTGGCGTTCGTCAGCCCTTGCCAAAGCGCTGCACGTTCCTCTGTCAGAGCGGGTACCTGATCGAGTTCGGGAGCAATTACCAAATCATCACCAAAAAACGGGCGCAACCAACTGCTCAACCCTTTGGCTGTTTTACGCGTAAGTGGAATAATCGTCTGCCGCCAGAAAGCCTGATTAGCTTCTTTATAATTTGCATAAGTATTGTCGCCGGGAATGCCCAATAACATCGGCGGAACACCAAATGCCAAGGCAATTTCTCGCGCCGCTTCTCGACGCGCTTCAATAAAATCCATATCCGAAGGCGACAAGCTCATGGCTTTCCAATCTAACCCACCTTCAAGTAACATAGGCCTGCCAGCTTGGTTTACCCCGGTATGCGAGCCTTCAAGTTCGGTTTTAAGACGGTCAAATTGTTCATCACTCAAACGGTCTGACCCCGATGCACCTTTATAGATTAAAGCCCCACTCGGGCGAGCTGAATTATCGAGCAAGGCCTTAGTCCAGCGCCCACCTTCATTATGTACGTCAACAGCTTGTGCAGCCGCTTCGAGCGGTGAAAATCCGTATTGGTCATGTGTAGGGTGAAACAAGCGCATATGGTAAATCGGCGCACACCCCGTTGTATGGTCTCGGCGAAAAGTCCGTTTAAATCCGCCCGCTGCATAATCCCACCCGGTGACCCAGCCTTGCTTATTGGTTATAACCGAAACACGATCCGGTCGCAGAGCATAAAGCGCGATAGGCACTCCGTCGACCAAAGTCCCTTCAAAATACCCATTGCCACTTACTTGCAAATATCCGTAAAACTGTTCAAATATTTCAGTTACGGTCGCGTCGGGATTACCTTGGGCTAAAAATTGCGCCGCTGGATCATTTTCCAAACATTGATTGCCACGACGCACACAAAACGGCACAGAGGCCGCAGCTTCTGCAATCAGACGAATGCACCGATATACGATTGCATTTTTTTGGTACCCCTGCCGGGATAATGTCCCGTAATCACGCGGTGTCCATACGGCCCGACCCGACATATGCAGGGCGATAAGAGGCGCGCCATCTGTTGCGGACGCCTTAGTGTCCAATCCGGCTGGCGGCGGGGTTGATATGGATGAAGTTTTTTCTTCAGGCGGGGCAGGCGACGCCGCGCGAAACCAGTTTTTCATACAGAGATTTCCGATAAAGTCCTGACATTATGCCGGACACATTTATGACAATGAGGACTATTTAACCCGGATTGTCAGGGTGCGGATTTATCTCTTATATTTAGACATAAAGTCGTGAAAAAAAAGACCTTTATGCGACGCCCTTCAGGGACGGGTCTGACACACGATGACCTAAAAGGTTCCGCGCTAGACTATAATCACGCTTTAATTCGCGGCGCATCTCCTCATCACCCAACATAGAGGCCAAAGTAATCGCGCCCCGATAGGCTTTTATCGCATGTTCCAAGGCATTTACATCATCCTTGGCCCGCCCAACTTTCAACAAGGTATTACCCAATAATTGTTGAATTTCGGCGTTTTCACGCGGTGTACTGTCATTTGAATATATCTCTTGCGTCGTGCGCAAGGTATTTATCGCTTGAATAAGCGGCTGCACTTCACCCGTTTGATCCGCCAATGAGATCATTTTTAACGCTAATTCCCGGTTAAGGGCTGCAAGTTCTACTGAAACCTCTTTAAGGTCGCGTTTTAAATCGAGTTTATTTGCCATCTTTCGTGCCATCAATTCTGCTCCACATTGCGAGATCAGTACATAGGCAAATTATAGTTAAAAAGGGTTTAAAATTACGTTATTTAGGTAAATTCGCTATGATAGTTTCAATATGATCCGCAAAGGAAGACCCAACTTTTACACGATACAACGGAAGGTCGACCGCCGAAAAAATTCCGTTTTTTAGCGCATCCGCTGTCGCCATTTTTGCAGAATGGGAACTTCCGTCAAGTTCAATCACAGCAATAGGTTGACCCCCTGAACGTATAATCAAAAAATCTACATGTCGGGATTTTACGCGTCCGCGCAACTGCCATCTTTGCTTTGGCGTTTTTATGTTCGGAGCCACCCGAACAATATCTTCCAGGCGCACCTTGGTTAACAGCCGGAATTCCCGAGGCAATCGGGTCTCCAACATTTGGAAAAAAATACGTTCAGGCGCATTCACAAACACGCTGTCGACTTTGACGAAACTTTTAACGGTCGCGTCCGAAAAGGGTTGAGTTTTCGGAGGATCAAAAGGTTTGAATGCGCGAACAGATAAAACGCCTAAAAAACAAATGACACCGAGGATAACAACAAAGCTTTCTAACATAAGCTAAGTTTGGCGGGAGCTGTATCAAAATTCAAGCTCAGGGTCTTATTGTGTCTGTTCTTGAGTACAGATCATCAGCATTGAGAGCTGCGGGCTCTTTTCGATCGTCCGAAGATATGTATTACACTTGGCGGACACGCGGTCGCGCGCGATGTTTTAATAATAATCGCGTAATCGCCCAGACAAGGGCGTCTGCACGGTCGGGGCTATGTTTAAGCCCGGTTGAACCCAACGTACATAATTCATCCTCTAACTCGGGAAATGCGCCAGCATGAAACACCCGCTCTTGTTCATACAGCATAGCAACGGGTTCGGCACGCACAGCTTTGGCACGCGTTGCATAGACGGTTTGCAAAGGCACCAAGGGGTCAAGTGTCGATAAAATGGTTCTGACCATGTCACCTCCCTGATTAACCTCGGCCAACAGAAAATCCGCATCCCAATCCTCATAAAGGCTCAAGGCTTGGCGCGCCCATCCTTCGGGCGTAAGCCCTTGAACGCTGCCGTCATGAAGTATAACAGCCTTTGCCTGACCGGCCTCCTTAAACCGGCCGGCTACAATAAGGCCACAACGATCTGATTTCGGGCCTGATGTTGTCGGCGGGTCAATCGCCACTATCACAGTTTCAAGCTCTGGCACCCGATCAATACGACAGCGTTCAATGAGCAGGCGAGTCCATAATGCACCCGGATGATTATCTATATATTCGCCGTCCAATTCTTGGCGACCCAGACGTGTTCCCCCATAGGTTTTTTCCATAGCGGATAGAAATGTCGGGGCCAGATAGAGGGCATTCGCGGAGGTTTTAGCGCGCGTCATAACAACACCCTGTGTTTTCATGAGCTTGGAAAGCGCTTTAATCGGCCGCGGTGTCGACGTCACAACAAGGCGGGGATTAACACCTAATCGCAAAGCCAGTCGTAAATTGGATAATGTGTATTCTGGATAGGCCCATGCGCAAAATTCATCTGCCCACGCACAATCAAATTGCGGGCCACGAAGGCCATCCGGATCTTCTGCCGAAAATACATGCCCCACCGCCCCATTAGGCCATTCCAAGCGGCGGCGGGAAGACAAGTACACCGGCCGTTCCTGCGGATAGCCCACTGATAATAACCCGCTTTCCCCGTCTATCATCACCTCACGAGCATCGGTATAGCTCGGCGCCACAAGTGCGACGCGACGCTTGCCGAAATTTTGCACCTGTTCGCGCACCCATTCTGCCCCCGCACGGGTTTTTCCAGAACCTCGCCCCCCCATCAGCAACCAAATGAGCCAATCAGAGTGCGGGGGTTTTTGATCGCTTCGGGCAAATAAATCCCAATTATTTACCAGATGCCCCGCGAGATGGTTCGGCAGGCTGTTGAGAAATGTCAGAAATTTGTCTTCCGGCATTGACGCGATCATAGAGAAGTCGAACGTGGTCGAGTAATCGGGCGCGATCTGCGGGACTGGGCGGGGGGAGATCTTCATAATTTAGATATTTTTTCTCTTCATCCGATTTTCGAGCCCGTATATTATGGGCCTCAATATCGGAAATAGTTTTGAGTTGTAGCGATACCGCCCGAGCTAAACGTTCCAACTTTTCTGGTGAAAACCTCTCGGGGTCAGACGAAATTATATCTATTTGAACCAGAGTTTGTGCCACGGCACGATCAAGTGGGTCGGGGTCAATAACGTACATAGCTATAATATGCAGCCATTTCGAAAGGCGGGGATAAAATTCTCAACCGTGGCATTTTCAAAATTCATCCGACAGCCAATTCAGGCGTGAAACCCCGCGCTTTTTAAGGCTCGGTCACGACCGGATCGGTTAAAAAATGACGGCCTTCAGCATCCTCGATTTCAACGACCCAGATATCTGGGTCATTGTCAACACGTCCAAATATATATGCATTCGCATCAGCATCTGATAACGGCCCCTGGGACCACCAAACTCGCTGTCCTTGCATATTTCTAACAGCTCGGTAAAGCGTCAGCTTACCTTGGCGACCCCGAACCAGTAAAAGCGCCGCACCGCCGTCTGGATCTCCTTTACGAATAAGGGTCGCAAATGCGCCTGCAACTTGGGCCCGCCGCAATAAAGCGGCTATCCATATCTCGGGTTTTAGCTCCGTATTTCTCATCATTTCAGGTCCAAATATAAACCCCCAGTTCGGCCTAATCGGGGAAATCTACATGCAAATACATATGCGCTATTCACCCCTTAAGCGCAAATTTCAAAAGATAGTTATGATTACAAGCGAATTGGCATCCATCTTGCTCCGTTAACTCTATATTAACCCATAGGTGTCGCCTGATGTCCCAATTTAACAAAATCTCCAAGAAGATTATAAATAGTTTTACGGCCATTTCCCTTATAAATATAGCTGGAGTGGCTGTGTCTTTTCAGGGTCTTAGCCTGATTATGCCAGAAACAGCCTATGCTGCATCCTCCATAGCTAGCACCTTTGAGACCGCGCCTCAAAAGATTTATAAATCGAGGTTTAACGAGAGCGAGAACAACATCAATCGCATTCTGGATTGGCGCAATAATTCTATTCAACTCAGTTTTGATATCCCTGAAAATCAATGGGTTGATCATATTGAACTGATGTTGGCCGCAGACCCAAGCGGTTCTGTATCTCGTCAAACCCCGCTACACATCAAACTCAATAACGGAAAAATTATTCCTATCGAAACCAAAGGTCGCGCCTTTGATGCCCGTATTAAACTCAACACACAATATATACGGTCTGAAGGCAATAAAATCACGATTACCTTTCCCAAGCCGTCTACGGCGACCTGTATGTCCAAAGGACATGGAGCTTGGGACGTAGATCTTAAAAATAGCTTCTTGATTGTTAAAAGCCGTAAACGCAAACGCGATAATCACTTACGTCAGATCCAGCAATCCTTAGCTTCTACGTCATTTGCCCCCAAATCAGTGTCATTATTGGCGCGGGGTCAGGACAGTCTGAAATTACAAGCCTTAGCAGCTCAAGGCGTGGCCTTAAGCTCTAAAAATATTCCCAACTTTAAGCTCTCTAAAGGTCGGAGCGATATGGAAATTATTATGGCGCGGCGTAACCAACTTAAAGGGTGGGCAACGGATCCTGATATTTTCGAGGATAACGGCCCTAAACTTTATGTGCATGAAGGTCAATCCTTACGCATTGTTATCACAGGCGATACAGAGCAAGAGGTCATGAAAATGACGCAGGCTTTTGCTAAATATAAACTTCCGCGCGTGCGGCGATCTAAAGTTTCATTAGGCGAGTTGATATTACATGATGACTATGCTTCAGACAAAAAAATAGCGACTCGCCAAACCGAGCTTTCTAACTTAGGTATAACCGCATTTGATCAAGGATGGGCACCGCACGCACAAACGATAAAATTTGACCTCCAAGACCCGTCTGCCAGCACGGCAAAAGTAAAAGTTGACCTCAGCCAAAGCAAATTCATAGCCAACGATTCACATCTGGCCCTGTCCCTTAATGGGCACGCTTTGGGAAGAACCCGATTAGATAAGAGGCGGAAATCTGTTGTTTTTGATATTCCGACTGACCATTTGCAAGGCGTCGATAATCAACTGACATTTACGCCAAAGCTTAAGGCGAGTGCCGAAGTCATGCCGTGTCAGCACAATACGCTGTCACCGGGCTTGGTGATAAGATCAAACTCGACCCTCGATATAACCACAACAACCCCCTCACCCGTGACTGAACTTAGCCGTCTTGCAGCCACGGGAGGCCCGTTTGCGGCTCAAGAAGGTTTGAATACTAATGTAGTCTTAACTGGAGGATCTTCAACAGACCTTGCCGCAAGCTTAAAAGTGCTGGGTCAGTTTGCCAAAGCCTCCGGCACCAGTTGGACGCAAGCTCAATATATGCGTTTGTCCCAGACCACGCCTACGACATCAGGTAAAAATGTCATGTTGATTGGGCCCAATACATATCGCGTGAAGGCCTTTTTATCCGGCGCGCCCAAAAGCTTGCTATCCGCGCTAAAAGGTCAAGCTATAGACGGCTATAAGACTCGGTCAGCACACTATGATGGCGGACAGGTGAAGAAATATGCCAGCCGCCTCAACCAAGATCGCGGACACGGCTATGCCGCACGCACAACCCGTAATACCCGGATGCGGTCATCCGGCTTAGCCGCCATATATCCGTCAACTGCCAACCCTGGGAAGCTTATCGGTATTATCACAGCGACACCTGATCGGCCATTCGCTCAAACCTCATCACAATTGATCAAATCTAGCCATTGGAATCGATTAAGCGGGAGCGTGTCCCGGTGGAATAACAATACGGTTCTCATGGCGCAAACCGCACGTCCCGTCCCCGGTTTTGTGGTGCCTCGCGGGATCAAACCTGTTCAACAAGATTTTGAATTTAATCTGGATGGTTTATCAGCGGTTTGGGCCGTAGCCGCGCGTGGCTTCAATGATATCGAAACCAATCTCGCTACCAAATGGGCCGAGATGCGGGCCCCAATTCTAGAACCCGCTATCTTGGAACAGACGCCTATACGGACTAAAGCTTATAAATCAATTGAGACATCGAAACGTCCTACCGTCACCTCTGCACCGGAAAAATCGAGCGTATACGGGTCTTCATCGCCAACATTTTCGCGTATATTTTCAGATAAAGCCGCTCCGAAACGGGTAGAAACAGCCCAACATACGCCAGCAATTACCTCCCCTAAAACTATAGTATTACGCGGGGCGGTTCACCCGTATAATCCGTCCGGTTCACAGCAGATCAATTGGGCCCATTTAAAACCCAAACTTTTAAACCCTATGAATTGGGGCACTATTTCATGGGCGGATCTTGCCTTGGATGATAATATCAGAGCCGTAAACCAACGAGCTTTGAAGTTACGTCGCCATTTAAAAGCCAAATTCGAAAATAGTCAGATATTGCATAAACCTCTGACAAAACCCTTGGTCTGGATGGATCAGAATATAAGCCAACCCGGACTTTTACTGATATTGGCCCTGATGTGTGTATTCATTCTCATGGGCCTTGCCAGCCCCATCGCACGGACTGGCAATCATCATTAAATTTTAGTACCGACTTGAGGGTAAAATATAATTAGCGTTTTAGATACCGAGGCTAAATCGTCTCTTCCGGTTTTTCAGGAAGATAGATATCTACTGTCGTGCCTTCGCCGTCGAGACTGGCGATAGCGAACCGACCATGGTGCAAATCTGTTAAAGCTTTAACCAATGACAAGCCAAGACCGCTCCCACGTTCATCAGAAATATGCGCGCTCTGGGCTTGGGTAAACGGCTCGCCAATGCGGTCTAGCTCCTGCGGCTTCATACCGACCCCGTTATCACTGACTGTCAAATTTATCGTCTCGCCTGTCTTCTTCGCGCCCACAACAACCCGTCCGCCTTTGGGTGTAAATTTAACTGCATTGCTAATCAGGTTAAGAAGGATTTGGCGTATAGCGCGCCTATCAGCCTGTAAGATTAAATCATCATCAATAGCGATTTCTGCATCTAATCTGATAGCACCGGCATCCGCCATAGGGCGGGTCATTTTAATCGAACTCCGAATGACATCCGATAGATCGAATTCATCATAAGTGAGTTGGTATTTTCCGGCATCTATTTTACTCAAATCCAGCACATCACCAATAAGGTCGAGCATGTGCTGCCCGCTATCATGGATTAAATCGGCATATTCGGCATATTTACTGGGCAATGGCCCGAACAAACGCGACCGCATCATATCGGAAAAGCCGATAATTGCATTTAGAGGTGTACGAAGTTCATGACTAACCCCGGCAAAAAATAAGGTTCGACTTTTATCAACGACCGCCTCACCCTCAACGCCCGCACCCGCATCATTGTCAGTCTTAATGATTTGCGCGATTTTACGCGTAAAATCGCCCTTATCACCTGATGACATATCATCTAGGTACAGGCTGGCTTCGCCCTGCCCTAGCGGTACGATACGGATATTTAGATAAGACAGATTATCGGTTTCAAACCTCACCGCAATCACACGTTCCACCACCGTATTTTCATCTTGGGCCAAATCTAACAATTGCCGCAGCTCGTTTTGGGCGGCCCTGTCAAATGTAAACAATTCCGAGACTGACATAGAGTTTGTTTCCGACATAGAGAGATCGGAAAGGCCTAAAATATCTTCGCCATTCGACGCTAATAGCGAAACATCATCCTGCGCATTTATATGTAAAACCGTACCGGGTATGGCGGTTAAAACCTGTTCGGATTTATCAAATCCAGTATATCCATCTCCGTCTACACCCGTCTTAGTCGCAAGATTATCTCGGCTTTCAATATGTTCGTTTCCTATGGCAAGGCCTCGGTCACGCGAAGCGGCAAACATAGCCGCAATCATCATCGTAATCGTGGCCATAAGGCCGGCATTTTTTGACCAGGCTGCCTGCTCTTGGCTCGCAATACTGTCGGGTAAGACGCCCATTTGATTGGCGTAATAAAGTATTGCCGCCAAAAGCGCAGCTGAGACCATTGCCTCTATCACAATCTCTTTCTGGAAAAGGGCGGCTGCGGCGGGCGCACATAAAAATAAAATGGCCATGGGCACAAAGGCAATGCCGATACACGCTGCAATCGCCAGTGCCAGCCACGCAAACATTACCAGTATTTTTGCCCATTCTTTATGCACAAATGGCCAAAGCAAAATAGTTATAACCACAGGTAAAACCGCGGCTACACCATATGGTATTAGGCCATTTAAATTCAACCCTCGTAACCACGCGGCCGCAACCGCAGCGCCTAACGCGATCAACCAGATCGAATTTGCCATTAGCAGGCCGTTATGTGCACCACGTATCCGAATAACCGAATCCTAATTTGATATATATCTGCATATCAGACTAAACTTTTATGGTTAAAGCGAGTGTTTTCCCGTTTAGAGCGTTAAATTATTACATACTCACCCAAAAATTAAGGCAATCCTTGATATTTTCAGCACAAAAACCTATGTGAAGCCCGCCAAACCTTGGCATTGAAAGTACATATGACCCTGCCGGATAATATACAAACCTTGATAGATGATTTTGCTTTCCTCAGTGATTGGGAAGAACGGTATATGTATGTAATCGAACTGGGCAAAACATTAGCTATCCTAGCTCCACAAGAGAAAACCGATGCTACAAAAGTCAAAGGCTGTGTGAGTCAAGTCTGGCTTGTAACGGAATTGGATCAATCAAAACCCCCACGCTTTCATTTTCGCGGTGATAGCGACGCGCATATCGTAAAAGGGCTGGTCGCCATTGTTCTGGAAATTTTTTCAAATCGCACGGCCACAGAAATTTTATCCCTAGACCCGGCAAATATTCTAGATCAATTGGATTTAACCGAACATCTTTCCCCACAACGCTCGAACGGGTTAAAGGCTATGATTGCTCGTATTCAATCTTTGGCGACGGCACAAATCGCCACGCCATAACTAGCCGCGAGCCGCAAACCCGCTCGTATCTGTACCGTAAAATTTCACTAATCTTTGTAGGCCGAGCTTTAATATTGTCCGCCCTGATTTTTTGACCCAATTTTCGGTCTGTTCTAGCCGCTCTAATGTCAACTCATTGACACACACCGCAATAACAGCACGGTCAAGCCCACCTCCTAATTCTCCTATAACGCTCATGACCCGGTTTCGAGCATCCAGTTTTTGAACTGAAAGTGTATCCTGACCTCCACTATACGTCGTTCCACTACCGGTCGACATATAATTCTGGGTAGCAAGTGTCCCCAGCGCGCTAAAATGATAATCGGATGCAAATCTTTCGCCCGCTTCAATTTCCGCTGTTGTCAAAAGCGGTTGACCCGCGCCATCTTTAATACGCGCCAAACGCCGGAGAGGTGAACTGTTGGTATTAAACCGGGCCTGCCGCTTCACCCGGTCAGGCGTATAAATATCCCGGTCAACAAAGTCCCTATGTTGGGCTGCATGCGCTTTATCCTGTAGGGCTGACTTTTGCCGCCTTATGAAAGAATAGGCAATATGATAACCACCGGATTTGAGGGTGATAACCCCGTCCGCACGCAAGGATTTAAACTGTATGTCATTTAACCAGCATACAGGTCGCCGGCGTCGATCCCCATGCGGATAGGCAGCATATAAATCAGAAAACTCCCCCGGATAAATCACAGCGGCTTCAGAAATTAAACGGTCAAGCAATTGAGTGTAACTTTTCATGAATATAACTCGCCCCCTCCAGTATGCGCAGGTCGGGGCGCATCTTTTAAGAAATCTTCCAACTTGAAAATTTTCTCGTCTAACATAGGGTCTTCCCGCAAATCTTCGATCACATGACAAGCGTGGCTTGCCGTGCTGCGGTCACGATTAAACACCCGCGCCACACGCGATAAATTTACGTCATAAACCACATTTAGAAGATACATTGAAACCTGACGCCCAAAAGCCGCCCGCGAGGTTCCCTTGGTACGATTACAAATAAGCGTATGTGGAATTCCAAATTCAAGCGCTACCGCCGCAATAACAAGTTGGGCGAACATTTGGTCATTAGCATCGTTTTTTTTAGGTTTCATCTCATCCTCATCTGACTCTTATCTGCAGTTTACACTACAATACACAAAAGAGGATTATTTTCCTATAATTTTAATAAAATACTTTTAGTTGTTATTTTTAATTAAACACTAAATTAATGTATCTTATTGATTCAGGCGAATTTTTTAAGGGGTTCCGTTAAAACTGTCGTAACTTCCGATAAATTTACGAATTTATCAAAACCGAGGATGAGGTTAATATCTTTGCCATTTTCAGATAAGGGCAAGCGGATCCAAAACTGTGCTAAATGAGCACTGCGCGGTGTACCCGGACGCGTTACCCCCGCCGCGGGACGGCGCGAAGACATGACTTTGGATAATATACGGTCCCAATATTCACATCGATCACCAATAGGCAAATCGTCTATATAACTACCGGTAATTTCATTTTCGTAAAACTTCCAAAACCCTGTTCCAGCCAAGCGGTATTTATACCGGCAATTTTCAGATTGATAGCAAGGTTCTATAAGGCTTATTGTAGGTAACTGGTCTTTTATATCCTCGGGTTTAATATCACCCCGCGTTGGAAATCGTCCATTTCGACATTTGGAACGCCAATAATCGTAAATGGCTTGTTGTTGCAACAACACCATTTGATGACGTAATGCATTCCCCTGAATCATTTTAATGACACCCTAAGCCAACTATCTCCAAACTAACTATTGGTGATAGCGACGTGGCGCATCAAGACTTTGTTAACCATAATTAAGAGATTAAAGGAATATTAACCTCTTTTTTATCACGCTTCCGATTCGATTGTCTCGCTTCCCCCGACTTAAAAGGGAGTATTGCGTTTGCGCCCTAATCCGCTCTTTTTTGCAAGTTCAGAACGTTCTTTTGCATAATTAGGGGCGACCATAGGATAATCTGGCGGTAATTTCCATTTTTCACGATACTCTTCCGGGCTAAGATTATATTTCGCACGGATATGCCGTTTAAGGGACTTGAACGGAAGACCATCCTCCAAACAATAAATCACATCATTCGTCACAGACCCTTCTATAGGTACAACCGGTTCATACTCGGGAGGCCTGTGGTCTTCCGCCTCGAAACGCGCTGATCGCGCAAGCGCTTTGTGAACATCTTCGATAAACTCGACGACCTCATTTTTAGGAAGTGAGTTATGCGAGAGATAGGCGCTTACGATATCGCGTGTCAGCCCTAAAAGAAAATCTTTTGTCGGGTCGCTCACGATGTTCCGACAAATATCAGTATCAAAGTTACCACCAATGTTCCCGCGGTAAGCGCCGCAGAAAATCCGCTCGGTGTCGCTTCGCTTAACGCACCTGCAGGGCTAAATAAATGGTGCAACCGATTACCCGAGCTTTTAAGCACACGTTGTCTTAACACACTCACATTCGCGCCCAGACGGGTCCACATGGCCGACCCCCAAATCATAACATCTTTACCTAATCGTCGATATGTCCAATCAAAGTCCAGAATTTCTGCACGTCTTTCATGCGGGTAAAGCCCGACACGTTTCAAAAAGGCAAAGGCCAACATCGCCGCAAATAAAAGCTGCATTTGAAATACAACATGATCACCTGTGTATGGATGATAATCCACATCATAAGGTAGAAGACTATAGAGGAACTGATATCCGCCCCATGGAAAGGCCAGGAAGATACATAAAACAGAGGCTAACCCCATGGCCAGCAACATGTTCCAAGGTGCTTCTTCGACACGCTTACCGCTATCATGGGCAAAGAATGTGAAATAAGGCACTTTAATGCCAGAATGTTCCATCACACCAGCAGACGCAAATAGCAACATGGCCAACACCACCCAATCCCGAATCATATGCGAATGCTCGGCGTGATATAATGCAGCGGAAATAATCATGGATTTGGTCACAAAAGCCGAGAGTAACGGAAAGGCTGCGATCGATCCGGCCCCGATTAAACAAAAAATCGTGGTATATGGCATGGAGCGGAATAATCCGCCAAGCTCTGAAGCTTTTGCCGTGCCCGTGCGCAGCATTACGGCCCCCATACTCATAAATAAAAGGCCTTTAAATATAATATCGGCCACGACGTGTCCAGCGACGCCGTTCATTGCCAGAGGCGTGCCAATACCAATACCGCAAACCATAAACCCGAGTTGGTTATTCAAGCTATATGACAAAACGCGTCGAAGATCGTTTTCAATGACGGCAAAAAATACCGGGAAGACAGTCATGACGGCGCCGATGTAAATTAAAATATCAGTCCCCGCAAACCCGCGTGCCAAAGCATAAAGCGCAAGTTTGGTTGTAAAAGCTGACAAAATAACCGTACCTGTAATACTGGCTTTGGGATAGGCATCCTGAATCCAGTTATGCAATAATGGAAATCCGCATTTGATCCCCATAGCCAAGAGCAATAATAGCCCCCCCGGAGCCTCTATACCTATATGACCAAAGCTGAAATCTCCGCCATTTGCCCGCCCGTAGATCACCGCCCCGGCAAGCAGTAAAACACCGGATAGAACATGGATAGCTAAATAGCGCACACCCGCATTAAACGAATGTTCACCGCCCTTCCACACTAACATAACTGACGAAATCGCGGCCAGTTCCCAGAATATAAAGAGGGTCAGCAAGTCGCCGGAAAACACGCCGCACAAAGCTGCACCCATATAAATCAAGGCCGAACTGTCCGTGATTTTACATTTTTCATGCAGACCATATATACCGTTTAAAATTCCGGCGAGGCAAAAAATATAGCCCCAAACCATGCTGAGCCGATCTATACGCAACGTTATTAACTCTTGCGGTCCAATTGAAATACGCCCGCCAAGAACTTCTTGAGTCCCGTATATTTGAAAAATCATAAAACCGGCAAATAGCGGTACAAAAACAAGTAAGACCTTACGCACAGCGTTCACGGGCATGACCGCAGCCAGAATACCCGCGAAAATAAAATAGAAGCCGGGATTAAGTTGAAAAAGCATCTCAATCATCTGACGACACCTCACCGTAATAGTCTTCTGGGCGCGAAAGGAGTTTAAATAAAGGTTCTGCGCTCAAAACAACAAAACTATACGCCACAAATCCTATGATCGCCCAAGATGCAAAGAAATCCCACGGGGCTTTGTGATGCATTGGAAACACAAGCCCCAAGGCAATTGTAATGATGAGTCCGGCCAAAGGGATATAGATGAAATTATCCTGTATCGACTTTCGACCCAACCATAAAAATGGCACGGAAAAGGGGTGCGCTTCAGAACGCTCTTTGAGTTCGGCTTCACTCATTTGAACGTTCTGCGCTTTAAGTTTGGCTGAGACGGTTTTACTCTTACCCGTCTTGGTTGATGGTGTGTTGGATGCAGGTTTTTTGGCCATTTAAAACGCTCCAAGAGGCAAGACCGGGGTCAAGAAATCAATGATAGGTCCCGCAAAGAAAAACAGCGTAAACGCACCAATAGCTGTAATGACAGGCGGAATAATTACCCAAGGATGGGATTTGCGTATAACCGCAATGTGAGCATCGTCCTCTGAATTTAACGGCGGTTTCAAAAACCCACGTATCGCGATCGGCGTCAAGTAGATCACATTTAAGATAGACGACATAATAAGAGCCGCCATCAGGATAGCCTTACCACTATCGAGCGCACCGACCATAAGGAAATATTTCGGCCAGGAGCCTCCCATAGGCGGTATTCCGATAATAGATAAAGCGCCGATAAGAAACGCCCCGAAAACAAAAGGCATCGTACGTCCTAAACCGTCGAGTTGGCTAATATTCGTTCTATGGGCCACCGTATATATAGCGCCTGCACACATAAACAATGTGATCTTACCCCATGCATGCATAACAATCTGCAAGCCACTACCAATAATCGCCGCGGGTGCAGCCAGCATAGCCCCAAGTGTAACATATGAGAGTTGGCTAACGGTCGAATAGGCTAATCGCGCTTTTAGATTGTCTTGGCGCAAGGCAATAATTGATGCAACGACAATTGAAATGGCAGCGACCCATGACAAAATCGTACTCATGGGCGTGGCGGCAGTGACAGACGGGCCAAAGGTAAAAACAATGATTTTCAAAATTGAGAAAACACCGGCTTTAACAACGGCTACTGCATGGAGGAGTGCTGAAACCGGAGTTGGCGCGACCATCGCATTGGGCAACCATGGATGCACCGGCATAAGCGCGGCCTTGCCAATACCAAAAGCGAAAAGGAAAAGCAAAAAAGACGTCGCCAGTAAACTCGTGCCCTCTGGAAAGACGCCGCCAACCCGAAACTCGGTTGTACCCGCTATAACATGCGTACCAATGATAGCCGGTAAAAGTAACGCCAAAGATGTACCCATTAAAATCAAAATATAAATCGTCCCGCCACGTTTGGCTTTGGCATCACCTTTATGAGTGACCAATGGGAAGGTTGATAAAGTCAGAGCTTCGTAGAATATAAATAATGTGATCAGATTTCCGGCGGCCGCAATACCCATGGCCGCAGAAATTGCAATGGCGACGAAAGCATAAAAGCGCGTCTGATGTTTCTCTTTATTGCCCCGCATATAGCCTATAGCAAACAATGAATTTAACAGCCAGAGAGAGCTGGCTATCGCCGCAAAAATCGCGCCTAAAGGTTCGAGTTTTAACTTGACGGCAAACTCACCGGCGAAGGTTCCCAACAAAAGCTCGGGCCTGGCCCCGCCTGACACGGCAATAACAAGGTTAGCCACATTAAAAATAAGCGCGCCTGCCGCGATGATAGTGATGGTTTCGCGTAAGTTAGGCCAGCGACGCGTGAAATAAATAAGCCCGGCAGCGATCAATGGGATGATTAAAGTAAGCGCAAGCGCAAATTCAGCGGTATAACTCATGATCCCGCTCCTGTAATCGCCGGTAGTAAGACAGCCGCAGCGCCTTCGGCCGCGCTAACAACCATATCGGCATTAACCCCGATCATGACCGACATCAATCCAAGCCCCCACATAGGGATTAGCATTGTCAGAGGCGCTTCGTTTTTTGCCACAACTTCACCGTTAACGTCCGGTGGAGGCTGGAAATAAGCCGCAAGGATAATCCGGCCAATATAAATAATAGCGAGGACTGAACTCACCACAATAATGCTAACAGCCCACCACCAGCCGCTTTCCGCAGCAGCTTCAACCAAACGCCATTTAGAGACAAAGCCTGCCGTAAAGGGAACGCCAATGAGAGAAAGTCCGCCCAAGGTAAAGCCCCCCATTGTCCACGGCATGGTCTTTGCCAAACCATTAAAATCAGACGTGCGGACAATACCAAACCGATACCAGAATGCGCCCAACGCCATAAATAAGGCGCCTTTAATAATAGCGTGATTAAGCAAATGCAAATAACCGGCGGCAAGTCCAGCCGCCGTGCCCAAACCTATACCGAGCAACATGTAACCGACTTGCGCGACAGAAGAAAACGCCAAAGTTCGCCGGACGTCTGTTTGAAATATAGCCTGTAACGACCCTAATAACATGCCCAAGACACCGAGACCCGCGAGCATATAGCTGACAACAAGCAAGACGTAGTCAAAGCCTATATCAAAGACTGTGAACGCAAATCTTAACATGAGATAGAGCGCCGCCTTTGTCGCCGTTGAGGCGAGAAAAACAGTGACCAGAGTTGGGGATTGCGCATAAGCCCCCGGCAACCATGTATGCAATGGGAACATCGCCAGTTTCAAGCCAAGCCCTACAATGATAAAGCCGAATGCGACCTGCGAGACGCGACTACCACCGTCAATATCGCGCAATATGCGCCCCATATCCGCGATATTAAGCGTTCCTGTTTCCATATAAAGAAACCCAAGCCCAATGACAAAAAACGTAGCACCAATAGATCCCATAATCAGATAATTATAGGCCGCAGATAAGGCCCGTCTGTCTCGGCTTGCGCCCATAGCTACAAGGCTATAGGTCGAAATAGATGAAACTTCGAGGAAAACAAAGACATTAAAGGCATCTCCGGTGATTACCATGCCTAAAAGCCCGGCAATACAAATCAGAAATGCGGCGTAAAACGGGGCACGTTTCTTGGGTTCAACTTCGGCGGAAATCGTCGGCAAACCGTAAACTGTACAGAGTAAAGCCATCGCACTTATCAGGAGCAGAACAGGCGCATTTAACCCGTCGACAACATATGCAATCCCATGCGGAGGATCCCAGCCACCTAATTTATAATGAATCGTATCACCGCCAAATATTTGTAAAACTAAAGCAAAAGCAATCCCGACACAAATAAGTGTCACCAATAGCGTCGTCCCCCATGCAAAATGTCGACTGGGCAAAATAGCGGCAATGGCCCCGGCCAATAACGGCAGAACCACAATGAGGGCCGCCCCATGTGTCAATATCCATGTCGGATAAAGCGAAAGTATATCCATTATGCATCTACCTCACGTTCAGATGCCGGGGGTAAATGCGGCGTACCTTCAAGATTATATTGATAATCCAGCGCTGAAATTTCGTCTTCTTCGATCGTTCCGTAAACTTCACGGATGCGCACGACTAATGCCAGACCGATTGCCAAAGTCGCAACACCGACAACAATGGCTGTCAGGATAAGAACATGCGGCAACGGATTTGAATAGGCAACCTCACTTGCATGTCCGCCATGCGAAGCTGCGGACTCGACAGCCGCTCTGGCATTCGCCGACGCTAATTGAACAAGCGGTGCAATATCGGCATGGCCGTCAACTAAAATGGGCGGCTGTCCACCCGAGACTTTGCCGATGGTGATATAAAGTAAAAATACCGATGTTTGGAACACGCTCAAACCAACCAATTTCTTGATTAAATTACGAGAAGAAAACACGACATAAAGCCCCGTCATCATCAAGATAATCACGACTATGTAATTATAATTTTCAGAAATAACTGACAACATTACCAATCCTCATCCGAGAGTTCGGGTTGGCGACTGCCAAAGGCATAAAAGATCGCCAACATAACACTTGTCACAGTGACGAGAACCCCCAGTTCAACGGCTAAAATTCCCCAGTGTTGTCCATGGGACGGATCATGGTGATTAAACGCACCATAATTTAAAAACTCGCCGCCTAACAACCAAGCCGCAACGCCTGTACCCCCGTAAATCAATACGCCTAATGTCATCAATATACGCACGACAGATGGTGGCACGGCCTTTTTGGCCGCGGCTAAGCCAAAAATCAACGCGTATAAAATGACAGAAGCGGCCAATATAACGCCAGCCTGAAACCCACCTCCCGGCCCAAAGTCCCCGTGAAATTGCACATAAAAAGCATAGAGCGCGATGAGCGGAATTAAAAACTTCGCTACAATTCGTAAAAGAAGATGCGGTTTCATGCGCTGTCTCCTGATTTAGGTGTTTGGACGGATGATTTTTTAGCGCGCGGTTTTGTTGTGGATTTATTTTTTTTAGCCGATTTAGAGGTCGCCGATTTTCGCGCTTTTATGCTGCCCCCGGAGCTAGCCGGCTGTGTGGGCCTTTCCAGAATAATAGCTGCCGGCGCTGAAGCACATGACACATTGATCCCGTTCGGCTTCGCCCGCCAACGTCCAGCATTTCCATTAAGACCTAAAAGCAATAAAACGCCTAAACCTGCTGCAAAAATCACGACCACTTCGCCAAAGGTATCAAACCCGCGATAACTCGCCAACACCGCTGTAACGACATTCGGTATATGAATGTCCTTAGCCGTCATTTCAATATAATCAATGCCGACATAGCTATTGGCCGGAGAGTTACCATCCCCATATGCAGGCATATCGCCTACGGCATAAAACATGGCTGCGCCCGCTATCACTACAGCACATAATGCCCCCCATTGCCGCGACAAGGGAACAGGTTTGGACTCTCTGTCAGCCAATAACATAGCGGATAACATTAGAACGGTAGATATTCCCGCCCCTACAGCCGCCTCGGTAAAGGCCACATCAACGGCATCAAGCGACACAAACCAAGCCGCAGATACAAGGCTGTAAACCCCCTGTAACATTACAATCGCAAACAAGGACCGCAAACGCACGATCATAAAGGCCACACTGACCAATATCGCCAGCAGCCCGATGTCAAGAATGAGCGTCGATACCATTAGCCTTGTCCTTCTTGCTTAATATCTTCCGGACGTGGGGCTTTATACCGTCCCAAATGGGGCTTGAGTTGAGATCGGTAAGCCGCATTTGCAACTGCATGAGTCGCGGTAGGACTCGTGAGAAGTAAAAAGAACGACACCATTAACAATTTCAAACTTAATTGCGTAAAGCCGGATTGAATGATTAACCCCAACAACACAAGCTCAACGCCCAACGTATCCGTCATACCCGCAGCATGAAGACGGGTATAAAAATCAGGCAATCGCAAGACCCCTAGAGTTCCAGCTAAAACAAAGAACAGCCCTGCAATAATCGATATAACCGAGACCAGCGCCCGAAAAAAACCTATGATATCAATACCGCCATGAGCGACGGCAATATCTGTTGCCATAACAATCATCCGTCCTCTCCTTTTGACCGGTTCTGAGTGATAGAATTTAAAGGAACGTCCAAAGCCTGATATCTAAAGAATTTCAACACGGCGATAGTCGCTATAAAATTCATGAGCGCATATAAAATCGCAATGTCGACCCCGTCCGGACGATCTATGACAAAACAAAAAATACATAAAAACAGAACAGTTTTGGTTCCAAATGAATTGACCGCTAAAAGCCGATCATAAAGTGTTGGACCTAAGAACAGGCGCCCCAACATTAGTCCCATACTCACGAGAATGAAAAAGGCGGCCGCGAGATTAAAAGAAGCAAGGCTTAACTCTAACATATATCACCTATACATCTTTGGATGAGAGATTATCCCCCACGGACCAACCGGCACGTTCGCCCATTTCGACAAAGCCCTTTGGCGCGGACATTTCTTTGAGCAAGGCATGGACTAAAATCGCATCATCTTCAAACTCTACACTCACAGTCCCGGGGGTGAGCGTAATCGAATTTGCAAACATCGACCGTCCAATATCCGTTTTAAGGTCAACAGGAATTCGGACTAATGTGGGAGAAACTTCAAGGTCAGGGTTTAAAACCGCCTTAACCACTTGCATATTGGCTTTGACGATTTCTTTAAACAGCCAATACAGATAAATGAAGGTTTTAGGGACAAATAAATAAGGTGCGGTCTCATCATCCAATATCTTCATACGCGCACATAAAAACAAGACTGTCGCGATGGAAATAGCCCCCAATGTCAATAAAAGGGGTGTAAAATAGCCGGATAGGATAACCCAAAACGCCGCTAGCGCCAAAGCTAAGACAAGACCATACCGTAACAAAACATCTCTCCAAACTCGCGACTCATGCCACCTTGTTTACAAGACATTAACGATCTTATCACCGCTAACCAAGTCTTACCGACCCTTTTTGCGTGAAATTCTAAATTTTTATTCGAATTCTGGGGACTATTTGAAAATCTTGGGGCCCTAACGATTACCAAAGACAAGCGCCGCAGAAATGGCGGCGGCGCCGAATTCTTCTTCTTTGGGAATAATACCCTGTTTTATATGGCGTAAAACATCCGCATTGAGAGAGGAGGTCAATGACCAGTTCCAATATCTTAAAACCGTTTGAGCCTTATCCGTTGAGATAGAATCATAGGCCATTTGTACACGGGCAAAATCCGGATGATCATTCCCCTCGGTATCCAGTAAAGGCCGGCGAAGCCCCTTCCAAATGCGTTTAAGGTCATCGCGTGTCAAACCCGGTGCTTTGCACAATATAGCGATGGCCTCCCCGCCTTTATCCGTCATGATTTGCGCTCCCGTCGCGGGTTTGATACCCGCCATATAGGACACTTCTTCTATAATCTCGCGATTTACGCCGTCTTGTTCCATTTTAAAGATAGCCGCTTCAAGACCTTCAAATGAGCTACGGGCTATAGCCGCACGATTTCTTTGACGACGTTCAATAAATTGTAGAGCTTTCCTGACTCCCGCATCGCCCCACCCTTCTGCCGCCGCTTTGGAAAACAAATCCATACAGCTTTCTTGCAAGACATTTCGCGTGACAGCAAATCGGTGTAATATTTTTTTACGGTTTTCACCATTGGCCCACCAAAACATGGTCAAGCCGTGAGACGGGCGAAGCTCCACACGTTTGATCAAAAGATCAACATAAGGCTGATGACTTCGAGATACGGTCAAAATCCGTTGTAAAGCCGTCTCGGAAAACTCTGCCCCTTTATTAGCTAAAAGCTTTTCAACAACATCTTCTTCTAAAAATTCGACTAAAACGTCACTTACGGCATCGGAGACTTTACGGCGCATCGCTATAACTTTGCGGTGCTCATTAGAGACTTTGCGCGCAATTTGAATAAGATCAGAATCTGTGAGGCTCTTGCTGTTTTCTAATACATGTTTCGCAACATTAATTTTGTCTTTTGCCAAAATCACCAAGATCGTGCGCGGCGCTTCATTGAGCATAACCAAACGTTTGGCAACACTTTCGCGCAACTCTATATCTGCGTCGCGTAAAAGCTCGACCAGCACATCCCCCGCCATATGACGTTCTTGGGGCGTCAACTGACTGGCCGGTATACAGATCACATCTGATAGGCGTTTGGCCAATTGCCGACGTACAGTCGGTTCGGCCGGAATATCTGCCATCGCCGCAGATGAGGGCAAGTCTAGAGCGTGTTGAGCGTTCATAACCGAGGTTTATCCAAATTTGGTATACAGACTGTTAGTTTGGCCGCAATATGTTAATCAAACCCCAACATATCGTGAAAAATATACCCGTAACGCGGCCGGAATAGATTCAGACTTGCTGATTATTTCAATCCTTCTACAAAGAGCCTCGCGCTTATATCGCTTTATTCTTAATCAGGTTCCCCGCAATGTCTCGAAACACGCCTCCTACACTTAGACACGTCACACCCCCCTGCGTGGTCAAAAAACCCGTCACGCTCATACAGCATGGCCGAGAACGTATAGATAATTATGGATGGCTAAAAGATGAAAACTGGCAACAGGTTATGCAGTCCCCGACAAAGCTAAACCCTGACATCAAAGACCATCTTGAGCGTGAAAATGCATACGCAGCCGCCGTCATGGCAGAGTTGACCCCTCTTAAAGATAAGCTTTTTGACGAAATGAAAAATCGACAACAGGCCGTCGACAGTTCTGTTCCCAGTCCGGATGGAGAATATGCATATTTTCACCAATTTCGCGACGGCGATCAATATGGGGTTTTCAAACAGGTAAAAATTGACCCGGTGACAAAAACGGCACTTTCCCCCCCGCGAGATATTTTAGATATTGATAAATTAGCGGCACAAAAAAGCGGATTTTTTAACCTGGGGAGCACGGCACATAGTCCTGATCATAAATGGTTGGTTTATAGCGTGGATCGAAAAGGTTCCGAAACTTTTGAAGTGTTTCTTAAACCTATGCACGGCAAGGCAAAAGCAACTGGTATCATAGATAGTGCTGGCGGGTTAGAATGGGGCCGCGATAGCCAAACCCTTTTTTGGGTTATCCGTGATGATAACCAAAGACCTTATGCGGTTTATTCCAGAGACATTCATGACCTGAACTCGACCCCGCAATTGCGTTATAAGGAAACGGACCCCGGCTATTTCGTATCCATCAGTGAAAGCGATTCTGGGGAGTTCATTCACATCAGTGCACATAACCACACCACGTCTGAACTCTGGCTCATCCCCTCTGACGCGCCAAATACACCCCCGCAATGCGTTTCCAAACGTCAAGAGGGACGCGAATATAGCTATCACGAACAGGGGTCAAATTTCTATATTTTAACCAATGCCGACGGGGCTACAGATTTCCAAATCATGCAGACACCGAAAACCCTTTTGACATCTCACCTGAACGACGAGGATTGGCAGTCATGCATAGCACATACGCCCGGAACTTTAATCATAGCTATGGAAACCTACGCGCAGTTCATGGTGCGACTCGTGCGCGAAGATGCACTCCCTAAAATCATCATCCGCAATATGAAAACAGGCGCAGAACATGACATTAAGTTCGATGAAACCGCTTACGCACTCGGACTTATGGGAGGACATGAATATGATACACCTTGGCTACGGTTTTCTTATTCTTCACCCACAACACCGCGTCAGCTATTTGACTACAATATGCAAACGGGTGAACGTATTTTGCGCAAAACCCAAATCATACCCAGCGGTCATGATCCGAAGGATTATTTAACCGAACGCCTTATGATAACGAGCCGGGACGGCACAGATATTCCGGTCACACTTATCATGAAAGCCGATACACCCAAAAACGGTACGGCTCCGGTCTTACTCTACGGATATGGAGCCTATGGGCACACTATAGCCGCGGGTTTTAGAACCAATCTCCTGTCCTTGGTTGATCGCGGCTTTATCTATGCCATAGCCCATGTTCGTGGCGGCATGGCGAAAGGCTATCAATGGTATCTAGACGGAAAACTTTCTAAAAAAACCCATAGTTTCAATGACTTTATCGATGTCGGGCGCGCCTTATGTGCAATAAATTATACACGTAAAGGACATATTATCGCCCATGGTGGATCTGCGGGTGGATTGCTCGTTGGGGCTAGCGTTAATCAGGCTCCAGACCTATTTGGGGGTGTAATAGCGGCAGTGCCATTTGTTGATGTTCTAAACACAATGAGTGATGAAAATTTGCCTCTGACACCGCCAGAATGGCCCGAATGGGGAAACCCAATAACAGAGGCTTCGGCATATGACAGGATTGAAAGCTATTCTCCCTATGATCAAGTCAAAGCGCAGGCTTATCCTGCGATGTTTATCACAGCGGGATTAACAGACCCTCGTGTCACCTATTGGGAGCCCGCCAAATGGGCCGCGCAATTGCGCGAACATCAGACGGGTAACGCGCCTATATTACTTAAGACCAATATGGAAGCAGGCCATCAAGGCGAGTCTGGACGTTATGACAGCCTAAAAGAAGTGGCCCTAGAATATGCCTTCGCAATATCGATTTGTCAGACGGATATGTCCCCGGTGTAAAACACCCAAACCACTTTACCCGCCTTGCGTGATGGGTTTCCTTAACTGGCTTTCTTGACGGGATTTTAAACCACATCCATTTGACATTCGGCGGCGTAATCGCGAGGACGCGTGTAAACACCTCGCTGTCACAGCGTGGCTATTACACCGTAACGCCTTGAGACCCAAGGCTCGCATCTACAGCCCGAAGGCTGGTTTTATTACGCGCGTTACAAGCCAGACCTAATCATACGAGCCGCTATAGTTTCAACGCACTCCTCTGTCTTAATCCAAAACAAAGAGGTCATAAAAAACCCCGGTCATGCCGGGGTTTTTACATCTTAAATCATATAATTTTATCCGTCTTCACCGACTTTGACACGGTAAATCGAGTCATATTTATCTTTAAATCGAGTGCAATTTTGATCCTCTAACTTAAACCCACCTGTAAAAATCTCAGCATCATAGGCCTGCTTAATCTTAATGTAGCACAATTCACGTTCTGTACTGAGTTCAAACTCACACCGATTTTCGACGGCCTGCGCCTCAGCTCCGATAAAGGACACCCATTTTTTGGCATTTCGACCTTCACGTGAAGACGACGGAACTTTGTTAAAAGCTTCGATAGACCGGTTACGCTTTAAAGCCCTCGGGGTCGACTTACGTTGTTCTGCCGTTGTTGATTTACACTCAGGACGAGCTTCCTTTTGCGAACTTTCATACCGGCATGTTCCAATAAGCATCCAAGCTTTACCCGCGTCAAAACCCCGGTTAATCGCATTCGTAAACGCTTTTTCAGCCTCTTCACACTGGCCTTCATTATAGAGGGCTTCACCAAGGTCAGCATATAGCTTACCTTGGCCTGATGCCGACGCAGCGTCCCTTAAAATTGGAATGGCGCGCTTATATTCACGCGCTTGGCGGAACAAATCAGAGAGTTGCACAAGTTTTTCCGGACTTCTTTGAATACGCCGGGAATTCATTTCTTGCTCTAGAATTGTCGCGGCTTGGAACGGCATGTCATAAAAGCTATAATATTGAACCACTTTTAAAAGGTCAGCCTCAGACGTCAACGCTCCCCCCAGATACAACATTTTATTGACTTCAAAAGCTTCTTGCTCGCGACCACCATTGGCCAACATGGAAGCCCAGGCGTCCCAAAGTGTTTTATCCTCAGGCCAACGATTGATCATCTGTTTGACGATATCGGCCTGCTTAGCGGGCTGACCCAGATTATTATAAAGGAAATTCAAAAGGTCAAAATGCTTACGCTCTTTCGGATTTGCCCCTCGGAACCATTTTTCAGCCCAAGGCAGGGCGCGTGAGTAATTATCAGATTGCACCCAAGCTTGCGTGAGCATTTCAACATATTGTGGTTTTTGTTGCCCACCGCGATTAAGATAGTTTTCCAGACGTTGTGCCCCGTCAGCATATTGCCCATTGGCAATCAAAAGTTGGGCAATATTCACGCGCAAACTATCGGTTTCATTCGGCAAAAGGCCGCCTGAATTTACAGCATTTTCAAATGCCGATATTGCAGATTGGTATTGATTCAACTCGTAATAGGAAGCGCCCTGCATCTGATAAATCGTACCACGTTCATATGGATTAAGGCCTTGAATGCCCAAAGCTTCATTTAACTTCGATAGGGCCGCATTGTGCTGATTGCTATTAATGAGTTGCAAGGCCGCATTGACAACCTCACCCGCTTTAGACGAGAATTGACGTCCTTCAGTAGGTGGCGGCGCGTTCCGTGAGCGCTGCGCATGGGCCTGGTCTACCAATGCGATTGACATAACCCCGGTCGTCACAAGGGCTAGGGCCGTACAGGCGATGATGTTCTTTAAGGATGACGAGGATTTTTTAATCACAACTCATAACTCCAATTTAAAAGCTCCGTATATATACGGCTTACTTATATATGACGGCTTGGGAAGGCAGTCACACCTTCCCGGATTCAGGTCTTGAAAGAGACCTATTCTGGAATAATCTTTCCGCGCTCATCAGTGAGACGAAAGGTAATCTTACTTTCTACACCTGAACGCGCAACACTGCGTCCATCGAGAATTTTTGGATTATACTTCCACTTCTGAACGGATTTAATAGACGCCCGTTCAAATAGCCTTTGCGTACAAAATGTCGTAGTCACATTAAAGGGCTGACCTTCCGGACTCACATCAAAACGGACTTTACAATGACCGGACTTCTCAGCGCGCGGCGGCATTATAGGGGGTATACGCACCAAGGGCTGCGCATCACGGTCCGAAACCTGAATTTTAAAGTTCTGGCGGTCAATTTTCGGAGGTTCAAACTCTGGAATAGCCCCCTCGAGCGAAGCAATGGCCTCTGTGGGCTTTGCCGCTTGTTGACGCTCGATTTGCGGTGGTGGAGGCGGGGTGACAACTTTCTTGACTTTATCAATTTTTGTTTCCCGAACAACCACTTTAATATCATCGACCTGCGGATTGATTTCAAAAGACGTATTGGCGATTTTTTCCTGAGGTTTAAATTCGCCTGCAATCAAGGCTTTCATAAACGCAAAGAGAAAAAATGTTACAAGAGCGGCCGGCAACATGCCAAAAATCCATCGTAATATACTTTTCATAACGGCCTTCCTATTCCGTGCCTACGCGTGTCTGGATACCCAGTTCTTGCATAAGCCCCTGCACTTCCATGACAGTCCCCACGGATGCGTTGATATCCCCGATGATCTCGCCTTGCGCTTTCGGATTTTCATCCCGCATAGCCAATAGAACCGGGCGCACTTCGCTGACGCTATAAGGGCGCTTATCGATCCAGACTTCATCACTGCTATTTACCGCGATAATAATCGTCGGATCCCACTTCTGACCTGTTACGGCCTCGGGTTTAAGGGGCTCAATACCCGGTGTCTTTACAAAGACGGAGGTTACGATGAAGAAAATCAGAAGAATAAAGACAACGTCCAACATAGGCGTCATATTTAATTCGGTATCTTCTTCCTCGATAACTGTGCGACTACGTCTACCCATAATGTTACCTTATCACAATTTTGTTTAATTTTCAATGGTCATGTGTAGCGCGACCGCTACACGACTTCGATTTTAGTTTGTAGACCCGCTGTATCCAACTCGTCTTTGAGTGAGACCAAAATATTATGTCTGGCATCTTTATCGATACGCAGGATAATATTCGCACCTGGCTTATCGGCCAATAAACGCTCCACGGCCAATGTCACACGGTCACATTCGGTCCCTCGACTATCCACTGAACACCTATCCTTATTATCCACATAAATCGTGATAGCGGGTTTAGAGGGCGCATCCGGTTGATCGGGCGGCGGCGGCGGCGGCTGTTGAAGATCAATGCCTTTTTCATCTAGAAAATTAGCCGTGACAATGAAGAAGATAAGCATGATAAACACGATATCGAGCATCGGTGTCATATCTATATCGGCATCATCTGCGCCTTTATTACGACGTCTTCTCATGCGCCAATCTCCAATACATCCGCAAATCGACCTGTTTCTTGAATGCTTTTCTTGGGAAAATATATCGTAAAGAACAGACCCGTCAGCGCGACGAACATTCCCGCCATAGTCGGAATGGTCGCTTTAAATACACCGCCAGCCATTAGTCTTGCGCTTGATGATCCTGACAACGCCATCACATCAAACACTTCGATCATACCTGTCACCGTGCCTAATAGACCCAGCAACGGCGCAATGGCGACAAGTGTTTTAATAATCCCAACATTTTGATCGGTTTTGAATTTGACCTGCGAAATCATCTCATCTCTTACGGCATGCGCCTTCCAAGAATTATGATCTGAGCGCGCTGTCCATTCAGACGTGAACCGTTTAATCAACGAACGGTGAGCGAAAAAATAATATGCAACACGTTCAAAGATAAAGCTCCATAAAACGAAAGCTGTAATCATAATCACGAAGAGTACGTTTCCACCGGAACCCAAGAGCTCTTGGATTCCGTTATAAGCATTTATGGGGTTTAGGAATTCCATTGAATTCGTCCCTTTCCTATTCGTGCTTAACTACTGCCGGCTTTCAACGTGGCGAGCCACGATACCTGCAGATTGCTCCTCAAGCGTTCCTTGAACACCTCGGGCCAAAGAGGCACAGAAACTGTGCAAGATCAGAAGAGGAATAGCTGCGATAAGACCTAACATGGTTGTTACCAAGGCTTCAGAAATACCACCCGCCATAAGCTGTGGATCGCCTGTTCCGTAAATCATCATCGCTTGGAAGGTTTTGATCATACCTGTCACCGTACCTAAAAGACCAAGCAGTGGTGCAATACCAGCGCCGAGCTTCAAGATCGTCAGACCAAATTCCAGTTTTGGAGATTCACGCAAAATAGCTTCGTCTAATTTAAGTTCGACAGTCTCGCCGTCCTTATTTTTAGCTTCATCATAAGCCATCATTACACGGCCAAGCGGATTAGACTTTGAAGCCTGTGCTTTACGCTTCTGACCGTTAACCGATGCTGATGTCATTAATAACATAACAATACGGAACACGCCGAAAAGAACACCGAGCATAGCTAGCCATAAAATTATCAGACCAATCGTTCCGCCGTGCCCTCTTGTGAAGGTAAACGGATTACCAACCCGTTCAACAACTGTTGGAACGCGTTCAAATGACTTAAGCAAATTACCACGTGTCGGATCGATAGGGGCATAGACCAAGCCACCTCCAGAATTCACAACATCTGACGCGGCACCATTAATGGCTCCGCCTGGCTGCTTTGGTAATTTTGCCAAAGAAATTCCGCCGGCTTCGGACGCTGCATTATAATCGAGGAAATTTCCGCCAGCTTTTGTAAAGACCGCAAATGGCCCTACCCGCGTGACTTCCTGAGACGCCCCATCATCTACATTGGCGACAGCCGCAGAATATGTCGTAACTTGGCGTTGAGCTTTAATTTCTTGAATCATTGACTGCCAGATCGCATTCAACTCATCCGAATTGGGAAGTGCTTTGGCTTCAGCCACACGACCTAAAACTTCTGTGCGAGTCGGATATTGAGATGTAATCAAAGAACTATCGAGTATAGCTTTAAATTCACCGGCTTTTGACCTTGCAAGTCCAAACACCTCACCAAAATCACCCTGCGCGGCTTTTAATTGCTCCTCAAGACGGTCAATGCGTCCCTGATTGGCATCAAATGTCGTTTGCACCTGACGCGCCTTGCGTTCCAGCGCAGCCAGTTCACCACGAGCTTGTGATAATAAAGACGCTTGCTGATCCCGACGCTGACGGAATTTCGCCTCGCGGTCACGGTTTTCCTGCTGTGTCTTGGCGGAGTCAGTTCTAACTTTATCCAGCAAGCCACCAATAGAACTAATCTGGGCACTTGCCGGTGCCGCAGACATAAGAACGGCGGCACTGATAGCCATAGCCGTTGTTTTTGTGAAAAATTTCATAGTTTTACTCATTTTATATGCCCCCTAACTAGTTTGACGCCGCGACTGGCGCGTAAACGATATCTGGAGCTGCTTCACCTTTAGCGATACGAATAGCCTGACGTAATTGTAAAGCCTGACCACCATCTACAGGGTCCCAATCCCCGGTCTCTATATTGTAACGCGCGATTTCGCTTTCATCTTTGGTCATATAAACCAAAGCTACACGGCCAAACCGAAGGAAGTTAACGACATTACCATTTTTTGTGGGATGCGCGCCTTCGTAACTATCAAGGCCCTGTCCGTAAGACACTTCCACCTTAAACGCATTCAACACCTGCCGATATTGTTCAGCCGGGGACACATCCGGATTCGCCAAAACGGCTTTTAAGCGCTCAACACGCTCTAGACGCTCTGGCAACAGAAATGGAATGTCTGACTTGATCGAGTCCTCGATCTCGGCAGCCATTCTTAACATCATAGGCACCATGCCTTGCTTAATGGATTCAACGGTACCTAATTGATTATTCAATGAGGTAATTTCGGCCTTTTGCGACTGCAGATAAATATCCTGCTGATCGACAAAAAGAGCAATATTATCTTTTTGCTGAAGTACAGCGCGAAATTCGCGAACGGCCTGATCCGCCTCGTCATCCAAACGCTCAACACGTTGTTGGGATGCAGCACTTGCGGCTGTCGAGGACTTCGCCGTACTTAGGGCGCTCTCAAGCTGCGCACTGGCGGGAGCTGCAAACGCTAGCCCCATTGCCGTGGCAAGCAGTAAACGCTTGGCTATTGAAAAATTCGACATGGTTTCCTTCCAAGTTAGTTCTCATTTATTTGCACCGCAGCTTATTTTACCGCGAGGCGTATGGGTGACGGAATTTTCCGCCGAATTTGCAACCCATACGGCCTGCAAAACTTTCGCACCTATTTAAAAGGCGCAAACCCCCTCTATTTCCCAAACAGAGCGGATTTTTATTGTGTAACCACGACGGGTGCCGTTACAACACCCGGAGCTGACTGACCCCTTGCAATACGGACAGCGCGACGTGCCTCCAAGGCCTTCGTAATGGGCAAATCCACCCATGACTTGCTATCGCTATCATAGCGCAAATTTTCGCGATCATCAGCACTCAAATAGGCCAAGGATAAACGTCCGTACCGCAAATAAACGCCGTCAAAAATCTCATTTGAAATCGACGCAGCTCCGCGGGCCATAGCCTCGTCATCAGACCGGCTAATCACCTCTGAATCAACAAGCGCCTCAACCGCGGTTTCGATTTTATCTTTCAACTCGTCATCCATCGCACACGCAGAGGAGTTCAAATCAGCCAAACAGGCTTCGCGTCGCTTACCGGCTACATTAGGGCTGTCACCATCATACGCCTCAAGCGACTGACCATAACCGACTTCAATATCATATATACTGAGCAATTTACGCATTTTATCAACGGGTGTGGCCTCAGCGTCCGCGACGGTTTCCTTAACCGAGTCCAACCGGCTAAATCTCTCGCCGGCCTTAAACGGAATATCTGTATTGATTTCGTTTTCAATCGCGACTGTCATTTTATCAATCATCGGATTGATCGTCTTATTGGTCTGCTCAACCTGCTCTATTTGCGATTGTAAATTCCGCATCCGCTGTTCTTGGGTCTGTAAATATACATTTTGGTGATCAAGGCTCACCTTCATATTTGCAATTTCCTGCAAAATAGACGCATAGCTTTCAATTCTGGCCTCATCAGCTGATTGCGCCAGCGCAGGCCCAAAAGAAACAGATACGATTCCACCTAAAATGGCCATAGATCGCAATATATTTCGTGAGGTTCTCTTAATAACCACTCACATCCTCCAAAAATTAGCACGCTCAAGGCGCGCTTTGTTTTTAATTAGTCCAAGACCTACACGGGTCTCAGGCGTTAATCAATCATTAGGATATGGTGAATCACATTTTTTTCCGTTTTTTATGTATAATTTTGTAAAAAATAGGGAATTATGCAGTCGACTGTGAATGGTTGGGGCGGCTGGATTCGAACCAACGATCACGGGATCAAAACCCGATGCCTTACCGCTTGGCTACGCCCCAATAGTCGACTGACGCGCAGAATAGCGCGGTGTTTATAGCGTCTGCCTTGCAAATGCAACGGCTAAATCATGTCAATTCTCAACCTATGAAGTCAGGCTCGCGATTAAACACCAAAGAGCACTCTTAATTTGTCAAATTTTAAACTTTTACAGTAAATTAAAGGCTCTCTTAGTGTATCACATATCGTTTATCAGAAAATGACTTTTCAAAACCCGAAAATCATGTGTAGAAACAGATACAGCTTTTAAGGACTATAATGCGTCAATTTTTCATAACCGTTTTCGGCACTATTCTCGGACTATTTATCTTTTTCATTTTAATGGTTTTTCTTCTTGCCATGCTGGGGGCTGCGCTAGGCTCTGCAGCCAGCACGGGTAAAAATACCAAAAGCGGTGATGTAATATTGACATTAGACCTCCGAGAGCCTTTGCGAGATCACAGCGCAGGAGAAAGCCTCTTTGGTTTTCCGACCAGTTCTGTTGTCGATATTGCCCGCAGTCTAGACCGTGCAAAATCGGACGGGCAGGTCAAAGGCCTGTTTATTCGCGCCAATGAATTTAGCATGGTCCCCGCCTCTGCCGAAGAAATACGTCTCGCGATTCTGGATTTTCAGCAAAGTGGCAAACCCGTCATAACCCACAGCCAGGGCTTTGAAGGCACCTCCATCATGCCTTATATGGCGGTGTCCGCCTCTGATGAAATCTGGCAACAGGACACATCTAATTTTTCTATCGCGGGTATACGCTCTGAAATGGGATTTTACGGCGGAGTTTTTGAAAAATATGATGTCAAAGCGCAATTCGAACAATTCCATGAATATAAAAATGCCGCTAATATATATAAAGAGAGCGGCCTAACCGCCCCCCACCGCGAAGCCACAACGTCTTATTTAACCTCATTATATGACACAGCGCTTGCCCATATAGCTAAAGATCGGGGGCTAGAGGTTAAAACAGTCACCAGACTGCTTAAAGCTGCACCTCATTCTGCTGAAACCGCCCAAGACGAAGGCCTGATTGACAAGCTTGGCCATTTACATGCCGCCAAAGCCTATATTCAGAAAAAAGCGGGTGGAGAGAAAGTGAAATTTCGCCCAATCAAAGATTACGCTCCCACAGGGTATTCTACCGGCCCCGCCATCGCCTTTATCGGTGGGCAAGGCACGGTCGTAACAGGCGGCTCGCAAGACGGCAGCAATCCCTTTTCCAATTCACTCACAATGGGCTCGGATACAATTTCAACGGCAATTGACAAGGCGGTCAAAGACAAAAAGGTCAAAGCCATTGTCTTTCGCGTGAGCACGCCGGGCGGCTCGCCGTCTGCATCTGACCAAATTCACGACGCTATTGCCCGCTCTAAAGAGGCAGGGAAACCGGTCGTCATCAGCATGGGCCAATATGCAGCGTCTGGTGGTTATTATGTGGCGGCCAATGCCGATAAAATTGTCGCCCTTCCGACAACAATTACCGGCTCTATCGGTGTGCTAGGCGGGAAAATTGCCCTTCGCGATACATTTGCCAAGATCGGGTATAATATTGAAGATATTAATATTGGCGGCGACTATGTCAGTGCCTATTCCGGCAATGAACCTTTCACGCAAAACCAGCAAGCCGCCTTTAGAGCGCAGCTTGCCAATATATATGACGATTTCACACAGCGCGTCGCAGAAGGTCGCAATATACCGCTCACAAAGGTACAAGAAATCGCCAAAGGCCGGGTCTGGACAGGCGCACAAGGCAAACCCCTTGGCCTTGTCGATGAATTCGGCGGCTTTATGAAAGCCGTAGACATGGCCAAATCCCTCGCGGAGATCGATAAAGATACCAAAGTCTATATAAAACGCTTCCCGCGCCCGAAAACACCACAACAACAATTAGAAGCCCTGTTGGGTAATTCCGCGCAAGTATCCCGAGATCTGGAAGCCTTGAGGGAAATAGGTAGCCTACCCGAGATCGAAGCCTTGATACAGGCCCGTAAAGGGGTTGATAGCCGCTCAAACGCGCTATTGGCTGTTTTACCTGATATCGAGTAATTTCGTCGGTGAAGAGATCATAAAGGCGTGAACGATAAGAGTAGTAAAGCCAAGTGAGGTGAATACGCCTATTTGCGCGATGCCGTATAGGCGACGCTCGACATATGGGTACCAAGCGCTCTCATCGCACATGATGACATTATAAACGGGTCTATAAACCGTTCAGTTCCGGACATATCCGGAATGTTAAACTATATATGATGTCTTATCAAATAACCTTACAGAGACTTGAGCTAAGAGAATATCTAGGCGGTAAGACTATATCACCAATGACAATAGTAGCAGGTTTAAATTATACGTCGCTCCGCGCCATACCTTATCTTGGGCTAGGGTAGACACGTCTTCGCATATTTTAATATCATAACCCCCTCACTACCTAGGTCAATAATAAGGCCTAATTCATCACCCTATCCTACAGGTACTGCGGCCCCATTTAAATATTGGGTTTGCAAACAAAAACGGCGGCCAAAGGCCGCCGTCAAAATACATGATTTAATTATTATTATAATTTCAGATTAAAGCCAACAAAGACGTAGCGTCCAGCCGAGTCATATGTACCCGGGAAAGTGTTACCGTTACCCGTAAAGCGGAAATCAGTGAATGGTGGGTCATTATCAAATACATTGTTAATACCAACATTAAAGCTGACTTTCTCGTGCGCATCCCATGAACCATAAAGATCGAAGAAGTTTTCATCTCCGAAGGTTTGGCCAATAGCGTCTGTATTTGTAATATCCAAGCTTTCAACAGACCCGATATAACGCCAATTGAAAGAAGCACTCAGATTATTTTTAGCCCAACCAATAGACGCATTATGCGCATATTCTGGATTAGGCTCACCTGTAAAGCAAGAGCCGCCAAAGAAGCCGAGACAGTCATCTGTTGATGCACCCGGGAAGCTTGTTTGCTCTAGTTCTGTATAAATCGTAGATAAGTAATTTAATGAAATATCTCCGAAATCACCAAAACCAAGATCAGAAGTTGAGAAGTTATACCCCGCTTTCAAATCAAAGCCTTTTGATGAACGTTCCGCGATATTTTGTAAATTCGCACTAATGAAGCCATCAACTTGTAAAGTACCAAGAGCATCACGATTAATGAAATTACAGAATTGCGGCTGAGAATTGTCAATACATCCATCCAAGATAGAAGATGAAGGAATATTTGTGATAAAATCATCAACTGAGATATCGAAATAATCAACAGACAATGTCAAACCCGGCACAAATGATGGCTGTATAACCGCACCGATTGTGAATGTATCAGAACTTTCAGGATTAAGGCCAACATTACCCCCACCTAATTGTTGTAACTGACCTGCATCTTCTTGAACAAGACCAAATAGTCCGGCGGGAAGACCGGTACGCGCACACTGTTCTGGTGTCGCGGTCAAGTTTGCACTTCCTACAGCACCCGAACATGGGTCACTATCGCCAAACAGGCTTAGAGATACTGGCGAAAACAATTCAAATACATTTGGCGCACGAACAGCGCGCTGATATTGAGCGCGGAAGCGAATATCATCTACAGGCGTCCAAGACACACCTGCTGAATAGGCATCACTTGTGAAACCGTCTGATTGATCTCCACCCGGCAATCCGTTTTGGAATTCGTAATCAGAAAAACGATATTGGCCTGTTACAGAAAGGTCTTGAAATAAAGGCTGACCCGAAACAAGCGGTACAGCGACTTCCGCAAATAATTCCGCAACCTGATCAGACGCATCAACAGGGTCAGCGGGTCCGCCAAGACCTGTAGATCCGCCCCGGATCAAAATTGAGTCAGGTTGACTACGAAGTTTATCCTCACGGTATTCAAAACCGAAAAGAAGAGCTATACCTGAGTCAGCAAATGGAGACTGAAAACCGTCCACATCACCCTGAATCGTACCGCCTAATACAACTTGCGTCACTTCACCAGTCAAAATAGTTGGCGTTAGAACAGCCGCCAAGGCAGCAGGGTCAACCGGCCCTGTACCAAACAGGTTTAACGGCAAACACGCAGCACGACCAGATGTACACTGTAGACCACTTGGTCCGTTTTCAACCAATAAAGCCTCTTGAAGCAGATTAATATCACCATCATTTGTGTTGGTTGTGGACTGAGACGTCTCAGAGTATTGACCAAACAAATCATATGAGAAGTTCGTATTTGGAATATCACCGCGCAATCCGCCGACAAAACGTAAATTATTAAGTTCAATAGCTGAATTACGACCACCGCCTTCTACGAAGCGACGATTGACCTGAACTGGAGCTTCTTGAGCGCCAGAAAACCCGCGTTGTGTACACACAATATCCACCAAGTCCGGTGTTAAGAACGGGTTATTACAATTTACGGATTGAATTTCACCAAATGTCGCAGATGGCGCGATTTGAGCATCCGTTACATTACGGAAGAAAGCTGCGTCCAAGTATAATTCGACATTTTCAGTCAAATCATAATTCGCAAGAAATCCACCTTGGAAACGTTCCGTCGGACGTTGGAAGAAATTCGTCGGGTTAAAGTTAAACGCATTGCTTGAACCTGTAATCACATTACCAGCGGCGTCACGAGGCACATTACCATTGGCGTCAAGTGAAACAACACCAACAATTCCAGGCTGCTGATCAGCCGGAAGAGGCAGGCCATTTGGACCGTTTACAGCGCCAAGTGTGAATGTCGTCGGGAATGGACCAAAGTTAGAGCCCAAACATGACACGTTTCCGCCCGCAATCGGCCCAGGATTTGACCCGAGAGATAGAACCGCACAGCGAGAAATATCCCGATCACCTTGTAAAACAGCGTTTTGGTCAACATAACGTGCAAATGCTGTTAAATGTCCCTTACCATTATCAAATGCTGTACCAAAGGTAATAGACACATCCGTTGTAAAGCCATCAACCTCGGTTTGATCCGGTGTTACACCATCCGTGGACGACGCATCCGTAATGGCTTGAGCAAGCTCATTATCATTGCTGTCGACGAATAAGCCGTATGAACCGCTAATCTCAAGACCTTCAAAATCTCTTTTGAGAATAAAGTTAGTCACACCAGCAATCGCATCAGAACCGTAAACAGCAGATGCACCACCCGTCACAACTTCTGTACGTTCAATCAGAGGAGAAGGTACTTGGTTTACATCGGCAAAAGAAATTCCTGGTGTACCGGGTCCAAGACGCTTTCCGTCGATCAATACAAGGTTACGGTTCGCACCAAGTCCACGCAGGTTCAACGAGGACGTACCTGTAGCACCATTAGACACACTGGCGTTTTGGCCCGCGGTAATTGACGGCAAACGATTCAAAACGCTAACGGCGTCAACAAATCCTGTTTGTTCAAATATATCATTGCCAAGCGTAGTTACAGGCGATGACGATACGACATTCGCTGACGAAATGCGCGACCCTGTAACGATAATTTCATCATCAGAGCTTTGCGCTGAGGCAGGCACGCTCGCCGCCCCGATTGTTGCTGCTGACAACAACGTTGTCATAAGCAATTGCTTTTTGTTCATGTTTTTCACTGAAAACCCCTTCGAACTGGTTTTTATAAGACGTGTAAGAATTACACAGACGTGCCATGCAAGCGCACAACACGATTATGTTCCACTTACCGCCTCGTTTCAAAGGACTCAAGGTCGTTTTAACGGCTTTGTGATAACAATTTGAAAAAACCTCAAACCTGTTGCAAAAATACACAGCTTTACAGGCCTTTACCGGGTGCTCGCTCCTGTGTAAAAGAAATAAATTTTGCCAAGCGTTACATTATAACTTAAGCGTTATATCCTGGCCATAACTCAAGGGCCCGAAAACCATCCGCGCCAACGCTCACGCTGGCATTGAGGCATGACAATTGGAAACGATACATGAAATCCCCCCCCTTCCAAATGCCCGCGCGGCACAAACTTGAATTCAATAACGAACCGACTATAGTAAAGTCATGGTGAACCTAAGACACATACGCTACAATTTTTCTGTAATGGACAATAAACCGTATAAAGTCATATGGTTAACTTTAGCGGCCATACCGGTTTTAATGGCTGCACCTGCCACAGCAAATGAACCCACCGATCTCGTGATAAGCCCTCTATCCTCAATATATGCCTGTGCAGAATTACTCGATGATACGCAAAGGCTTGCATGTTTTGACACGCACGTTCCGGCTTTACGCGTGAAAGAGCAAAAAAAAGAGATTGTGGCTGTGGATGCAGAATCTGTAAAAGCTATCAAACGTGAAGCCTTTGGCTTTTCCTTACCTTCCCTGCCAAAACTTGGAATTGGAATCTGGAGCGGAGAAAAGCAAGAAAAAAGTAAAGACATTTTAGTAACGGCTGTAAAATCCATCCGGCGCGCGAATAATCGCTATATTATTCATCTGGATAACGGACAAATTTGGCGACAAGTCAATGGAGACTTAAAATATGTACCCAAAGGTAAACTAGAGGCTACAATCAAACCGGCCTCCCTTAATACCTATTACTTATCCCTTTCGAACGGCAAAGATCGAGTCCGAGGCCTTGGGATTAAACGTATCGAATAACGCCTTAATTGTAACCGTCACAAAATCGTGACGAAACCCTCTGACATCGTTATTGATTTTCCCTAGCCTGTTTTATTTAACTCTTATAAATTACGGTCTTAGAAAAGGCACAATTAGCCGTTAAAGGAGTCCCCATGCCTTTATGGCAACTATATTTCAACCCTGACATATCAAATATGCCCAAAACCTTTGCTTTGGCCCGCGAGAGGGATTTGCCCATATGCGCGCGGCTCCACATATTATCGTCAATATCAAGGCTTGCCCAAGTGCAATTGAAAGCTATAACGGCGTCAAATCAATTTGTTTGTAAAAAACTGGAAACCGTGGACATATCCTAATGACTATACCCTTTATCCGGGATTTCGAATTTGAATATGGGACTTGCACTCAAATCGGCCCAATGGTTCATCGCGTAATTGCCAATAATCCTGGCCCGTTCACCTATACTGGAACGGGTGTTTATATAATTGGAGATAAAAACGTCGCGGTCATTGATCCCGGCCCTATAACGCCTGAACATCAAACGGCGCTCAAAAATGCCTTGGCGGGGCGCAAAGTCACCCACGTCTTTGTCACTCACCATCATATAGACCACTCCCCAATGGCTAAACCGCTCGCCAAAGAACATGGGTGCAAAGTTTACGGATTTGGATTGCAAAGTAACTCACCTGAAGGCGGCGAAGTGCGCCTTGAAGCCGGAGACGATTTAACCTTCAAACCCGATATTGAAATCGCTGATGGTGATATATTCGAAGGGGAAGGCTGGACACTGGAGGCTCTGCACACCCCCGGACATACCTCCAATCATATGTGCTATGCCCTTTTGCAAGAAAATGTCCTGTTTAGTGGCGACCATATCATGGGATGGTCGACCAGTGTCGTCAGCCCTCCCGATGGCCATATGGGAGATTACCTTAACAGTCTGAATCGCGTGTTAGATCGACAATTTGACCGTATCTGGCCAACACATGGTCCATGTATAGATGATGTGAATGGCTTTGTTCGGGCCTATATCGACCATCGTTACACGCGTGAAACCCAAATTATGTCATGCTTGGAAAAAGGGACAAGCCAGATCAGCGATATTGTACCGTGCATCTACACGCATATAGATAAACGGCTATATCCAGCGGCAGCCCACAGCGTTCTGGCTCATCTAATCCATATGGAAGAAACAGGGCGTATTCGCTCAACGGGTGCAGGCGGCCTTAAATCAGATTACTACCCATCAATTCAGGCCGCAGAATAACGCTTGCAGTCAAGCGAACTCGATTGTTCCCGCCAAGGCTAGAATCCGCAAGGCTATAATCCGCTCGTAAAGGCCCGAATACGTTTCGCATTAGCGCCAATATCAGATTGGCCGACACGGCTAACCGACCGTATATCCAATACGGCCCCTCCGCCCTCGCCAGCTACAATCCGAACAGATATATCATCTTTAAATCCGAACCAGAAGCTCGTGTCCGTGGCCTCTATAATACCGGCTGTCTTATCAGACTTTACAACTGCCCAGCCTTGGTTGCGGGCTGTTTTCAAAGCACGGTCAAACAGCGCTTCGGGAGATTCAGGTCTTACGACGGTTCGGATATCTTTATAACCTTCTACCTGTAATACGGAATTCAGAACCTTATCTTTACCCATCGTTTTATGAATATAATCTAGTGAATTTTGGCGATCAGGGGCTGCCAAAATCGAAGATGTGAAACCGGGCGGGTTCTGTGTATCGGTTGAAACATCGTGAATAAAAGGTAATTCCGTGGCCGTTTTCATAACCAAAGCGCCATATCCTAATCCCGTCACTGAAACGACGAGCGCTAACATACCGACCCACACGCCTTTACGGGGCTTGATAAAGAAACTTAATCCAAGACATATCACCGCGAATAACAATAAAATCAGTATTAATTTTATACCTAAATTTCGGGTAAGTGTGCCTAATCCAAATTCCCAAGGCCATAAGCCAAATCGAGTCCCAAGCGCCGAAATCGCAAAAAACATAGGAACAAGAAATGTCAAGAATACCGTTATACGCAAGAATGAACGTCGTGTTTTCTGAGCTTTTGTCGGTAGTATTTCTGTCATATCAACCCCTTTTCAATGATTTGAGTTACTGGTGTCACGCCTAACACTCACGATGTGTATTAAAGAACCCACATAACAATAAATAAGCCCGCAAAAAACACAATCAAAGAGCGCGCTGATATAAAATCAGACCGATTGCGTAACCCCCAATCATGACGCCGCATCCTATTTACGTCTTTCGCATTTTTATTGTGTCGAGGTATAGCGGTCTCAGGGGAAGGCGGCATTTCATAATCAATATCTTCTGCCGAAAAATCCTTAAACTCCACTGGCATATGTTGGGGTGACTTGTGTGACTGGTGGATTTGTTGTCGCCTTGAATATGAAGATTTTAACGCCTCATTTAAGCTCTTTTTTCGGGCAGGTTTAGTCCTTTTCGACGTTTCAGACGACTTTATAAAATATCTCCAGATAAAAAATCCGGCAATTAGGGTGAATATAAATGTGTCCAAACCAAATCCCTTCATTCAAATTTACCTAAACCTACCTTATGGAAAAAGCCGGCGCATGTCCCATTTTTCTTCTTTTTCAGTCTTAACTTTGGAATACACCAACCTATCGTGCAAACGAAAAGGCCGACTGAGCCAAAATTCAATCGTTTGTGGGCGTACACGCCACCCATACCAATGGGGCGGCCGCGGGACATCTTGATCTCTATATTTCGTCTTTACAGTTTCAACTGCGTCTAACAAAATCTGTCGGCTCGCAAGGTGTGCTGACTGCTGAGACGCCCACGCTCCGATTTGTGACCCTCGAGATCTATTCGAAAAATAGGCATTTGACTCTTGCGAACTGACGGGCTGAACATCTCCACGTATGCGGACAGAGCGCTCTAAAGATTTCCAGTGAAAACACAGAGCCGCCTGAGGCCGGCATTGTAAATCCTGTCCTTTAGTACTTTCAGAATTTGTATAAAAAACAAATCCACGCGCATCCACCGCCTTGAGTAAAACAATTCTGACATCTGGTACGCCGTCAGCATTCACAGTTGCCAATGACATAGCATTGGGATCACTGGGTTCAGCTTGAACCGCATCCCTTAGCCATTGATCAAAAAGACCGTAAGGCTCTGTCATTTTAAACATGTCTTCAGATAATTTATCACTATCGGCGTGTAATCCAGACTGCATGGCGGCATACTCCAAAGCGCTAGGGCTTGCCGGGATTGCAGAATGCGGGGGTTTGCCAGACTTTGTCATATATATCCTTGCTTAAAGTGAGCCTGTCAGATCACTTACACGACCGTCTCAAATATTCGTCTCTTCTGTGTACATGCTGTATTTTAACGAAGAAAGTCTAAATTAACCATGTCTTTGAGTAGCTTGTTAACCAATATACGTCTTTATAATCTCAAACAAAATATGTCTTTGATATATATTTCGAAGCAGAAGTTGGGTTCCGGAATGACACGACAACAAGCGTTAATGACATTAGGTCTCAATATGGCCGCACGTGAATCAGATATACGCACGGCTTGGCGTAAAAAGGCTAAATTTTTTCACCCCGATAGTCCGTATGCAGATAAAACCGCATTTTTACGGTCCAAACGGGCTTTTGAAACCCTTATTCCACCGACACCCCAAGTCTATCGTGTGCAAGCGCGTTCCCGTGCCGTTTAGCGCACTCGACGTCCATTAAGCGGCTATTAGGCGTATTTTTCACCCAAATAAACGCGTCTGACATCTTTATTAGCGCGAATTTCTTCGGGTGTGCCTTCAAACAGGGCTTCACCTTGAAATAGGATGGACGCCCGATCAACAATATCTAAGGTTTCGCGGACCCGATGATCTGTAATGAGAATACCGATATCACGCTTCTTAAGATAACGTACCAGTTCAGAAATATCTGCAATCGCAATAGGGTCTATTCCGGTAAAAGGTTCATCTAGGAGAATAAAGCTAGGCCGTGACGCGAGGGCACGCGCAATCTCGACACGCCGTCTTTCCCCGCCGGATAGAGCCATTGCCGGACTTTTCTTGATATGCCCAATATTGAGTTCATCCAGCAACGCTTCAACATTATCATTCCATTTCGAACGATCTTTTTCCGTGAGTTGCACAACGGCTTTGATATTTTCTTCAACCGTTAGCCCTCTGAAAATAGATTGTTCTTGAGGAAGATAGCCAACACCCAGTCGCGCACGCTGGTACATTGGCAAGTCGGTAATATTCTGTCCATCCAATGAAATTGAGCCACGATCGGCCTCGATCAAGCCCATAATCATATAAAAACTTGTGGTTTTTCCAGCCCCGTTAGGCCCCATAAGCGCCACGATCTCACCACGTTGCACGGTAAGAGTAATATCTTTAACGACAACGCGGCCCCTATAGGCCTTTCCGATATTATTAGCAGATAGCCCCATCGCAGGCGGTTCCGGCGTCTGAGTCGGTTTCGCGGGTTTTTGATTCATAATTTAAGTGTGCGTCCAGATTATAAGGACGGTCTCCCGCTTGACGGCGCACCGGATTGGCTGCCGCGATTTTTGAGGAGAGCTTTTACGCGCCCCCGTGATCCACATTTACGCCCCTGACAGGTACCAACAATACGGGCACTCTCAGAAGAGACATCATAAATTAAACGCTCCCCGGTAACAATATTATCTTCACCCTGTAAAAGAATAACATTTCCCGTAACCGTAAATGTATCGGCCACGCTTTCATACACACCTTGATCCCCACGCACTTCCTGCTTTGGAGTTAAATAGTAAAAATTACCGCGAGCAATCACGCGTTCAATATCATCAGCATCCCCACCTCGCACCTGTTGCGAGCTAAAAATTTGCATTCTGTCAGCCAATACGCGCACATCGCCTTGACGCACATCGACTTGGCCACTCAGTGATGTCACACGTCCTTGACTCTGGATTTCATCCGCTGTCATTTCTACGGGCGCTTTTGAATTTCCGGCAAATTGAGCCTGTGCGCTTCCTGCCCATATCAAGCTGATCAATAATGCGAACGCATTCTGCTGGAAACAGCCACATAGCCTATGGAAAAAACTCTGGTTCATGTAAACGTCCTTACGTTCTATTCGACTATCAATTCTGCGTATTAAACCGAATTGTCGAGCGGCTTTTACACCCTTTGCCAATACAATTACCTTCAAATCGAATAGTTTTGGTTCGAACATTATAGGTCAAGCGTTCAGTCTTGGCTATATTTCCTTTGGGTTGTCGTGCAAGCACATTTCCTGTGACCGTAATAACACCTGACGGGCGAAGATAAACCCCGCGTTTCCCGCGGACATCGTTTTCTGGCGACATATAATGAAAATTACCCCGCGCATCAATTTTACTTACGGCGCCTAGCCGAATAGAGCCTTGCGCTGTTTCTGTTGCTTCTTCCCGGTAAAGATACATTTCATCTGATAAAATGCGGGTTTGACCTTGGCGAACATCCACATCACCAGTTAAAATAGTGAGTCCACCTTTATAAGTCGCTTTTTGCGCTGTTATGAAGATTGGTTGATCCCCTTCAAACCCAAAACCAGCCGATTGATGATCGCCAGATTCAGACGCATCGGATGCGTCCTGTGCATTATCCGGTTCCAACCGCCCTGTCATACCCCCGTCAAATACAAAAACACTATAATCATCTTTGATTTCAAACGTCTCGCCCTCAACGTTTCCGAAATTCCCCTGACATGCAATGGGCTTATCGCCCTCAATACGTTTGTCGCGCGCGTAAATGCGCGCATGGGTCGATCGACAATGATATCCATCATCGGTTTTTAAATCGACACTATCGACAAGATTTAGAATTTGATGCAAATCGTCATAAGTGCCCTTATCCGCCGTGATCAGCGAGGCCTCGACATTTCGGGTCCGGATAAAATTTAAAACCGGATATTCCAATTCAACCGCTTCATCATTTTGCGTCAACCTAATCGCTGAATTCGAGGTTAATTTATAAGGTAAGCCGTCTTTCGTGCGCCCGGAGTAGCGTGGGTTTATCATTTTAACCGCTTCGCCCGGATTATCATCCACAATAAAACTGGTCTGTTGCGTCGCAAATTGCCAAATCAATATACCGATTAAAATAATGGCAGCCGCTATCAAGCCATAGCGTATACGCCGGATCAAGCGACTATGTCGACGTGCAGCCTCAAGCGTTAAACTACGCTTAGGTTCCCACAAACCTAAACTTTCGCTCACATGGTGGGCTTCAGTCTCTTTGGGGGAAGGTGATGTCAAAACCGGACTCATGTAGCCGTCTATAAAACATTAATAAATTAAACGCGATAGGCAATTTCATGACAGGTTTGTAACCTGACCTTATGATTAGAAATGTAGATTAGACCTCTACGTCACCACTCACGTTACAGGGCGTAAAGCATGAGAAAAGATATCGACGTCGCCCCAACCTAATAAATCAAGTTCGGCACGCGACCCCAGAAAATCAAAACAGGATTTAGCCAGGTCATAACGGTTTTCACGTAATAGCCGGGCGGTTAAAATCGTCTTTAACTGATGTAAATAAAGCACATCAGACGCCGCATAATTAAGTTGCGCTTCTGACAATTCTTCACTGGCCCAATCCGAGCTTTGTTGTTGTTTTGACAAATCAACACTTAAAAGGTCACGACACACATCTTTTAACCCGTGTCGATCTGTATAAGTCCTTACCAATCCAGACGCTATTTTTGTACAAAATACAGGGCTCATATCAATGCCTAAATCCCGGCGAATAATCGCAACATCAAAGCGTGCATAGTGAAATATCTTTTCCAATGATGTATCCGCCAGCAATGCTTTTAAATTCGGGCAGTCATATGTATCCCTGTTGACCTGAACAATGTGAGCATCACCATCGCCTGCGGATAATTGCACCAAGCATAATTTATCTCGCACAAGTGAAAGGCCTTGCGTCTCTGTATCTACGGCGACAGCGCCTGAGAATTCAATGTCATTTGGCAAATCGGTTTTGTGAAAATGTACAGTCATATTAAATCTTTATGTTTGCTCGAAAGCTAAAATATGGGGCATAAACAACAATGCCCGAATTTCGGCGGCAAAGTGAATTTGGGTATGCTAAGTAATTATTATGACGATAACGCCAAATAGAGCCCCGGTGTCTAATGATACTCTATATGAAAAATTTTTCAAATCAACATCTATAGCTACACCACCGACAAACTTTGTCGGCGTGAAGACAACGGGTATATTTTGTCGCCCCGGTTGTCCGGCGCGTATACCCAAAGTTAAAAACTGTGAATTTTTTGAAACCGCAGAGGCCGCGCTAAAAGCTGGATTTCGCGCGTGCAAGCGCTGCCACCCTATGCGCCAACCCGGTGAAGCCCCCTCATTGGTCAAAAAGCTGATTTCCCATATTGAAGACAGTCCTGAGCGTCGCTGGTCAGAAACAGATTTAAAAGCACTGGGCATTGATCCATCCACTGCCCGACGCCAATTTAAAAAGCGGTTCAATATGACCTTCACCCAATATGCCCGGGCCCGCAGGCTCGGGTTTGCTTTTGACGCATTAAAACAAGGAGATAGCGTGATTTCAGCTCAACTCAACGCTGGATATGAATCAGCCAGCGGTTTTCGGCACGCCTATACGCAACGTTTTGGCAAGGCCCCTAAAAATGCCAGTCTCGCCCCATTGATGATTGATTGGATAGACACACCTCTTGGCCCGATGATCGCGATTTGTGATGATTCATCTTTATATTTGTTGGAATTTACCACACGCAAAAATATCGACAGGCAAGTCTCCCGCCTGCAAAAGACTTATGGACGCGCGATTTTACCCGGACATACCGATATCACGACCCATATCACACAAGAACTTAACGCCTATTTCGCGGGTAAATTAACCCAATTTTCAACCCCGTTCATCCCAACTGGCACTGCATTTCAAAAATCAGTTTGGGCAGCATTGCAAACCATTCCCTATGGGCAAACTTGGTCTTATGCCGAATTGGCTTTGGCTATTGGAAATGAGAAAGCTGTGCGGGCCGTCGCCAGTTCAAACGGGTCTAACGGCGTCGCACTGGTTATACCCTGTCACCGCGTTATAAATACGGGCGGAGGGCTTGGCGGATATGCCGGCGGGCTGGAGAGCAAAAAATGGTTATTAGCGCATGAAAAACAACATGCGCCTAAGCCCTGAACCTCTACACAGATATTGATCGCTAATACGGCTGAGTTCCCGTTTCAAATGCAGATAAAACATCTTCTACAGCGCCAAAGCCAGCAATATGACCAGACTCAAGCCAGAGTGCTTTATTACAATATCGACGCACAATATGAACATTATGGCTGGCTAGGATTAGGCCGCGTGCATCCGCGACCATAGCTTCCAAACGGTTTTGCGCCTTTTCTCGAAACACACGATCACCCGCCCCAATCCACTCATCCAAAAGGAGAATATCTGGCTTTAAGGCCGTTGCGACCGCAAAGGACAGACGCATAGCCATGCCCTGCGAATATGTATGTACCGGATCATCAATAACCGCGTTCAATTCACTGAACTCTATAATCCCGGGCATCAGCGCCTCCATATCCGCCTCTGTATAGCCATGTACCATGCCCTGAAGGATAATATTCTTTCGCCCTGTAGCATCCATGCGCATACCAATGCCCAAGCTAAAGAGAGCAACCGTATCGCCTGTTACATTTAACGTCCCGCTTTCTGGCTGAAAGATACCCGCAATCGTACGCAGCAAGGTGGATTTTCCGGATCCGTTTAATCCGACAAGTGCTAACCGATCGCCTGTCTGCATTTCAAAACTGATATCATCAAGCGCATTGCGTACATCCCGACGCGTTCTAAAAAGGCCCTTAAGGCCTGAACTCGGCGCGGGGTATGATAATGTGACGTTTTTGGCTTTGACCAATATCGACATAACTATACCCAAAAGGGGATACGTCGTCCCCATCCTTGCAAAGCGCTTAACGCCAATCCCCACCCTATCACGGTCATAACCCCGACAACCTTCCAATGAAACACCGGAAACAATCCCGTTACAACAGGCTCGCGCACCAAAGCGATGTAATGGGTAAAGGGATTGTAATCAAAGAGATGCGCCCATTGTGCAAACATGTCGGGCGTATAAAGAATGGGGGTCAAGAAAAACATCACATGTACAAAGGCCATAACCAAATGTGTAAAATCCCGATATTTGGCACAGAGAATACCCAGAAAAATCTGCACCCAAGCTGCATTAATTAAAATCATGCAAAACCCGAGCAGGCTATAAAACCAACTCACAGATGGCATCCATTTAAACCACAATAAAAGAATTAAAATCACCGGAAAACAGAATATTGTCCGTATAAAAAGACGACATATGCTTTGAAAGACAAAAACCGTCAGCGGCATACGTGTTCCTAATATCCATGATCGTGAATGCACAAACACATTCGTGCCCTCCACGATTGAAGACGACAGCAAAACCCACACCCAAAACCCGACCGCTAACCATGCCGAAAAATATCGGGGGTCAATCGGCGCAATTTTTCCAAATACAAGTATTTTGGCCGTAATGAAGATGGCAAATGAAAGTGACATCCACGCCATGCCCAAAAGACTGCGCCTATAGGTCTGTTGAATATCGGTTATAGCCAATTTAATCCATAATGGCCATTGTTTGAGCCCTATAGTAACGTGTCCGATGGCCTGTCTCATGATGCGCGCAAATGGGTAAACATGTTTTTGAATGTTTTTGATATCGCCGAGAATCCATAATTTGAATTATGGTATTCTACACCGGCTTTGGACGTTGCCGTCCATGCTGATTCATCATTATATAAGCTCGCGACAACATGTGCAAAGTCTTCGGGTGTTTCCGCAAGGTGACGCACGGCATCCAGATTTTTTTCAGCCATGCCTTCAAACGCAATTGACGTGCCGACACATGGCACCCCCCCCCCAATAGACGAGGCCACCTTGCCTTTTAGTCCGGCACCGTACCGCAGAGGTGCAATCGTCAAACGCGTATGGGATAAAAGCGCCTCTAAGTCCGGTATATAACCTTTGATCACAACATCATCACTTGCATAATTTTGGAAACGTTCGGGCATGTGACTCCCACATAACAATAATTTCACACCGGGCAAGGCCTGATTAATCCCGGGCCAAATATCGGACATCAACCAGTCAACGGCATCAATATTTGGAGGATGGCCATATCCCCCGATAAAGACAATATTTTGCGTCGTTTCATAGCTCACAAGGCGCTTCGTTTCTTTGCGTATAAGAGGGATGGTCCAAATTTTATCCGCGAGGGTTTTTTGCTTAGACAAAATATCACGTTCATGCGCACTGAGTACAATCGTGGCATCTGCCCGGCGCATAAATCCGATTTCCTTATTACGCATTGTTTTTGCGGCCGCTTTCGCATTCTCATTTTTTGAAAGCTCTGCCTCTCGCATTTGGCGCAAGAAATGCAAATCGACCGTATTATAAATAATCTTAGCCCTTGGACAGGCCTTTTGAACCTGTTTAAGGAAAAGGTCGTTAATTTCCGCCCGTGACAAAATAACAAAGTCAAAACTATCACCGCGTTCTTTTAGAAATTGCCCGAGATTGGCATAATAAGGGTGATAAATCGTTTCTATTCCCAACGCCTGTAAGGCCTTTGTAGGGGCCCCCATATGGGCGAAATTAGTGCCCGGTACAAAATGTACGCGATATCCCAAATTTGACACTATTTGCATAGCGTTCAACGCATCGACAGATCCAGAATCCTTATCTGGTTCTGGCGTTACTGAATCTATATAAAGGACATGTCCACGCACGGTTCTATCTGAGGCCACCTCGGGAGTTTGACCATTCGGTAGATGGTCTTGGAGGACATGGCGCCAGTTATCATAGAATATTTTTTGATTAACAGCCTGATATTTCTTCGCGCCCGTCGTCACATCCGTACCCGAACTTAGGCCTTCTATATGCATAACAGAAGACAAAGGCTGATACATGACCCGAAAGCCTTTTTCACGCACTCGAAAACAACAATCCGTATCTTCATAATAGGCTTTTTCTAGCCCCGTATAAAACAAGCCGATATCTTTGAAAATGTCTGTGCGGATCATAAATGACGCTCCAGAGACATAATCAACATCACGGACATAATTATATCTTGGGTGATTGGCATTTTCGCCACGCCCCCAATTCCAACCGCTGGCGTCTTCCCATATAATGCCACCGGCCTCTTGTAAGTCTCCTGATGGAAAAACAAGTTTAGACCCGACAATACCGACATCTTTATGATCAAAATAGGTCTGGTAAAGTGCGTCCAACCATCCGGCTCCAACCAAGGTATCATTATTTAAAAAGACAATATACTTACCCTTTGCATGCGCGGCATTGGTGTTGCAATTCATTAGAAAACCCAGATTTTCCGGATTTCGAAAATAGCGCGCACCGTCAATGTCAGCCAGATATTTATGATCCGGATCCGGCGAACTATCATCAGCGATAATAACCTCGTAAGGAACGCTAACAGATTGCTGGGCAATTGACCTCAGACACGCAATCGTCTGCTCGATTTCATTATAAACAGGTACAATAATGGAGATGACGGGCGCGGGTTCCGTTTTAAAAGAAACTGTGCGTGCAAACGATTCTAAAGTGTTCCCTGTCGCGCCGGCCCCATGCAGTGTAATTGGTGGCGTTATGGGGGCTATAGCAGGGGGATTAAGACGCTGCGCGATCCCCGTAAAATGCCGAGATAGAGCTAACTTACGTGGCCCAGATAACGGTAAGAGATAACGTATTAGCTTAAACACTTTAAGAATAACAATCTTGCTGGCCCCACGCAGGGGCCGCGCCCGAAAACTATTTATCTGGTGACTAAGTTGATTTTCCACACGGCGCGCACGTTCAACTTCAAATTCATAAGACGTATCGAGTTCTTTCTTCTGCTGTTCAAGTCCCAGGTAATTTGCGTAGACCGTCTGCTCGCGTTGTTGCGTTTCTTTTAACTCCGAACGCAAACGCTCATAAATCTGCGACTGTGAATTTATTTGATCAACAAGTTTAGTAATTTTGTTTTGTCGTGTTTTGACATTGCGATTAAGTTTTTTAATCTGGAGGTCGCGCTCAACAATACCCCCTTCAAGAGCCCCAAGTCTTTCATTGTGTTTTTCGACTTGCGAATACATCTCTGCGAGCGTTTCATCCCTCTCGATTACACCTCCTTCAAGCGCCCCCACTTTACGGTCTCGATAGGCTATTTTACGCAATAATGAATGGATCGTTTTACGACTTTGACGTTCGTGCTCTGTTAAAGCTTCCAGACGCAAGCGCGAGACGGATACTTGCGTGCTATCGTCGGGTAATAAACTCGCCTCATCTTGCCACATATTCATCCCGGCGTGTAAATCTACAGCCTTCGCGCACGTCTGTGTAACCTGTTCGAAAGCTTCGGCCTCCAGTGTAAACTGGGTCGACTTTACAGACTTCAAATATATCTTATGGAGCGCTGGAAACTCTACATCGGATGCATTGCCCCTAAAGATAAGCCTATCAACGGCTTGACAAATTGCAGGGCGCCTATCCAGATCAAGATATGGCAACACAGAGTTCAATTGTGATAAAACATCTAGACCCGACCGTTTTATCAGACTTTCATATATAATCGTCGGAGCCGCAATATCTTTGGTTTTAGCGTCGAGGGACGCAAGATATGACATGGCAATAAATTTTGCACGATCACTTTCTAATGTATTTCGTCGCTTAATAGACGATGTGACATAGCTCGGCGAGCGAATGATCCGAAGTCCGTGCAACGGACGGCCCAGTTTTTTTGCAACGCGCGGCCACAATGGATAGAGTACACACAATCGGGGGTCTTTGATTAATGACGGGGCCGAACTCAAAAAATCATCTTGTAAAATACGGGCCAATGTCTCGACGGTTTGCGTAGCCATTTTACTGGAAAACGCCTCATCATCAATGAGCGCAGCCGTTGTCCAATCCCTCTTAAAGTGATTTAGAAATTTGTCATGTGCGGCAACAATTCGGGAGTTTTCCCAAAACCCGCGTGGATTATCAAAGGATGGCGGCATCAAACTGCGTCCTACATCCAGACCTGATTGGCTCAATATCTGTGTCAATAAAGACGTCCCGGACCTATGCATACCTAGGATAAGTTGTATGGGTGTATTATCTATTTTGGGCATGTCCGCTCAAGCTTTAGGGGCTGCTATACACATCTTTAATCGACCCTAGTTAAACCGACTTTTAAGGCGCGCGTAAAGCCTGAAATCATTTTCATTTAAAGCGTGTAGATGTTTATAAACATCCACTCCAATCATATCTGAAAATTGCGCAAGATTATCTTTCAGAGATGTTGTCGGGTTTGATGTCAAGTTTTCATGGGCTGAAAAAATATTAAACTCGGGAAATTTCACCCCGATGATATCTCGAAAAACCGCCATAGACTGGTCAAATTTTTCAACCAGACCGACCATAGGTAAGTCCTCTATCGCCTTAAAGGCTTGCGCCTCACACTCATCCGTTTTTTGCGGCGGGGTTTGTTTATAAAAATCTTTCAAACGGTGAATATGAAAATTTTTAATTTGCCACGGATTTTGCGTTGAAAGCCGCCATTCTAAATAATCTTTAAAACCCCCGATTTTGGCATGGATAGCTCCGGGCGTTTGAACATCTTGCTGCCTTTCAAACAAATAAGCAGACCGAATACGATCAAGTGGATGGCGAACGAAGAGTATGGGTAAAATCTCTATATCGTCGACCTTGGGAACACTCACGACCGCCGTATGTGAACTGACCGCATCCAAATGCGGATGTTGACGAATATAGTCCAACAAAGCCTCAGACGTAATACGGCGATTCCCTTCACCTTCGACTTCTGCCCAAGTTTCTGGGAAATTCTGTTGCAAAATCTTATCAACAGACGTGCCTGCATTCTTAAACAGATGATAATGCACAATAACTGGTCTTTTCGACACGCAAACACCTTGATTAATTAGCTCAAAATAACAGCTCGCCCTTAAAGAGGTTAGGGCCAAAAGGCAAGGCGGAGCCTTAGATTGACAGTTAAAAAAACGCAGACGGAAAATATTCGATAGCTTAGCATATTGACGGCGCAAAGTCAGAAAATGGGCTGTTCCTCCCTGCTTTTACAGATTAGTCGTCCAATACATCCATATACATGTCCAAAAGCGCTTCTTGTTCAGCCCGTTCTGATGCGTCGACTTTTCGAAGCGCAACCACTTTTCGCATGACCTTTGTGTCGAAACCAAAAGTCTTCACCTCGGCATAAACCTCTCGAATATCAGCTGCCAATTCCGTTTTTTCGGCTTCTAGGCGTTCAATTCTGGCAATAAATTGTTTTAATTTTTCGCGGGTCGCTTGTCCCAATTGATCAGCGCGGTCACTGTCACTCATCATTACGCGTCTCCTATAAATATTAGCTTGCTAAAATGGAGTAAAAACTTGCGGCGATTTTCGCCAGCCACGCGCATCAGTTTGTTGTGGATGAGTTTTACGCTTAGACTGTAAATCAGAAAGCTTTAGAAAGAAATTGGAGCGTAAAATGACCATACTATCCCGAAAATCCCCAGCCAAATCTAGCCTAAGCGCCCCTAAATATTCATTCCGGGTCCATCCCTTTTTCATATCCGTTGTTGGACTGACAAGCTCAATGCTCTCCATCTCGGCACATGCACATGATTTATCGTGTCCGGTAGGTCACGATTACACGCTAGCTATTCATGGCGGCGCGGGCGTTATTCTAAAAGAAAATATGTCCGAGACCGAGGAAAAATCCTACAGAGAGAGCCTTGAAAATGTTTTAGCCATTGGCGCCAGCTCGCTTAAACACGGCGCCTCGGCCTTAGATACCGTCGTCACAGTGATTACCAAGCTAGAGAATGATCCAAAATTTAATGCCGGAAAAGGCGCTGTATTCTCAGCTGCCGGCAAAAATGAACTCGACGCGTCTATCATGGATGGACGCGATAGAAATGCCGGTGCTGTTGCGGGTGTTACGACTGTAAAAAACCCTATCAAACTCGCCCGTAGCGTGATGGAAAAATCCCCACATGTTATGTTACAGGCCGAAGGGGCCGAAGATTTTGCCCGCCTACATGATTTAGAGATTGTTGAACCCGAATATTTCCATACAGACCGAAGATGGAAGCAATTGCTGAAAAAACGCGCCGCACAAAAAATAAAAAAGAAAACCGATATCGACACACCCGAAACCAAATACGGGACAGTCGGTGCGGTGATACGCGATAATTGTGGTAATCTCGCGGCTGGCACATCGACGGGCGGATTGACGGCCAAGCAATTTGGTCGCATTGGTGACACACCGATTATCGGCGCTGGCACTTATGCTGATAATCGCTATTGCGCCGTTTCTGCGACCGGCACAGGTGAATTCTTTATTCGAGGTACCATTGCCAGAGATGTGTGTGCGCGGCGCGAATTTGGAAATGAAACCCTTTCAGAAGCCACAAATGCTGTTATTCACGGCACATTAACGGAAATGAACGGGACGGGCGGGATTATCGCCATTGACAATGAAGGAAATTATAATTTTAGTTTCAATACAGAAGGTATGTATAGAGGTGCGGTCAGGAACGGTAAAATGCACGTCGAAATATTCAAAACAAAATGAAAAAATTTAAATACCTAGGCCTCTTGGCAATTATATTAACGTGCTTTGGCTTTGCGGGTTTACAATGGGTCATCGTCCCCCAAATCGATAGCAAAATGAATCCGGTCGTGTCACACACACCCTATCCCATATCACAAGAAGCACAGACTCTCCACGACAGCCTATATGTCGCCGACCTACACTCAGATAGCCTACTTTGGCGGCGTGATCCCGTGCAAAAACAGACACGCGGGCATGTAGACTTACCACGCCTTAGAGCCGGCGGCGTAAATTTTCAAATTTTCAGCGCCGTTACCAAATCTCCGCGCGGATTAAATTTTGATGGCAATGATGCTTCGGCCCCCGACGATATTACACGTTTGGCCATGGCGCAGCTCTGGCCCGTTAAAACATGGTTTTCAATTTTCGAACGGGCCATCTACCAAGCGCAACGCTTACAGAAAATCGAAAACGATCCCCAAAATCAGCTTATCATAGCCCGAAATGCCTCAGATATGGTGCAAGAAAATGACACTCTTGTTACCGTTCTTTTAACCGAAGGTTCACATCCACTGGAAGGAAAGATAGAAAATATAGACGCTCTTTATGATGCCGGATATCGCGCAATGGGCCTTCAGCATTTTTTCGACAATGAACTCGGTGGGTCTATGCATGGTCGTAGTCAGGCCGGATTAAGCCCTTTCGGCAAAGAAGCCGTTTCACATATGGTCAAGCATGGTATTATTATTGATCTTGCCCATTCATCAGAAGCCTCGGTACGAGATGTATTAGCCCTGACGTCAGTCCCGCTTCTGCTATCACATGGCGGGGTACGGAGTCATTGCCCGCGAACCCAGAATAGAAACCTTCCCGATGACATTTTAAAAGAAATGGCAAAGCGAGGCAGTTTGATCGGTATCGGGTACTTTGACGGCGTGGTCTGTGATATCACACCCAAAGGCATTGCAAATGCATTGATATACGCCGTCGAAATATTGGGAGAAGATGTTGTGGCTTTAGGGTCAGATTTCGACGGGACGGTCACTGTTGCCTTTGACACCTCAGAACTTGCGGCTATTACACATGAACTGTTAGCCCAAGGCTTGTCTGAACCCATTATCCGAAAGGTTATGGGAGACAACGCTCGCCAGTTTTTCCAGAGGAATTTACCCAAACCCTAAACAGCTCAACCCACTAGCTCTATGAGGGTGAGTTTTGGGCCTCTGATAGGCTGCGTTTAATCAAATCTGATGCCGTGATATCACCTAAACTTCGCGCGATATTTAAAAGCTCGCCTTCTAGGGTAACATCCCACGCAAATACAGCGCCGCCAAGGACGGCATCATTAGAGCCGTCGAATTCTGCGCGCACAATCAAATTCCCATCCAGAGGCCCATCTAGCTGCGCTTCAAGGCGCTTATATTTAAAGTTTTTAAGGGCTTCAAACCCTTCTGAAGCTCCCGATACTTTGCCTTCACGATACAGCGGATTTAACCGGGCTAACCCGTCCAATCCGCCAAATTGGGCTGAAGTTTCGCGCGTTGAACCTGACGCATTTTGGTCAGATAAATTGTCTGTCAGAGCATCAAGCCTCTTGGATTGATATTGTATCGTGCCACCATTTTTAACTCTTAGGGTTCCTTTTTCTACCCGTGTTCTTACCCCTTCAATAACGACAGGAAGTTCCCCTTCCAAATTCCCAGTGGCCTGCATTTCGCCATTTCCCATCGCATTCACCACATCACCAAGAGAGAGATTGGTGAGGCGTAAGGTGACACGGTTTTCATCCGACGCATAACGCCAAAACGTCGGATCCAAAGACACGAAGCCAGCCCCCAAAGGCCATTTCGCCGCGTGTAATTTGACGCCGCCGTCCTGCAACTCAAACTCGATGTCTCCATTTTGTAAAGGAAAACCGGGATCAAAACTTTTCATTGTCAACCTCTGGCGTCCCGACGTTTGTAGCGGGAAAATCGACGCAAATGTCAACTCCGTATTCACACCAGTAAACGGGCCTGGCAATGTACCGGCCGAGAGATTGCGCAGGCTCGCTCGCCCTGACGATTGTAAAGGCATATCCGGACTAAACGCCAATTTTATCTGGGCGCTTACCACCCCGTCTACATCGGCTATTTTACCCCGAAACGCACTAGATAAGGATTGTGGCTGAAACCCGCCCGGTGAAAAAATGAGTTCGGGAATAGATACATCTGCTTCGCCGCGACCATTCTCAAAAGTATAAGACACGTAAATCGGCGTATCATTCGTTTTAGGCAAAGTCGTCTGCGCCTCGCCTCGCCATATTTGGTCTTTGAAACGTACCTCCCCAAATAATGGTAAAACCGGCAGTTCATCGGCAATAAATTTAGCGCGGCCCTGACTGTAGGCGACTGTAAAGTCTTCGGGTTCACCCCGAACTTTCAAATCCATGCCCTGAGCGTTAACTGATCGCGTTTCCACATCTGTTTTTGGCGCGTGAATCGTGAAATCAACTGGGGCGTCGCCCCGACGGCGTACCGTCATTTGTGCGGTTGGTGCAAAGGTTTTAGATCCGCCTTCGGGCAGGTTCGGTGATATTACTTGCGTATGGGTGGAATCCAAACGCCAATTTTGATCTTCCCCTGCAAGGGTTCCGGTAATATCTACACTAGAGACATCGAGCGATAAATGTCGGGTATTTTCTGCATCAATCACTTGGCCTTTTAACGCCTCAAGTCGCGTAGATATTTTACCCACAGCTCCATCTTCAACGCGTCCGCGTCTACGATAATCAGGCCCCTTACCGGATATGGTGAAACTTAAATCTTCGCCCCGCCACTGCGTTTGCGTAGACAGGCGCGCGACTTTAATGAGGTGGCCAGATTTTGGTTGAAAATCAGCACTTAACCGCGTTGGCGTACTGATAATTTCTGTACGCCCCAAAGCCATTAATCCGGTGACATAACCACCGGGTACATCACCGTCATAATCAACGGGTCCGATAAAGTTAAAAAATCTTTGGTCGTTATTAGACAGCCTATATATTAAATCGCCACTCAATGCACCGAGACGGGCAGAGGCGCCATCAATCGTTTGCGCCTTCCATGGCCTAGGCACATTGAGCCTCGCCTTAACACTCTCAACAGCATTAAAGCTTTTTCCATCATCTGAACCGGCTTTGAGCGATAGATTTTGCAAACGAAGAGGCCACGGCCCTTCGAGATCAACATCCATATTGAGATCGATATAATTTGCTTGTGGGTCAAACCTAACGGCGGATATATCGGGTCTGGGTACAAGCCTTAATTTATCCTGCCCCCGCCCCAGCTCCTGTCCCTGTCCCTGTCCCTGTCCCTGTCCAATGACCATAGGAGCATCCAAGTCTACCGCATAGCCGTCTGGCGAAAACTCAAATCGACCTTTGCCGGATAAGGATGCGCTGTTAAACAGCCGGAGAAATGCTGCCTTGGGTAAATTTGCAAAATTGCGAACCATAGGCGCTTTGGACAAAGCCGAATAAAGGGAGACAGTACGCGCCAGTTTTTCACGCTTAACGGCACTTTTGACGCTGGCTTCGTCAATATCAACGACCCAAGCGCCTGCCGCATGCCAAACACCTTGGTCCGTGCGCGGAAAATCAATCTGTCCCTCCCAGTTTAAGTGCGCAGCTTCAACACTATATTCAGAGGTCTCGGCGCGTTTGAGTTCAATAGATATAGGTCCGTCAAAACCAACCTGCTCCGGGCTCAGAACTGCGGCCATGTCACTGACTATATTCACATCGTCGATATAACCCTCCTGAAAGCCTATATGCGAAAACATCATGTCCAAATCGAGATCAGGAGCCATTTCAGATAGTTTCACATTGACCTGCCCGGTGCCGGCACCGTTCAGCTCTTTATAGTCAAAGGCTACATCTTCGACTTGAAACGCTATTTTTGCGGCTGTCATGGATTGGTAATATCCATCAATAGTGCCTTTTAGAGACCCAAAGGGACTGCCCAAGGCCACATGCCCGCGCTTCATTACGATGCCCTGTGTGGGAAAGGGTAATGCCGGGCCTTGCGTTTGTGGTAATTTCGGATGGGAGATTTGTCCCTTTGCGTCTAGCTCCACGACGGCTTCAAAGTCTTTGAGCGTAAGCTTTTCAATAATTTTATGATCCAGCACGTCTTTCCACTGATAATCAGCGACAAGATGAGACGCCTTAAAAACGGCCTGTCCATCTTGGGTAATAACAATGGTCTTCAAATGCGCTTGACGTTTGGTCACCGACTGAATGTCGAGTGTAATGTCATAATTATGAGATTTCGCCCATTTTCTTACTTGCGTTTCAATAAGAGCATAGCGTTGAACCCAAACATAACTTACAAGCCCTATGAGCAGAATAACAAATCCCCATAGAAATCGTCTCCAAAACATCCGGGATTGAGATTTTGACCGCGCTGTCGGGTTTTGGTGCGCGATCTTTTGCGACACCACAGACTTAACCCGGGCATCGGCCAGAGCAGGTTTTTTTGTACCTTGACTGAGTGCTAATTTATCCAGATCGTCGTTCGAAATAATGAAGGCCTCTATCTACCCTGTCTACTATAAGGCGAACTTACTATAAATATGATGCTAAACCTATAGATAGCCCCGTGAACAAAGCCTAAATTTATCGTAATTAGGCGACTTGATATCATTCTGTTAACCCTACATAAGGATATTGCATAGCAATACGATATCACTCTCTCGCAATCTTTTAGTCGACCTTAAATAAAGATAATTCAAATGGTGCTGGATTTAGCTGCTCTTAAAACTTTTATTCGAACCTGTTATACCCGTTCACCCGGTCTACGCGAGCGTTTTGAGGCCTACATCAGCATGTCTTCCACACGCCGATATCGCGAGTATAGATTCCGGTTTTTAGCCATAAGCGCTTCGGCTGTGGTGATTGCAGCAATAGCTTTACCCAAGTCAGGGCCGGAAACTGTTGCCATCGCCGCGCCTCTACCCGCTTATGCCGGACTTGACCTTTCCCGATATGATCTTGCATTAGATACGCCCTATATATCTGAAACCCGAACCGTCTCACTTAAGATTAAGCCGGGTCAATCCTTAGGCCCACTTTTGCAAAAACAAGGTCTGTCCGGCGGCGAAGCTTATAAGGTTACACAGGCATTTTCCAAAATATATAAACCCCGCAATGTACGTGTGGGTCAGGTGTTTAATCTACATTTTGAAAACGACACATTCGCAGACCTGAGTTTTCGGCCCAATATTGAAAAGACGGTTTTTGTAAGCCGTTCAGGCGATAGCTATACCGCAAAGTCCATTGCCGCTGAATTCAAAATGGATAAGATCACGGTGAAGTCCGCAATTGAAAATAGTCTCTATCTAGATGCCAGCCGTCTCGGCGCACCCGATAAGGTCATTCAACAATTTGCCAATATTTACGAATATTCTGTCGATTTTCAACGTGACATACAACCGGGTGACACGTTTGAAATGTTCTTTGAAGTCGCACGTGACCGTCACGGCAAGATCATCAAAGCCGGCGATTTACTGTATACGAGTTTCAGTCCGCGCGGGAAAACAACAAATTATTATCTCTACACAGATACAAAAGGTCGCGAAAACTTCTACGACGCCAAAGGTAAAACAGCCAAACGTAAATTACGCGCTACTCCGGTGAACGGAGCCCGATTGTCCTCACGTTTTGGCAAGCGGCGTCATCCGATTTTAGGATATCGTAAAATGCACGCGGGCGTCGATTTCGCAGCGCCAAGCGGAACGCCAATACTCGCAGCAGGCTCAGGGACAGTTGAGCGGGCTAATCGTTATGGCGGCTATGGCAATTATATTCTTATTCGACATTCTGATGGCTATAAAACTGCCTATGCTCATCTTAGAAACTTTGCCAGAGGTATCCGCAAAGGTAAATATGTCAAACAAGATCAAGTTATCGGCTATGTCGGGACAACCGGACGCTCTACAGGCCCACACTTACATTATGAAGTGCATCATAAAGGTAAAAAGATAAACCCTAGGCGCCTTTCCCAACTTTCCGGCAAGCCTCTTAAAAAATCTGAAATTCCGGCTTTTGAAAAAAGACGCGCCGACATAAATAAATTGCGCGATAACGCCTTAACTTTAGGCCCAAAACTTCATAGCCCGAACACACAAGAAAATGTCTTACAGGCCGAGGTCAAAGACAAACTTTAGAATTGCATTCGCAACTTTGTAGCTTTCACATAAAGACATCTATGGTTTTGAGTATATAGGCTTGAAACGATCGTTTGGCTTTCGCGAACGCTCAAATATTTATTTGCGCTATGAGCCTACTCTTGCGCAATTATACGCAAGCTGCTTTAATATAGAAAAAGGTGCCCTAACATATGAAAAATCTTATCAACTTTTTCTTTTCTTTCGATAAATTGATGAAAGAAAAACTCGTCATCGCATTTTTCTGGCTGGCTGTAATCGTCTTTGGCTTAGAGTTTTTTTCAGCCTTTTTAAGTGGGATCAAGCTTGGACCTTTGGCCTGGATAGTCGATAAGATAAATTTCATAGGAAGTTTTTTACTTGGAATTGTCGCCATTCGTCTTCTTTGCGAGATCGCTGTCGCTATATTTAGGATAAATAATAACCTTTCGCCAGATGGTGGAAAATCTGAAACTGCTGACATTGACCCAATCATCGAGGCCCGCAAAGCCGCAGAGGCCGCAGCACAGAAAGCGAGAGAGGTCTCCAAATCCGCAGTTAACAAAACAAGTTCTGTCGCCAAGACCACGGTTGACGATGTGACGGACAGTGCCAAAGCAAAAGTCTCAAAAGCTACTCACTCGGCAAAAACAGTGAAGCGTAATGCGTCAAGAAAGACGAAGGCTGTAAAAGATGATATAACGATTGGACCCGCTTCAAAGACCGCAAAACCAAAAAACACACCTAAGAAAAAAGTTAACCCTAAACCTACGACGAAAAAATCGTCACCGACTATAAACAAAGACGGTGTCCGGTTGAAAAAGGACGGGACACCCGCCAAGAAACCCGGCCCGAAAAAATCGTAATGGTTTTAAAGCTTTAGTATATAGTTTCTGACAAAAATCATAAGCGGCATTCAATCTAGACTGCTAATCCCGCTGCTGATTCGACCGCTATTCTTTGGGTTTTACCGGCGCGCGTTTTAAATTTATTCCGCGGCGTCAATAACCGGTTCCGTCTCGATCTTTTTCCGGCTCGGCGCGCGGCGACGACGTTTGGGTTTATCTTCTGTTTCCAATACAGGGTCGGTGCTTACGCCAACATCCGGACTTGTCGTTGGCGGCACAGCCACCTCAGCTTCAGTAGCTGTAACCCCTTCATTTTGGGCCTGTGGGCCTTCTGTAGACTTATCATCTCGTGATTTACGAACACGCGGTGGATAGCGACGCCCTTTGCGGTCATCGCCATTAGAATTTTGGTTTGACTGTCCAGCAGAGTTTTCAGTCGCATCTTGTGTCTCTTCACCGCGGGCCAATCGCGCGGCTTCGGCTTCTTCACGTGCGGCTTGTTTGGCCGCTTCCTGAATATTCATCAACCGCAGATAATGTTCTGCGTGTTGGCGATAGTTTTCAGCCTTAACACGATTTCCACTGACGGCCGCGTCACGGGCAAGAGTTACATATTTATCATGAATTTGCGTCGCAGACCCACGTACCTTTACGTCCGGGCCATTACTATCAAGCTGACGATTCCCGTGATTATTGTTTTTATTATTATTGTTATTACGGTTTCGTCCCCGTTGGCGCTTCATAATTCTATCCTTAAAGTCTACCACATTATATACACCAGCCCGTTGCCGATGATTTTAAAAATTGGGTTTTTGCGGGTGTTCGTTTTAGAACCAGTCTTCCGCATGTATTTTCACTAGCAAAGCTACGGAAAAACGCAACGCCTTTTTTGCATCAATTAGGTATTTTTCAGCACTAACGGGTCGTCTACAGTATAATTGGGTAAATCGCTGACACTATTCTATCATGCCCAGACAAATCGGCTCTTATCTCGACGTCAGAAAACCCGGCCGCCCGCATGAGATGTGCAACCTCCAAACCTTGATCATAGCCAACTTCAAATATCAATATCCCGCCCGATATCATATAGCTTGCCGCTTGACTTATGATTTCACGGTAAGCCGATAGCCCATCATCCCCACCACGTAACGCGATATCAGGATCATAATTTAAGACTTCGCGAGATAAACCCTTCATCGCGTTATCTGAAATGTAAGGAGGATTGGAAAGGATCACATTATAGCGTCCGCTAATATTTTCAAACCATGAGGTTTCCTGCCAAATTGTACATCCGATAATGCCGTGCGTGCGCGCATTATTGCGCGCGATTTCCAGTGCGGCCGGCGAGATATCACCCCCAATTCCTGTCGCATTATCACACTCACACATTAGGGTAATTAATATCGCACCTGACCCGGTGCCAAGGTCGAGTATATGGGGAGCGTCCAAAGTTTGCATATACTCCAAAGCTTTTGTAACAATGCCTTCGGTTTCGGGGCGCGGGGATAAGACATCTTTTGATATCATAAACCGTCGACCATAAAATTCCTTATATCCGAGAATATTATCGATCGGTTCCCCGGACAACCTTCGCGCTTGCAAGGCCTCAAGCTGCGCCGCCATAGTCGCGTTAAGAAGGATTTCACCTTGCGCTATCAAATCCGCGTGCGGACGCTGCGTCACAAATTCCAACAAAAGTCGGGCATCAAGGCTAGCTGTATCCAATCCGGCGGCTTTAAATACGCCTGTAAGCGCGCGGCGACACTGTCTTAATGTCAGACCCGAATATGATGGGGTATCAGACAAAATATTTACAATCTTTCAACCACATCTGCCAATGCTTGTGCGAACCTTGTTAATCGCGACAAATCCGGTGGCGTTGACAGGCGGTGATCTCCGGATTTTACCAAAGTTAAAATCACGTCATCGCTTTCCAAAGCCTCAACAATTTTAAAGGCATGCGCATAAGGCACATCCGGGTCTAGCTGACCCTGTAATATACGTACGGGGCCGAAAAAATCGATCGGCTGTCCTAATAGCAAATGCGATCTACCGTCCTCGATTAAGACACGACTTACAGGCATAGGATCCCCATAGTCTGAAGGTTCATAATATACACCGCTTTCCATAATTTCGCGCCGTATTTCAGGTGAATATCTCTGCCACATTAAGGTTTCGGTAAAATCTGGCGCGGGGGCGATCAACAATAGAGCCTTTACGCGGTCTTTACGCTGTAGCGCCGCCAATATAGCGGCCCATCCCCCCATTGATGATCCTACCAAAATAACATCACCTTGCGATAATTCATCAATGATAGTTATAACATCTTGTGACCATCGCCCGATTGTACCTTTTTCGAAATCACCTGAACTTTCGCCATGCCCGAAATAATCAAACCGGATATAATTATAACCGGCATTCATTGCCCAAGTCTGTAAATGAATGGCCTTTCCGCCTTCCATATCCGAGCGCAAACCCCCACACCAAACAAAACATGGACCCGTGCGCTTTTTTGAAGCTTTTACATCGCTTTTTTTATAGGCAAGGCGATGGCCATCCCGTAGCGGTAAAAATTCGAGTGCAGGCATATCAGAACTGTTATCAGGCATAGAAAGCCTATATAAAATATAATGCAGCGAGGAAACCGATTTATGCCTAAGGGTACCGGCCAATGAATGTACTTCAAGTTTTACCGGAGCTAAATGCCGGAGGGGTCGAGCGCACCACGTTGGAAATCGTCGAAGCCCTAAATCGTGACGGTCACAAGGCTCACATCGTCTCGGCTGGCGGACGTATGGTCGAGTCTATCCTTGCTCTTGGCGCTATGCATCATCAATGTCCAATTGGGTCTAAAAACATTTTGACCGTCCCGCAACGCATCAAATTTCTACGCAATATTATCAGCGCACACAAAATAGATATCGTCCACGCGCGCTCGCGGGCTCCAGCCTGGCCGGCCTATTTTGCAGCAAAGGCGGAGACTACACCCTTCGTTACAACTTATCACGGATTTTACCGCGCTAAGACCCCTGTTAAACGGTTCTACAATGCAATTATGACAAAGGGCGCCTGTGTCATTGCCAATTCCAGATTTACCCGCGACCATATACTCCAAGAACACGGGATTGACGTAGCCAAGATCAAAGTCATTCCGCGCGGGGTCGATATGTCAGTTTTTAATCCGGATATCATCGCCCCCATAGACATCAAGAACCTTCGTAATCACTGGGGCCTGACGGTGGATCAAAAACTTGTCTTATTGCCAGGACGTTTAACGCGCTGGAAAGGGCAGATTTTAGCGCTTGACGCCCTTGCTCATCTCCCGCCAGATTATACGCTTGTCCTTTTGGGGGACGCTCAGGGGCGTACTGGTTATGTCGAAGAGATAAAAGCCCACGCAAAGGCATTGCAGTTGTCTTCGCGGCTAAAGATTATCGCACATACCGATAATATGCCCCTAGCCCTCATGTGCGCGACCGTCGTACTCTCGGCATCAACCCAACCCGAGGCCTTTGGCCGTGTCGCCATTGAAGCGCAAGCCATGATGCGTCCGGTCGTTGCGACCGCGCATGGTGGTACACTCGAAACAGTGATTGATGGCAAAACTGGGCTGCATGCCCGCCCAGATAGTCCAGAACAGATTGCAAAATCCATTTTACAAGCCGCCGCGTGGGAAGGTTATGACGGAGTCTTTGTGCGTGACCGAATTGTCACACAATTCTCTAAAGCGACATTACAAAGCGCTACATTAGCGGTTTATACCCGTCTTCATGATTTCACGCTTGATAATCCTCTTTAATCCTCCCATATACGCAGTACAAATCAACCGCCAGAAGGAGATATTGGCATTTCTAGACGACCGCTCGCCGCCCCCCCAAAGAGGAAAGGGCCGCGCATAAATGAAGATATTACCTCTTCAACTGTATTACTCATCACAGAAACTGGCGAAAAACGCGGCAAAGTCTCTATAACAGAGGCACTGGCTGCTGCACGCGCTGCTGGATTAGATCTGGTAGAAGTCGCGCCAAACCCTGAAGCGCCTGTCGTTAAAATTCTGGATTACGGTAAAGTCCGTTTCGAAAATCAGAAAAAGAAAGCCGCCGCCCGAAAACGTCAAAAGACCCAAGACATTAAAGAAATAAAAATGCGACCGAATATCGATACGCATGATTATAATGTTAAAGCCAAAGCCATGACCCGGTTTTTTGAACGCGGCGACAAAGTCAAAGTCACCATCAGATTTCGCGGGCGTGAAATGGCCCATATGGATCGTGGTACGTCGCTTTTACAGCGTGTCAAAGACGATTTTGAAGACATTGCCAAAGTCGAGTTCGAACCCAAGACCGAAGGTCGCCTCATGACCATGGTTCTCGCACCTCGTTAAACGCAATACCGCCCGACAATCACGTGCCTTATTGGGCGTAAATGGACGCTTGCATGGTTCCACTCTGCCTATTTGGTTTTACAATTGGACGATTTTAACAGATATATCACTCAAGCGCCGGGCTAGACGGCTCCGGACTGTATCTGCGTCACTTTATTATAGGCTAAATATCCCAATCCCGCCCAAATCAATTCAAATCCGATTTCTATATATGTTTGGACGGGCCCTACTCCGTCAAAGATCAGGCCTAATAACCTCCCCGCAGCAAAAGCAAGCGTCAAGGCTATGAAGGTAACAACAAGCGGTTTATGATCTCGGGCTTTTAGGGCTGTCACTCCCGCAACTACACCCATGACGGCCATAGCCATAGAGACCGCGCGGATTTGGTGCAAACCCAGCACATCCGGCGTCCATCCCATTAAGCCAGCCATACCCAGGGGTATGATAGCGCCAAAAAGACCATAGAGCGTATAAAATACACTATTTAGAATGACGAATATTTTTGCCATATTTATTTACCCCCCCTATATATTGCAGAAATTCCCTAGCATAAGGCTTGCAATCCCGCAAATCCTCGCTATAAGCCCCCATCCTTCATATGAAGGCGCAGCGAAATAGGCGAAAGGCATGCCTATCCGCTCGAAAGGCGGCTTTATCGGATCTTCACCGAAACAGCCAGATCAAGGAGACCGAAATGCCCAAAATGAAGACAAAGTCAGGCGCAAAAAAGCGCTTCAAACTGACGGCCTCAGGCAAGGTGAAAGCCGGATATGCTGGCAAACGCCACAACATGATCAAACGTACAAATGACCAAATACGCAACCTGCGCGGAACACGCATATTAAAAGAATGCGATGCAAAGGTCGTGCGTAAAAAGTTTATGCCCAACGGCTAATAACCGACACGTTCGGAACGACGAGTTACCGGACGCAATATTTTTAACGTTATATCAGTTTAGGAGACCGCTATGTCCCGTGTAAAACGCGGCGTCACAAAACACGCCCGCCATAAAAAAATTATTGATGCAGCCAAAGGCTATCGTGGCCGGCGCAAAAACACCTTCCGTATCGCCAATCAGGCTGTCGAAAAAGCCGGTCAATATGCCTATATTGGTCGTAAACTGAAGAAGCGCCAATATCGCGCCCTATGGATTCAGCGGATTAATGCGGCCGCCCGTTTGCATGGCATGACTTATGGTCGTTTTATGGACGGCCTTAACAAAGCCGGTATAGAACTTGATCGTAAAATCTTGGCGGATATGGCCGGAAACGAACCCGAAGCCTTTGCCGCACTTGTCGAGACAGCAAAAACTCATGCCAGCGTACCCCACACGGTTGAAGCTGGAAATTAAGGGCCTGTAACTCAAAAGCCTGTTGCAAAAAATGACGCACCAAAAGCTGACCCGAAGCCAAAAACGAAGGTAAATTAACCGTGGTCTAGACACGCTTTATATGCATTTATCAGGCGCCCTAGAGGCGCCGTTTTGGTTTAAGCCCCCGAAACTAGCGCCAATCCTGGTTACGATTTTCAACCTTGTATTGACGCCTGTGTTTTGTGGGATAAAACAGATCAAATTTTACGGACCTACCCCATGACGGATATAGACGCCACAAAAGCCAAATATATAGACCAGATCAATCTGGCTGATAGCCTGCAAACCATAGAGGGTATTCGGGTGGCAGCATTGGGGAAAAAAGGAGACGTCTCGTTAATGATGCGGGGGCTAGGCCAAATGAGCCCGGATGAGAAGAAAGTCATGGGCCCGGCACTTAACGGGTTAAAAACCGAAATTGCAGCTCTCATCGAGACCAAGAAAATACAGATTGAAAATGCTGAAATAGACGCCGCTCTCGCCTCCGAAACCCTCGATATGTCGCTACCCGTAGCGCGTGCATCCGGCACGCTTCACCCCGTCCAACAGGTGATGGAAGAAATGGCGGTTATTTTTTCCGATATGGGCTTCTCTGTCGCGGAAGGCCCAGACATTGAAGATGATTTCCATAATTTCACGGCGCTGAACTTCCCGCCCGGACACCCGGCACGCGATATGCATGATACATTTTTCATGACACCCGAAGCTGACGGCACACAAAAGGTGTTACGCACCCATACCTCACCCGTACAAATCCGAACCATGATGAGCCAGAAACCGCCAATTCGCATTATCGCTCCGGGCCGGACATACCGGTGTGACAGTGACCAAACCCACACCCCGATGTTTCATCAGGTCGAAGGGCTTGTGATTGATAAAGATATTCATATGGGTCACCTCAAAGGTTGCCTTATGGATTTTATCTCGGCGTTTTTTGAGACCGATGTCGACGTACAGTTCCGTCCGCATCATTTCCCCTTTACCGAACCGAGTGCGGAAATGGATGTGCGCTATCAGCGCGTTGGCTCTGAAATCCATATCGGAAAAGGCGAAAAATGGATGGAAATTCTCGGCTCCGGCATGGTGCATCCCAACGTGCTGCGTAGCTGCGGCCTCGACCCGAATGAATATCAAGGCTTTGCATTTGGCATGGGCGTAGACCGCCTTGCTATGCTCAAATATGGTGTTCCTGACTTACGCGATATGTTTGCCTCGGATACACGTTGGCTCTCTCACTATGGTTTCGACCCGCTCTTGCAAGCCAATTTGGCAACAGGGTTATCTTAAGAGGGTATGATAAAATGAAATTCACACTCTCATGGCTCAAAGAGCATTTGGAGACCAATGCCACAATTGACGAAATAGTCGAGGCGATGACGCTGGCTGGTCTGGAGGTCGAGAACGTCGAGAATCCGGCTGAGAAACTCAAAGCTTTTACTATTGCCCATGTCACCCATGCCGAAAAACACCCTGACGCGGATAAGTTGTCTGTCTGCACTGTGGAAACCCATGAAGGCGTCAAACAAATTGTCTGCGGCGCGCCCAATGCCCGGGCGGGTATTGCGGTCGCCTATGCCGGGCTTGGCGCGTATATTCCGGGGCTAGATTTCTCACTCGACAAAAAAGCCCGTAAAATTCGTGGTGTCGAGAGCTTTGGCATGATGTGTTCGACCAAAGAACTAGAACTCGGCGATGATCATGACGGCATTCTGGAACTTGACCCCAAAGACCACGCGATAGGCATGCCTATTGCCGAGGCGCTCGATGTCAATGATCCTGTCATTGATTTCGAAGTTACACCCAACCGTCCCGATTGGCTCGGCGTGGATAATATTGCCCGTGACCTCGCGGCTGTTGGACTTGGAAAATTAATCACACCAGACTTGCCGCAGGTAAAAGGCCGTTTCCCTTGCCCTGTCAAAGTGACAATCGAGTCCACTAATGCCTGCCCTGCATTTACGGGTCGTGTGGTGCGCGGAGTCAAAAACGGGCCCTCGCCCAAATGGTTGCAAGACCGGCTCAAAGCTATCGGCTTGCGCCCTATTTCGGCCCTTGTCGATATTACCAATTTCATCACCTATGACCGCGCGCGCCCCCTACATTTCTATGATGTCGCCAAGCTGAAAGGCGGCATCAATATACGCATGGGCAATGACGAAAAATTCGACGCCCTTGATGATAAAACCTATATGGCCACAAATGCCGACTGCGCCATTACGGATGAGAACGGTATTCTCGGGCTTGGCGGGATTGTCGGGGGTGTAAGTACGGGCTGTGGTGAAAGCACAACCGAGATATTCATCGAAAGTGCCTATTTTGATCCGTTGACTATTCGTCGTAGCGCGAAACGGCTGGGTGTGAATAGCGATGCTAAATATCGGTTTGAACGCGGCGTCGATACGGGTTTTGTTCTGGGGGGTGTGGAACTCGCGACGCAGATGGTTTTAGATATTTGCGGCGGAGAGGCCAGCGAAATCGTTATAGGCGGGGAGATTTCCGCCCCGCCGCCGTCTCTTGCCTTTGATCCGGCGCTCAATAAGCGCCTAACAGGGTTAAATATAGCGCCAAAGGACATGCTAAAAATCCTAAGCGATCTCGGGTTTGATGTGAAAACAGGAAACACATGGACAGTAGACATTCCAACATGGCGCAGAGACGTTAACGAAGGCGCTGATCTGGTCGAAGATATTACCCGTATACATGGCTTTCACAATCTTGAAGCGGTAAGCCTCCCGCCTCTAACGGGGCGTCGTGAACCTACGGCAACACTCACACAGAACCGCACACGTCTGGCCCGCCGCGCCTTGGCAACGCAAGGACTTTCAGAAGCAATAACTTGGTCATTTGCCTTACAAGACCATGCGAAAACCTTTGACGGCGGCGAAGATTTTATGCGCCTTGATAATCCGATCTCATCTGATCTGGATTGCATGCGGCCCTCTGCACTTATTCATCTCTTGCTTGCGGGTCAACGCAATGCTGACAAAGGCTACCCCCGCGCCGCCCTCTTCGAACTTGGCCCTGTTTACCGGGGTTTAACCCCCGACGATCAATCCCTGAGCCTGGCGGGCATGCGTCGTATGGAAACAGACCGTAATTGGGCTGGCGCGCAGACCGTAGACGCCCTTACATCAAAAGGTGATGTACTGGCGGCCTTAAATGCAATGGGGGCTAATGTTAACAATTTGCAGCTCTCCAAAGCCAATGGGAGCTATTGGCATCCGGGACGGTCTGGACGATTGCAAATGGGTCCAAAAAATATTTTAGCTGACTTTGGTGAACTCCACCCGCGCGCCCTCAAAGCCCTTGGCATTGAAGGTCGAGTTGCGGCCTTTGAAATTTGGCCTGAAAACCTACCTATTCGGAAACGGAAATCGGCGCATAAATCCAAAGGGGCGCTGACCTTATCAGATCTTATGCCTGTTCACCGAGATTTCGCATTTATTTTTGCGGACCATATAGCAGCAGGCGATGTCATAAAGGCCGCAAAAGGTGCAGATAAAACATTAATTTCAGATGTGACTTTATTTGACGTTTATCGCGGTAAAGGCGTGGAAGAGGGGTATAAATCTCTGGCGATAGATGTCACATTATCCCCTCTAGACGCGACACTTACAGATAAAGATATCGAAGCCGTCTCTAATAAAATTATCGAAACTGTCGCCAAGGTCGGCGGCGTCTTGCGCCGTTAGAAAGCCCAAAATTTCCAAAGCTTTCCGTTAATGCGGGGTTTTTTCTAAAGGCTTTGTACCTTTGGGTATATGTTTCTGAACGCTGTTTTCCATCTCAGCGGCTATGTCGGTGGCACCCTCTAGTAAGCCGCCTATGGCGTTTTCATCTGCCAATAATGGCAATATTGCGCCTAGAAATGCATTAATGTCAGGGAGACCATTGGCATCGCGCTGCGTGAACTCAGGCGTAGATTTCAATTTTTGCCTAAACGCCGTCGCTGTAGATTTTAGCTGCGCTTGCATGTTCTCGTCTTTCATGATTTTCAACATATCTCCCATCAGCGCATTCATATCTGGCATTTGAGCTAATATGTCCCGAATTTCTGCGTCAGTTGGTAATGTCGATACAATATCGGAGGTCAGGGCGGAGCTAGGTTGACTATCAGAATTTACCGCTGGCGTAGCCTCTCCGGGATGGGCGGATGCCGATAGCGCCAATCCTGAAAACGCAAATAGCGCAAAAAGCGAGCGTAACATAATATATCCTTCTTTTACGTCAGTCCTCCAGATTTAAATATGGGGCAATGACTTTGTGAGGATTATGCCCTATCACACGCTGCATGAATACAAACCAAACGCATAAGCTTATCTGTGTAGCCGCTATTGCCGGAGCCTTTGGTATTAAAGGCGAAGTGAAATTAAAAAGTTTTACGCAAGACCCTAAAGCCTGTTTATCTTATGGCCCCCTGCGCAATGAGGCTGGAGATATTATTTTAACACCGCAATCCCACCGAAAGATCAAAGATTATTTTGCCGTGAGAGCGCCGGAAATTAAAACGCGTGAAATGGCAGAAGAATTAAAGTCCACCCGGCTTTATATCTCGCGCGAGGCTTTGCCTGACACAGATGAAGATGATTTTTATTACTCAGACCTTATCGGGCTGGATGTGAAATCGACAGATGGTAAACGTTTAGGCACCGTCATAGGCGTGCATGATTTTGGTGCGGGTAATATGTTAGAGATCAAACCTCCCAAAAATGCAGTAAAAAAGGCAAGTTGGTTTCACCCTTTTCGCAAAGCCAGTGTACCCAAAATTGATCTTGCTGCCAGACGGATCATTATTGTTCCATTTGATACAGATTAACATGGATAATGGGAGGCTTTAAAAGCCGTGCCTCTCAAGAAAAGCGGCCATCTCGTCAAAAGCGTGATGGGCTTCGGGTAACATTTCGTCAAAGATTTGCCAGACATGGCACATATGCGCCCAACTCTGTAGCTCGACATTTGATCCCTGAGATCGAGCTTTATTCGTATAGCGTCGGGCATCATCATATAGCATTTCGGCAGAACTGACTTGGATTAAAACAGGCGGCAAACCGGAGAGATCAGCAAAAATCGGCGACATAATAGAGGATGATGGCGACAGTTTATTCACCTTCCATCCCGCCCATAATAAAATCGAGCGCGGTGTTTTCAAAAGCGGTCCGGCCAGAGGCCGTAACATGGTATCGGTCTTGAAATTGCGTTTTAAGCTGGGGCTAGAAAAAGTACTATCCACAGAAGGCGATAAAGCGATGGCCGCATCCGGATATCTATGACCCTTATCTTTTATCCAATTCAATAATGCCAGACACAGATTGCCTCCTGCACTATCACCCGCTATCGCCACTGTTTTTACGGCCCTTGCTCCCTCTGGACCATTTTCCAACGTCCAGAGATAGGCCGCCCCGCAATCCGTAAAACTATCAATACGGTTATTTTCCGGCATTAAGCGATAATCAGGCGCGTAGACAACACAGCCGGTACGTCTGGCAATATTGGTTATAATGGCGCGGTGGCTCACGGGACTGCCAACTGTAAAGGCACCACCATGCAAATAGAGTAAGCGTCGGTTAGGGTCACTGTCTTTTACAATTGTCCACTCCCCCGAAAGCTCTACACCCCCAAAGCGAACCGTATCCGGAATAAATGTCGCGTCAAATGATCGCGAGCGCCCCATATCATTAAACCGTGCGCGTTTTTCAGTCAGCTTTTGACTCTCAGAACTATCGCCCTGCGCGGGCGCAATAAAATTATCTTCCAAAAAAGTCTCAACATCCGCCACCCCGGCAGATGGGGTTTTGGGATTAAATGTTACAGGGATATTCGGCGTATCATATGGCGTTAAATCCGAACCAGATAAATAAAACTTAGTGATAGCCGCGACCGCAGCCACCGGCAGGGCGGGAATAAGATATTGCAACATATATTATCCGATTTGTCCCCTATGTCGAAGCTTTTGATCAGCTAGCACACAGGCTAACATAGCCTCGGCGACAGGTACGCCGCGAATACCGACGCAAGGATCATGCCGACCTTTTGTACGCACATCGATTTCATGACCGTTAGCATCTATGGACCGCGTCTGGGTTAAAATAGAGGACGTCGGTTTAATTGCCAAACGCACGACAATGTCTTCGCCACTTGAAATTCCGCCTAGAACCCCGCCCGCGTGATTAGATAAAAATTTCGGGTGCCCGTTTTCAATCCGCATTTCGTCAGCATTCTGGACACCGGTGAATCCCGCGGACGCAAACCCAGCCCCGATCTCGACCCCCTTGGCTGCATTAATAGACATCATGGCACTCGCGATTTCTGCATCTAGTTTTCCATAGACCGGCGCCCCCCAACCCGATGGCACCCCGCTAGCTCTAACCTCCAGAATAGCGCCAACAGAATTACCTGACTTTCGGATTTCATCAAGATAGCGCTCCCAATCTTTTACGACCTCGGCATCCGGACACCAGAACGGGTTCTTTTCAACCACGTCCCAATTCCAACTTTCATGATCAATCATGTGCGTCCCTATTTGGGTAACCGCCCCCTGAATGCGGATATCAGACCCTAATATTTTACGGGCGATGGCCCCCGCAGCCACACGATTGGCGGTTTCACGCGCCGAGCTTCGTCCTCCCCCACGATAATCCCGAATGCCATATTTGGCGTCATAGGTAAAATCTGCATGTCCGGGTCTGTAGCGAGATTTAATTTCAGAATAATCTTTGCTACGTTGGTCTTTATTTTCAATCAACAGGCTGATCGGTGTACCGGTGGTTTGGCCCTCAAACACGCCTGATAAAATCTTCACGGCATCAGGTTCTTGACGTTGGGTAACAAATCGTGATGTGCCAGGACGGCGCTTATCCAAAAAGGTTTGAATATCGGCCTCCGTAAGGCTGAGTTTGGGTGGACACCCATCCACCACGCACCCAATCGCCGGGCCGTGACTCTCACCCCATGTCGTAAACCTAAATAAATGTCCGAATGTATTATGTGACATGTGCGTTGTTTAACGGGGAATGACCCATCCCGCCAGTGTTTAAATTCATCTGCAAATATATTCGAGCCCTCTGTCTAAGCCGTGTAATTTTTTGATCCCTGTCATTATTCCATCTCTAAAATTCTGACTCCTATCATCCATATAAAAAACATTTGCATTATGTGCATCCATATGCACATAATAAGTTATGAAAAATGACAATCACCCAAACACGCCCGAACACAAAGCTATGGCCGAAGCCGCTATAGGCGTTCTGGACACGCAGTTTCTTAAAGCGCTAACAGATCCAACACGGGTTAAAATTATTAAAAAACTCATTGGACGGGGCGCGTGCGACATTTCAACAATTGCACGTGGCCTCTCACAAGACAGATCTGTGGTTTCTCGTCACCTTGCCATATTGGAACGTGCCAGAATTACGGTTTCGCGCAAGGCGGGGCGTCATGTTTTATATGATTTGGACGGACCTTATATTGTGGCCAAGGTCGGCCTCATTTTAAATGCATTACAACCCATGGAGACTTTGTGTGTACCGTTTAAAAAATTAAACGCACAAGGAGACGCCGCATGACCTCTTTTTCCGGATTAGCGGCTGACGGCAGCCCCGTCATATATACGGATAAAAAACGTCACCTTTGGTGGCTAAGTTTTATTAGCCCCCTCGTTATCACCTCCGGGATTTTATTATATTTTATATTTGATAAAAACCCGATTTTCACCCTCGTCCCAGCACTCTATTTCTATGCTCTCACCCCTATGATTGACTATTTTATGGGTGTCGACACACACAACCCGCCCGAAGAAGTCGTCGATGACATGGCATTAGACGGCTATTACCGCTTTCACGTTCATATCCGGATTACAGCAACAATGGCGACATTTTTCGCCTATGTCTGGTTTGTCGGCACGCAAGATTTGCCTATATGGTCTATTATCGCGCTTATAATCGGTGTGGGTGTATCCAGCGGCGGTATCATGACCATGACACATGAATTGGGCCATAAAAATAATAAATGGGACAGGCTGCACGCCCGTATAGGCAATATGATTATCGGCTATGGGCATTTCAACATAGAACATAATCGCGGTCATCACACATGGGTGGCGACACCTGAAGACCCGGCCAGTTCACGTATGGGTGAAAGTATATACCGATTTGCAATACGAGAAATATCAGGCACGATAAAACGCGGACTTATGCATGAAAACAAACGATTAGCGGCACAAAACCGAAATTTCTGGAGCCTGCATAATGAAGTCCTACAGGTCTACGCTGCGGCCTTGCTCTCTTTTGTTATCTTTGCCGTTATGTTCGGGCCTGCCATATTATGGTTTCTTATCCCGCATCACATATTAGGCTGGTATACATTGACCCAAGCCAATTATGTCGAGCATTACGGCCTATTGCGCCAAAAGCTAAAGTCCGGAAAATATGAGCGCACCCAGCCCCATCATAGCTGGAATACAAACCATACGTTTTCAAATTTAATGGCCTTTCATCTGCAACGTCATTCAGACCACCATGCCCATCCGCAACGCCCCTATCAGGTCTTGCGCGACTTCGACAATGTCCCGAGTCTGCCAAACGGATATGGAGGCTGCTTCGCCGTTGCCGCGATACCGCCGCTTTGGTATAAAATGATGGACAAGCGTGTCATGGCATGGGCGGACGGAGATATCACCAAAGTCAATATCGACCCTAAACA
>CAZSKN010000004.1:103748-136552 GCA_964607445.1 uncultured Caulobacterales bacterium
TTGCCGGACCCATGTTACCGACTCCATTAATAGTTTTACCCGGCGATAGGCGTCACATATCCGATGTTCCAACATTCAAGTCTGAACCCGATCTGCCTGTAACGCAATTGAATGGGTAAATGGGCTATTCGCATATTCCCTAATAGGCCTCTTGAAACACTGCCGGACATTCGCGCCAAATTATGAAAATATCAATTATCAGATAAGCCAGAATATCTAAGATGACTTAGGCGGCAAGCTCATATATAGGCCGGACAATATTATGTGTGAGATCTTATGTCACTTGAAGTTTGGTTAGCCCTCGTAGCCTTATTCGGGGTTGGCGGGTTAACCCCCGGCCCGGCCGTTATGCTTGTTTTAGCCTCCGCCTTTCGGTACGGGTTTCGTCCGGCCATGCTGGCTGCATTGGGTATTGCGACGGCGAATATAGCGTGGCTGTTATTGGCGGCGTCCGGCGCCGCGGTATTAGCCGTAACATTTCCAACAGCTTTTCTAGGTTTAAAAATAATCGGGCTATTGGTGATTTTCTATTTGGCTCTCACGACAATATTTGGCCCCTTACCACAGGCTACGGGAGATGCTCAAAAAACTCCACCTCGCGCAAGGCTCTATACCAAAGGCGTGGCGTTACAAATCTCCAGCCCGATGCCGCTTGTTTTTTTTGGATTACTTTTACCGACCTATTTCAACCAAAGCCATGCGCTAGCTCCGCAGTTAATTATCATGTTTATTACCGTGACCGTCACAGAGCTTATCGGGCTTGCCGTTTTTGCCTATAGCGCCGAACGCATGCGCGCGCTGCTATCTACACCCAAAACCGCCCGCTTGTTTAATCTCTTTATCGGGATTGTCATGATATGTTCAGGTATTTGGGCTATTACCAGCACAACCGGGCATTAGGACTTGCAAACCTAAAAATCGACGCTAGACCGACGCCTAATATTACGTGGAGATCTTACCATGAACATGTCAAAAATTACCGTTGGTGAAAACCCACCCTTTGATATCAATGTCATCATCGAAGTTCCGCTTGGCGGCGAACCCATTAAATATGAAATGGATAAGGCCTCCGGCGCGATGTTTGTTGATCGTTTTCTATACACCTCTATGCGCTACCCGTGTAATTATGGATTTATTCCCCATACGCTTTCCGATGACGGGGATCCAACGGACGTCTTGGTTGTAGGCAACCGGGCGCTCATGCCGGGCTCTGTTATTCGCGCGCGACCCGTCGGTGTGCTCATGATGGAAGACGAAGCCGGTATTGATGAAAAAATTGTTGCAGTTCCACATCAAAAATTGACACGTTATTACGATCAGATAAAAGACTACACAGATTTACCACAAGTGCTTCAAGACCGCATTCCCCATTTCTTTGCTCATTATAAAGATCTTGAAAAGGAAAAGTGGGTCAAAATCCTAGGATGGGATACGCTGGAAAAGGCGGGGCAACTCATCTTAGAGGGGATTAAAGCCGCCAAGTAAATCCATTCACAGATTTGCCACACATCGTGAATTGCTTTCATGCGTGAATCATGGAACAAAACGGGAATGGATCCCGTTATCATATATTCTGGATTAAAGTTAAGCCTTATCGAAATTATTCTCGGGGCGGCCCTCATGATCTTGGGAGCCTTAATCACCTTAGTTTTCTCGCGACGCGGCAACCCCAAACTCGAATCCCACATGGCGACTATGACCGAACAGCAGCTGGCCCTGCAAGGACGGTTGGCACAATTTGCCGAGGATAGCGCTCAACGCGACATTATGTTCCGCGATAGTCTCGATACACGACTAGCCAATGTTACGGACCGGGTCGGAAAGTCTCTCATGGAAACCCAAGATCGTAATACTGAAAACCTTAAACATTTGCATGAACGATTGGCCTTAATTGACCGTGCGCAGAAAAATATTGAAACCTTATCCGGTGAAGTTTCGGGATTACAAAGCTTGCTATCAAACAAACAGGCGCGCGGCGCGTTTGGCGAAAAGCAAATGCAAGATTTAATCACAACCTATATGCCCCCGCATGCCTATAGTTTTCAAGCCACACTTTCCAATAATAAGCGTGTAGATGCGCTCATACATTTACCCCAGAATCAAGGCGACGTGGCAATTGACAGCAAGTTTCCAATGGAAAGTTGGCGGCGTATGACAGAGGCTGAAAATACGCAGGATGAAGACACAGCCAAAAAGCTTTTTGCGCGCGATGTACTGACTCACATAAAGGATATTTCACAAAAATATCTTATTTTTGGTGAAACCCATGATATCGCATTGATGTTCCTGCCCTCAGAAGCCATTTATGCCGAGCTTCACGCTAATTTTCCCAAAGTTATTGAAAAAGGGTTTTCTCAGAAAGTCATGATCGTGTCACCAACGACTTTTATGGCCACCCTCCATACAATGCGAGCGGTTATGAAAGATGCCGCCATGCGTGAACAAGCCCATATCATCCAGAAAGAAGTCAGACTTATTTCCGAAGACGTGCGACGCCTTGATGAACGTGTTGAAAAATTACACACGCATTTTTCACTCTCGGTAAAAGATATTGACAAAATCCGGACCTCGACCCAAAAAATTATTACGCGGTCCGATAAAATTGAAAATCTCGACGTCGCTATACCCACGCCTGAGCCTATATCTAATATTGCCCCCCAAGCCAGCGAAAGCCACTCCGTTGATTTTGAATTGCGGGATCGCCGCGCATGATACACTATGAAGGACGACTTTTTCGACCCTACGAAACCGGAGAAAATTCTGACACGAGTTCAGAAACCATCTTCAAATATCATCAAAAGGGCGACCTGCTGACAGGAACATATTCCGGTGGTTATGTCGATTTTGGTCAGTTAATCGGATTGGTAAATATGGCGGGTCGCATAGATATGCGCTATCATCATATTAACACAGACGGGGATTTGATGACGGGGATTTGCCGTTCCATACCTGAAATTCTCGACAACGGAAAAATACGCCTGCACGAAAGCTGGCAATGGACAAGCGGTGATCGTTCTAAAGGAAAATCAATCCTAGAAGAGCTATAGATTAAGCCCTTTTAACGCGCGAAAGGCCAAAGCATTGCCCCTTCTTTACGCAAACGCGAAATCGTCACAAGAGATATCACCAATGAGCAGACGGCAGACACAAACAAAAAATGTCCAATAGTCGGGACATTAATACCCAGCCATGGTGAAAGATGAAAACCAATGGCACCAATAAGCAAACCCAATCCAGCAAAAGCCCCGGTCAAACGTGTGCGGGGTATAAGCAAGAGTAGCGCCGTACACAATTCGGCAATTCCGGTGAAGATGCGAACATAAGGTTCAAAAAAACTTAATCCAGACCGCCCGGCAATGGTTTCAAACACTATATTTTCGGCCCCGAATTTCTGAACACCAAAAAATACAAAAACTAACGCAAGAATAAATGTTAATCCCAAAGTGAGTTTAGTCATCCTTAAAGTCCTTAAATAATTAATTTTAAACCTCAAAAAGGCCGGCGGCTTTTCATAGCCGCCATTATAGTACCGTCATCAAGGTAATCAAGTTCACCCCCAACTGGTACGCCGTGGGCCAGTCTTGACACCCGAACGCCGGCACTGACCAAATGGTCGGTAATATAATGTGCCGTGGTTTGACCATCAACAGTCGCATTCATCGCCAACACAACTTCATTTATCTCAGGGCTTTGGGCACGGGCGATCAAACTCGCTATATTTAAATCTTCAGGTCGAATACCGTCAATGGCTGACAAGGTTCCACCCAAAACATGATAAAGCCCCTTGAAGGCTCCGGCCCGTTCCATAGCCCATAAATCTCCGACATCTTGAACGACACATAAAACTGACAAATCTCGCCCCGGCGATTGACAAATATAGCACGGGTCGCGGCTATCGACATTGGCGCAAACCGAACAGGTTAAGATTTTATCTGCAGCTTCGGATAATGCATTGGCAAGCGGGCGCATAAGTCCTTCGCGTTTTTTGACAAGGTCGAGCGCGGCGCGGCGCGCAGAACGCGGACCCAGACCCGGTAATTTCGATAAGAGGTTGATCAGTCGTTCGATTTCGGGGCTTACATTTGCACGGGCCACAATGGTTCCTTTTGATTCGGCCCTACCCTAATCAAATTCTTGACTGGCTTTAAGCCATTTGTCGATCAAACGTCATTAGCTTGGACACTCTGCATCCAAAATTTCCTATACGCCCAATAATCTCATAGATACGATATATTAGCCATATACACATACGGGATGCGCCAATTAAAAATCTCAAAACAATATTACGGCAAGGCACAATCATTATATTTATGGCACAGCAATAGCCGCGGCCTTGGGTTCTCTCGTATCCGCTGCACCTTGAAAGAGAGGCGAGGACGGCGCGGCGTCTTTACCGACTGAATTCACCCGTCCCAATGTCGTATGGGCAATATCCCCTGTCTCATTTTTCGGAAACGTGTGACCCAGCCGGCTTAACCCCGCTAATGTATCCGGAGACAAGCCGGGTTCGACAAGCACAATTTCAGGTCGCCATTGATGGTGAATACGCGGTAGATTGGTCGCTTGAGCCAAGTTCATATCCCATTCAATCACATTCAGCACGACTTGGAGGACAGAAGTGATAATGGTACTGCCCCCCGGGCTCCCCGTAACCAAAACCGGAACGCCGTCTTTCTTAACGATTACAGGCGACATTGAAGATAAGGGGCGTTTAGCTGGCTCTATCATATTGGCAACCCCGCCAATCAAACCATAGCCATTTGGCGATCCGGGTTTAGCGGAAAAATCATCCATTTCATTATTGAGCAAAAAACCGGCCCCATCTACACTCAGACCGCTGCCATAAGAAAAATTCAGCGTATAAGTGACGGCCACCGCATTACCGTCTTTATCTATGACGGAGTAATGGGTCGTTGAAGGCCCGTCTTCGATCAGTTCGGTGCCCGGTAATATATCTGACGACAAGCTAGCTTTATCCAAGGTTATTGTACGCCGTAATCGATCCCCGTAAGACGGGTCGATCAGAGCCGCCTGGGGAACGTCGAAGAAATCAGGATCTCCGAGATATTTCGAACGATCCGCAAAAGCTCTGCGCATGGCTTCAATTAACTTATGTAAATAAGCAGCACTATTATGACCGTCCGCCTGTAAATCAAAGCCTGATAAAATATTGAGCATTTGAATGATATGAATCCCCCCCGATGACGGCGGCGGCATAGAGTGCAGACGATATCCTTTATAAGTTCCCGTAACAGCTTTTCGGGTCACTGTTTTATAAGCGGCGAGATCCTCATGTGTAATGATACCATTGCCCGTGGCCATTTCGGCTACAATCAAATCTGCGGTTTTGCCACGATAAAATCCATCGCTCCCCTTGTTCATAATTCGACGCAGGCTGGCCGCTAAATCATCTTGATACAAAATTTCACCCGCTTTGAGCCCGCGCCCATGGGCCAGAAAATAAGCCTGCGAAGAGGGATCAGATGACAAGGCTTCACGATGCTCCTCCAATGATCGTTCCAGACTGTAAGAAACAGTTACGCCGCGCGTCGCCAACTTAATAGCCGGCCCTATAACTTGCCTACGGGTCATAGTTCCGTAAGTCTCCAAGGCCTCCAACAATCCCATGACAGTCCCAGGAACACCAGCAGATAAATGACTATATTGAGCGCGACGATTATCAACGCCTCCCCGATCGTCTAAATACATATCACGATGGGCCTGCGCAGGCGCCATTTCCCGAAAATCTATAGCGATCACATCATCTGGAACATCGTCAGGGGTCTTGTCGGCATTTTCCACCGCCAAACCGTTTTTGCGTGCCAAAGAGACCAACATAAACCCGCCACCCCCTAAGTTTCCAGCCTGAGGGTGCGACACGGCCAGTGCAAATCCCGTGGCGACGGCCGCGTCCACGGCATTGCCGCCGCGCGCAAGAATATCGGCTCCGATCTGCGCGGCGATTTCATCTTCTGCTGAGACCATTCCGTTTTCGCCTATTACCGGATGAAACCGGCTGTCATAATTCAATAAGGACCGTATCGATACGGATGAAGATTTAGGCGCTTCGGGCGCTTCATATGCGAGCGCCTTTTGACCCAAGATTATTATTGTTATTACAAATAGGCATATCAAGATGTGGACCAGACGTAAGTTCATTTTAGATATTATCATCAACCTCGTTCCTTTTAGAAGAATTTCCCATTAAGAACCGCGGCCCTGGACCGCATTTTTGGGCTTCGTCACCTGGATTGTAAAGTGCGCAATGCCTGAGTGATAAACATCCACAACCGATACATCCAGCCAGCTTTTCACGCAGGGTTGTCAACCTATTTATACGCGCCTCTATATGGGCGTTAAAATTGCGACTCATTTTTTCCCAATCTGATTTCGTCGGCGTGCGCCCTTGAGGTAAGCTGTTTAACTGCGCCCTGATTTCGGCCAGAGAAAATCCCAAATTTTGCGCAATAATCACAAAGGATATCCGACGAATATCAGATGCAGTAAAAATACGTTGCCCTCCCGAATTCCGGCGCGCATGCACAAGACCTTCGGATTCGTAATGTCGAATGGCAGAAACAGACACGCCTGTACGCGCCGCAACTTTACCAATTAATAAGCCTTTCTGTATCGTCATAATAAATTCCAAAAAACCTCTTGACCTCAAGTTAACTTGAGGTCGTAAGCTGTCAACTGTCAAGATTAATTAAGGGAGTTTTTTATGGGATATACCGCGCTTGAACACATAAACATCACAGTTTCAGATGCCCGAAAGACAACGCATCAACTCTGTCAAATTTTCGGTTGGACGCAGAGATGGTCAGGGCCAGCTATCCGGGGCGGGTTTAGTTATCACATTGGCAATAAAGATTTTTATCTATCCGTTTATCAAACGCCGGATACAGCCCCAGCCTCTTCTCACCCTCATCTAGCGCTTAAAGGACTAAACCATATCGGCATAGTGGTTGACAGTTTAGACATAATAGAAGCCCGCGTGAAAGCGGCCGGGTTTACACCAGAAAACCACGCGGACTATGCGCCAGGTAAGCGGTTTTATTTCATCGATCATGACGGTATAGAATTTGAAGTCGTTAGTTATGCAACTGATAAAAGTAATTTTCGACGTAAATGGTGGTCATATATGGTAGAGATATCTTTAGCTGTGATCGCACGCAAATAAACCGTAATCATAAAATTAAAACGGCAAATTTAAGCCCGGCGGCATAGGAATATCCCCCATGGCCGATTTCATAGTCTCTGCCTGCTTTTCATCCAATTTAACTTTGGCATCCTGATAAGCTGCGACAATCAGGTCTTCAACGATTTCAACATCTTCTCCACTGAGTAAACTTGGGTCTATCTTTACGGATTTCATATTACCACCGCCAGCCAGAATAACGGTTACAAGACCTCCCCCTGAGCGACCTTCCGAGACGAGATCGGCGACCTCAGCCTGTGCCGCTTCCATTTTAGCCTGCATTTGCTTGGCCTGTTTCATTAAGCCCATGAGATCTTTCATTATGTATCCTCATCTTCTGATGCGAGTGACGATCCAAAATCAGCCGAGATAATATTGCTGGCTCCCGCATGAGTATCTGACATGGGGGCTGACTGTAAAATGTCAATAAGTTTAGCTCCGGCGAGTAAAGGGTGGGAAAAGGCCGGATGGGCTTTGTCTTTTGCCTCTTGTTCCGATTTTTCACGAGCCGCGCGTTCATTTAGGGTTTCGCCTCCGCCTGACGTTTCCGGCGAAACAATCCATAATTCTCCAGTCAATTCTTTAAGACCTGAAACGATTTTACCTGTAAGAGATACTGGCGCACCCTCGACAGGTTCGAATGTCACCGCACCGGGTTTAAACCGAATAGGTCTGACATAACGCCGAAGATCGGACGCCAGTTGAATTTGGCTTTTAGGTAAGGCGGCCACAAATTCCTCGAAAGAATTCAAAACAAGTCTATGCACGGGTGTCGCCACCCTATCCGGTATTGATGTCACCTCGTGTTCAACACCCAAGAGTGTTTGATCTGCGTGTATAAAGCCTGGTGAGGAATAATCATCTGGGGTCATTTTAGCCGAAACGCTAGCATGCTTTGAGGCGAAGCTCGATTGACTGCTTAGCGGCGTATGAGCGGCATCAGATGTTACAGGTTCTAAAGACGATTTAAGTTTTTGAGTGCTTGACGCCGCAGATTGCGGTGAAATCTGCGGCGCGCTAAAATTTCCAGCCCCGCCTTCATGTGGGCTGCCCCCAGCTGCGTCCTGTGTTCTGATTTCAGATATCAGCTTTGCCACGAGTTCTGGTGGAGGCATCGCTCCGGCTACCGCTATCTTAAGCAATGCCATTTCCGCGGCGGCAAGCGGTACAGGTGCAAGGCGCACGTCATTATATGCCTTTAAAAGCATTTGCCAGATACGGGTTAATTCACCCAATGTCAGCTTTGCAGCCAAGGCTTGAACACGTATTATCTGGTCAGGCGCCAAGTCCAATATACCGTCATCACCAAGTGTTTGCGCCCGGCTCACCGTGTGACAAATATCTAGCAAATCGCGCATAATGATCGCCGGGTCAGCGCCATCATCATATTGCGAGCGAATATCATGCAAGGCGGCGCCAGCGTCACCCGTTGCTGCCTTTTCAAACAAATCCAATACGCGCACGCGATCAGCCAGACCCAACATATTGCGGACTTGTTCACCAGAAACCTCAGTGCCATCTAAGCCAGACTGCACAATAGCTTGATCAAGCAATGACAGGCTGTCACGCACAGAGCCTTCAGCCGCACGCGCGATCAGGGCCAACCCGTCATCCGAGACCTTCACATTTTCTTTTCCGCAAATAGCCTTTAAATGCAATTGCAAATCGCGCGCCTCAACACGGCGCAGGTCAAACCTTTGGCAGCGTGACAAAACCGTAATAGGCACTTTACGTATTTCTGTCGTTGCAAAAATAAATTTTGCATGATCCGGAGGTTCTTCTAAGGTTTTAAGCAAGGCATTAAATGCACCTGTCGATAACATATGCACTTCATCAATTATATAAACCTTGTAGCGTGCCTCAACAGGCGCATACCTCACACCGTCAAGCATTTCGCGCATATTATCGACGCCTGTCCGCGACGCAGCGTCCATTTCCAAGACATCCATATGCGACGATGCCATTATGCGTTCGCAATGCACGCCAGGACTACCCAGCGCAACAGACGGCGTATCAATCTCCTTGATTTGATAATTTAAAGCCCGTGCTAAAAGCCGTGCCGTGGTTGTCTTACCTATGCCCCGCACCCCCGTCAGCATGAAGGCATGCGCCACGCGGCCCGCACGAAACGCATTGGTTAAGGTCGTCACCATGGCTTCTTGACCTATCATATCTTCAAAGGTGCTCGGCCGGTATTTCCGTGCCAAGACCTGATAATGGTCGGTTGTCGAAGACTCATCCATGGACTGTGTATAAAGAGCGCGACGAACCTATGAAAGTACCCAGATGAAAGAAATAGTGGAAAGAAAAGAAAGAATAATGGCTCGCGTGATCTGCCGTATAATTTTTCCGTCTAGACCTGCCCCTTGTCTGTCCCCATGACCCGATCCCAAAACCTGAAGTAAAGCCCGTAATTTCCAGAAAACTTCGTGTGGTGTAAATTATGATGCGCTGCGGTAATCATAATCTTCCCGAACCGCCCTTTGACCCAAGTTTCCGGATAGATTTCCCATCCCGCATGATTAAAGACAGCATTGATCGTCATGAGCATCAGCAAGACTAAAGCTGCACCAACATGTAACGGTATAAACAAGGCCAAAACAGGCAATAGCCACGCCGAAATAAGCGCCTCTAACGGATCAAAAGAGAAACTCGCCCATGGCGTGGGCTGGACAGATTTATGATGGCCGGCATGCGTAAGCCCAAACAAAGACTTGTGGTGCATAATACGATGAGTCCAGTAAAAATATGTATCTTGAATACATAAAAACATCAAGCTGCTAAACAGAAGATACGCCCATTCCAACCCGCCCGTCACGGCGCCATCGTAAAGGGCTGTGCCGCCGGCTTTCCACATTTCGACAACAATCGCGGCCGGAGCAGCATAAATGAAGGCCGATAATGTCGAGAGCCATATTTCGTGGAGAATAGTTTTCCGCGTAGGTTCCCGGCGCGACAGACGACGCGCATTCACCTTTTCGGCTGGGCGCTGCCATAATGCCCAATGAATAGGCCAGACAATTAAAAAATATCGAGAAATTATAATCGCGACAAAGGCGAGATATGTCACCGCTGTTTGCGCTAATGGAATGGGCCAACCTTGCATAGTTGTAGATGACCAAATTCTGCGTCCAAGGCCAAGCTTTTTATTGCCGGCAAGCTATTCATTTTCGTCGCAGACCCTCAAAATCGATACATTATACCATAGTGTCAAATACAAAATCGTTTTCATTCAACTCAGACAATTCCACCCCTTGCAAAGTCACGCTATTGTCACCTGCCTGTATAACAACAGAATTTCCAAGTTGCGTTGCCGATGCCAAAACATCTGCTGCATCGGTAAAGTCAGAGAGGTTCGAGAAATCCAGACGATCCTGACCTGCTTCGAAATCGCGGATAATGTCATCACCAAATCCATCAGAGAAGATAAATTGATCTGCCCCGCTGCCGCCGGTTAAAATATCGTCACCACCGCGACCTTCCAATATGTCATCACCGCCATAACTGCGTAAATCATTAACCCCGTCAGTGCCGCGTAAAATATCAGCACCCTGCCCTGAACCCGAGGCACTTTCAAAACCGGATATAATGTCATCTTCGGCCAAGCCGCCGCTGGCCGTATTCAAGGCAAGGTCCAGTGAAACACCGCCGTGACTATCAAAATAGGAAATATAATCATCGCCGTCCCCCCCGAAAAATTCGTTAGAGCCTGTACCCACCCGGACATAATCATCACCGTCTCCCAATGTGACAAGATCATTTCCAGCGCCGTCAAAAATACGGTCATTGCCGCGCCCGCCATACAAAACATCATCGCCGTCACGCCCACTAAGCAAGTCATCGCCGCCGCCGCCTTGTAAAACGTTCGCGCCGTTTGTACCGTAAATCACATCCACACCCGTATCTGACCCTATGACACTTTCGAAGTTTCTGATCTCGTCATTTGTCGCCCAAGACCCATCAATAGTGTTCGCCGCCAAGTCAACGACAATACCGCCGGCACTGTCATGATAAGAAATAAGATCTTGGCCCTCACCACCGTCATAGCTATCCTGACCGCCTCCGACATTGAGATGGTCATCACCCTCTCCGAGATTAATGACGTCCGCGCCTAGGCCGTCAAAAACAATATCATTCCCGCCCCCCGCATTGACAACATCATCGCCAAGGCCTGCGGCTAATAAATTATCTCCGTCATTGCCCGTGATATGATCATTTCCAGCAGCACCCCCAGCGCGTTCAATCTGTGTCCCGGCGGCAATTGTAAACCCTCCGAACACACCGGCAGAAGATGATACAGATCCACCGCCACCCTCTTCCAATCGTAATGTCGCAGCATTTAAATTGATAATGTCATCTCCGGCAGTACCTACAATCGCATCATCCCCGCTCGTATCATAAATGGTTTCATATGCCGTACCGCTCGTGTTTTCAGCCGATAACCTGTAAATCGTCGTGCCTGCATTCGTGGTTTCGCGCGCACCGTAAATCTGCTGCAACAAGGCAATATCAAGCGGGGCTAATGTAGCTTGATATCCATAAGCCTCAGAATTTGAGACACCATCCTCCCCACTGGCATATCCATCTACAAAAGACTGGATGGTAAACACAGATTGATTAAGATCGAAATCTCCAAGATTAAGAACGGTTTCGCCGTTGAGGCCCGTGGTCAGTTCTCCGCCCAATTCAAGGCCCGAGAGGAGTGTTGACTCTCCGCCCCTATCGTGCGGATGAGCCAGACCCAAACCATGGGAAATTTCATGAACCAATGTAACATATCCAAATCCACCGCGCTCTAACCCGCCGCCATCACTTATACCGCCTTCGTCCCAACCCCGACCAGACCGGTTAAAAACGCCTGTTCCAGCATGCTCTCCAAATTCGGGCGGGAAGAAAAATCCGAAATTTCCCGGATCCGAAGTATTGTCTTCAACGATAAAGCGAAAATCGGCAGCCTCAGCATTATCAACGCGTACAAAGTCTACATCAAGAACATCGGATATTTCTTCCAATACTAATAAAGCTTGTTCAATTTCATACTCTGTCCATGACAGCGCATCGATGACGCGTCCAAATGTATCTAAAACCCCCAATTGCTCTGTTTGAAAGAAAACATTTATTATTGTCGTTTCACCATCATCCGCCGCAAGATCCGCGCCCCAATTAATTGAATTCAACAATATTTGCGATTGGGTTCTTTGCGCCGATATAGTGTAATCCCCAAGGCTATTGTCACCAAATGCGCGAGCCGAGATATAATAAGTACCGCTTTCACTCGCCGTAAAACTTAGAGCAGAATCCCGTTGGCTGTTTAAAACAACATCGTCATTTTGTGCGATAAGGCGGCCCGTATTGTCATATAGGCGTAAAAACGGATCCTCTAATGCGGCGTCCCCCGTGCCGTTCAGTGAAATCTCAAAAGTCTCCCCTAATTCTATATCAATTGCGACCCAGTCATCATCGCCAAAGGTTTCAAGGGAACCCGATAATGTCAGATTCCCGATTGATAGAGAAGCGGTCGTCGAAATGTCACCAGAAAAATCATCTTGCGGAGCCGATGTATTCTGAGCCTGAAGCCCATCCGAAAGTTTAAAAACTTGCATGCTCTCGATCCCGTTAAATAATTCACTTCGCTGAGCGAAACTGTCTGTGATTTACTTTGGGACAAAAATGCAGAATCCATGCCAGCGATACGGACACATTGAGCACGCGAGGAGAATAGGAAATTGGGAGGCTGTTTTTGTGTAAAAATAACAAATGGGTTTAGTCAATGTAAACTCGTCGGCATGGAGTTATATCACGGTTTCCCCGGCCATTTGCAGCGCTATCGGGATTTAAAAATATGCTTATTTCGCGAGAGGATTTTATCAGAAGGTATTATCGTGCATAAAAGCATCCGGGTTTTACAAACAAGTGCTGTAACAATAACCGTCTGTGCATAATTGATTTTAGAGATCACCCATTTCGCAAGTGATAGCTGGCAAACACCATTATCGCCAGGGTCAAGCGGTCTTGGCTTTCGACAAAATATACGGGTCTAAAGAGGTGCCTGCGTACTCTGGGTCCACAATAGCGCCCTGGCTGCACAGCCGTCTAATCTGAACGTCTGATTCCGAACTCAACAAAGGGATGATCGGAACACCCGTTTTTTTCATGGTTAAACGCCAGCCCCATTTGCAAACTTTGCCCAATACGCTGGGCCATCTCATGAATAGCTTTAGCTTGATCAGGTTTCAAATCACGGATAGCCGTGTTTTGAAATAGTAATAACCAATGCGTAAAGTGGGCCGGTGTTAATCCTTTGACCGCCAAATGTTTTTGCAAAGGGTTTCCTTTATAACGGCCTGTTTTAAGAAAAATACTACACCAGAATTCCGTTATATGTGCCATGTGACGTGGCCACTCATCCTCGGCAATTTTTGTTGCAAAGATCGGCGCTAACACCGCATCTCTACGAACCTCATCGTAAAAGGCGTAGACCAGTTTACGGATATCGTCTTTTTCAAACACGAACCGCCTGTTAGTTAAACATGAATGGAAGCGCGACCATCACAGCTATAAACCCCCAAAATATCATATTAATGAGAGATCGAAAAACACCCCCATCATTTTCTATCGAAATCCCTAACAATGACAAAATAATGGTACCGGGCAAGAGAAATAAGGCGGTCAACATTTTTAGAAGTTTCATGACGCGTCCTTAATGAAATATATGAATGAGGTCATTTATAAACAGCTTTATCAAACCGTCAAACCCTAGGGTTTCCCTATACGACAACAATACGGTGAATGTAACGACCTTAACCTACTACACATTAGCAAACTTAATTTACCTTGTCGTGCGTAAAGATAAGAACGCGACAAGGAAGACAAATGCTATGGGTTAGGTATCGTATTCTATCATATCGTCAAAGCCCCGCAATGGTTAGCACGGAGCCGTCTTGAACCCAGCAGTATCAGGAATTTAACTTGAGTGCGTGGTAGGGGGAGAGAGACTTGAACTCCCGACCAACCCGTTATGAGCGGGTGGCTCTAACCAACTGAGCTATCCCCCCACTGGTTCGAGGCGGTGTATAACGCGTCATTCTCGATTGGCAAAGCCGAAATTGTAAATTTATCGCATAACAAGCTGGACAAATTCACATAGCCTTGCACGGGTTTCACGCGGATCGATTATATCTTCAATCAAGAATTTTTCAGCCGTACGAAACGGTGAGGTCACATTTTTCAATCTGGCTTTAATTTTAGCCAGTTCTTGTTCCGGTTTTCTTGCCTTTTCCAGCTCTGGTTTATAAGCGACTTCCACACCACCTTCAATCGGTAATGACCCCCAATCCCCGCTCGGCCAAGCGGCGCGGTATTGAAACCGTGTATGATTGGCCATGGCGGCCCCGCCACACCATAGGCTTTGCGAATGATAATTGTCGCCCAAGGTATATTGGCTTTATAAACACGGGTCATAGCTTCGACACCGCGTCGTATAGTGGCGGCTTTTTCCGCCGCTAAGCCGATATCAAATCCCGGATTATCAACAAGGTGAATAACCGGCATGTTGAATTTCTCTGCCAATTCGATAAAGCGCCCGGCTTTCTCTGATCCATCTGCTGTCCAAGATCCGGCCATGAATGTCGGATCCGACGCCAGTACGGCTACAGGCCAGCCGTCAAATCTGGCAAATGCCGTAATCACGCCGCGTCCCCAACGCCGTCCCATTTCAAATACCTTACCGTTATCTGCAACGGCCTCTATTATACGGCGCATATTATAAGCTTGACCCTTATCCCGCGGAACCATTCGGATCAAACTGTCCTCAGCCCGATCAACGGGATCAGAATTTGCGAGCCGTTCTAAATTAGCGCCCATATAATCTGGCAAATAAGACAAAAAAGTCCGGGTCATTGCAAATGCCTCGACCTCGGTAGCCGCTTCATCGTCAATCACACCATTACGAGTATGTATTTCTGAGCCGCCTAGACTTTCCTTGTCTTGGGTTTCTCCCAATGCCGCTACAATTGCGGGCCCGGCTGTAAATAATTGTGACAGCCCTTTGACCATAATACTATAATGGCTAGCGACGACCCGGGCGGCGCCAAGTCCGGCAGTCGGCCCCAGCGCCAATCCCACGACGGGAACCGTTTCAAGGTTTTTAACAATATGTTCCCAACCCGGCACCTCTGGCACATAGGTGAACCCCATATCTTCGAGCATTTTCACAGACCCGCCGCCGCCCGTCCCATCAATCATACGGATTAGCGGCAGTCGCAATTCATGCGCCATCTTTTCAGCCATAACAAATTTTCGGTAGATCGCAGCATCCGAGGCCCCGCCCCTTACGGTAAAGTCATCGGTGCTAACAACAACAGGTCGATCTGAAATATCACCGCGACCAAAAATAAAATTTGACGGTATAAACCCGTTTAATATGCCAGACGGGTTATACTGGGCTGAACCGGCTATCTTCCCGATTTCGCGAAACGACCCTGTATCCAAGAGGCCCTCAATCCGTTCTCGCGCATTCAATTTTCCACGCTCTTTTTGACGGGCCAGTTTTACCTCCCCGCCCATCTGGTCTGCCAATTGCTCACGTGCCCGTAAATGCTTAATGTCAAGACTCCAATCTGTCGCTTCAGATTGTGTTTCAACCGAGGATATCGTGTCTTTTCCAGGCGGTTTTTTACGTGACGTCATAGACCTTTCTAACCTCCTGCTTATAAATCCGTTTCGAACACTGTGAGCCGGGCTTAGGGGTGCCCTGCCCTTTTATATGTGTCAGCTCGATAGAGGAAAGGATAATGTTTTTCCTTTCCATTAGGCTAAATTTTGCACATTGCGTTAAATTTTGCGCTTTTTACAAAAAAAACGGGCATTCATGGGCTATCTCAAACGCGATATGTCATTGCCAAGCCAAAGGGCTTAGGGCTGGCGTGGCCGCGGTACAAAGGCTCTAGCCTTGGTTTCTGCAACGACTGCGGTTATATTGGCTATAATTATCATTTGAGCCTTTCGTGTCTCGGGGTATCCAGAGATCACCTCATAGAGATATAACTCGAAATTGGAGACAAAACATGACGCCATATCCGATTCTTACCAGCCTCGCTTTACCATTGGCCTTTTGCTTAATGGGCTGCAACTCGGGCGCGCCGACATATATAACGTCGAGTCAGTTACCCGTACCGCAGATCTCGGTATCTGCGACCGCCGCGTCATCACAAGTTCCGGACACGGCGTCCGTATCTGCGGGTATTGTAACACAGGGCAAAACCGCAGGCGCGGCCATGCGCGCCAATGCAAATAAAATGAACGCCGTATTTGGCGCTTTAAAGGCGGCTGGAATTTTGGAAAAGAACATTCAAACGTCTCAACTTTCCTTGTCCCCACGATATAATTACCAAGACCGGCGCGCGCCGAAAATAGACGGCTATGAAGCCCGCAACACGGTTTCGGCTAAAACGGAAACACTCGACGATGTCGGCTCTATGCTCGATGCGCTGGTGATTGCCGGAGTTAATAATATTAACAATGTGCGGTTTTCGATAAAAGATCCAAAATCCGCCAAATCCGAAGCCCGCACACAAGCTATCATACACGCGCGCGCAAAAGCCGAAGCTATGGCCAGCGCCGCAGGTGTGTCTATTGGCACTCTGCAAAGCATAAGCGAAAATTCGAATAGTGGATTTAACCCGCAACCCCAATTTGCGCGTTCAGCGGCTCTATCGAGTGAGGCCTCAACCCCCATTGCCGCGGGAGAGCAAACCGTATCCGTGACTGTGAACTTGACCTATAATATTGTGCAGTAACTATGCACTCGCCCGTATTAATCCTGACAACTGGCGGCACATTTGATAAAGTTCATGACAGCTTTACCGAAGCCTTCGCCTTTCCGAATGACAAGGGTTTACATATTACCACCTTGTTAAACGAGGCGCGGTGTCATCATCCCGACATTCAAACCCTTATACAAAAAGACAGCCTCGACATGACTGCCGCTGACAGGCAGGTCATTCTCACAGCGGTCATGGCTGCCGCGCATAATCATATTGTTATCACACACGGGACAGGCACGATGGCAGAGACAGCCCGGTTTTTGGACACCGAAATGGCGTCAAGATCAGTCCCGGCAAAGACCATTGTTTTAACAGGGGCGATGCGCCCTTTTTCGCTGGCAAAATCTGACGCTAGTTTTAATGTCGGAAGTGCAATTATTGCGGCGCAATTATTACCGAGCGGCGTATATGGTGTAATGAATGGCCGTGTGTTTTCAGCAATAAGTTTAAATAAGAATACGCGGGCCGGGCGCTTTGACCTATAAAATTTTCAATCTTACAATTCCGTCCAGCCACGCGGTTGACGCGCGCGACGCCCAAGCCATATTACGCCACGTAAATCGGCAATCGAAACGATAAGTCGTCCAAAATTTGTATATTTCGAACGCCCAAATTCACGGTGTCGGTGATTAACATCACGATATTCGCAACGATATCCCTCACGCTGCATCAATGCCGGAATATAACGATGCATGTGATCGAAATAAGGGAGGCGTAAAAACGCTTCTCGTTTAAACAGTTTTAACCCACAACCTGTGTCATCAGCCCCGTCTTTTAATAAACGTTTACGAACACTATTTCCGAATTTTGACGCCCATTTTTTACCCCAATTATCTTGACGTTTAGCTCGTCGCCCACCAACCATTGCCAAATCCTCTGGCGCCCCCCCGCGTATAAGCGCTTGATAAAGTGCAGGAATATCCGCGGGATCATTTTGGCCATCCCCGTCTAATGTGGCAATTATAGGCGCTATAGCGGCTAATATACCGGTTCGGATAGAACGCGATTGTCCGGCATTTTGAGCATGAGAGATAGCCCTTAACCTTGGGTATTTGGATTTCAACTCTGTGAGTGCCTGCGCCGTTTTATCCGTACTCGCATCATCTATAAATATCATCTCATACGGCCTATCGCTAAGCGCATGTGCAATCTCGCGGGCCAATGGGCCCACATTTTCAACCTCGTTAAATACAGGTATAACAACGCTGATCTCGGGGTGTATTAAAGGTTGTGACGGGCGTTGCGGCATAGATATCTCATAGAACGGTTGAGAGCCTTTAAATACCCTCAGTGTTAGGGTCTGGTTCTGAGCTCATAATCTAAACCTATTGGCACGGCACGAGGTGAGTTGCAAATGACAGCCCTGTAAGTTTGTACTTTTAAATTATAGACTAGACGCTAGACTTACTTAAATGGAGACACTGAATAGCGCAAAATATACGAGCCTGAAACATGGGATCTTACTGGTCGCATTGACCTTACTCATGGCTCTACCGGGATTAAGTAATTTACCTGTGATTGATCGCGATGAAGCTCGTTTTGCCCAAGCCAGTATTCAAATGGTGGAAAGACAGGATTATGTAAATATCCGTTTTCAGGATCGCGCCCGAAACAAAAAACCCGCGGGTATTTATTGGATGCAGTCCGCGATGCTCAAAATGTTTTCCAGTCCAGACAAACGTGATATTTGGATACAACGTATACCCTCGACCCTTGGCGCTCTATTGGCGGTTCTTGCGACGTATTGGGGTGGACGTTGTATGATCGGAAAGCGGGCCGCATTCATCGGCGCCGGCCTTCTGGCTGTCAGTGCAGGTTTCGTGTTTGAGGCCCATATCGCCAAGACTGATGCCGTATTATGTGGATTATCAGCCCTCGCTTTAGCCGCTTTGGCACGAATAAGAGTCGCATATTCTGATTCCCCCCCCCTTGGCGACAGATCAGCGATAAAAACGCAGGCCCGTCACAATGCTATCCTGTTATGGTTCGCCCTTGCCATGTCCATCATGATTAAAGGCCCTGTCTTATTGGCCATTGTCTTCCTAACCCTTCTGAGCCTCGCTTTATGGGAAGGTCGCATAGGCTGGATGCGGGCTTTATTATATTGGCCGGGCCCGCTTTTATGCGTCTTACTTATTACCCCTTGGATTATCCTGATCTGGCAAGCCACTGACGGGCAGTTTTTCAAAGACGCCCTTATAGGTGATTTTGGAAAAAAACTTGGCCAGGCACAAGAAACCCATAGTGGCCCACCCGGGTTTTATGCCGCCACCCTATGGATTACATTCTGGCCGTCCATTCTATTTTTAATTCCGGGTTTTGTTTTTGCGCTCAGGGCCATAGGTCAAGGGCGTGGCCAGTCAACCTCAACGGTTTTCGCCATGCGCTTACTTATCGCATGGGTTGTCCCTTTCTGGCTGATATTGGAATGTGTCCCGACAAAGCTTACCCATTATATTATTCCCTTATTCCCAGCCTTGGCTTTAATGGGCGGTGCCGCGGCGATGACACTTTTTTACATCAAACCCTTTGCTATCAGTCGTAAAATCAGCGCTCTGATCTTTGTTATCGTCACAATAGCTATCTGCACCGGAATTCTAGTTTTAGAAACTTTATACGGCCCAGAACCCAGTTGGTCCTATGCCGTCACGGCCTTTTCCGGATTTGCCGCAATCTTGGCAGCGTATAGCTTATGGACCGGGAAAGTGAAATTGGCTCTTGGCGCTATGGTAGCCACCTGCATGCCCTTGAGCGGAGCCGTTTATCAAGAGATTTTACCCTCCTTAAATACAGTCCGGATAAGTGACAATCTGCTAAAAGCTTTTGAGCGCGCAGAGTTGAAACCTCCTCGTTTAGGCGGGCCGACACTCTATTCACCTCATTTCACCGAACCCAGCCTGATATACCATTTCGGGAAAGCCACACGCTTAGGCGATCAAGTCGCTATGCAATCGACCCCCGTTACCGAAGGCTCTGTTTTATTATGGGATCGATTAAAACACGGTAGCCGTGAGTATATGATTATGGCCGTGAAAGAAGCCACCAAACAACAGCTTTGCTGGCGGGATATCGATATTGTAAAAGGATTAAATTATGCCAAGGGCGAAGAAGTCGAGATTACTATATTACAAGCTATAGCGTGTGAGACGATATCTGGTGCGTCCGATGTCTTAAAAGATAATGCTGGAATTAAAGCGCCTTCCGAATAGCCATAAACCAAGCCCGTCCCATGATTGCGACCGCCATAAAAGGAACAGCGACAAGCGCTAAGGCCTTGGCCCACCATTTTGAGGAATAGGTCCAGAAATACCGGATAAATCCGTGAAGTTTCCACCACTCCACATCTTGTTGGCGCGCGAGACTGGTCGAGCCATAATGCATAACAGGCGCTTCAGGTACAAAAACAACCGTCCCACCGGACTTACGTGCCCGGCGGCATATATCTATATCTTCGACATGTAAAAAATAATTCTCGTCAAACCCATTTAAAGACTCAAAGGATTGGCGATCCGTCATCAGGCAAGCCCCACTTACAACGGGCATAGACGCAGGTCCGTCCGGTAAAGGTTCGCTCTCTCGATGAATAGAGCGGATAGCTGACAATTTATGCAAAGGCGTGAAATTTATAAACGCGCTCATAGGTGTGAGCTCTCCACGGCGTCCACCCCGTTGCTCTTTCCCAAATATATCGCGCAACAAACCTCCGGCTACCCAAGGCATAGCTAAATTTTCACCCGCATCTGCGAGTTTGCGTGCCGTTCCATTTTCAATCACCGCATCCGGGTTTAAAAAAAGTATATAATCGCCACTGGTTTGGCGCGCACCATAATTGCATCCCCTTGCAAACCCAATATTCCCGTGACCTTGCATAAGCCTTATTCGGTCATGTTTCATAACAAATTCGCTAAGACGTTGGCGCGCCAGTTCCGTATTCCCATTATCAACAATAATGAGTTCCGAGATGTCGCGATCATTCATCACAGCCCGTACAGCTTCTTGCAAAGCAGGCCCGGTCATATAAGTGACCATGACGACACTAATTCTTTTTTTAGGTTCCGGGAAAGAGAGCGGTATTATTTTAGCTGACATATGAAGGAGAGCCCGCCTTTAAATTTTATGCTCGCAAACAGTTATTAGCCGTTAAGAGCATAGTTAACGGGCCTAAGTCAATGTGTTTTCACCAGTAATATCTATTCTCGTTTTTTTCTAAATGACCTTGGTCTTAACGGAAAGCCGGATAGGGCCGCCGCAGTGATAATAGCCGCCCACCACCAATCTTGCCAAACCCCATAACTGACATTGCATAATAATATCGTAGACATCATAAAACCGTTTAACACCATGATTTCATATCGGTTATTATAGCGACAATTATGCCCCCGGCGCAGAATTTGACGTCCAAGTAAAAATAGTGTCACAGCCGCCAAAACAGCGCCGATGACCCCGGTTTCCAACCAAATCTGTAATCCCGCATTATGAGGATGTAAGGATACAATAGAAATATCGGAAAACCCACGCGATTCAAATGTATCCGTAAATGTACGCGAAGCGTCAAATCCATACCCAATGACCGGATTTGCCGCTATTTTATGGCTAACATAGGCCCACATCTCTGCACGGTGTTCCCATGAGAATGGTAATTTAGATTTTTGCACGGCGGTTAAACCTGCCATAAAATGCCCGAGTAACGGCGCGAAAATCAAACTGATACATCCCAGAGCTGTCACGATCTTCGTCATCAAATATGGCCGATAATAACTTACCCCCATAACAAAGACCCCCAAGGTCATGGCGATAACGCCGCTGGCCAAGCCCCCCATATACGCACCGAGAATAGCGGCAATCGTCAGGCCGGCCGCCAAACCTTTTCCGCCTTTAAATTTCGCAATCCCGATCATGATAGAGGCCGGCAACCAAAGCGCCAAGACCGTTATCCCATGTCCGGTATTCATTTCCGCATCTCCGCGCTTTTTTACGATATCTTCACCCGGCGCTAATGGATCGACTAAAAATGTAAGTCCGTAGTGAGTTGAAAAATCTATAAGTAAAGCGACTGCTAAAAGAGATGACATACCAAAAACCACCCTCTCCATGGTGTCAGGACGCTGCCGAGACACATGTTTGACTATATAATTAAAGGCTAAAAATAAGATGACTCCCAAAATAAGCACCCATGCATTTCCAATCCTGTCCGGATCTTCATAAGGCGACCACAGCCTTGTCAGGCTCACCCATGCCATAAAAGCACTAAGTGCCCACGCCCAGGCCGGAAGTAACGTCAGGCGCGACCAAAGGGCAAAATTTAATGGACGCGTTTTGACAATTGCAAATACGGAAACCAATAAAGACGCACCCCCGCCTATCGCCGCCAACGGGGCGATCCCCAGCCCTCCAGCGATTGCCGCAACAGGCATAAGGGCCAGAAGGATAATGACAAGGACCGTCAAAACCCGTCCGGGGTCACGCGAGTTATGATCATCCGAATTATATCCCCCGGATGTCTGGTCCTTCAGACCTGTGACTTTACCGGATGTCGATATCGCGCGATTTGTGTCCGGCATAACCTTTCACTAATCCCCATCAAGGTCATTTTGGGGTCTTTGGTCTGGAGCCAAGGCTTCTTGCGATAAAATCTCGCACGCGTGTCCTAGTTCCATAATCTCTTGGTTACGCCCGCCTAAACGCCGCAAAGCGACATTACCCTCTTCGGCCTCTTTCCGACCCACGACCGCTATAACCGGAATTTTCCTTTCCGCTGACAATTCGCGAATTTTATAATTTATTTTCTCATTTCGCAGATCCGTTTCTACCCGAAGGCCAGATGCCTTCATCTTTGCCACTACCTCTTGCGCATAGGCGTCTGCATCTGAGGTAATAGTGGCAACCACCACCTGAACTGGCGATAGCCAAAGTGGGAACTTGCCGGCATAATTTTCAATCAAAATACCTAGAAAGCGCTCAAAACTGCCCAAAACTGCCCGATGTAGCATGACAGGTACATGTTTTTTATCATCTTCGCCAATATATGAGGCGTCAAGACGTTCAGGCGTATTGGGATCCAGTTGTACTGTTCCTGCCTGCCATTCCCGTCCAATAGCGTCCCGCAATACAAAGTCCAGCTTAGGACCATAAAAGGCTCCGTCACCCTCGTTAAGTTCAACAACCAGACCGGACGCATCGGCCGCCTGTCTAAGCGCCGTTTCAGCCTTGTCCCAATAAGCCTCGGAGCCAACCCTGATGTCTGGACGCGTTGAAAACTTAACCATCACATCATCAAAGCCAAGGTCAGCATAGACCGTTTTAAGCAATTCGGTGAAAGCTTTTACTTCATCGGTCACTTGTTCCAATGTACAGAATATATGCCCGTCATCTTGGACAAAACCACGCACGCGCATCAGGCCGTGTAAAGCCCCGGAAGGCTCATATCTGTGGCATGATCCAAATTCTGCATAACGTATTGGCAGGTCACGATAGCTTTTCATACCCTGATTAAAGACCTGAATATGGCACGGACAATTCATCGGTTTTAAGGCCAGAACTTTATCTTCTTCAGCAATTTCCGCGGCAAACATATTTTCGCGGTACTTATCCCAATGTCCGGACGCTTCCCAGAACTTACGGTCCATCAGCATTGGTGTTTTAATTTCATTATAGCCATATTCATGCTGGCGACGGCGCATATATTGTTGCAAAGTTTGATATAATGTCCAACCAGGCGCATGCCAAAAGGCTTGCCCCTGTGCTTCTTCTTGGAAATGGAACAGATCAAGTTGACGACCTAAACGCCGGTGATCACGTGCCTCGGCCTCTTCAATTTGCTTGAGATGGGCATCGAGATCTTCTTGACTCGCCCATGCCGTGCCATAAATCCTTTGCAATTGTGCATTTTTAGCATCTCCCCGCCAATAGGCACCCGCAACCTTCATAAGTTTAAATGCTTTACCGACCTTGCCTGTTGACGGTAGATGCGGCCCTTTACATAAATCAAACCACTGACCTTGCTTATAGACGGTGATCGTTTCACTTTCGGGTAAATCGCGGATCAGTTCAGCTTTGAATGTCTCGCCCATATCTTCAAAGGTTTTTATAGCCGCATCACGGGTCATAACAATGCGTTCGAATTTATCATTTCGGTTAATGATAAAGGCCATCTTTTTTTCAATCGCGGCAAAGTCATCGGCAGAAAACGGTTCCGCGCGGGCAAAGTCATAATAAAACCCATTTTCAATAACTGGGCCGATTGTAACCTGTGTACCCGGAAACAGCTCTTGCACGGCTTCGGCTAATACATGCGCACAATCATGACGTATCAGCTCAAGACCTTCTGGGTCTTGTGCGCTCACAAGTTCTATCCCGGCATTTTCAGTAATCGCAAGACTCGCATCGACCAACACACCATCGAGTTTGGCGGCCAGAACCTTTTTAGCCAAGCCTTTGGAAATGGATTTCGCGACCTCCATTGCTGTCACTCCAGCCTCGAAATCACGTTTAGCCCCATCCGGGAATGTCAGTGTCACCATGACTTAATCTCTATTTGTTCCGCGCCACAGCCCGTATCGCCACGGCGCCCATAAAGGCGGTTTTTTAACCTGTTCGGGCACGTTATCAACCCCAGATGTTGCACCGAAAGATTCAAAAGGATGACATCGCAGTAAACGTGCCAATGTCATCCAGCCCCCCGCCCAAAATCCATGCGAAGAGATAGCTTGTTTTGAATAGGTCGAGCAAGAGGGGTGATGTCGGCATCTCACACCCAAAAAATAAAAAACGGGTGAAATGAATGTCTTGTAAAGTGAGAGTAAACACAATGCTGGCCAAATAAGGATATTACGCATTTTCCTGTGCCTTTTCAAAAGCCTCTACCGCGGCATCAAAGGCTAATAATGTAGACGTATGGCGCGGTGGATAGGCTTTAACGCCCTCCAAAACCGCAAGTCGGGCAAACCGCCCCCGAGGCACGGGTCCGTCTGATTTTAACATCGCCCATAAACGCTTTCGGGCGTCAATTATATCAGACCATGTGGCCCCGACAATATTGTCTTGCAATATCGCAGCACTGGCTTGCCCCAAGGCACACGCTTGTAAACGCACGGCAGATTCTGAAACCACGGCCTGAGAACCTGTGCCCTTTAAATTAAGCTCGATTTCCAACCACGATCCACAAAGTTTCGAGACTTTTCGGGCCTGACCCTGTGGATTTTCCAGCGATGTATTTTTCAGTGTTGCCGACAGACTCAGAACGTCTGTTGTATAAAGATCATTAAACATAGCCTTGATATAGGTATAACAAGACTATTTAGCAAAACTTCTTTAATCCCTCTGTCGGATAATGGGATATGGATACTCTAAATCATATCACTGCCCACACCGCCCTTGAAAGTTTTCTCAATCACCTTTCAGGTGAACGTCGGTTATCAGACAAAACGGTTCAAGCCTATCAAAGAGATATCGCAGCATTTATTGGGTTTTTGCGCGGCCATCTCGACGAGTCCATTTCTCTGCAAAATCTGAAAGACCTGCAAACACGCGACTTTCGAGCCTATCTGGCCTATCGTCGGCGCGGAGACACACCCTTATCGCCCAGTTCGATCTCGCGTCACCTCTCGGCTATACGAACGTATTACCGTTACCTTGAACGGCGCTGGCATGTAAAAAATAGCGCGCTTAACCTCATTAAAGGCCCACGCACAAAACGTACCCTACCTAAACCCTTAAGCCCAAATGGGGCTAAGGAGATTGTCAAAGCGGGCACAAATTCGCCAACGACGCAGCCTTGGGTAAAAGCCCGTAATATCGCCATTATGACTCTGCTCTACGGGGCGGGTCTGCGCATATCCGAAGCTTTATCTTTAATGGCGCATGAGGTGCCCTTAGGCGATGCGCTTGTTCTAACAGGTAAAGGTGGCAAATCCCGAATTATCCCTATATTACCCGTTATCAATACTGCCATCGGCGATTATGTACGCGCATATCCGTACCCACTCCTGCCGAACGAAGCGCTTTTCCGAGGGGTTCGCGGAAAGGCTTTACAGGCTGGAATCATCCAAAAGGAAATGCGTCACCTCAGGCGTAGCTTAGGGCTACCGGAAAGCGCCACCCCGCACGCATTGCGTCATAGCTTTGCCACCCATTTGCTCGCAGGGGGCGGCGATTTGCGAACTATCCAACAATTATTAGGTCATGAAAGCCTCTCTACAACGCAGCGTTATACCGATGTTGATATTTCAACACTTAAACGCATTCACGCTCAGACACATCCTCGGGCACATCCTCGGGCGTAATAACAAACATAGAAAAACGGTTATGTGAGATCACCCCAAATGGAGGGGTTTTGTGGCGCCAATCAAGATTAGACTCATACCTATCTCATCTGACCAAATTCGCACATAAAAAAGCCCGGCATAACCGGGCAGGGTTTGAAGGGGATTTTTCAATGAACGCCGATGAATATCAGCATTCACACATGCCTAGAGTAAAACGGCGTTTGAAGATGTGATTTTCATCACAATTTCGCGATATTCCGACCTATAATACATTATAGAGAGCTTGGAACTCAAGCGTGACTTGTCAGGTTCAGACCTACCGCCCCAACCACTATCAACCCGATAAAACCATATTGTCCCGCCTCAAGCCGGTCCCCCATAAACACGACACTAATAAGGGTCACGAGGGCAATACCCAGCCCGGCCCATATGGCATAGGCGATGCCAGCGGGAATTATCTTAAGGGCGGGGGCGAAAAACCAGAAACATACCGTATAACACCCGATTGCCATCATTCCATAAGCCAGTTTTTCAAAACCATTCGAGAGTTTGAGCAAAATTGTCCCGCAGACTTCGAACGCAATCGCGATGGCTAAAAATATCCATGCATTTAACGCCATCGCCACACTCCATATACGTTATCACCTTTAAAAACCTTCATCGCAGCTATCTCCTATTTAATGATGTTTTTCAAGTTGACACAAATAAGTTTGTAATGCAAACTAATTTTTAAATAATTAACGGAGATTAAAAAATGAGTCGCGAAGACCTCTTAAACGATTTGGAATATGTAAAAACACTTGCCGAAGAAGGAGCAACAACTCCGCTTTTAGGCGGACGATTTGGGTTAATGTGGGGCGTATTAATGACCATTACATTTTTTCTACACTGGGCTATATTAATTGAAATCATACCCGTTCACCCACAAAATCTTATCTTTGTTTGGATGGGGTTTATGCTAATCGGGGGAATTTCCAGCTTTGTATTAGACCGAATGATGTCAAGAAAACCAGGAATGAACTCTGTTGCCAATCGCGTCGAGGGTCATGTTTGGGCCATGTTTTCCATGATGCTTTTAACCTTGGCTATAGGCACGCTTTTAAATATATTATTCCAAGGGGGTACAAGCCGCCTGTTTGAACTTATGGTTATTTTTGCATTTGCGGGGCAAGGCATGGCTTATGGTGTCGTCGCAAAAATGAGCGGACAAAAATTGATGCAACGCACATCTATAGCCAGTCTTATAGCCTCGATTATATGTTTTTCTGTCTATGGGACTTTAACGCTTTACCTTATCGCGGCCATTTCCACGGTCATCACAGTTATTATCCCGTCTTTAATTTCCATGCATCATGAGCCGAAAAATGTCGTCTAACCCCTCTAAAGATACGGATCTTAATCTGGGTGCTCTTGATGATGTTATTCATGGGCGGTTACGACTTGGCATTATGGCTTATCTTTCTGTCGTTAATCCAGCAAGCTTTCCCGAACTTCTTAAAAAAACCGGCGCTAGCAATGGGAATCTCTCTACCCATCTCACGAAATTGGAAAAAGCCGGATATATTATACAAGAAAAAGGTTATAAAGGAAAACGGCCACAAACCTTGGTGCATCTAACCAAGGACGGGCGCATTGCCTGGATAGCCTACCTCGAAGCGATCCAACATCTTCTCGGGAGATAAATTTAACGCCAATGACGGCGTCCAACAAAATATCCGGGACAAACTGTCATAAAAAAGCAACAAGCTTTGTAAAAAGCACGCATTTAACAGTTTTACGCTATTCCTGCCTTTACGCAGCGGATTTGAGGCGTTAAAGAGCGCCCAATTCAAAGAGTATGTCAAATACTCTTAATTTTGATTTAGAAATGAGCTGAAACCATATGGTTGAAATTTACGTCCGCCAGAATAATGTCGATCAGGCCCTGCGTGCCTTGAAGAAAAAGCTTCAAAACGAAGGTGTTCTTCGTGAAATGAAAGCCCGTAAACATTATGAAAAGCCCTCTGAAAAACGTGTGCGCGAACAAGCAGAAGCTGTACGCCGCGCCCGCAAATTGGCGCGCAAACGCGCCCAACTTGAAGGCCTTATCCCAATGAAGAAAAAACCGCGCCGCCGTTAGGCCGATCGCAATTAAAAAGCCGCTCAACTGAGCGGCTTTTTTTAACTAATACTGTTGAAAAACGCCTAGCGTAATTAGCCCATTTCTGATTCATTTGTTTTATCGAAAGATGCGAAGAATTAGGCTATGATGGGACGATTGGAAGACGGAACGACCAAGCTGTTTTATGAGTTCTCGCTGGAAGATTTGGTTCCGCAAGGTCATTTGCTTCGCAAGATTGACCCGTTTCTCAACTTTGATGATTTGCGGGCTTTTCTCAACCTGGCTTACCGTTGGTTTTGCCAGTTGGGCATTAAGGACGTTGTCCCGAACCATTCAACATTCTCCAAAGCCCGACATGGGCAGTTCCGTAAAAGTGATTTATTCCGTAAACTCTTCGAACAGGTGGTTTTACGCTGTATGAGCAACGGCCTGATGAGAGCCAATGCAAGCGAGGCCCGCGCCATAGACAGAGGCGACCCCGTCGACTGGTCTGACCCCAAAATTGCCTCTCGCCCCTTGACGGAGTATCTGGAGGCCATTGATCACGCCCGAGATGAAGAGGAAGCCCGGCGCAAGAAGATTCCCTGACCGACCCTACCACACGCTGGACGGCGGCTGTGAGCGGGCGGGCGTGATGCATTCCTTCTCGCGGCCACTGTCCAAAACTTACGAAAACTCACCCGGTACGCCCTTAAACACTCAAACCGAACACTTCTGATATCTGCACAAACACGGAAACAGAAAAATACCGGCACAAAGCCGTAACATAGATTGACAGCTCAACTCAAAGCGCCAGACGATCAAAATAACCCGAGAGTTTTTCGGCAGTATTAACTAAAATATACGCGTTCCCAGATTTCGTAAGGTCTATTTCGTGACCCATTGCCCATTTTGGCGCATAATCTTTGATCCTATCGGCGCTTTAGCAATTTGCTTTTCTCCTGTCAGCGCCGCGACAACTTCAACCGCAACATTTTGCTGACGCGCGAGACGGGTATAAACGGACTTGCGACCAATATTGATCTCCCGCATGGCATTGACGACTGCTGGAGATGCAGAGCCCGAAACAAGTTCCAAATATCCGCTAGCGGTTTCACCGACAAGGCCTTGGGCAATCGCTCTATCCACAACCGCTTTAGAGCCGGACTGAGCAAAGGCCGGACTTGCATTCAGTATCGAAACTGTCAAAATCGCGCCCCCTAAAATCGCAAAAGCGGCCATAGAGGCACTTAAAGATTTCATGAATGATTTCACTGTCATATCCTGTCCTCCTAGAACAAGTCTGGGTTATCTGCGATCAGCTCTTCTACATCTTTATCCAATCGGACTCGGACTTCCTGATCAATCTTTACGTTCAACTCGATACGAATGGGCTCTGCTGGGGCGACAATCTGCACTTTAGGCTGACACGCACCCAGAACCAGAAAACCGATAACGCCTATTGTTGTTTTCCTAATATTCTTCACGATATATACCCTTCTTAAGCTGAACTTGGCATTAATACGGTGTTGTGCCACATACAGCTTGAGTTTGAAAGCGGCCCCTAGACTTTACCTATAAAACGTCCCCGTCAACACTTTCTGTCATCACACGGAAACGGTCTTTTACCGCTTTAAGTTCCGGATAAAGCTTATGCGCCTCTTTATAGGCTTCTAAGGCTTCTGCATTACGTCCTACACGTTCAAATACATTGCCTAATGTCCAAAGCGCATAAAAATGCCGAGGTTCTAATATCAAAGCCTCTGTCACATCAATAAATGCACGGTTGAAATCTTTTTCTTCCAAAGCCAGACGTGCAGAACGTGACCACCCCTCGGAATAATCGGGTGAAAGCTGTGTGACATGATCAAACATTCGCCGGGCCAGCGCTATATTACCACGTTTTTGCGCCGCCGTTCCTCGCCGTAAAATGAAATTCACACTTTCAGAACCTGAATCCAACCAAATTGCCCATATATCTTCGGCAATCAATGCCGCCGTTTCGGCATTATCTTCCGCACCAATACGCTGAAACAGAAGATCAAGACGCACGTCTCGTTCCTGTGCCTTTGTCAATTTTGAATAATCGGGTGCGGTGTCATTTTTGGCAAGACCAGACTCTGTCTCTTCATGAATGACGTCGTCCCCGATGGCCCCGTCCGCCTGATTTTCAATTACGGGTAAGTCTTTTAAAAGCTCGGAGATATCCGGTAGCGGTCGGTCAGGCGCAAGATCATCCGGATCCGGAGCCTGCAAGTCTCCTGGAATATCTAGGGTATCCGGGGTCGTTTCAGGAGCCTTTTTCGGAGCCGTTTCAGGACTTAAATTGGCATCCGGTTGTGCGCTAGGCGCAGTTTGTGCTGTAGCCTGTGATGTCAGCATAGTTAAGCCTATATAAAGACTAACGCAGGATCGGGCTAAGAGCTTATACATGCAGATATAGTGACGCCTCTGGCCATATCTGACAAGAGGCGTGATCAGTTTTTAAACACGAAAACCGTAGTTATAATAAATACGCAGAGCCGATTTAACCCTGACGTGCTTTAAAACGCGGGTCCGTTTTATTGATCACATAAAGACGTCCCTTACGACGCACAATTTGGCAGTCGCGGTGGCGATTTTTTAAAGATTTTAAAGAGCTGCGAACTTTCATGACGCGCACCTTTTGGTTAAATTACAAATTCGATGTGCGCGTATAGGTGCGTCGCCCGGTGAAGTCAATATCATTTTACTCTGATTTCTAAGCTGGAATCTACTTGCAAATCAGTTTACCCATAAGCCTATGTGGAAACGACCTCACTTTAAAGCATTGATATTTTTTGCGATGATCAGCGCTCTCGCGCTACCCGCGTGCGCGCTCACACCTCAAGAGGTTGTTCCGCGTCCCAAACCCAACCTCAGTTTGGAGAAAGCTCAAAAGCGTAAATTTAATGATTGGAAACGAGACTTCACGAAACGCGCCATTTCCAAAGGCTATAACCGCGCTGAAGTTACCCGTCTGATTGCGCTCGCGAAAATTAATCCTCTGGCTCTGGAACGCGACAAAAAACAACCCGAATTCGTCAAACCTATCTGGTCCTATGTTGAAGGCGCAGCCTCGCAGACCCGAATTCAGGAAGGTCAAGCCAAACTCCAAGACACGCAAGCAATTTTTGACCAGCTTGATGCGGCCTATGGTGTCCCACGCCATGTATTGACTGCTATTTGGGGTTTGGAAACCTCCTATGGGCGTATTCTTGGACGGCATAATATTATCGATGCCCTGTCAACCTTTGCCTTTGACGGCCGTCGCATGGCGTTTGGCGAAGAACAGCTTTTCGCTGTCCTGGATTTGTTAAAAAGTAAAGCTGTACGACCCGCGCAACTCAAAGGATCGTGGGCCGGTGCAATGGGAATGACACAATTTATCCCGACGACGTTTCGAGATTACGCCGTCGACTTTGATAAAAACGGCAATAAAGACTTATGGACTTCTCGCGCCGACGCCTTGGGCTCTGCGGCCCATTATCTATTGCGCCAAGGCTGGCAGAAAGGCGCGCCTATCCTGGCGGAAGTCAAGGTGCCGAGCGGATTTGATTTCTCGGTCGCCGATGGACGCAAAAAAACACTCAGAGAATGGGAAGCTTTAGGCATAGCCCCATTTGCAGGACAGAACTGGTCCAATTCAGCCCGTCAACTCGATGCAAAACTGCTTGTTCCCGCAGGCGAATCTGGGCCAAAGCTCCTGACATTTAAGAATTTTGACGTCATCAAGCGCTATAATAATTCCACAAGCTATGTTTTAGGTATTACTACATTGGCCAATGCACTTCGTGGACAGAAAACAATTCAAACTTCATGGCCCAAAGGTGAAACACCTTTGACATTGTCCGAACGCAAAACCCTGCAACAAAAATTGACGGATAAGGGGTATGATACATATGGCATAGACGGACAGATTGGACCCAATACGCGCAAGGCGATTCGGGCTTGGCAAGCCGCGAACGGATTTGCCCAAGACGGCTATATAACACGTGCGCAATTCGCCAAAATTTCGAGTAGATAATACATAATATTATCTTTTTGCATCCTCCAAATTAATACAGCTTAGGACTAGGGGTTTCTTATTTTACATGCTAAAGACCCGTGGAATTCATCTTGGAGGATAATATGACACGTATTTTAATGATTGCACTTGCAACAACGGCCCTAACATTAGGCGCATGTAGCGCGGCGGATTCCGCAGCCGAGAAAGCCAAAGCCACTGCAACTGAAACCGCCGCTAAAGCTAAAGAAACAGCGACAGAAGCTGCGAAAAACTCTGCAAGTAGCGTTACCGATGTTAAAGACGCCATGAAAGAAAAGGGCGAAGCCATGATGGACGACGCCAAGGGCAAAGCTGACGCCATGATGGATGACGCCAAGGGAAAAGCCGACGCCATGATGGATGACGCCAAGGG
>CAZSKN010000004.1:136652-147735 GCA_964607445.1 uncultured Caulobacterales bacterium
AAAGCCGACGCCATGATGGATGACGCCAAGGGAAAAGCTGATTCTTATGGTTCAGATGCCAAAGCCAAAGCGGACGCCATGAAAGAAAAAGGCGAAGCGATGACACATAAGGCCAAAGAAAAAGCCGAGTCATATGGCTCAGATAAAGAGTAAGTCCATTACGCTTTAGCATTACACTAATATGCACATTAATTACGCGCCTTAGGGCGCGTTTTTTTATAGGCAGTTCAGCCCATTAGAGTTAAAAGCTCATATGCCCGCCCCGCAACCCCTTACCGCTAGCCCTGCCCCCACACTTGATTGGTCCCGTCCGGGTGTGCCGGCAGCAAAAACCTTTGGGGATGTTTATTTTAGTACTGACGGCGGGTTGGAAGAATGCCGAACTGTATTTTTAACCGGATGCGGTCTCCCTGCCGGATGGATGAACACGCCTACATATGCTATTGGGGAGCTGGGTTTTGGATCTGGGCTTAATTTTCTGACGACCTGGCAAATGTGGGACGACAGCCAGGCAGGCGGGCATTTACACTTTATTTCTGTCGAAAAATTTCCATTTACGCGCGACGAGCTTTTACAAGCCCTAAGTGTCTGGCCAGAGTTAAAAGTAAAGGCAAACAGCTTGGCTCAATTATGGCCGGGACGCGTCAAAGGCTTTCACCGTTTACACATAGCTGAAAATGTCACACTCACGCTCATCCATGATGATATTCATCCTGCCCTCAACAGCTTGGACGCCCATATAGACGCATGGTTTTTGGATGGGTTCAGCCCGGCCAAAAACCCCGATATGTGGTCAGAGACAGCCATGAAAGCCTTAGCTAAACTCTCAAAACTCGGGACGAGGCTAGCGAGTTTTTCTGTCGCTGGAACCGTTCGAACCGCACTTTCCAATGCCGGATTTACGGTTATAAAAAAACCGGGGTTTGGTCGAAAACGCCATCGTCTTGAAGCTGTCTATTCGCACCCAACATCAAGCCAAACGTCATCACCTCATCGGGTTGCGCCCAAGGTGTTACAAACCCGCCGACCTATTAAGCCTGTCATCATTGGCGGCGGGATCGCTGGCGCCTCTATCGCGCGAGCCTTTTTAAGGCACGGAATAGTCCCGACAATCTGTGAACCTGATCAGGCGTTAGGTCTTGAAAACGGCCGCGCCGCCAGTGGAAATCCCGCCGCTATAATCAAACCACGACTGGATTTACAGGACAGGCCCGAAGCCCGGTTTTTCCTTGCTAGCTATCTTCATGCCCTATCTGCCTATCAAGACAGCGGCGCCGTCTTGCATCAAGGTATACATCATATTGCAAAGTCTGTTGAGGATGTTGCACGCTTCACCAAACTTATGGATCAAGCGCCACTTTCCAGTGACCATTTTGAGGTTCAGGGTGATACAATAATGTATAAAAGCGCGCTGGTCATTCGACCTCAAACGGCAAGAGCTCATTTCACACACGGAGCCTCATATATTCACGCCCGAGTCAAACGACTGGATAAAACCCCCCAAGGATGGGCTTTGTATAATAAAAAAGACGCCTTAATTACACACACATCAGAGGTTATACTCTGTGCAGGCGCAGATATTTCACAACTCAAAATTCAACCTATCCATTCGGATTTCATGCATAATCTAAGATATTCGCGTGGGCAGTTAACATGGGCGCAGGCCGACGCTCGCCTCCCAACGCCTCTGACCTATGGAGGATATGCAATACCCTTAAATACCGGCATTTTACTGGGCGCAACACATGCGCGTTTAAGCGATGACGCGCCTTATGCGTTACGTCAAGATGATGATCTGGACAACTTCAATAAATTTCAACAGTTTACGGGGTTCAGCCTTATGCCCAGCACAAAAACATCCCGGGCCAGCATCCGTGTCACCAGTTCTAATACGCTCCCGCGAGCGGGCCTGATAGACGAAGGCCTATGGGGATTAAGTGGATTAGGGTCTCGGGGATTTGTTTTTGCGCCGCTATTAGGCGAACATATTGTCAGTCACATTTTAAACTCTCCCAGACCATTAGAAAAAGCCGTGTCTGACCGGTTTTCTTTCCAATCGTAATAGGTGCAGAGTTAATTTAGGAACGTGTTGTGCGGCGAGAGAGAAGCCCAACCACAAACACGTTCCCACATGCCGTTAACAACGGCAATGTTAGATCCCATATTTTAATCAGGTTTTAGCGGTTTCGTATGGTGATATCGGACGCCCCGCTTTCGCGTTTAGAGACATCCCCAGTGACTTTGTAGACAAAGACATCACTGGCACCAGTCGCATTTATAATGGCGTCTTTCGCAACGCCACCAAAATCAATATCGCTGGACCCGGACGCCGAAATACGTAATGTTTCAACGGACCCAGCGTCAATATCAACATTTCCGCTTCCGGTAACATTCAACAGCACATTGCCGTTCACAGTTTCAATGTCAAAATCACCAGATCCACGGCTTTCATAAGACACATCGCCAGATATAATATCTCCGGAAAAATCTCCAGAACCCCGACTTATGACCGTTAACGGCCCGCGAATATCTCCAACCTCAATATCGCCTGATCCACTCAATCGAAACTCACCTGACTTTATATCATCTAATGCAATATCGCCCGATCCAGTGCTTGTGGCTGTCACCGCCCCGATATCACCGCCTTCGAAATCTCCGGACCCGCGAATATCTATATCTAACCATTCTATATCATCTGCGCTCATATCGCTGGTGCCGTTCAATCGTATCTGCGCGCCGCCTTTAATATCTTCCATATCGATCTGACCGCAAGATTTAAGGTTGATATCGGTACTACCGACATCTCCGGTAGCCATAAAGGGGATAGCATTGCGTATAATAAGGTGGGCATTATCAGGCGCCGAAATTGTCAGCTTCGGATAATCCTTCAGGTTTTTATACCCGCCTGATTGGCTTTTTTTAATGCCTGATTTGGCAGACCATTGAATATTCAAACTTGTGTAATGCCCCGAACATTTATTGCCATCAGGATGGGTTACTCCCCCGTCAATCGAGAGGACATTTCCATTGTTTTTAACCAATACATCCCCGTCATTTTTGGCTTTCGTAATGGCTAACGCATGGCTTTCACCTGTATTTACAATAAGCGTTCCAATAAAGTTTTCAATTTGCAAAACTGGGGCGTGCGACAACTCGTCGGCAAAACTCGGACTAACGCTAAAGGCTAAAATCGCGGTCGTAAAACATAAGGATCTCACGATAACCTCCTACAAGCTCAAGCGTACAGTACGCCCGGACTTTAAAACAAAGATTATTGCCAACCCTTTATCTGGCGTGATTACGCTGGAAATTCCTTTGGATGTCGCTTTAAACTTTATGGGGCCCGTTGCAATTTCAACGGCTTTAGGGGCCAGATTACTTACCTGTACATCTGCGGCACCCGCGCCTAACGCGCTTACACTTACTGCACTTATGAGGATTGTCTTGATCATCATCTCTCTCCCGTTTGGAGTCCCTATAGATTGGGATTAATTGACATTATTTCGTTTCAAGGTCACGAAAATCGCGCCGTAGCTTCCACTCTTTGGATGTCACGGACCGTTCCAAGTCCTGCATCCGTGTTTCCAATGACCTATATTTGGATTTTACATCCCTAAAATTTGCAGTCCGGACCGGGGCTTCGGGATTTTCCCGACGGGCCCGTTTGGCTTGGCGATATTCGCGTTTATAAGGGGCGCGTTTATCGGACGGAATAAATATCCAGAATAGGAAATAGACGAAAAGCGGAAAGCCTAAAAATAAAACCGACAAAACAAAGATTATTCGCGTTATCGCTGCATCTAATCCCAGATAATCACCTAGACCAGCGCAGACCCCGCCCACGACACCATCTATTTTATTGCGGCGTAATTTATGAGGGCCAGAATATTCATAGCCATCATCATCACCTTCCCAATACATATCATGTAGCGCCCGGTGGGTTTTGTTTTTATATCGTTTTGTCATTTCTCTCTCTCCAATTCGGTACTTCATCATCTAAAATACGTTCAAGTACATTCACACGTTGATCTAAAATATCGGCTATTTTTGACATCTGGTCCAATTCAGCAATCTGGTCCTCAGACATATGATCCATCATCCGTTCTTTATGATTATAGTGCATTTTCAACATGCCGGATCCAATTCCCATAACAATGGCTAAAATCGGGATCATCAAGGCAAGGTGTTCGGGTCCCATAAGTTTTCTCTCTCTCTTTAATGGGTCGGAAGGAAGATAGAGCCCTTCCGACAAATCTTATTCGGTTTTGCGTTTAAAAGACGCAGTTATATTTATTCAGCTGCTTTCTTTGAAGCCGGGCTTTTACCTTTTTTTCCAAGATTAGCTTTCAGTGTCGCTAACTCCGTTTCTATAGCCTCATCGGCCTCAAGCGCTGCGAATTGACTTTCCAAGCTTTCGCCAGATCCGAGATCAAACGCCTCGACATGGGCTTCAAGCTCATCCACCTTGCGCTCCATGCGTTCATAACGGGCCAAAGCATCATCTACTTTATCATGGGTCATGACCGAGCGCATTTTAATTTGGCCTTTGGCCACATTGGTACGCATCATCAAGGCTTTATGTTTAGCTTTCGCTTCATCTAACTTGCTTTGCAATTTCGTCAGATCGCCATCTGCTTTTGCAACCGCCTCGTCTAGAATATCGATCTCTTTTAAGACAACATCCGACATTTGTTCGGCCTGCTGTTTAGCGGCCAAGGCACCACGGGCAAGATCTTCACGGTCTTTCGTCAATGCAAGTTCAGCTTTTGTTGCCCATTCGGCTGCGCGCTTGGAATAACTCTCTGATTTACGGCTAAGTTCTTTACGTTCAGCAATGTTCCGAGCGGCATCGGTACGAACCTCTACAAGTGTATCTTCCATTTCTTGAATAATCAGGCGCGCAATCTTTTCAGGGTTTTCTGCCTTGTCAATCATGGCATTAAGATTGGAATTGATAATGTCGCCCATGCGTGAAAAAATTCCCATTTTTCGTCTCCTTGGTAATAACTAAAATATGGTTGCAACTAGAAATCCGGCGACAAAAAAGCCCCAACATTCCATTTTACGAGTTGATAGGTAACGAAGGAAGCGTAGTGATTTGCGCTTCCATTCGCGCGAACTTGAATAAGACGCCAGGCGCTCATCAAAAGTATTTTCGTCATAGTCCGACATATTACGTCCTATATTCCAAAACCGCCAACACGATTGCCTGAGGGTCGATATCCCATCACAAGGGCACGACGGCGTGACCGTACGTTCCGGGCGGGTGTATCTGAGCCGGCAACGGCATTATGGTTTGCACCGTTAACGGCCCCTGCTTCAATATCAAATGTTCTAAAGGTCATCATCTCTCTCCTGGGTTCCTTTTTGTAAAAGCATGATCGCTTTCGATGTCCCTAAGATGACGAATTCGGGCATATCTGTCGATATATTTTAAGTTATTGATTTTAAACAGTTTTCTTATTTTTTAAATTTTGGAGTAAAATTTATTAGTATATTTTACTAACTTTATTAAATTGACGCCAACATAATTTGGTATATATTACTAAATATGTCGACATCTTCCCGCCAACTCATCGGAGAATCACCCGAATTCCATGCACTTATGGATAAGGTTTCGGATGCAGCCGCCTTAAACCAATGTGTTTTAATTGTCGGAGAGCGTGGAACTGGCAAAGAATTGGTCGCCTCGCGGTTACATTTCCTGTCTCCACGCTGGGAGCAAGTGTATGTGCAGGTGAATTGCGCAGCATATTCTGATGTCTTGTTAGACGAAGCTCTCTTTGGACGCAGCCATTTTGATGGCCGTACAGATATTGATGGACATTTCGTACGCGCAGAAGGGGGCACATTATTTCTCAACAATATTGAGACGGTCTCATTGCGACTACAAGAAAAATTGCTTCAAACCCTAAACGACGGCTTAATAGATCCACTTGGCGGTCCTGATACGCAAGATGTAAATGTTCGCATATTAGCGGCAACGCACACAGACCTCCCTAAAGCAGTACAAAAGGGTCACTTTTCTGCCGATCTCCTCGATCACTTGACATTTGATGTGATGACATTGCCTCCGTTACGACTGCGCCCGTCAGATATAGCCCCTCTGTCTCAATATTTTGGCCGTCGTATAACATCAAAGCTTGGCGCAGAGCGCTTTCCCGGCGTAAGCGCCGAAGCTCTCGCCACCCTCATGGCCTATGCTTGGCCCGGAAATATACGCGAGTTAAAAACAGTAATTGAACGCAGTACAGGGCAGGCCTTTCTAGAAGATGAAAGCCTTAGCCGTCCTTTATCGCGTCTTATTTTCGACCCTTTTGAAAGCCCGTGGAATCTAGGAAATCCCAAGCCGGAGGCTAGCGACACTACACACAGCTTAAACACAAAATTTACAGATGGTAATCACAGCTCAGAAACCAACCCGCCAAATAGACGGCCCACAGAAGATAAATCCCAACGCCCTTATCGCGAACGCCTCATAACCTTTGAACGCAGTCTCATTGATGAAGCCTTATCTGTAACGCATAATCACCAAGGGCACGCAGCCACTTATTTAGGTTTATCATACCATCAATTCAGAGGACTATTACGCAAGCACGGGCTGAAAAAATAAATTTCTATCGCCACTTAACGACATTACGCAAGAAAAAACAGTGTTAATCAGCGGAAGCCCGTTGATGTGGGCAAACAAGCTCCCGCCTTATTTAGTAGAACTAAACAAATCGACCCTACTCTATTTGTAAACACTATTCCATACGCATTATCACAAAATTTACGCAGAATTGCAGAGATATAGCGCGGTATTTCCCTTAAAAACATCAAATTTACCAATATACAATTAGAACATGTGACAACGTTGAAAATTATAATTGAAAAATTGACTATAGCCGAAACTATTCATCCCCCTTATCATACCCTATGATCACAAGATTTGCCCCCTCTCCTACCGGTCGATTACATTTAGGGCATGTACGCGCGGCCTATGAGGCGTTTAATTTTGGGGCGGAATGTATCTTACGCATAGAAGATATAGATCACACACGATGCCAGACCAAATTCACAACGGCCATTTATGAAGACCTCACCTGGCTCGGCTTTAAATGGCCTCAACCCGTCCGTATACAAAGCCAACATAAGCAAGACTACAAGGCTGTTATGGCGCGGCTCCTAGACTTGGGCGTGCTCTATCCTTGCTACCGATCCCGGGCAGAGCTTGCGACTTCAGCCGGCCCCGCGCCCCTGACATCAGCCCGTAAGGCTCACTTCGTTTCGCAGGGTCGTAAACCGGCCTATCGCCTTAATATAGATTTGTGTCGAGACCGCCTCGACGCCCTGAGTTTCACCGAAATCGGCCCCTTACAGCCCGGCACACATAAAATAGACTGGGAACGCCTGAACGATGAAGTTATTGTCCGGCGGGATATTGGTTTATCCTATCACCTTTGCGTCAGCCATGACGATGCCTATCAGAATATAACGCATATTGTACGGGGCACCGATTTATTTGACACAACACCTTATCACCGCATCTTACAGGCGCTTTTAGGTTGGCCCGAGCCTTTATATTACCATCACGATGTACTGCGCCGGCAAGATGGTAAAAAACTATCTAAGCGCAATGGAGACATGACCGTTAAATATTTACGCGATAATGGATTGGGCGCCGCGCAAATTTTAACCCGGGCATTAGAGTAGCATGTGAACGCCCGCATTGCTAAGAAGACTTACACCCAGAGGATTTATGAATTTTGTTTTAGATATTTGGTACTTTGCCAGCCTATCTTCGGACATTAAGAAAGGCACACTCACCCGACTAGAAATCGCAGGTCAGCCCCTGACTGTCGGACGGCGCGCCGATGGCACGCTTTTCGCCATGCGTGATATTTGTCCGCACCGCGCCGCCCTGCTTTCAGCCGGCCGGTTCACGGAGAATGACACTGTAGAGTGCCCCTATCACGGCTGGCAATTTAACACGCGCTCTGGCGCTTGCATGTCCATACCCTCGCTATGTTCTGGACAAGATATGGATACCGAGAAAATCAAAGTTCGAACTTTTCCCGTGAAAGAAACACAGGCCTTGATCTGGGTCTATATCTCCTCAGACCCGGGCTTTAACGAGACGCCTGACCGCCCTCCGCCGCATGTACCATTGGCCATAGGCAGGCCCGCGCTTGATGATGACCTTACCTTAAGCTGTCATGTCGATCACGCGGTCATTGGCCTAATGGACCCCGCCCACGGCCCATATGTTCATCGGCAATGGTGGTGGCGATCCGCAAAGTCTATACATGAAAAATCCAAAGCTTTCATACCAAGCCAGCACGGCTTTACCATGAGCGCCCACAGCCCGTCCTCAAATAGCTTTGCTTATAAGCTTCTGGGCGGCAAGCCCATGACCGAAATAGCCTTCGCCCTGCCCGGCATCCGTACAGAAACTATCACTGTCGGCAAAAAGACACTTTTGTCTTTTACGGCCGTCACACCGATTGACGAAAAGCACACACAAATCCGGCAGATCTTTTTTACTGATATATGGGTTTTTAAACTTTTATCCCCCCTGCTCGGACATTTTGCCCGTCGCTTTCTGCGCCAAGACGGGGATATGGTCGACCTCCAACAAAAAGGATTGAAATACGGCCCCAAACTTATGCTCATCGAAGACGCGGACACGCAAGCCAAATGGTATTTCTCACTAAAGAAAGAATGGGCGGCCTCGCGTTCCGATAAGCGCGCCTTCAAAAACCCCGTCAAAGCGCGGGTGTTAAGATGGCGGAGTTAGCTTGCATTCTTTTAGAGAGCTATATCTGGTCTTCAAATTTTAAATACAGGATTTAATTTCAGACTTTTTACATGTCTCAATCAATCTATCCGCATATGATAATTGGTCTTTGGTCATGGTCTGTCTAAGGGCATATAGCGCTTCGCCCTGACTAACACGCCCCTTATCTGCATGCGCTAACCAATACATAGCCAAAACCTTATCTACTTTTACGCCCAAACCTTCCTTATATATTTTTGCCAGCGTTTTTGCCGCTTCAGCAGACCCTGTATTTGCAGCTTGATAGAGAAGGTCACGCGCATGCTTAGTTTCGACTTCAACGGGGTTATCCGGGCCTGAATAATAAAGTCCTACATAACTTCTCACATCAGGATATCCCATATCCATAGCCTTAGAAATCCACTTTAACGATAATTCCGGGTTTCGAAGAACTCCGCTACCTGACATATAGATTAAACCCAATTCATAGGCATGTCTTGCAGATCCCATTAAAACGGCATTTTCATAAGCCTTAACAAGAGGTTCAAATTCTGACTTATATCCCGCATATGGATAAAACTCTCCAATTAAGTTAGGCGCTAGAGACCCCTCAGCAAAATCATTCGTAATACTATCTCCATAATATTGAAAGATTTTGGAAACGGTCAACTCCCCAATATTACCTTCATTTATAATATCAATAACATGGCCTATATGTTCAGGGCGGCTGACAGAATCTTTTACACTATATGGCAATGCATGGCCTTTATATATAAATTCATATTGTATGCCGGCGTTTAAGGTCTCGATATAAGCTAATCGGCCCGTTGCATATTCATAACCATAATGGGATGCCAATTTATAATATTTCGTGGCAGCCTCGATATTTTTCTCTACACCCAAGCCCTTCAAATATACGTCTCCCATTATCCCCAAAGCCATAGGATGTTTAGACCGTAAAATAGCGCGCTTAGCATGATAAATTACTTTATTATAATCTTGATAAGGAGCCTCGGCATATTCATAAAGGCTCGCTAAGCGTGGCTCCGCATCAATATGTCCAGCCTTTAGAGCCTTTTTATAATACTCTATTGCAAGCCGTGTATCCTGCTGCACGCCTAATGTAGCATTTTCATAATGCGCAGCTATATTTAACATCATCTGGGCATCGCCCTGCTCAGCGGCCATAAGTTTATAGCTAATAGCTTTTTTATAATCTTGCCAAGGCGGAGGAGCCAGCTCATAAATTACAGATAAACCTCTTGCCGCTCTCGCCCTATGCGGAGCCGCCTCGGTATAATAATGAATAGCTTTGTCAAAATCCTGATACTCTGTACTCTTCGAATAAAAAGCGCCTAGATTTGCTTTTGCAGCATATGATCCTTGGGCGGCAGATTTTAGGCAATATCTCTCCGCGAGCTTAGGGTTTTTATCAACATTTAACCCCGCCATATAGGCCCAGCAAACCATGTTTTGCGCGTCGGGATTACCCTGATCAGCTAATGTGATTAACGGCTTTATCGCCTTGCCCCGGGGCTTGGCATACATAAATTTATGAAATATCTTAGTCGTCAATTCGGAATTTTCATGGAGCTGAATTGCGTGTTTCAAACTAACGGGTCTATAAGTGTTATATTTTGTAATAACCACTTTTGCGGTTAAGGCCAGACACACAGCCAAAATAACATAAGATAGAATTAAACGCAGTGGATGTACGGCGATCTCTTCATACCATCCCTGCTCATCTGCGTAGTTTTCTAATTCAGAAATAAACGCATCGGGGTCAGGTGCGCGTTTAATAATGTCTTGTAAACGCCTCTCGTCATCATATGCGTCTGTCATAATGTCCCCTTCAACCGAAGTTTACAAAATTACAATTTTTATCACGTTAAAAGAAAGGCTTAAAAATTTATGATTATTGATTAAATCCCTACGATAGGAGAGACATAATCAAATCACCGCATACACAAAAACCCCATCGAATAACCGATGGGGTTTTGTAAGCGTGTATATGGAGATATTTTCTAAGTGTGTATTTAAACCTATGATCTGAATAAACCGGGCAGCGACCTACTCTCCCGTGCCTTAAGACAAAGTACCATCGGCGCTGAGAGGCTTAACGACCGAGTTCGGGATGGGATCGGGTGGGGACCTCTCGCAATAACCACCCGGTTAATGCAGATCATATGTTTAAAGTAAAGATATCGTATGTGCGCTTGCGCGCGTAATGCTTATGCGGGCGAATTAACCGCCGCGCATGGGCGCCTTGACCTAAAAAAATCAAGCCAATCGAGTTATTAGTACTGGTAAGCTTCACATGTCACC
>CAZSKN010000005.1:0-9901 GCA_964607445.1 uncultured Caulobacterales bacterium
TATGGATTTGATGCCGGCATTTTCGTCCCCGATTGCGGTTCAAAATATTAATGTAACGGGCCGTATTAATCCGGCGCAACGCCGGTTTGATATTGAGCCCGCGTATCTGAATTTTGGGCGATTTGCAGTCAAGCTATCCAGTTCGGGTCTGCGCTCGGACGGACCGGCCCTGCTGGATATCCTATCCGGTCGTCTGGATGTCGAGGGCGATATGGATGTTTCGGATATTAAGACCTTATGGCCTGTCGGGTTTGCAACGGGCGCGCGTCGTTGGGTAGTCGCCGCGATTTTATCGGGGACAGTAAATAATCTTAGCTGTGATTTTAATGTTTCATCTGAGCATTTTTCTGGGCAGGTTCTAACCGATGAAAATCTACGCCTTGGGTTTGATGTCTCGGAGGGTAGCTTGCGGTATATTCGGACAATGACACCGTTAACCCAGGCCGCTGGACGGGGGGTGTTATCAGGGAATAGTTTTGAATTTTGGGGACAATCAGGGGCGGTGGGCTCGTTAAAGGTTGAAAAAGGTCATGTGGCGATTCCGCGACTTTTTCCCAAGGGCGGGGATATTATTATTGATATAGATGTCTCGGGTGAGGTGTCTGAAATGCTGTCCCTTATTGATCAGAAACCTTTTCAATTTGTCAGTAAATATGGGACATTACCGACAGATTTTACGGGTAGAGGCACGGTTAATCTTAACATTACACGACCTTTATTGGAGCGTTTTGATCAAAGCCGTATAAAATATGCAGCCAAAGGTGATTTCGCAGATGTGACGGCTCCTTTTTCATTAGGACCGCATAGGTTAAACCAAGGCCGTGTAAATTTTTCTGTTAATGAAAACAGCATGTCCGTTAAAGGACCGGTGAAAATAGGGCCTTGGCAGACACATATGAATTGGCTGGAAACATTTGACCAAGGCGCAACCCCGACAAAATATGAAATTCATGGACGGTTAAGTCGAGCCGATTTGGATCGGCTGGGGATCGGGCTGCGGACCTATATCGGCGGAGATATTGATGTATCGGTCTTGGCAACGGGGCGCGGTGTAAATATTTCTCAAGCCAGCCTGCGTGCAGATCTGACGCCTACCCATTTGGCGCTAGGGTCATATTGGACGAAAGCCGAAAATATAAAGGGAGAATTGAAAGGCACGATCAAGCGCGATGCGAGCGGGGCTATGGTTTTCGAGAAAACATCTCTTATCGCTCCGGGGTTGTCTATTGAAGGCGGTCTGTCTTTGGCCTCTGATTTCCGCTTGCAGGAACTAGATATAGAATCTGTGGATATAGACGGTTTGATGAAAGGCGGGTTGCGGGCCCGGCCAAATGACAAGGCCGAAGCCTTGAACTTTTTCGTCTTTGGCGATTATCTGGATGTCTCGTCTCTTGTGGGGCCGTTATTTGCGGGGTCGAGTCATAATCAAGGACTGGGTATACCTTATGCTGTGGACGGCATGGTCACGCGGCTTTTGCTCGATGAGGCCTATGTCTTACGCGATGCGGCCTTATCAGTTGTAAATGACGGTCTTGGTATTGCGCAGGCAGAGTTTTCAGGTGAGACTCCGCGTGGCAGTTTTAGCGCGTCGGTCATAGCTGACATTGATGAGGGGGGGCGACGTATCGTTATGAATGTGCCTGATGCGTCTGATGCGAGTTTTGCTTTTTTCAATCTCGATAATATTTCTGGCGGTGCCATGACACTGACAGCGGATTTTCCTCCAACAGGGGTCGAAGGGGTCATACGGGGCAAGGTTTCGGTCACAGATTTTAAACTCGTCGAAGCGCCTATTTTGACGCAAATGTTGTCATTGGCTTCATTGCAAGGCTTGTCTGATGTCCTAGGGGGCGCGGGGTTGAAATTTGATGTCTTTGAAGCCCCGTTTGCTTGGCAAAATGGTAATCTCAGCGTACGGGACGCGCGGGCGTCAGGCCCCGCACTTGGCATGACAGGGAACGGTGAAGTCAATCTCGGAAAATCAGTGTTGGATTTAGACGGTGTGCTTGTGCCCGCCTATACTGCAAATTCAATCCTTGAAAACATTCCGGTTTTGGGGAGCTTATTGGTCGGTAAAAAGGGGGAGGGCGTTTTTGGTTTGAACTATACAGTGAAAGGCAGTTTTGATAAAACGCAGATCGCGGTGAATCCGCTCTCGGCACTGACACCGGGGTTTTTGCGTCGTATTTTTCAACCCGAGCGTCAAAATATTATATCTGAAACTATAGCTCAAACCGCTGCGGAAAGTGCGCTCACGCCCGCCCCGCAAAAGTGACACACCTCAGTTAAGCTCGGGCGTAACGTGCTTAATGCGGTTGGATTAGGGCGTGGCGTTTTTTGCCTACAGATATCTTAATTACGCCGTCGGGATTAATATCTGAGGGCGAAAGCCTTGCCTCCAGAGCCTCGACTTTTTGGTCATTAAGCTTGAGCGCCCCGCCTTTGATGTGGCGACGGGCTTCACCTTTAGAGGCTGCCAAGCCACAGAGTAGGGCAGCGTCGATAAGCGCGAGATCGCTGATATCGGCTTTAAATGTCGGAAGGCCTTTAGCGGAACCGCCCTGCTCAAAGGTTTTGCGTGCCGTGTCTTCGGCTGTTTTGGCGGCCTCAGCGCCGTGAAGTAACTGTGTGACGGCATTGGCCAGTTGAATTTTAGCCTGATTTATATCAGCGCCCTCTAACGCCTCTAAAACCGAAATTTCGGACAGACTTAAATCTGTAAATAGGCGCAAGAACCGTCCGACATCCGCATCATCAGTATTGCGCCAAAATTGCCAGTAATCATAAGGGCTTTTGACATAGGCGTCACCCAAGGCTTTATCTGCATTCAACCAGACAGCCCCGTCGGCTGTCTTGCCCATTTTTCCGCCAGATGCCGTTGTTATCAGCGGGGTCGTGAAACCAAAACATTCATTGGCTTCCATCCGCCGGGTTAAATCTACGCCGGTTGTAATATTGCCCCATTGATCAGATCCACCCAGTTGTAAGCGGCAGCCATATCGGCGGTTAAGTTCGACGAAATCATAACTTTGCAAAAGCGGGTAGTTAAACTCTAGAAATGTCATCGGAAGTTCATTTTCTAATCGCCGTTTCACCGTTTCCATCGTTATCATCCGATTGATCGTGAAAAGTTTGCCGACATCGCGCAAAAATTCGATATATCCTAATCCATCAAGCCAGTCGGCATTATCGACAATGATCGCACCGTTAGGGCCGTCAAAATCCAGAAATTTGGAAAAGACCTGTTTGATGCCAGCCTTATTCGTTTTAATCTTCTCATCCGTAAGAATAGGGCGGGTTTTGTCTTTCATTGACGGATCGCCGATTTTAGTCGTTCCCCCTCCGAGTAAAACAATTGGTCGCCCACCGCTTTTTTGTAAATGCCGCAACATCATAATCTGAACAAGAGAGCCGACATGCAGGCTGGGCGCGGTGCAGTCAAACCCGATGTAGCCCGTTAATTGGCCCTGCGCCGCGAGTTTATCAAGGCCGTCGGCGTCAGTGCATTGGTACAGAAACCCGCGTGTGGTCAAAGTTTTCATCAGTTCGGATGTGTAGCGGGTCATTATGATATTTCCATTTGTCTGCGCCGCGTGTCTATCAAAACGCGGTTTGTTGTCAAAGGTAAAGCGTTTAAAACTTTAGTTGTCCCATTTTTTGACAGCTTGCGTTAAATTCCGAGATTGTAGACTGAATGATATCAGCGACGGATTTAACCTCGTTAATAAGTCCGACGGATTGCCCGGCGAGAGCGGGTGCAGCGTTCATATTGCCGCCAAAATATAAATCTTTAATGTTTTTCATTGCGCTCATCTCCATGAGGCCGGCCTCATGAATGTCGCGAGTGAATTCGGTCTTTAAAGCCCGCACACAGGGGCGTCCTTTTTTGTTTAAAATCCATGTATCCGTTAAGTCGGCCCCGGTAATAGAGGATTTATAATTTGCATGTACGGGGCTTTCTTGACTGGAAACAAAGCGCGTTCCCATCTGCACAGCTTCAGCCCCAGAGGCAAATGCGGCGGCCATACCGACTCCGTCGACAATACCACCAGCGGCAATTATCGGCAGATCGATTTCGCGCCGGATAGCCTGAATTAGTACATGTAGGCCGATTTCTTCAGGGTTCTTAAACCCGCCGCCTTCTGTACCTTCGACGACTAGACCGTCAACTCCAGCATGTGCGGCTTTCATAGCGCCCGCGAGATTGGGGACGGCGTGATATACTGTCAGTCCACCGCCTTTTAAGGCGTCAATATATTTTGACGGATCACCGGCGGAGGTGGTAACGAATTTTACGCCCGAATTGATAACCATATCAATAATGCTGGGGTCTTTAATAAATAAAAGCGGTAAATTAATGCCAAAGGGTTTATCCGTTAGGCTCGGCATTTTCGCGATTTCGGCTCGGCAGTTTTCGAGTTCCCCGGACGAAGTTTCAATAATGCCAAAACCACCTGCATTTGAAACCGCAGAGGCCAGAGGGCTGCGGGCTATCCATCCCATCGGGGCTTGGATAATCGGATAGCGGCATCCCAAATGTTTTAAAACGCGATTATCCTGTGTTTGTGTCATATGAATGTCTTTACTGCGTGATACATATGTTGAATGTCGTTATTGGGAGGGCGTCGAGGATGTTTGCGCGCTATAGGTCAGGGACATGAATACATCTTCCAGATCAGGTTCTTCGGTTCGAAGGTCGGATATTGAAATCCCGGAGGCATTAACAACAGTGAGGACATCTGAAATATTATCGGTCCCCGAGCGGTAGTTAATCGCAATATTGCCATCCGGTCTTAACTGGGCATTTAGCGGCGTCAGCGCCTTGGGAATCGCGGCGAGAGGGGTCGTCGGAGATATAATGATTTTGCGTTGATCCAAGCGTGATAACAGCGTCGTCTTATCGTCATTTGCAACGATTTCACCTTGGTGAATGATCGCGATTTTATCGCAAAGTGCTTCGGCTTCTTCGAGGTAATGCGTCGTCAGGATAATGGTTGTTCCGCGCGCGTGAAGTTCTTCAACATAGGCCCAAAGCTGTCGTCTGAGTTCAATATCGACACCGGCTGTGGGCTCATCTAAAATCAAAACAGGCGGAGTATGTACGAGGGCTTTGCCGATCAGCAAACGGCGTTTCATTCCGCCGGATAATTGTCTAACATATGCATTGCGTTTGTCGGATAAACCTAACGCGTCCAATATTTCGTCGCTGCGACGTTCTGATTTTGGAACGCCGTAATATCCGGCTTGTAATTCTAGCGCTTGAAACGGGGTGAAAAATACATCCATCGTAATTTCTTGGGGCACAACACCAATAGAGGCACGCGCTTGGCGGGTTTGGGTGTCGATATCGAACCCGCATATTTTGGCATTGCCGGAAGATTTTATAACTAGCCCAGCGAGGATATTTATTAAGGTAGACTTTCCGGCTCCATTGGGTCCTAACAGACCAAATATAGAGCCCTGCGGTATCGTTAAATCCACACCTTTAAGTGCGGTTTTAGCCTCTGATTTTCGGGTTTTGGCATAGGTTTTTTTAAGGCCGTTTATTTCAATGGCCGGAGTCGCGGCATAGGACGTCGCTTCGGACAAAGAAGATGGCGTAACATCAGCAGGGATTTGTGATGACATGGAAAGATTGACCTTTGTTTTGACGTCCCATATGAGACGTGTGATTAAGATTCATAATTCGGGATGGTAGAATGTCAAACCCAGACAATGCAATTATTATAACAAAACGACGGATTGCGTGTGATGGCGGCGGTGGCGCGCTGGGACATCCTAAAATATGGCTGGATATGGGAGTCGGCACAGAGGTCGTGTGCAAATATTGCGATCAGATTTTCCGTCTGGATGATGCGGTAGTGTCTAGCGATCATTGACCTGTTTGAACAGTCTTAGGGGTTTAAGGCAAAACGATATCGTTTGCGAACATTGTTAACGGCTTGGGGTTGGCCCTGCACAGTTTGCGGGAAGAAGCGGGTGCGCCGCGCTGCGCGTTGCGCCGAGCGGACGAAATCTTTATGATAATTACGCGCGTCAACCGAGATTAATTGCGCCACAGCTACACGCCCATTTTTGTCAATGGAAAGGTTCAAGGTCACAACGGCTTCGATCCCTTTGCGTTGCGCCCGTCGCGGATAACGTGGCTTGACGTTACGACGGACTTTCGGAGGTACAACAACACTGGCGCGTTGAGGTCTTATGACGGGAGGGGGCGTTATAAGACGTGGAGGCGGGCCAGAGCGTATAACAGGGCCACCGGCGAGTTCGGTATCTTTTATGGTTTTATTAATCGGACTTTGACTGTCTTCCAGCTTCCGGCTGGGCGGGGCGAGTGTGTCCCTATTCAGCGTTTCGCGCAAGCTTTTGATTTCAGTATCCCGTCCTCCCAGAAAAGAGGGCCCCCAGTCTTTTTCATATTGGTCCAGTGCAATTAACTTATCCAATCGGGAGCTTTCGGGATCAAATAGGATATGGGTGACGCGCGACCAGCGCTCTGATTCCTTGGTGTTAAGAACGGAGAGCTGTGCATTTACCGCTCTGAGGCGGGTCGAGCTTGCAAAGGTGCTGCGAAAATCTTGTAATCGTGCGCGTCGCAGAGGGGCGGACGCTTCGGTAATGGCGGCGCGGTAGGCGTTGGTTTCTGAAAGCTCGGTTGGATTTTCGGGCGGTGTCGCCTTTGGATATGAGCTTAGAGCGACGTAAGCTATCACGCTGCCGGCCAGCACGAGCAAAACAAGCCAGATCCATAATTTTATCCGCCTTGAAGGCATGGGTGGTAAAGACGTGCCGTTTTCCTGTGGATCATCAATATCTTGATACACATTTTTCCCCTAAACCCGAATTACAACCGCATAAATCTATGCGCTGCCTGTATGTTGTACACATTATATACAGGCTGAATAAAAAATGTGTGGCAAAATTTTGGCAAACCCTTGAAATACTGCGCATCGGCGCGCAAAAGAAAACGAAACTAGGAATTTCAAGGATATATATGTCAGCTTCAGCACCGATTGATACAGAATCACATGTCGTGCTTGTTGACGGGTCGGGATATATATTTCGGGCTTATCATGCCTTGCCGCCCCTAACGCGGAAAACCGACGGCTTGCCGATCGGTGCGGTTGCCGGATTTTCCAATATGTTGTTCAAACTATTACGAGATCAAAATGACGCTGACCGGCCCACACATTTCGCCGTAATTTTTGATGCCAGTGGCAGGACTTTTCGTAGCGATATCTATCCCGAATATAAGATGAACCGGTCGGAAACACCCGAAGATTTAATTCCGCAATTTCCGCTCACGCGAGAGGCTACCCGCGCTTTTGGCGCTGCCGCCGTTGAAAAGACCGGATTTGAAGCTGATGATTTGATTGCGACCTATGCCCGTCAAGCCGAAACCAGAGGGGCTCGGGTAACGATTATATCCTCTGATAAAGACCTAATGCAGCTTATTTCCGATAAGATCACAATGGTCGATACTATGAAAAACAAGACCATGAGTTTTGCCGAGTGCCAAGCGAAATTTGGGGTGGGCCCGGATAAGGTCATAGATATTCAATCGCTAGCGGGAGATAGTGTCGATAATGTGCCGGGCGTTCCGGGTATAGGTGTAAAAACCGCTGCGCTTTTGATAAATGAATTTGGAGATTTGGACACATTACTGGCGCGGGCAGGCGAAATTCCGCAAAAAGGTCGTCGTGAGAAATTAATCGAACATGCCGATAAGGCCCGGATTTCGCGAGAGTTGGTCACATTGAAAACGGATGTCGAGCTTGATGTGCCCCTAGAGAACTTTGCTGTTTCTGATCCGGATATAGAGGTTTTGTTTGACTTTCTGGCTCGAATGACTTTTCGAACATTAACCGCGCGTGTGCGTGCGGCCTTGGGGGAGGGCGCAACGGATGGTTTGCGCCGCGATGACAGTGTACCCAGTTTCGAAACACCGGGGGAGAGATCATCTCCGGAGAATGTTGTCTTTGATAGATCTAAATATGAATGTGTTCAATCCGAAGCGCGTTTAAACCATTGGGTAGAGCGCGGGTTTGAAACCGGCGTTATTGCGGTTGATCTTGAAACAGATAGCTTGGATAGCGCCGCCGCCAATCTCGTTGGGGTCTGTTTGGCCGTAGCCGATAATGAAGCGTGCTATATACCATTAGGTCATAGAGGTGAGGAAGATTTGCTGGGGGAGGATGTGCCCGAACAAATCGACTTCCAACGGGCTTTAGATATTCTAGAACCTTTATTGCATGCTGAAGGTGTATTGAAAGTCGGGCAGAATTTCAAATATGACCTTGGCGTGTTTCAGCGTTATGAGGGCGGGGGGCGTGCCTTACATCCTGCGCCTTATGATGATACAATGTTGATATCTTATGCCTTGGCAGGCGGTCTGCACGGACACGGCATGGATTATCTCTCGAACCTGTATTTCGGGTATAAACCTATCAGCTTTAAAGAAATTGCCGGAACCGGAAAAAAGCAAAAAACCTTTGATCAAATTCCACTGGCAGAGGCGACCCCTTATGCCGCTGAAGATGCGGATGTGACCTTGCGGCTTTGGAAATTTTTAAAACCGAAACTCGGCGCACAACATGTGGCAACTGTCTATGAAAATTTGGAACGCGGCCTTCCGGCGATTGTCGCAAATATGGAAAATCAGGGCATTAAAGTCGACCGAACCGTATTGGCACGCTTGTCAGGGGATTTTGCCCAAAAGATGGCTGGGCTGGAAGCGCAAGCCCATGAACTGGCGGGGGCTCCGTTCAATTTGGGTTCTCCCAAGCAATTGGGGGAGATTTTATTTGACCAGATGGGCTTGAAGGGGGGTAAAAAAACCAAGACTGGCGCATGGCAGACTGGGGCGGGCGTGCTGGAAGATCTGGCGGCGACAGGCGAAGCTTTGCCGCAAATTGTTCTGGACTGGCGGCATTTTGCAAAACTTAAATCTACATATACAGACGCCCTCGTTGAGCAGATAAACCTGGTGACAAAGCGCGTTCATACAAGCTATGCCTTGGCCGCGACCACCACCGGACGGTTTTCGTCTTCAGACCCGAATTTGCAAAATATCCCAATTCGTACGGAAGACGGACGAAAAATACGGGATGCATTTGTCGCGGAACCCGGCCATGTATTAATTGCGGCTGATTATTCCCAAATCGAACTTAGATTATTGGCGCATGTTGCGGATTTGCCGACAATGAAACAAGCCTTTGCCGACGGGGTTGATATTCACGCTCTGACGGCGAGTGAAATGTTTGATATAAGTTTGGATGATATGGATCCGGCCACGCGTCGTCGGGCCAAAGCCATTAACTTTGGTATTATCTACGGTATATCGGCTTTTGGTTTGGCAAATAATCTCGGGATTTCACGCAGCGAGGCCTCGGATTATATCAAGAGCTATTTCGAGAAATTTCCGGGTATTAAAGCCTATATGGACGCGGCCAAAGACGAAGCACGCGAATATGGGTATGTCAAAACTCTATTTGGACGTAAATGCCATATTAAAGGTATTAAAGACCGCAATCAGGCGGTACGAGGCTTTGCCGAACGTCAAGCCATTAATGCGCCTATTCAGGGCGCAGCGGCGGATGTAATACGACGGGCTATGATTCGTATGCCAAATGCGATAGCAGATATTGAAGGTGCACGTATGCTCTTACAAGTACATGATGAATTGGTCTTTGAAGTTCCGGAAACGCAGGCGGAAGCTTTGCAGGCTATTGTCATTTCCACAATGGAAAAAGCCCCATTACCGGCGGTTAAGATTTCAGTTCCACTTGTGGTCGAATCTCATGCCGCTCTTAATTGGAATGACGCGCATTAATCTCTCACTACGATCGGATGAACCCGGACGAGGATGTAAACTGACCTAAAACCGTATACTTTAAATAGG
>CAZSKN010000005.1:10001-18747 GCA_964607445.1 uncultured Caulobacterales bacterium
AAGCCCTTCCATAGTATCCTCAAATTTGATTAGGAAATTTTAGAATGACAAAACTTGTACTTGTCCGCCATGGACAATCTGAATGGAATTTGCAAAACCGCTTTACAGGCTGGGTGGATGTTGGCTTGACGCCAGCCGGCGTTAAAGAAGCGAAAAAAGCAGGCAAATTATTAGCTAAAGAAGATATTCGGTTTGATATTGGTTTTACCAGCTATCAACAACGCGCTATCAAAACTCTCTGGCTGACACTGGAAGCCCTAGAACAAATGCATATTCCTGTCACGAAAGATTGGCGTTTGAACGAGCGCCATTACGGCGGATTGACGGGGTTGAACAAGCAAGAGACGCGAGACAAACATGGTGATGAGCAAGTTCATATTTGGCGACGGAGTTTCGATGTGCCGCCGCCTCAAATTGACCTAAAGAATGAATTTCATCCGTCCCATGACCCGAAATATGCCGGAATTACACCGACTGATTTACCTGTCGGCGAGAGTTTGAAAATGACGACGCAAAGGGTTTTGCCGTATTTTGAAGCGCAAATCATGATGTTTATATCGGCAGGGTCTAATGTAATTGTTTCGGCGCATGGAAACTCTTTGAGAGCCTTGATGAAAAGAATATTCAATGTCTCGGATGCAGATATTCCGGGGTTCGAATTTCCAACGGGCAATCCGCTTTTAATTGACCTCGAAGCGCGTAAACTCGTTGTAAAATCTGCGCGCTATCTCGATAAAAAACGGGCTAAAGATTTGCCTGAATTTAAATCGGCGTAAGATTTATGCGCGATGATGCCAAATTTATGGCGCGCGCTTTGGATCTTGCGTGGGCGCAACAGGGGCGAACAGCTGAAAACCCGTCGGTGGGCTGCGTGATTGTCAAAAACGGTGCTATCATTGCAGAGGGCGTAACATCGGACGGGGGGCGTCCTCACGGCGAAGCCAATGCGCTGCAAGTTGCCGGCGAACAGGCCAGAGACGCCGAGGTGTATGTCACATTGGAACCCTGTTCACATTACGGTCAAACCGCGCCCTGCGCATCGGCCTTGATTGATGCCGGGATTAAACGATGTGTGATTGCGGTGATTGATCCCGATCCGCGTGTGCATTGGCGTGGCGCTGCCTTGTTGCAAGAGGCTGGTATCGATACGGTTATCGGCGAAGGCGCCGAAACGGCCTTTCGGATCAATGCAGAGTTTTTCGCCCGTTTCGGTTAAGGGTGCGACGTCGCATTGAAGGGAGGGATTTGCGACGTCGCGGTCAGTTGTGGATTGCGTCCCAGGGGAGAGGACAAATCTACACGTCTGACATCTGTATTACGCAGCTTTGCCTTTACGAGAAGGTTTCTGCGTTATTAACTTTTCTTTAGTTTGACCGATGGATATTTTCCGGGGCTTTAAAGCATCCGGTAATTCCCGTTTCAATGCGATCACTAAGAGGCCGTTTCTAAGGTCGGCGCCGTCTACGAACACATGATCTGCAAGTTGAAAACTGCGTTCAAACCCGCGTTCGGCAATGCCGCGGTGGAGGTATTGCTGTGTATTGTCATTGGCTTCGTCATCAGTGTCTTGCGTTCGTCGTCCAGTGATTTTGAGGACATTTTGATGGCTCTCAATCTCTAACTCTGTGGCGTCAAATCCAGCTACAGCCAATTCTATCCGGTAGTCGTCTTCGCTGATTTTCGAGACATTATAGGGCGGGTAGGTTGACGCCGTATTCTGTGTTTGCGTGGCAGCGTCGATCAAATTTGCCATGCGGTCAAATCCGACAAATGACCGGTAAAGCGGGGTAAAATCATAAGTTCTCATTTTAACATCCTTAATAGCTATGTTATGCGTGGCCCTCATATCGAGCGACCGTTGGTTATGAGACCCAAAACGGCGTCTCATCGAGTCAGGTAGGCACGAATTTGTGAACGTCAAGAGTTCGCAAATCCTTGCCCCCGTGTTGTTTTTGCCGCATTGAGGAGATCAATTTTACAAGAGGCGACCATGCAAACATTAAAAACTTCAATCCTAACGGCACTATCGGCGAGTGCCTTAACGCTAGCGGCTTGTGCGCCTAAAGATAAAACGGCATCAACACCGACGGCTCCTGCTCCGGCTGAAATCTCTGCGCCCGTAACATTGGCATCGGTGATTTCACATCCTCGTCGTGCCGAAGCATCTGCACGTGATGTTTTCCGCCATCCCCTTGAAACATTAGAGTTTTTTGAGGTTGGCCCCGGAAAAAAAGTGACTGAAATCTGGCCGGGTTGGTATACGGATGTGATCGCGCCTTACCTTTCAGAAAATCAGGGAACATACCGGGCTGTGCTTTTACCTGCTAGCCTGAGCGAGCGCGCTGCAAAACGTGTAGAGGGGTATAAAGAAAAATATGCCGATACGGAGGTTTATGGAAATATAGACTATGGCTCTTTTTATAAAGATAGCTATGAAATCGCCCCATCTGGCAGCCAAGATATTGTATTAAGTTTTAGAAATGTACATAATTGGATGGGGGGTGGATTTGAAAATGAGGCGTTTAAAGCGTTTTATGACGCCTTAAAACCGGGCGGAATATTAGGTATTGTTGAACATCGTTTGCCTGAATCAGCAACGCAAAACCCAAGAGGTAATACGGGATATGTTCAAGAAAGCTATATGAAAGCATTAGCGGCCGATGCCGGTTTTGAATTTATAGGGGGGTCCGAAGTGAATGCGAATCCGCGAGATACGGCCGATCACCCTTACGGCGTGTGGACATTGCCACCGCGCTCGCGTTTACCAAAGGATGACGATCCGGATAAAGATGAGTTTGATGCGCAGGGCTATAAAAACATAGGCGAAAGCGATCGCGCCACCTTGAAGTTTAAAAAACCGCTTTAATCAACTCTAGCCTATGCAGGCTATTGTAAAAAAAACTGGTAGTTTGGGGCATTTCATACCATATAAGATGCAACAAGTTGCATATTGAAAAGGAGACATCATGGATATTGCAGAAATCGCGACGAAAATGACGGAGGCACTCGGTAAATCTGGTGGTCTCGATAAGTCGGTTAAATTTGATTTTGGAGATGACGGGGTTGTGCATGCGTCAGGCCAAGAAGCTACAACGGATGACAAAGATGCCGATTGCACAATCTCTGTCACAAAAGAAGATTTTATCTCTTTGGCAGAAGGTAATCTTGACCCGATGATGGCGTTTATGTCAGGCAAATTAAAAGTCGCGGGCGATATGTCTGTGGCGATGGGATTACAGAGTATTTTTAGTTCTATGTAAGTCTATTTCATTTTGATTTTGGGGGTCTCATTTGAGGCCCCCATTTTCGTTACGGGGTGTAATGGGAGGCGATAATCGGACTAATTAAACCGGATTTCGAAGACGCTGAATTTATTCGGCCTCATGGACGGCCACTGCCGGCCGGTCTTGAGACGCGTGCTCATCCTTATTATCTGCAACATGGTGATTTACGCTTGCGGGTGATGCTGGCTTGTGCGGGCATAGATGCGCCGAGAGGGTCTATCATATTTTCACCGGGACGCACTGAATTTATAGAAAAATATCTTGAGACAATCGCGGATTTAACCCAGCGTGGCTATACGGTGTTGATGGTAGACCCGCGCGGGCAGGGATTGTCAGACCGTATGGTGCCCGACAGGCTCATTAGCTATGTTCGGGACTTTCAAGATTATGCGGATGACCTCGCCTTTGCGATGCAGTCATTTTTACCCTTATTACCCAAACCTCATATACTGATGGGACATTCGATGGGGGGTACGATTGTTTTACAATCTGTGTTGTCCGGGGCCATAAATCCGCATGCGGTGATTTGTAGTGCGCCCATGCTGGGGATTTTTGAATTGGATACCCCTATATTACGTGAAGTTATCAGAGGCTTGTCATGGCTCGGATTACGAACGAAAAACCTTCCGTTTCAAAAACAACGTAAAGGCCTGCCTGTTCCGTTTGAGATTAATAAATTAACGTCAGACCGCGTTCGGTATGATCATTGGGCTTCCTATTTTCAAACTGAAGACCGTTTGCGCGTCGGCCCGCCGTCTTTCGGGTGGATAAGTGCGGCTCTCAAATCCATGGCCTATGTCAATCGCAATGCCGACAAGTTAAAAGTTCCGTGTTTGATTGTGGCTGCGGGGGCGGATCCGATTGTGGACCCGGCCTCTAATCAACGTTTTGCCCGAGGGGCGGGGGCGAAATTCCATGTTGTAGCCGGAGCTTTGCACGAGCTTATGATGGAACGTGATTGTTACCGCGACCAATATTTAGTGTTTGTAGATAGATTTTTAGACGAAAACGCGCTTTAGCCCTGTATAACGCTCGCATCAAGCTTTGTAATAAGAGGTCTGTTGAAATTTGACCAAAGTACCATTTTTATCATAATCAGGTGACAGCATCTCGGCAACAAGCGGGGCTATGTCTTTCGGATCCGGCAATGTGCTTGCATCTTCACCGGGCATGGCTTTGGCGCGCATAGCGGTTCGCATACCGCCAGGGTCTAGAAGATTAACGGCGAGATTTGTAACTGAAATTTCCTCGGCATAAGACAGCGCAAAGGTTTCAAGCGCCGCTTTGCTGGCGGCATAAACATTCCAATAGGCTCTATGTGTGCGCGCAACAGATGAGGTTACAAACACGGCCCGTCCCGCGTCGGACGCGCGTAATAACGGATCAAGTGAGCGTATCAAACGGTAATTCGCCGTCATATTGATCGCCATAACAGTGTCAAAAACATCGGGCTTTAAATGGGGTGCTGGCGTGATGTCACCCAGTACACCTGCATTGGCAAATAGACCATCTAGCCGTCCCCAACGCGTATTGATAATCTCCCCTAGCTTATCAATGGCCTCGACATTTTTTAAATCCATCGGAACCAATGTTGTCTCACCGCCGTGGGATTTAATGACATCGTCAAGATCCTCTAACCCGCCTTGGGTGCGCGCGAGGGCTATAATATGGGCGCCGTCTTTGGCCATGGCGACCGCAGAGGCATAGCCAATGCCGCGCGAGGCCCCTGTGACTAAAATAATACGTCCGGAAAGAGGTTTGAGCGCCACGACCTAGGCGACCTCCACCAGAAATGATAATTGTGAGGAATTATTGCCCAATATTTTCCGGTCACGATCTATAAGCGGGGTCGGATATTGTCCGGTAAAACAGTGATCTGTATATTGCGGCGTATCCTCTTCGCGGTATTCTTCTCCCATGGCCCAATACAGCCCTTTGATCGACAGAAAGCCGAGGCTATCTACTTCTAACATTTGCGTCATGGCGTCCAGGCTATAATTCGCGGCGATTAATTTTTCTGAGGTCGGCATATCTATGCCGTAATGATCGGGATATTTAATCGGGGGCGAGGCGGATCTGAAATGAACTTCCTTAGCACCAGCGGCCTTTATCATACGGACAATTTTTGTCGACGTTGTTCCGCGTACAATCGAGTCATCTACCAGTAACACGCGCTTGCCTTCAATCATGGCGCGATTAGCCGAGTGTTTAAGGCGAACACCCATATCGCGAATTTGTTGCGTGGGTTGAATAAAAGTACGTCCGACATAATGATTACGGATAATGCCCAGTTCAAACGGAATGCCGGTTTCTTGGGCAAATCCGATAGCTGCAGGGACACCGCTGTCAGGCACCGGAATGATGACATCGACATCGGCTGGTGTTTCTTGGGCTAATTTACGCCCCATACGTTTGCGGACTTGATAAACGCTCTTGCCCCCGACAATGGAATCCGGTCTGGCGAAATAAACAAATTCAAAGATACAAGGTCGCGATTGCGTTTTTGGATAGGCTCTAAAGGAGCGAATGCCGTCGGAATTAATCACAACAACTTCCCCGGGGGCGACCTCGCGAATGAATTCCGCATTTATCATATCTAGCGCGCAGGTTTCTGAGGCTAACAGATAGCTGTCCCCTAATCGACCGATAAGCAAAGGCCTAATACCCAGACGGTCGCGCGCGCCGATAAGTTGGTCATTTGTCATGCCGACAAAGGCAAAGCCACCATCTATACGGCGCAGAGCGCTGATGAAGCGGTCAATAAATTGCCCTGTACGGGCGCGAGCCACCAAATGAATGACAACTTCTGTATCCGATGTGCTTTGAAAAATGGCGCCGTCTTCTACCAATTGTTCGCGAATGGTGAAGGCATTTGTGATATGGCCATTATGTGCGAGCGCAAAGCCGCCTGTGTGGAGTTCTGAAAATAGCGGTTGGACATTTCTAAGAACGGTTTCACCCGCCGTAGAATACCGGACATGGCCGATAGACACATGACCCTTTAGGCGTTCAGACGGGTCTGCCCCCGTGAAATTATCCCCAACTAGTCCAAGATGGCGTTCGGTGTGGAATTTTTTACCGTCATAGCTGGCAATACCGCAGGCTTCTTGCCCGCGATGCTGGAGAGCATGCAGTCCTAAGGCTGTAAGTGACGCGGCATTGTCCATGCCGAAAATACCAAAGACGCCGCATTCGTCTTTGATCTTATCCGCATCAGGGTCAAAATAGGCTGTGGGGTTATGCATATTCATTCCGATAGACCTTCAAGAATGTGATTAATGTCACCTGTTCGAAGCTTATCCGCCGCAGTCTGGACTTTGGTAAAGGGTAAAGCTCGCAAGCCGTCTCCAATTCTATCCAATATAGGATAAAGTGTCGAGCCTTGTAAAAACCGTGGAAGTTCCGGGGGCGGCTTTTCTAACCATTCGCGCACATCTTTTGGTGCATTGTCTAACACATCTGGCGAGAGCGTACCCTGATTTTGTAAAACACGAGCTTTGAAATTTTGCGCCGCTTGGCCTTCACGGTAAGAGGCCGTGGCGACCATTGTAAACAAAGCTGCGACTAGCAAGCCGCGCGCACCGCCAAATCCAGCCCCGAACAGGCGATCAAGCAAGCCAACATCTTTACCCTTGAGCGATTTTACCACCCCGCTCAGGAGAAAGACGACAAACATATAGCCAAAAACAAATGTACCCAATCCCAGCGCGCCGTCAGCCAGCCAACTGGGCTTGATAAAATCCTGAGCGGCAAACCGGAAACGTCCAAATACAAACAGCGCAAGCGCGCCAGCTATGACAAGCGCGGCAATGGATATAAGTTCCCGAAACAGGCCGCGAGATGCCGCCATAAGCATGGATATAATTACAACCAGCAAAACGACAATGTCGAAGCCATTAAAAACCCAGGGGCCTATGCTCATATCGATTACCTATGATGTCGCCTCATGAGGCTGATAACCATTATTCAATCATGGCGCCCATATGGAATCGTAATCCCGAGTGCCTTGGTGAGCTTCCTCTACACGTCCTATGAGGTCAGGCAAAGCCTTGATTGCAATTATTGGCAGTGATGAGGTCGTTTTTTTGTCATTTTTTTGTAAAGCTACAGGGGCGATTGCCCGTGTGAAGCCTAATTTCGAGGCTTCCTTAAGCCGGGATTCGGTACGTCCGACGGCGCGAACATCGCCCGATAGGCTAATTTCGCCAAAGACGACTGCGTCTGAAGGCAGTGCGACGTCAAATGCAGAGGAGGTGATCGCGGCCGCTACTGCCAGATCAGCCGCGGGTTCATGAATGCGCAATCCCCCTGCGACATTGAGATAAACGTCTTTGCCGGCAAAACTCACACCGCAACGCGCTTCTAGCACTGCGAGCACCATAGCGAGCCGACCGCTATCCCAGCCGACGACTGCGCGGCGTGGTGTCCCGAAAGCCGCAGGGGCGACAAGGGCCTGGATTTCAGTCAAGACGGGGCGCGTGCCTTCAAGTCCTGCAAAAACAGCCGCGCCGCTGGCGCTATCGCCGCGACCATCGAGAAAAAGCGCGGATGGATTTGGGACTTCAGATAGGCCGCTATCGCGCATTTCAAAGACGCCGATTTCATCGGTTGGGCCGAAACGGTTTTTATGGGCGCGCAAAATCCGGAATTGATGAGCCCGATCGCCTTCAAAATAAAGCACAGCGTCAACCATATGCTCAACAACGCGCGGGCCCGCAATTTGTCCGTCTTTGGTCACATGTCCAACTAAAATAACCGCGGCCCCGCGTTTTTTGGCAAATCGCGTTAGTTCTTGGGCGCACACGCGTACTTGCGCGACCGTGCCGGGCGCTGCGGCCAGTTGATCAGACCAGAGGGTTTGAATGGAATCGATAATTACCACATCTGGTTTTTCCGCCATCAAACCGTCAAGAATATGACCGAGAGAGGTTTCTGCTGCCAATGAGACGGGTTGGTTTGACAGACCGAGACGTTTGGCGCGTCGCCTGACTTGCCCTGTGCTTTCCTCACCGGAAATATATGCGGTCTTAATGCCGCTTTTGGCCAGTTTACCCGTGGCTTGGAGCAGGAGTGTCGATTTCCCAATGCCGGGATCCCCGCCGACCAATAAGGCCGACCCGGGAACAAGTCCGCCGCCTGTCACCCGGTCAAACTCGTCTATTCCGGTTTTCATACGCGGCAGGTCAGGACTCTCGCCGCCCAGACCAACGAAATCTATCCCGCGTGTTTTCTTGCGTTTGCCGCCGGTTTTGGCGGTTTGATGTGTGGCTTCCTCGACAAGTGTATTCCATTCCCCACAAGCATCACAGCGCCCGGCCCATTTCGCGTGGACAGAACCACAAGACTGACAGACAAATATATTGGATGGCTTAGGCACATCAGACTTTCGCGGTGATTTAAGGGATTTTATCCATGCAAGGTTACAACGCTCATGTCAATAAATGTTTATGATTTGTTCTTTT
>CAZSKN010000005.1:18847-25261 GCA_964607445.1 uncultured Caulobacterales bacterium
TATCCATGCAAGGTTACAACGCTCATGTCAATAAATGTTTATGATTTGTTCTTTTGTTTCTTGGTGATGTATTTTTATTTCTTGGTGATGTATACATCCTGACCTACCGAGTTGTTCAAATCCCGATGAATGACGAGCCTTATCAAGTTGTAACGAAGAACGCTACTGGCAAGGAAACAGGGACGCGCGCCGGCAGATCGTTAAAGTTACCACTGATATGCGATATGCCTTTCTCTGTTAGCATTGCGTTTTGGCATAATTGTTTAACAAGGCCTATTAAACAGTTTCTTTAAATCGCGGCGTCATGAACAAGGTTTCAGCGTTTGTGCCAGTACCTGTTTGAAAAAATCAATTATATATGCCTCAGATATAAAATTCGCAAATATCAAGTGACTTATGGCATGATCGAAATTAAAACAGGTTTTTTTAAAGCGCCCAAATTGGCGCTTGAGTTGAATGTTTGAGTTGGCGGGAGCGTTTAATATCTCCTTTGGCTCTTGGCGTGGCATAGGAGAGCTAAAGATGCATATATGGATTAAATTGCGAATGACCGATCTCGTCTGGATAGTCATTTGGGCGATATCTGTGTGGGCGGTTTTAGGAGGGGCTAAGGCTTGGGCACAAAATACAGGCGGCGTCTTTCCACCGACGGTCAATCAAGGGCATGAATCTTTGCAATTACGTGTGGCGGTAAATCCGGATAGAGATGATGATGTCCGACATGCCAGCCGCTTGCATTATCAGAAAGCTGTGAATGGCGACCTCATGTGGAGAATTGTCGGACAAATTCGTAATACGGCCGAAAATGATGTGGACTTTGATTTTCTGCAAGGGGAAGTCTTTTACGAATTATCTGATGATGATGACCGCCATCAGCACGGGTTCAGATTTGATGCGCGTCTGCGCCCGGACAGTCGCGCCGAGCAACTGGGGTTGAACTTTATCAATCAATTTGATCTGGGCGAGGGGTGGCGATTGCGTGCATTGGCGCTCACAGCAGTTGAATTGGGTTCGACGGCACGTGACGGTGTCAACCTGCAAAGCCGGTTTCAAATCTCACGACGTTTGCAGGATAAGAAAACTATAGGTGTCGAGCTTTTTAATAATTACGGTAATACGGGTTCAATCGGCAGTTTGCGGAGTCAAAGCCATACGATCGGACCATTTTTCGCCACGCCTTTGGCCAATAATGTATCTTTATTTTTGGGACCTTTATTTGGCTTGACCCAATCCTCGCCTGACGTCGAGGCCCGTTTATGGTTGACCCGTAGTTTCTAAGGTGAACTCGATCTAACGGTTCTAAACCGAAAAGCTTGTCCCGCAACCGCAGGCGGCTACCGCATTGGGATTGTGGATTTTGAAGGCAGCGCCGATAAGCTCATTGACGTAATCAATCTCAGATCCTTCAAGAAAACCGAGACTGACATCATCAACAAGCACGCGTGCGCCGTCGCGTTCAATAATGATGTCGTCAGCGTTCGGGCTATCGGCGAAACCGAATGTATATTGAAAGCCTGAACAGCCGCCGCCTTCGACGGCCACACGTAAGAACTGCTCAAGGCCTTGTTTGGCCATAATCTTATTAATTTGTTTGGCCGCAGAGGCGCTAAGAGACACCGAAATATCAGAAACTGAAATGTCAGACATGCGGCTATCCTTTAAAGTGAATCCCTATATAAGGCCTAAACCAACGGATTTAAAGGGCAAGGTAAGATAGAATGGTTACATTTTCGTCTATACGACCACGGGCGGTCTATGCCTCTGACCCGACACATTGCCGGGGTCGCCGCATCGAGCAACCGTCGAGTTCGGAACGCACGTCTTTTCAACGTGATAAAGACCGTATCATTCATTCAAGCGCGTTTCGACGTCTAAAAGGGAAAACACAAGTCTTCGTATCGCATGAGGGGGATTATTACCGCACACGATTGACCCATTCACTGGAAGTCTCGCAAATTGCGCGCTCAATTGCGCGTGTGCTTGGCCTTGATGAGGATCTCGCAGAATGTCTGGCCTTAGCGCATGATTTAGGGCATCCGCCATTTGGGCATTCCGGAGAAGACGCATTGCAGGAAGGGATGCAGGCTTATGGCGGGTTTGATCATAATGCCCAGACATTGCGGATTGTTGAAACGCTTGAAGGGCGATATGCTGAATTTGACGGGCTTAATCTGACATGGGAGACGTTGGAAGGCATCGCCAAGCATAATGGCCCTCTTATTGCTGCGCCCGAAGATGTGGCTGGCTTGCCTTGGGCAATTCGAAATCTAGATAATTGGCAGCGCCTAGAGTTGGACACATTTGCCGGGCCTGAAGCCCAGGTCGCTGCGATTGCTGATGATATTGCCTATAATAATCATGATATTGACGACGGGCTACGGGCGGGGTTGTTTTCTGTGCGCGATATTTGCGAAGTTCCGATTGTCGGGCGTGTCTTTGCTGATGTGGCTCGACGTTATCCGGATATATCCGAGGATAGGCTCATTCATGAAGCTGTGCGGGATTTAATAGGGTTTATGGTTTCGGATGTTTTGGCAGAAACGCGGCAAAGACTATCCCAACATAATCCGCAAAATGCCGATGACGTGCGGGGCTTAAACCGCGCTGTTGTCGACTTTAGTGACGGGTTTCGGGTTCAGGAAGGTCCCCTTCGCGATTTTCTATATGAAAACATGTATAAACATTACAAAGTAAACCGCATGATGGGGCAAGCCACACGCGTTGTGAGTGAACTTTTCGAGTTATTTATTACGGATCCCGAGATTTTACCGACAGATTTACGACGTAAATGTGATGGGCCCCAGACAACATATACCGCCCGCGTTATATGTGATTATATTGCGGGTATGACAGACACATTTGCGATTGCAGAGCATAAAAAATTGTTTTCGGTAACGGGCTATTTATAATCTTTTATTAACTATGCCCAAGCGGACTGCGCATTTTTGGCTCATTCGCATTTAACTCTGCTAGATTGTACATACGAATCAGCGTGATGTGTATTCCGGCGCCAACGTGATGAAGGGTATTATGACACAAAAACCACAGGTTCCGCAGGATAGTTTTGATCCAGACATGACAATGCATCAGGCAAACCGACCTTTTGACGTTCAAGAGCAATCGAGCCGACGGGCGATGGTGCTATTGATTGTAGCGTCAGGGTTTTTGCTCGTTCTCGCACTCGTTATCTTCAATGTTTATCAGCCTGGGACACGGGATAGGACGGCTCCGCCGACAATAAATGCCGATAAAACGCCATTTAAGGTCAGGCCTGAAACGCCGGGAGGCGAGGTTACACCGAATCAAAACAAAGAAATTTATAAAGTCATGGACGGAAAAGCTATTGATGGTGATGTGACCCTGCAAAAATCGGCGGAAGTGCCTATACAAATTCCAGACTCTGCAAATGTTATTGTAAAAGCCCCCACACCTGCCAGCCCGCAGGCGGCAACAGGAAAAGAACCCCGAACGGCCAGTTTGCCAGCGCGTCCTATTGCGCCTGCTAATTCAGCTTCGCAAAATCGGTCAAGTGGGACGGGGGGCGACGATTCATATGTTGTGCAAGTCGCCTCGGTAAGATCGCGCGCCGCCGCAGAGGATATGTGGAGGAAGATCGAACGGGACTTTGATGGCCTTTTACCCGATAAAATTTATCCGGATATAAAAGAAGCAGATTTGGGCGATAAAGGCATTTATTACCGGTTACGTATTTCGGGCCTCGGAGAGAAAGCCTCGGCCACGCATCTTTGTGATCAACTTGTAGCCCGAAAACAAGCCTGTTTCGTAACAAAGAGATGACGCCTTCCGCAGTCATATTTGGTCTTTCGGGGCCTAAGCTGACGGCTGGAGAGGCGGCGTTTTTCCGGGACGTCAATCCGTGGGGGTTTATTTTATTTTCGCGAAATATAGAGACACCGGTACAAGTCTCCCGATTAACGCGTGATTTGCGCGATTGTGTGGGACGTAATTGTCTGGTTTTTATCGATCAGGAAGGCGGCCGTGTCCAGCGTTTGCGACCTCCGCATTGGCGTCGATATCCCTCGGGAGCTGATTATGCGTTGATTTATGCGAAAAACAGAAATGTCGGCCAGAGGGTTGCTTTTTTAAACTATCGGTTGATAGCCGATGATTTAAGACAAATTGGCATTACGGCAGATTGCGCGCCGGTTTTAGATATTCCACAATTGAATGCTGATCCGATTATTTCAGACCGGGCATTGGGATTATCGCCAAAAACGGTTATCGATTTAGCCCATGCGGCTATGGCGGGCTTGATGTCAGGAGGGGTGGCACCGGTGATTAAACATATTCCGGGTCATGGCCGTGCTAAGGTCGACAGCCATATGGCCTTACCCAAAATTACGGCGAGCCGTGAGATGCTAGAAAGTTCTGACTATCTGCCGTTTCGGATTTTACACGAAGCCCCTATGGCGATGACAGCCCATGCTGTTTATAGTTATATTTCGCGTGCGCCTGTTACAATTTCGCGTAAGGCAATGTTGGAAATAGTGCGGGCAACCATTGGATATGACGGACTTGTTATGACGGATGATCTGGACATGAAAGCTTTGTCGGGCGGGTTAAAACGTAAAACAGACCGCGCCTTGGCGAGCGGATGTGATATTGCCTTGCAATGTTCAGGCCGGATGAAAGATATGGTGGAGGTGGCAAAGGGGGCGCGGCCTTTAGCAGGACGATCTCTTCACCGGGCTCAAATTGCCGAGCTGTGCGCTGAACATATAAGTGACTTTGAGCGTCGATCAGCGATCTTGGAACTTGGACATCTTATGCCAGATTGGGACGCTGGACAATGAATGATGATTTCCAAGAAGATTTAAAATTTGAAGCCGCAGATGACGCGGCGGACGAGGGGCAGGGGCTGTTTCTGGATATTGATGGCTATGAAGGCCCATTGCATTTATTGCTGGAGTTGGCACGTCAGCAAAAAGTTGATCTGACTCGCATTTCTATTCTGGAACTGGCCGAGCAATATATTGATTTTATTAAAACGGCCAAAGACTTACGCATAGAACTTGCTGCGGATTATCTGGTTATGGCTTCATGGTTGGCCTATCTGAAGTCTAGATTGATATTGCCGCGCCCAGAAGATGAAACGGTTATGCCCGAGGCCGATGAATTGGCCGCGCATTTGGCCTTTAGATTACAAAGATTAGAAGCTATGCGCCGGGCGGCCGACGGTCTTTTCAGTTTGCCACAAACTGGACAAGCTGTATTTCGTCACGGACAAGCTGCGGGGCTTAGATCCCGTACGACGCCTTTATACGGGGCAGAACTTTTTGATGTTTTACGCGCCTATGGAGAAAGCCGATCGAAAACCGCTATTCGTAATCATAAAGTCCCCAAACCCTTGGTCATGTCCTTGGAAGATGCGCGCAATCGATTAAAGCGGGCGGTAAAGGCTTTGGGCGATAGTCATTCGGGATGGATTGAACTTGATGGACTTTTACCGACCGAGAGTGATTTTAGCGATGCTATTCCGCAAAAATCTATTCTGGCCAGCTCGCTTTTAGCCGGATTAGAACTCGCCAAAGACGGTGATTTAGAATTACGTCAATCAGAGGCGTTTAAACCCATATATGTAAGGGGCACGCTAAAGCCCGCCGTCGGAGAAGGATAGACCATGAGTGCTGATCGTGTTGAAAAGGCCGCCGAGGGCATTGATAATGGTGTCATCAGCTTGACGGAACGCTTGCGGGTGCAAGGTTCCGGGGAGACTGTTGAGGCCGAGCTGCGTTTATTGGAAGCTTTACTCTTTGCCGCCGTTGAACCAATTGACACAGAGACCTTGCGGGGACGAATGCCTGATGGCTGCGACGTCGGCGCTTTACTGGCCAGATTAACGCGTGATTATCAGGGGCGGGGTGTAAATCTCATCCGCGTGGCTGGACGGTGGCGGTTTCAAACGGCTGCTGATTTAGAAAACCATTTAGTTGATATTAAAGAGACTCCGCGAAAGCTTTCTCGTGCGGCTTTGGAAACCTTGGCTATTATTGCCTACCATCAACCTACAACCCGGGCTGAAATTGAAGATGTTCGGGGTGTGGCCGTGTCTTCAGGGACATTGGATGTTTTACTGGAGTTAGGGTGGATAAGGTTGCGTGGGCGCCGTCGCACGCCGGGACGCCCTGTGACCTATGGGACAACTGAAGGGTTTTTGGCCCATTTTAATTTGGAGCAAATTTCAGATTTACCGGGGCGCGAAGACCTGAAAGCCGCTGGCTTGCTGGACCCGCGACTGCCGAAAGATTTTGCTATGCCGTCGCCGATGATGCCAGATGGGCTTACCGAAGGTGAAGATCCGCTTGAAGATATCGAAGAGCCCGAGTTTTTCGAGGATTTCCTTGCAGAAGATACAGAAGACGACGGATCACCCGAATAGAGCGCGGTATAATC
>CAZSKN010000005.1:25361-75341 GCA_964607445.1 uncultured Caulobacterales bacterium
GCATTGTATCTGTCTGCTATCATATGAATTGATGTCCTCGCGCGCAAAACTATTACCTGAGACCGCTCCACAGGCGTGCGAAAGACATCAGAACAAGTTCTGGAATTACTTGTATACGGACTGAAATTATTATCTGGGACTTCAAAGCCTGCTTGAACCTTTTGTGCAGACGGGGTAAACTAGGCGTTCATAAAGGAATAAAATTATGGCCCTCGGTCCTTGGCAAATACTTATCGTACTCGTGCTTGTCGTCCTGCTTTTTGGAGGCAAAGGTAAAATCAGCTCTATTATGGGAGATATGGGGAAGGGTATCACAAGTTTTAAACAAGGTTTGAAAGACGAAGTTGCGGATGTGAAAGACGCGGCGGAAGAAGCTATAAATGTTACGCCTAAAAAGGATGACAAAACCTAGGTTATTTTGCCCTTAAGGGCCATGATATGATCCCTCAACTTGGCTTTGCCGAAATGATTGTTCTTGTGCTGCTGGCGATTATTGTCGTCGGGCCGAAAGACCTACCTAAGCTTATGCGGTCTATGGGTCAGTTTATGGCCCGCATGCGGGCATTGGGAAACGAGTTTAAACAAGCCTTTGAGGACATGGGGGCCGAGGATGAGATAGCCGAGATGCGCCGTGAAATTGAAGAGCTTAAGAAAATGGGGCAGCTAGAGAATTTATCTGATGAGGCCTTTGCAGAAGATATGCGGGCTTTGGATAATGAATTAAGAACAGCCACCGATATATCGTCGCCCAAAGGCAAGTCTCCGACAGACGAAACGGGTAAGACCACGACGCCAAAGGGTAAAGCGTAATGGGTGCAGGATCACTGGATAATCCAAAGCTTGAGAATCCAGAAGATGAGATTGACGCCAGTCGTGCGCCCTTAATGGAACATTTGGTTGAATTGCGCGCGCGGCTTATCAAAATTGTTTTGGCCTTTGTCTTAGGTGCGATTGCCTGTATTCCGTTTCTTCGCCAAATTCTGGACCTGTTGGTCTGGCCATTCCAGACCGCTATATTACGCTATAATGCTAGGCTTGCGGAGCAGAACCTGCCGGGGATTGATCTTAACATTATCGCGACCCATCCCTTGGAAACATTTTTTGTTAAGTTGAAGCTGGCCTTGTTTGGGGGGGTGATTTTGGCATTTCCCGTGATTGCCTTTCAGGTTTATCGCTTTGTCGCCCCGGGACTATATAAAAACGAGCGCGGTGCGTTTCTACCCTATCTTATTCTTTCGCCTATTTTGTTTATTCTTGGCGCGTCACTGGTCTTTTTTTACGTGTTTCCCTATGTCATGGAATTTGCTTTGGGCCAACAACAGGGGTTATCGAGTGGCGGGTCGATTGATTTGCTAACGAAAATCAGTGATTATCTTAAATTAGCGATGACGCTATTTCTTGCCTTTGGCTTATCCTTTCAACTTCCTGTAATTTTGAGTTTGCTCGGACGGGCAGGCATTGTTTCGGCCCAAAGCCTTAAAAAAGGACGGCGTTACGCTATCGTTGCAATTGCGGCTTTTGCTGCTTTTGTAACGCCGCCAGACCCGGTCACACAAATTGTTCTGGGCCTAGCCATTTACCTGCTTTACGAAATTTCAATATTATCAGTGGGCCTCTTGGAGAAAAAAACCGAGACTTGATCTTCGGTTATCGGATAATACTGGTTTTGTGGTCATAGACACGGTCACAGTCGCAGTCACAGTTACAGCCATAGACAGTTTAAGCGCGCCAGAGACCTGTTTCCAACCGTGTCGCGACAGGGATGTGACATAAAAGTTTTAAAGTTTGTTAAGGGTAATTAACTGATTTCATTCTGATTTTGGCGATTCAAAGCGTAAAATTACGCTATTTAATGATTTTCTCATGGTTTTCTAAAGGTTTCCTCCAAGCATGGGGTGTTGGTGTGTGCTAATCATTCTTAACGGGGCAGTTCATCGAATGTGGGATTTGAACAGGCTTCTGGCGTCAAATTCTTGTGCATATATATGTATAATTATTTGACGCCATGATCGCACCAAACTTAATACTTCTAAACTTTTGAGGTTTAGAAGTATTTTTTGCTAGAGACTAGGCTTGTATTTTTGGCCTTTTCGTATAAATCATGCGCCATGAGTGTGGCTTATAGGACATGATTTATTCGTTTGATGGTTTCCAATTAGATATCCGACGACAAACCTTAACGCGAGCCGGCGTAGAAATTAGCGTAGAACCACAAGTCTTCGATCTTTTGCAATATTTGGTCGAAAACCATGATCGCTTAATTACCAAGCAAGATATAATCGATACAATTTGGCAAGGACGTGCGATTTCGGACGCAGCGGTCAGTAGTCGCATAAGTTTTGCGCGTCAAGCTTTAGGCGATAATGGCCGCGATCAGCATTATATAAAAACCATACATAATAAGGGTTTACGGTTTTTAGCCCATCCTAAGCGTATTGAGAGCTTTGCAGACGCACAAGGAACGGCCTCTGCTGACCCTCACTCTCATCTTATTGGCGCTACATCAGCCGCGGCGCAGACGCCAAAATTGAAGCGTAAACCAACGGTAATTGTGATGCCGTTTCGCGCGCGTTTAGATAATGAGATGGAAGTGTTTACCGCCGGGGCTTTGGTCGATGAAATATCATCCTTGCTAACGGTCATGCAAAGCGTGGATGTTATTCCTCGCTACGCCGCCGGCTATCTGTTGCCTTTAGATGTAGACCCTATTGCCAAAGCGCGTGACCTAGGTGCGAATTATGCCGTGAGTGGGAATGTACGGCGGGAAAACGAGAAATTGCGTGTGCGTGCATCATTGACAAACCTAGCCGATTTTAGCCAGCTTTGGTCACAAAAATTTAAAGGGAAAATGGCGGAAATCTTTGAGATTGAAGATGAAGTTACCACAGGTGTAATCGGAGCCTTAGGAGGTAAAATTGCCCATTTTGAGGCCATGCGTATGTCTCGCCAACACCCAAAAGATTTACAAGCTTGGGAATTGGCAAGGCAAGCTTTGGGCGCGGCATTTGATTGGCAGCCAAAAACTTTAGCCCAAAGTGTAAAGAGTTGTCAGGCTGCGTTAGAACTGGACCCAAATTACGCATTGGCGCGCGCATATTTGGGTTTTTTTCTGGCCTGGCAAGTCGCCCAAGGCTGGACGGAGACCAAAGACGACGACAAAAAAATGGCAATTTACCACGCTGACTACGCCTTATCTTTAACCGCTATGGACGGCGAAGTCGTCTCGGCTGTAGGGGAAACTTATCGCGCATTAGGGAATCCGGCCAAGGCCATTGAGATTTATGAAGCGTCGAAACTAAAGAACCCTGATGTATTTAACAGTTGGCCTGTCTCTTTGCCGATTATGGGAACTGCCTATGCCCAGATGGGGAAATATGATCAGGCTCGCAATTTTGTCGCGGAATTTGATAAGAAATTTCCTACAGACGAAATGGGGCGTATCTGGTCTCGCATTTCATTGGGTTACATTGAATTACTCGCGGGCAATTATGGATATGCAGAAGAATTGCACCACAATTTGATATCAGAGTTTAATTCAATGTGCCGTATTGTGTCCCTTATGATGTTAGGAAGAGTAGAGGATGCGATAATAAATTTTGTAGATATACGGGCTGTCAATCCCAAAGTTTCATTAGAGCATTATCAGTCTTATTTTCGATTATTCCATAGTGATAAAAACATTAGTCGGAAATATTCAGATGCGCTTATTGAATTGCAGGACCGTCTTTAAAATCCATATATATGCGTGTTAAAGCGGCAGTCTCGGCTTTACCTTGCCTATTGCCTTCGCTATGACGGGCGCGAATTTATAAGAGTTTCCCATGCATGATATTAAAGCTATTCGCGAGAACCCCGATCAATATGATGATTTATGGGCAAAACGGGGGCTTACGCCATTGTCGAAAACAATACTCGACCAAGATGGATTGATCCGGAAAGCTATGCAGGTTGTGCAAGAGGCCGAGGCCGCACGTAACAAATCCTCTAAGCTTATTGGGCAGGCAATGGCTAAGGGCGATAAAGATGAAGCCGAGCGTCTAAAGACCGAAGTTGCAGGGGCAAAAAATGTTATTGCGGCTATGGGCACTCAGGTCGATAGCGAAAAGGCGCAATTACATGATCTATTGTCGGCCTTACCCAATATACCGTTTGCCGATGTCCCGGAAGGCGAAGATGAAGACAGTAATGTAGAATTGCATAAGGTCGGTGAACCGACGAAACTGGATTTCGAACCTAAAGATCATGCTGATCTCGGCCACGCGCTGGGAATGATGGATTTTGAAACTGCCGCCAAGATGAGCGGTTCGCGTTTTGTTGTGCTCTCTGGCTTGTTATCGCGTCTTGATCGTGCACTGGCCGCTTTCATGCTGGACTTACAAACGGGCGAGCATGGGTATACGGAAACCACGCCGCCTTTTTTAGTCCATACGCACACCATGTACGGAACGGCCCAACTTCCAAAATTTGAAGACGATCAATACCGTGTTGCGGATTTCAATTTAAGTGAACTTGAAAAACAAGCCAAATCGGTTGAGGAAATGGGGCGTTATATACGCGAACACAGTATGTGGATGTTGCCGACGGCGGAGGTGGCGCTAACCAATATAGTTCGCGAAACTATAATAGATGTCGATGAATTACCGCGCCGGTTTACGGCGCATACACCGTGTTTTAGACGCGAGGCCGGCAGTGCAGGGCGCGATACAAAGGGCATGATACGTCAACACCAGTTCAACAAGGTTGAACTCGTCTCCATCACCAAGCCCGAAGAGAGTGAAGCCGAGCACAAACGCATGCTGGCCTGTGCCGAGGAGGTGCTTAAGCGCCTCAAATTACCTTACCGTGTGGTTGAATTATGCGCGGGAGATCTGGGATTTGGCGCAAGGCGAACCTTCGATATCGAGGTCTGGCTCCCGAGCCAGAATACATATCGCGAGATATCAAGTTGTTCCAATTGCGGAGATTTTCAGGCACGCCGGATGAACGCGCGCTATAAATATGCACCAAAGGATAATCGCTTTGTGCATACGTTAAACGGGTCGGGTCTTGCGGTAGGGCGAACCCTTGTCGCTGTGCTAGAAAATTATCAAAATGCTGATGGTTCAATCACAGTACCTGATGTATTGGTGCCCTATATGGGCGGTGTAAAGGTCATTGCCTAGTGCGCATTCTTTTAACCAATGATGACGGTGTGCAGGCCACAGGTCTGCGTATTTTACGTGAAATCGCAGAAGAGTTGTCAGATGATGTCTGGATTTGCGCGCCGGATACGGAGCAATCGGCCGCCTCGCGCGGTGTATCTTTGCATAATCCTGTGCGCCTTAAAAAACATGAAGATCGGGTGTTTTCGGTGACAGGCACGCCGACAGACAGTGTAATCGTTGCGATGAAGGATCTGTTTGCCGGGCATAAACAACCTGATCTGGTTTTATCTGGTGTGAATCGGGGACAAAATTTGGCTGAAGATGTAACCTTCTCGGGTACGATTGCCGGCGCTTTGCAAGGGATGCAAATGGGGGTGCCGTCTATTGCCTTGTCATTAGCGCGCGGATTTCAAGGGGCTCAAAGCCTGCCGTGGGAAACCGCCTCGGCACATGGGCCTAAATTGATAAGATCGCTTTTAAAAACCGGCTGGCCGGATGATGTTGTTTTATCTGTGAATTTCCCGGATGCCCCGATTGACGGTGTTAAAGGTGTGCAGATAACCCGTCAGGGACGTCGGGATTATCAGATGAGTGACGTTGAGAAACGCGCCCATCCCCGGGGGGGGCAGTATTTCTGGCTCACCTACGGGGCTGGGTTGTCTAACCCGCCGCAAGGCACAGATTTGCGGGCGGTTTATGATGGTTATATTTCTGTTACGCCCTTACATACGGATTTGACGCATGCGCAAACCTTGGCAAAATTACAAGACAGATTTGACCTCTGAAGGCGCCTATAAACAGGGTGGGATGACAAGCTATGTTTGAGCCCGGGCTCATAGATATGATTATGGCGCTCCGTAGCCAGTCTATTTCTAATACGGCTGTTCTACGGGCCATCGAGCAAGTCCCACGTCGACATTTTGTACCGGATCACTTGCATGATATGGCCTATGATTTGCAAGCGTTGCCCATTGCATGTGGTCAAAGCCTGTCTGACCCCTTTACTATTGCTGTTATGACCCAGATGTTGGAGTTGGAAACCCATCATAAGCTTCTCGAAATCGGGACGGGGAGCGGGTATCATACGGCGATTTTGTCAAAGATGGTCAAACGTGTTTATTCGGTTGAACGTTACCGGCAATTGATTTTAGAGGCAGAGAACCGATTTCATGATCTTGGAATCTTCAATACGGTTATTCGGCATGGAGATGGTAGATATGGGTGGAAAGGGCAGGCACCCTTTGACCGCATTATAGTCACATGCAGTCTAATCGCGGCGCCGGATATGTTATTGGATCAATTGGCCCCCGGGGGAATGTTATTAGGTGTAATTGATGGGAGTTTAATGCGCTTTTCAAAGGCGCGATCAAAGGTTTCCGAAACCGAGCTGTTACCCCTATCCTTGCCAGTGATTGAAGCGGGAAAATCAAAAGCCCTCTAAACGGATGAATATGATGTGGCGGGTATAATTTATCATGAAGTGCTTCGTGATTTTTACGAAGGATTAACCCTGTTGCGCGCATAGTTGCTCCCTAATTTGCTTTGACCTTAGAAGAAAGTGACAGCTATGCGTAATCTGACGAAATTATCATGCACTCTTGTTATGTCCGTAGCGACCCTTTGTCTTGGCGGCACCGCTATGGCCCAAGTCACGACAATTGTCGAACCGATTAAACAATATAAGACTTTGGACAGCCTACCGATTGAATATGGTCAAAACGGGGTTATTAAAGCTCAACATATTCGGCCGGGAGATATCAGCCCAGAAGAATATGCAAAACTATTAGCCGAAGCGGACCGTGTACGGGCCTATCAATCTCATCAGGGCAATTATTCGGGTGTGTCCTATGATGCCGCCACGAATGCGACTGCAACCCCAAATCCTGTTGGAGAGGTTCAGACCCCCACAGAGATTGTAACGTCTACGGCACCGAATTATGAAATTCAACTGTATGAAACGCCGCTTTATGAACCGAACCGAATAACCGAAGCGTCGATACCATCGGTAATTTCGCAGGCCGCTCAATCCCATTACGTTGTGAAGGGGGATACCTTATATAATATAGCTCGTCGTTTCGATGTTTCCGTAAATGAATTGAAACAATTTAATAATTTGGCGAATAATGGCATTAATCTGGGGCAGACCTTGAGAATACCGGGGGCGACATCTGCATCACAAATTTATGCACCTAATTCGGGTGCTGGCCAGACATCTGAGTCTTCGGCCTTTTTCAAAACCATTGAAGCGGTTCCAGCCGTTTCATCAGCGCGTCAAAATGGTGTTTATGCTGTTTTACCCAAAGACACGCTCTATTCTATCTCGCGCCGGGCGTGTGTGAGTGTTGGAGCGTTACAAGCAACGAATGAGATATCGAATCCATCGGCCTTACAACCGGGTCAAAAACTCGTTATGCCAAGCGGGCATTGTCTATAAGTCGTATTTTAAAGCCTTAAAGACATAAATTTAGCCTGCGATCCTGATTAGTCGGATTTCCGGCGTTGCATATATGTATTACCTCCTTATATAACGCTCACAGTTAAAATCTTTGAGCGTTTTTGAGTGTAACGCTTTCCAAGGGGAAGAATATGTTTAATCTTATCATGCAAACCACGCCCGCTGGCGGCGGTATCGCGCAAGTAATCCCGTTAATTCTTATTTTTGTGATATTTTATGTGTTTCTTATCATGCCACAGCAAAAGCGCATGAAGCAACATAAAGCTATGCTCGCTGAAATTAATCGTGGTGATATCGTTGTGACAAATGGGGGATTAATCGGGAGAGTTAAAAAGGTTAGCGATGATGAATTGACGCTTGACCTGAACGGGACTGAAGTGAAAGCCGTACGCACGATGATCGCAGATGTACGAAATAAAACTGTTCCCGCAAATGATAGTGGTAAGAAACCAAAAAAGTAATACCGTGCCTAAGGCGAGTCTGGCCAGTTTGGCAGCGTCCATTATTTCATTGATTATTTCGGTCTAGGGAACATCCGTATGTTATATTTCTCTAAGTGGAAAACCATATTTATACTGGCTGGCGTCTTTATCGGATTTTTGTTGGCTTTGCCTAATGCTGTTCCGCAAAAAATACGCGAAACGTTTCCTGCCCCTATGCAGCGTACTTTAAACCTTGGTCTAGATTTACAAGGGGGGGCGCACATGTTGCTAGAAGTCGATATTTCAAGTGTAATCTCCCAAGCGCTTGAAAATGAACGCGAAACCATTCGTCAGGCCTTTAACGAAGCTGGACGTATCCGAACGGATTATTTACGCGTTGAAGATGATGCCATTATCGGAAAATTCCGTAAATCCGATCAAAGCGCTGACGGGATGACGGCATTAAATGCGACGTCAACGCAAATTGACCCTAGTGGGTTAAATAATGCCAAGACTACGAAAATTGAAAAAACAAGTGACAATACCTTCCGTGTTACAATCACAGATGATAATGTTGAAGCGATTAAAAAACGCACAATCGCGCAATCCATTGAAGTTCTGCGCAAACGTATTGACCCGACCGGAACCACGGAAATGACACTGGCACGCGAAGGTGATGACCGAATTCTTTTGCAGGTGCCAGGAGCGAAAAATGTTGATGAAATTAAAAGCCGGATAAATAAAACCGCAAATCTCAGCTTTCATATGGTTCGGGCTGAATCTAATTCCGAAGCTGCGATGCGATTGGCCGCTGAGGGGAAACTTCCACCGGGTGCGGCTTATTTCCAAGAACAACGTGGCGGAGCTTTGATCGTCGAACGCCGTACAAAAATTACAGGGGAATGTTTGAAATCGTCCAGTGAAGGTCTGCACCCGACAGGAAATTACCCGATTGTGAATTTCAGCTTTAACATCCGCTGCGCTAAAATATTTGGGGATTTAACGTCCAAGAATGTAGGGCGTAGGTTTGCCGTTGTTTTGGACTCCGAAATTATCACCGCCCCGAATATTAATTCTCCTATCACCGGGGGCTCTGGGTTTATTGAAGGCAGCTTTACCATAGACAGTGCGCGCGAATTGGCTTTATTGCTCAATGCGGGTGCGCTTCCCGCCAAGCTTGTTATTGTTGAGGAGCGCACGGTCGGGGCTGAACTCGGACAAGACGCGATTAATGCCGGTAAAATTGCGTCTATCATCGGGCTTATCGGTGTCGCCATATTCATGTTCCTGTCGTATGGTGTGCGATTTGGGGCGATTGCCAATATGGCGCTTTTTACCAATATTGTACTTATCGCCGCCGCATTATCCTTGCTCGGCGCAACACTGACTCTACCGGGAATTGCGGGCATTATTCTGACTATTGGTATGGCGGTTGATGCCAATGTTCTGATATTTGAACGTATTCGGGAAGAAACCTATCTGGGACGTCCGCCAGTAAACGCGATTGAGACTGGATATCGACGCTCTTTGGCGCCCATCTTAGACGCCAATATCACGACATTGATCGCGGCCGTCACGCTGTATTTTGTCGGGTCTGGCCCCATTCGTGGCTTTGCTGTGACTTTGGCTATCGGGATTGTCATGTCCGTGTTTACCGCCGTTGTTTTTGCCCGTTTGCTGACATCGACATGGTTGCGTGGAACCCGCCCTAAAAGTTTACCGATTTAAACCCCAGTTGAATTTGATAAGAAAATAGGAAGAGAAAAACAGACCATGAAAGATATTTCCCTTGTCCGTCTTCTGCCTATGGAACCTAAGGTTCCATTTATATCCTTACGTTTAATCGCGGCTGTTTTGTCTGTGATAGGACTTATTGCTTCCGTGTTTCTATTTTCAACCCGTAATTTGAATTACGGGATTGATTTTACGGGAGGGACTGTCCTTGAAATAGATTCAGGCGCCGTGCCAGAACTTGATAAAATTCGACCTTTATTAAACGGTCTCGGTATGGGGGAAATGGCCTTGCAAAATATTCGCCCTCCGCTTGACTCGGATGTCGACCATGATTTCGTAAGGATAACCATTCCTTTGCAACCCGAGACCGAAGAAGACGGGGCGGCAACACAACAGATTGCACTGGATAAGGTCAAAACTACTTTGCGCAGTGAAGTGGGAGAGTTTACAGTACGAAATCAAGGTGTTGTCGGATCGAAAGTCTCTGGTGAACTGCGTGAAAAGGGGATTCTCGCCATTGTACTGGCCTTGAGTATGGTACTGCTGTATATTTGGTTTCGATTTGAATGGCAATTTGCTATTGGGGCGGTGATTGCCTTGTTCCACGATGTTTTATTGACGATTGGTGTGTTCTCGCTCACCCAACTTGAATTTAATCTCTCTATCATAGCTGCTATTCTGACGATTGTCGGCTATTCACTAAATGATACGGTGATCGTATATGACCGTATACGCGAGAATTTGCGTAAATATAAGAAGATGCCATTGGCAGATGTGTTAAACCTCTCGATCAATGATACATTATCGCGCACAATCCTGACCTCTCTTACAACGTTATTAGCGTTATTATCGCTTTATATCTTGGGTGGAGAAGGCTTACGCGGATTTTCTTTTGCGATGATGTGGGGCGTATTCGTAGGGACTTATTCCTCTATATTTGTGGCCTCACCTCTCTTATTGTTGCTAAAATTAAAACGCGGCGCGAATACAGGAAATGCTGTTACGGCCGAAGGCTAGAGCCGCTAGATCCGTCCTCTCCGATTTGCATAAGCCTTGACATTGATGTGGCGGGCTGTTTGGCGCATGTCTAACTGTTTTTTGATGTATAAAGTCAGTATAGGCTCGCAAAACCGCCGTGCATCGCAGCAGCCCATTGGAAAGTTAAAGCCTATAGTCGTTTCAACCCAGACGCTGTAATGGCCAGAACAGCTTGGCTTTTTATGCGCTCACATGACACGCGACCCAGAAGCGCCTTTGGTGTTGAACTTGGATTGTCGCCCGTAAAGATAAACTGACTTTTGTCTTCACGCACCAACCGTTTAACAATCAGCCCCAAGTCGATATGGTCTATTATATAAATGAGCCCCGGCTGATAATGCCGAGGCTTTCGTGTAATTACATAGTCCCCGTCTTCCAGAGTGGGCAACATGCTGGCGCCCCGGATTTTGACGAGTTTAAACACGCCTAGAGTGCGGGGATGACAACATCCACATTCGGAGCGTAAGGGCAGGGGGCCGTTTTGGTTTTAATCCCTTTCATATCCCAGAACATTTCTGAAAATTCATTGCAAAGCGCTACAAGTTTCTCGCCGTCCTCACGGTGGAGGTCCTGCTTACAAGCCGAACCAGCCACCATGATAGAATGGGCTAAGGCATGGGCGTTAGGGTGTTTGACCAACTTATCACCTTTCATGAAATCGCCCCAAATGATACGAACTTCGTGCTTGGTCAATTCGGCTTGTTTTTCTTTTTCAGCCGTATTGCGGGCAACTTGCATAGCAAAGGCGGTTTCAGAAAGACCTTTATCTTTAAGGCTCAGTAAGATGTCGATTTGACGTAATGTAGATACAGCATGATACATGACGGTCCGGGCATCATAAATCCCGCACGGGATGTCGCAATGTGCTGAAGCGGTTTCGATAGTGTTATCGAATTTAGAGAGAAGTGTGTGTAACATACGCGGTCTCCTAGATTTTTTTACGGTTGAACTTGAGGATAAATCCCGCAAGGATAATGCCGCCAATGACGGCAAAAAGACTATGGCTTGGGCTTGATAGCCAGTGGCCGATATTGGCAATAAAGCTAACGCTATGTTCGCCGTCATGGGCAGAGGCTGGGAAGGCAGAGAGGGCGACAATGCCGCTGATAAGTCTGAGTGATTTCATCATAAGTCCTTATTAAGAGAGTGAAGACTATCTCACGTTTAAGCTGATTAAGTTTTGACCGCAAGCAGGGGAGCGCCTAAATACGGGGATAGAGCAAAGCGAATATTATGGTATCATCTACTGATCTGCCCCAACCTGTCTTGTCTGATACGGTTTTAGCGACATTAAAATCGGTCGACCCGGACCGTTATCGAAGCGCTTTATTCGCGGATACCCCGGTACGGGCACGTCTGTTATTACTATATGCGTTTCATTACGAATTAGCCAAAGTGCCCGAACTGGTATCAGACCCCATGATAGGCGCTATTCGGTATCAGTGGTGGCGTGAGGCCATAGACGAAATTTATACGGGTAAAACTGTTCGTAAACATGAAATTGTTAGCCCTTTAGCAAAGATGTTTCGTACATCAAATATGCCGCGTTTCTGGGTGGACACGTTGATCGATGCACGCGCGCGCGATCTGGACCCGCGCCCGTTTTCCAACCTTTCAGATGCACGCAGCTACTGCCAACAAACATCTGGTGTCTTGATGCAAATGGCGGTCCAGTTAACCGGCGGCGATGCCGATCTATCTGTTGAATGTGCAGGGGAAGCTTGGGGCTTAACTGGATTGGCGCGCGCATGGGGCTATTATCATAATACCATGTTAAGCCAATTGACCTTTGACGATGTATGCGAGGCCGCGAATGCTGCTCATCGTAAAGGCCGAAAATTGTCGGGAAAAATTATGGCGCGCGATATGCCGGCACTTGCATATGCGGCGCTTGTACCCAAATATCTTGTCCGTCTGACAGATAGCCATTACGACCCGCTTATACAGCCTGTTTCCTATAGTCCGTTTTTAAAGCGTCTGCGTCTCATGGGGGCAGTGATAACCGCTAGGGTGTAATCCTTTCAAAAGGACGATATTTACTTCGCTTTTATGAGGCTGGTAAGGTTCGGCAGTATAGTTAAACAGATTGCAAAACTGTGCGGTAAAAATCATATCCAGTGTCCTCTATAGCCATGCGAAGCCTGATCAAATCAAATTACGTCAGGGTAGAGACGCGGTGAGATTTAAAAACGTGAGAGAACAGGGCTTGGCAGGTCGTTAAAGAAGAGAGTTATCACAGGTTTGGATATAATCTCCGTATAACGCGTTCTAAATCCACGTCTGAATATCATTTAGCGCACGTATGGCGAGATGACGCTTGCGGAACCGGGTTTTGTCTTTGCCGCGTAGGCGTTTGCCATTTTCGTCTTTATAGACAATATCTTCAATCGGTGGGAACAGGCCGAAATTGATATTCATAGGTTGAAACTTGGCTTTCGGTCCCGTCATAAACCCGCCGGTAACATGTTCAACAAGCGCACCGAGAGCCGTAGTTTTAGGCGGGACGGCATAGCTGTGGCCACACGCTTGCGCCGCCGCCATCCGTCCCGCAATCAGACCAAGAGCCGCGCTTTCGACATAGCCTTCCACTCCCATGATTTGTCCGGCAAAGCGAATATCAGGGCGGGAATTTAGTTGGAGTTGACTATTGAGCAATTTCGGGGAATTTATAAATGTATTGCGGTGAATGCCGCCAAGTCTAGCAAAAACGGCATTTTGCAATCCCGGAATGGTTTTTAAAATTTCGGTTTGTGCACCATATTTCATTTTGGTCTGGAAGCCGACCATATTATAAAGGGTTCCAAGGGCATTATCTTGGCGGAGTTGCACGATTGCATGCGCTTTCACAGTTGGATTATGTGGATTGGTGAGACCGACCGGCTTCATAGGCCCCCAGCGCAATGTCTCGACCCCGCGCGCGGCCATGACTTCAATAGGCAGGCAGCTCTCAAAATAGGGCGTGTCTTTTTCAAAATCTTTAAATTCGGTTTGTTCAGCTGTAATCAGGGCGTCGATAAAAGCTTCATATTGGGTCTTGTCGAGCGGGCAATTTATGTAATCGGCACCGTCTCCGCCGGGCCCCTTTTTATCATAGCGTGATTGGAACCAAGCGGTCTCAAAATCAATACTGTCCTTATAGACAATCGGGGCTATGGCATCAAAAAAGGCCAGACTGTCGTGCCCGGTTTTTTTGAGTATAGCTTGGGCCAGAGACGGCGCGGTAAGCGGCCCTGTCGCGATGATGGTCTGGCCCCAATTTGCGGGCGGCAAGCCCTTAACCTCGCCGTAATTGACGCTGATGAGCGGATGCTGACGCAGGATTGTGCTCACAGCATTTGAGAACCCGTCACGGTCAACGGCCAAAGCTCCACCAGCGGGCAGTTTGGTCATATCTCCCATGCCCATAACCAAACTGTCGGCAAGACGCATCTCGGCATGGAGGACGCCAACAGCATTGCCATATTTATCATCTGAGCGAAATGAGTTTGAACAAACAAGCTCGGCAAAATCGTCTGTCTGATGAGCATCCGTCATGCGTTTCGGGCGCATTTCATGCAAAATAACCGGCACTCCTACCCGTGCGCATTGCCACGCTGCTTCAGAACCCGCCAATCCTGCCCCTATGATATGAACGGGCTTTATCATATGTCGTGTGCTTTTATGTGTCATGCGCGCGCTTTAGACAAAGCAGAAGCGCCATGCAAGACAAGCAGGCGTGATAAGCCTATAAAATTTTGTAAGTTAGACGAATTCGGGTATCATAAAACGAGGGATATTTATGACATCACATAAGCCTATTACAAAGTTTGATTTTGTTGAAGCTGTTACCATGGCCTTCCGCGTGCCGGGTGATCCGAAATTCGGCTTTCGCCTCTTGTTCTAGGTAAGCTGTGCTATTGCGCTCTCTTATCTGGTTTCCTTGCCTTTAATCTTGCCGCATTACGGTGAATTATTGACCTTTCATCAAGAGAATATGTGAGATGTCATCGCCGGGGCGCACACCAGATAATAGCCAGATGTGGACGTTTTTAAAACCTATATTACCTGGTTATTCTATTTTGATGCTCGGTATATGGGGCTTTTGGGTAATGGGAGAAATAGCGCTTTACCGTAAGTTTTACGCGGTGAGGAAACGCCAAGCCTCCCATTGCGTCTTGGCGTAGATGAGGGACGCGTTTTGGGGGCGCAATTATACAAAGATTTCCGGGCCGCAAAATAGGCCGGGGATAAAGTTAGGACTGCTGACAAATCCTATGCGGCGTAGCAAAAAGCTGAGGAAATTTTAGGCGACCATAAGCTGACTGGTGATCTTGCTAATAATTATGCTTATGCGGAACTCCAAGGTGGGAGTTACAAACTTCATAAAAGGCGTGAAAAAGCGATAAGGCGCAGCATAGCTTTGGCTAAATATTACACTGAAGATGCCGATTTGCGCGAACTGGAAAGGCGTTTATTGCTCGTGGCTCATAGCATTTCTCTCTCTGAGTTTAAAGGGGTTAAAGTTGTATTTGTAAAAAACACAAGAGGTTTTAGACAATTTGAAACGGCACTGGATAAGTTTGAGCGTCGCGGATCAACTTTTGAAGCTGATCTGGAAGCGCTAAAAGCGCAATATTACGAGAAGCGTAGCAATCTAGATAAGGCATTAATACATGCCAATCGCGCCTTGAAAACCGTAAAGGTATAACGACAAAAATAAGGTTTCGATTATTTAATTCGAGAGGCGAAACAATTCCAGAGTAATCTGGACTGAGAGAAAATTTAAGTTTTCGTCTTTTTCTTTTTTTGGGTGGGTGTTTTTGCTTTTGGTGTTTTAGCGCTTGCTTTTTGACGGGCCTTATCGCGCTCAAGAACCGGTTTTAAATAACGCCCTGTCCAGCTTGTTTTTGATTTCGCCACGGTTTCCGGTGTACCGACCGCGACGATTTCACCGCCCCCATCACCGCCTTCTGGCCCCAGATCTATGATCCAGTCCGCCGTTTTTATGACATCGAGATTGTGCTCGATGACAATCATTGTATTTCCGGTGCTGACAAGTTCTTGTAAGACTTCAAGTAATTTATTGACGTCCTCAAAGTGCAGACCTGTTGTCGGCTCGTCCAGAATATAAAGCGTGCGTCCCGTCGCCCGTTTCGAAAGTTCTTTGGCTAATTTAACACGTTGGGCTTCCCCACCCGACAGGGTTGTTGCTTGCTGTCCGACTTTAAGGTAATCCAACCCGACACGTTGTAGCGTATGCATTTTATCACGAATGTTGGGGACGGCCTTGAAAAAGTCGGAGGCCTCTTCAATCGTCATATCCAGAACATCGGCAATGGATTTGCCTTTAAACTTTATTTCAAGCGTTTCACGGTTATAGCGTGCGCCCTTGCACGTGTCGCATGTGACATAAACATCCGGCAGAAAATGCATTTCGATTTTAATAACGCCGCCGCCCTGACAATTTTCACAGCGTCCACCTTTGACATTAAAACTAAACCGTCCCGGTTTATAACCGCGCGCTTTAGCTTCCGGGAGGCCAGAAAACCAGTCTCGAATGGGAGTGAAGGCTCCGGTGTAAGTCGCGGGATTAGAACGTGGAGTCCGTCCGATAGGACTTTGATCAATCTCGATAATTTTATCAAGATATTCAAACCCTTCAGCCGTGTCATGGGGCATGGCTTGGTAGGAGGCATTATTATTAAGTTTGCGCGCGGCGGCTTTATAGAGGGTTTCAACGGTGAGTGTAGATTTTCCACCACCAGATACTCCCGTGACGCAACACATTACACCCAGCGGGAATTCCGCCGTAATATTCTTAAGATTATTCCCGCGTGCACCTGTAATACGGATATATTTATTCGGGTTGACCTCACGCCGTGTTTCGGGAATGGCAATTTCTTTCTTACCGGTCAAATATTTCCCTGTCAGGGAATTACGTGAGGTTTTAATTCTACTCGGTGGGCCAGAGGCCACAATTTCGCCGCCGTGCACACCCGCCAGAGGCCCCATATCAACAACATAATCAGCCGTGAGAATAGCATCTTCATCATGTTCAACGACAATCACTGTATTCCCGAGGTCACGTAGGTTTTGCAGGGTTTCCAAGAGCCGTGCATTATCGCGTTGATGCAGGCCGATGGAAGGTTCATCCAGCACGTAAAGCACGCCTGTTAAACCAGAGCCGATTTGTGAGGCGAGCCTTATGCGTTGACTTTCCCCGCCCGAGAGCGAACCGGAGCCGCGCCCGAGTGTGAGATAATCCAGACCTACTGCATTGAGGAATTCCAGCCTGTCGCATATTTCTTTCAAGATACGTTCGGCAATTTCCATATCCTTGGATGATAGCTCTGTTTTTAGGGTTTCGAACTTGGCATAGGCGTCTTTAATCGACATGTCAGCGGTTACCGAAATATCCATACCCGCGACTTTCACGGCCAGAGTTTCAGGGCGTAATCGTTTGCCTTCGCAGGTTTCACACTGCGCATCCGACATATATTTGCCAAGTTCATCGCGCATCCATGTTGACTCGGTTTCGCGGTAACGGCGTTCAAGATTGGGAATGACGCCTTCAAAAGGTTTGGTGGTTTCATATCGACGCCCGTCATCTTGATAGACGAATTTTACCGACGCGCCTTTGGTGCCGTATAAGACGACCTCTTTTGCGCCCTTTGAGAGGTCTTGAAAGGGGATATCAATATCAAAACCATAATGTTCAGCAAGGGCTTTTAGGGTTTGCATATATAGGCTGTTGGGGTTTTTTGACCATGGGGCTATGGCGCCCGTGGCCAGTGATTTTTCTGTATGGGGAACCACCATATCAGCATCGAATTTAAGTTCCTTGCCTAAACCGTCACACACAGGACACGCGCCATGTGGATTATTAAATGAAAACAGTCGGGGTTCGATTTCCGAGATGGTAAAACCGGAAACCGGACACGCGAATTTTTCACTAAATAATATACGTTCGCTGTCATCATCGGCATATTCGGCTATGGCCAATCCGTCAGCCAAGCGCAAGGCCTGTTCCAGACTATCGGCCAGACGTGTTTCAAGTCCGGCGCGTGTCACAATACGGTCAACGACAACATCAATATCGTGCTTGAATTTTTTATCGAGCTCTGGCGCGTCTTCAATCCTGTAAAACTCGCCGTCAATTTTGGCACGCTGATAGCCTTGTTTCATCAAATCCGCAAATTCCTTGCGGTATTCGCCTTTACGCCCGCGCACTATAGGGGCCAGAATATAAAGTTTTGTACCGTCTGGCAAAGCCGCGATGCGGTCAACCATTTGACTGACCTGTTGACTTTCAATGGGAAGACCTGTTGCGGGCGAATAGGGTACGCCGACCCGTGCCCACAAAAGGCGCATATAGTCATATATTTCTGTTACGGTTCCGACAGTAGAGCGTGGATTACGAGAGGTCGTTTTTTGTTCAATCGAGATCGCTGGCGAGAGACCCTCAATGCTATCGACGTCCGGCTTTTGTTGTAATTCTAAAAATTGTCTAGCGTAGGCTGACAGGCTTTCGACGTAACGGCGTTGACCCTCTGCATAGATTGTATCAAAGGCCAAAGAAGATTTACCAGAGCCAGAAAGTCCGGTAATGACGATTAACTTATCACGTGGCAGGTCTACATTGACACCTTTTAGATTATGTTCGCGGGCGCCCCGAACACGAATGTTTTTTAAAGTACTCATAGTCTATCCGTGATGAAATGTGTGGACAACGTGAACCGTCCGGGCCTTTTAATGCCTTCATAGATGGACTTAAGCGTCGAAAATCGGCAATACAAGAGCAATGGTGAAAGGGCTTGCACGAAATCTGTGAGTCGTATAGAACATAATAAGAACATTCAGTGTTTTAAATGCAGCGTCAAGAGGTGAGTTATGGCCGGGTCAGTAAATAAGGTGATATTGGTTGGGAATGTGGGCAATGATCCTGAAATCCGATCTTTTAACAATGGCGGTAAGGTCGCAAATTTTTCGCTAGCCACTTCAGAGAGTTGGCGAGACAAACAATCCGGCGAAAAGCGCGAAAAGACCGAATGGCACCGTGTCGCTATTTTTCAAGACGGTTTGGTCGGGGTTGTTGAACGTTATGTAAAAAAAGGCAGTAAGCTCTACATAGAGGGTAAGCTGCAAACACGAAAATGGACCGATCGTGACGGAAATGACAAATATACTACAGAAGTTGTCCTACAAGGTTTTGGTGGTAATCTTACCTTACTAGATAGTCGAAACTCGCAAGGCGGTGGCGGCGGATATAGCCAGGATAGTGTTGCTTATGGTAATCAAGGCCAAGGACATAATCAGGGCGGTGGATCGCATTCCGCATCTCAGATGGACGGGCCAAAAGAGAATTTTGAAATTGATGACGAAATTCCATTCTAAAGTTCTGTTTACCCCCTGATAGATTTGGGTACATATATCTGGGTACATATAGATGTGTAGACGAGAAATTGGCGGTGTGACGTCTGTCCCCGGATTAATGAAAGCAGCGAGCTATCGCTGCTTTTGTCGTTTTGTGGCCACATTTAAGTGTGATAGGATCAGGGGATTGCGATAGGTGTAGTGTGCTAAGAACCTCTTTGAATGAACAAAATAGCGGAAAGGCTGTTTTCAGGATGAAGCGATCCATATCCGACATGCGTCAATTCTGGATGTTCTTACGCTGCGACCCCCGCCATTACCAAATTGCTGTTCTAGGGTCGCTGATCATCTTGGGTCTGTTGTATTATAGCTTTGCATTGCCGTGGTGGCATGTAAGCGCCTGTATAGTGTCTACTATAGTGACACAAGTAATGGCCGATAGGTTGACGGGGCGCAAATTTGATGTCCGCAGTCCATTGATTTCAGCTTTATCCCTGACACTATTATTACGAACAGGATCGATTTGGTTATCTATCGGGGCCGGTGTCTTGGCGATTGGCTCCAAATATCTTTTGCGCGTGAACGGCAAACATATTTTTAATCCGGCAAATTTTGGTCTTGTGATTATGGCCCTTGGATTTTCAGGCGCATGGATTTCACCCGGGCAATGGGGGGCAGCCCCTATATTGGCTATCGCCTTGGCGGGATTTGGCGGTGTCGTCACGGGTAAGGCCAAACGTTGGGATGTGAGTCTGGCTCTATTGACGAGTTATGGAGTTTTGCTTTTCGCGCGCGCGCTTTGGCTGGGAGATCCTTTAGCTATACCCATGCATCAAATGCAGAACGGCGCTTTATTGATTTTTGCATTTTTTATGATTTCAGATCCGAAAACTACCCCTAATGCCCGTATAGGGCGTGTGATTTATGCGGCCTGTGTGGCGGGGATAGGGTTTATTATCCAGTTTCAGTTACATAATTCCGCCGGCATTATTCTTGCCCTCATCATAATGGCGCCATTCGTGCCACTTATCGATAAGGCTTTTTTCGCCTCTCTGTATCAATGGCCACAATTTTCCTCTTCGTCTTAAGGAGTTTCTCATGAATATTTCAAAATACCTGCTGAGTAGTGCGGTCGCCATAGCGACAGTGAGTGCCGCCTCTACGGCTAATGCGTTTTGCGGATTTTATGTCGCCAAAGCTGACACAGATTTATTTAATCAAAGCTCTAAAGTCGCGATGGTGCGCGACGGCGACCGCACAGTTATTACGATGGCCAATGATTATCAGGGCGATCCGACAGAATTCGCTATGGTCATTCCGGTGCCCACAGTAATTACCAAAGATCAAGTCCATATTTCAAATGCCGCTCTGCTCGACCATCTTGATGCCTATACAGCTCCGCGCCTCGTTGAATATTTTGACAGCAATCCATGTGCAAAAATTATGTATGATCGCGCTTTTTCAGCGTCTCCAAGTGCCAGTGCTGAAAGCCTTATTGTCACAGCGAAGCAAAAGGCCCAAGATCTCGGCGTCACAATCGAGGAAAGCTTTTCCGTTGGGGAATATGATATCCTTATCCTATCGGCCAAGGAAAGTAATGGTTTGCAAATTTGGCTGGAAAGCAATGGTTACAAAGTGCCTGCTAAAGCCAAGAAAACTCTGGGTAGCTATATCAAACAGGATATGAAGTTTTTTGTCGCCAAGGTTAATTTGGAGGAAAAAGCCAAGCAGGGCGGAGAGATGTTACGCCCAATAGCCGTCGCGTTTGAGAGCCCGAAATTCATGCTTCCTATACGCCTTGGCACGGTGAATGCGAAAGGTGATCAGGACTTGTTTGTCTATGCCTTAACCCGGGGTGGTAAGGTTGAAACCACGAATTACCGCACGCAGAAAATTCCTTCAGATAAAGAACTGCCCGTCTATATCAAAGATGATTTCGGTGATTTTTATAAGGACATGTATAAGACGGCCGCAGACCGGGCAGGCGGACATGGTGTCTTTATGGAATATGCTTGGGATATGAATTGGTGTGACCCGTGCGCGGCTGACCCTTTGTCGAATGCACAACTTCAAGAGTTAGGCGTATTCTGGTTGAAGGACGGACCTAATTCACAAATACCTCAACCCCTCCGGCGTCTTCAAGGCCCCGCAAAAGACGTATATGTCACCCGCTTGCATGTCAGATATAATGCAGAAAGTTTTCCAGAGGATTTAAAATTTAAGACCACAGGAGACCGGAAAAACTTCCAAGGACGCTATATTCTGCGTCATGCGTTTGACGGTGAAATGAATTGTCCCGCTGCGACAGATTATCAGCGTATGGTGAATAAGCGTAAGGAAGTTGAAGTTCAAACTCTGGCAAATCTGACAGGCTGGGAGACGAGCTATATACGCCGAAAAATAAAGGCGAGTGGCAAAGGGAATTTCTTCGATGTCAAGGATAGACCCAAGACGGATTGGTGGAATAATATCTGGCCTGATAAAACCTCAAAATAAGAGCCAAATATACGTTTTTGCAGATTAAAACCTCGGAAATACGATCAACGGGATTTGCGAAAATCAATGGTAAATGCTAAGTTTTTCAAGCTTGAATTATCTTGATTCGAGTCTTTTAAGCGTGAGGGGCTCCCATTGTGAGCGACGACGAAGATACTTCTGACGAACAGAGTCCAGAGGGCCTGCCCGAACTCGGTATTTCCCCTGTAACCATCGAAGATGAGATGCGGCGGTCATATCTGGATTATGCGATGAGCGTAATCGTTTCCCGTGCAATCCCGGATGTGCGCGACGGGCTTAAGCCAGTGCATAGACGTATTTTATATTCCATGCATGAAAACGGATTTACACGCGATAAGCCTTATAAAAAGTCTGCGCGTGTTGTCGGGGATGTAATCGGTAAGTACCATCCGCATGGTGACAGTGCTGTCTATGATGCGCTTGTGCGTTTGGCGCAGGATTTTTCTATGCGTCTACCCTTGCTGGACGGGCAGGGAAATTTTGGCTCTGTGGATGGCGACCCGCCGGCCGCGATGCGATATACCGAAGTCCGTATGGATAAACCCGCAGCGTCTTTGCTTGCAGATATCGAAAAAAATACAGTTAATTTTCAAGATAATTATGATGCCTCAGAACGCGAGCCTGTGGTTTTGCCTTCGCGCTTTCCAAATATTCTCGTTAATGGCGCCGGAGGTATTGCTGTCGGTATGGCGACAAATATCCCGCCCCATAATTTGGGCGAGGTCATTGATGCCACGATAGCGCTGATGGAAAATGGTGACGTGTCTGATTCCGAATTGCTGGAGATCATTCCCGGTCCCGATTTTCCGACAGGAGCTTTGATAATGGGACGGTCTGGATCCAAGGCGTCTGTGCTATTGGGGAAAGGGTCTATTATCCAACGTGCGCGCGCCGAGATCGAGGAAATTCGCAAAGACCGAAATGCAATTATCGTCACGGAAATTCCATATCAGGTCAACAAAGCCAATATGATTAAGAAAATTGCCGAAATGGTACGTGAAAAACGTATTGAAGGTATATCTGATTTGCGCGATGAGTCTGATCGCAATGGTATGCGCGTTGTTATTGAACTCAAGCGTGATGCCGTTCCTGATGTGGTCTTGAACCAGCTTTACCGCTTCTCGCAATTGCAACAAAATTTTAGCTCGAATATGCTGGCGTTGAATGGCGGCAAGCCTGAACAAATGAATATTCGGCAAATGCTGGAAGCCTTTTTGGCTTTTCGTGAAGATGTTATTGCTCGGCGCTCGAAATTTGATCTGGCCAAGGCACGAGACAAGGCTCACATCCTTGTTGGTTTAGCTACAGCGGTGACAAATATTGATGAGGTGATTAAGTTAATCCGAACCTCCGCTAATCCTAAAGAAGCCCGAGAGCGCCTGCTCGCGCGCGCATGGTCCGCTAAGGATATGGGAGCATTGATTAAATTGATTGCGGATCCACGCTCGCGCTTGCTTGATGATGGCACTATAATGCTAACGGATGAGCAAGCTAAAGCCATTCTCGATTTACGCTTGATGAAGCTGACAGCGCTGGGTCTTGATGAGATCATGGAGGATGCGAAAAAACTGGCCGCACAAATTACGGATTTACTGGATATTTTGCGCTCAAGAGGGCGGGTTGTATCTATCATTAAAGATGAACTTGCAGATATTCGTGAGAAATATGCAACACCAAGACGGTCTATCTTTACCGAAGGTGGCATGGATTTTGACGATGAAGACCTGATCGCCGTTGAAGATATGGTCGTGACAGTTACGTCGGCGGGCTACGTCAAACGCACGCCGCTTGATACTTATCGCGCACAGAGACGCGGCGGTAAGGGGCGTGCAGGCATGGCTATGAAAGATGAGGATTACGTTACAACAGTTTTTGTAGCTACCACACATACGCCTGTGCTTTTCTTCTCGTCGTCAGGCATGTGCTATAAGCTTAAAGTCTGGAAGCTCCCTTTGGGCGGCCCGGCGACACGCGGGAAAGCCTTAGTTAATCTCTTGCCGCTTGAACAAGGCGAAACTATTAATTCTATTATGGCGCTTCCAGAAGACGAAGAAAGCTGGAAAGATATGGATATTATGTTCGCGGCGAGGTCCGGGGGCGTCCGTAGGAACTCTCTGGCGGATTTCACACGCATAAACCGGAATGGTAAAATCGCGATGAAGCCTGATGAGGGCGACGGGATCGTCGATGTCCGCCTGTGCACAGAAGACGACGACCTCTTGCTGACAACCGCTATGGGTAAGGCTATTCGGTTTCGGGTGACGGATATTCGTCGGTTTGTCGGGCGCACGTCTTCGGGTGTCCGTGGCATAAAACTCTCCGACGGTGACGAGGTTATTTCTATGGCGGTTCTGCGGCATGTGGATATAGAGACCGACGAAGCCCGTGCCTATATGAAACATGAAAATGCTATGCGTCGCGCCCAAGGAGATGACGGTGAGGATGAGGTTGATGACAGTGCTATCGAAACCTCGCTTGACCCCGAACGTCTGGGTTTTTTGCAAGCGCATGAGCAATTTGTTTTGACATTGGCAGAAGACGGATTTGGTAAACGTTCATCTAGCTTTGACTATCGGTGTATGAACCGCGGGGGGCAGGGCGTGACGGCGCAGGAACTTTCCCGTAAGGACGCCGACGATGCACGTCTTGTGCGGTCTTTCTGTATTGAAGACGACAATCAAATCATGATGGTAACGGACGGCGGACAATTAGTGCGGTGTCCTGTTCGCAATATTCGTATTGTGTCACGCTCATCGCGCGGCGTTACGGTTATTCGTGTGAAAGAAGGTGAGCGTCTTGTGTCCGTAGAGCGCATTGAAGATAGCGATGATAGTGATGAGCCTACCTCGGATGATACAAAAACAGAGGTGCCGCCAAAGGATGATCCGCCCGAAAATTCTGATAAGTCGGGTTAATACGGTCAAATAAATATTATAATCCTGATTTGACTTCAAAGCTTTATAGGTCTAGGGCCGCCTTTGTGTTCGACCTTTTTGAGCAGACATTTGAGGTGTGTTATAAACGCGACCTGATCTGGTTCCTATTTTAGCCCTCTATAGAAGCATCGTAATGAACTTTTCTGATTTTGATTTGGCGCCGCCTGTTTTGACGGCTATTACCAAGCTGGGATATACAACGCCCACGCCCATTCAGGCGCAATCCATTCCCATTGTTATTAAGGGGCAGGATATTTTGGGGATAGCCCAAACGGGAACCGGAAAAACGGCCGCATTCGCATTGCCGATCTTACACCATTTATGTACGCACGACCGACACCCGCCCAAGCGTGGTGCGCGCGTGCTGGTCTTGGCACCAACCCGCGAATTGGCGTCGCAAATAGCCGTATCGTTTCGGGAATATGCGCAATTCATTGAAGCGTTTTATGTGACAGCTGTGTTTGGAGGTGTGCCTGTAAGCCGACAAATAAAAAAATTGGTTCATGGGAACCATGTTCTTGTCGCCACGCCGGGGCGCTTGCTGGATCTGATTGATCAAAAGGCGTTACGACTTTCGGACGTCGAGATACTTGTTTTGGACGAAGCCGATCAAATGATGGATATGGGTTTTATTCATGCCCTGCGTAAAGTGGTGCCGCTATTACCTCCGAAACGCCAGACCTTGTTTTTCTCGGCAACGATGCCGAAATCAATCGCAAATTTAGCGTCCCAATTTTTGACACATCCGCAAAAAGTGTCCGTAACACCTGCCAACACCACGGCGGAACGTGTCACACAGGCTGTAACATTTGTGAATAGTCAGGAAAAACAGGCTTTATTGGCATTGGCATTGCTCAATTCCAAGATTGATCGCGCTTTGATTTTTACGCGGACAAAGCATGGTGCGGATCGTGTTGTTAAAAGATTAGCTCGCACCGGTATAGAGGCTGCTGCTATTCATGGTAACAAGAGCCAATCCCAACGCCAGCGTACCTTGCGCGCCTTTCGCGAAGGGGAGATAAAATTTTTAGTCGCAACGGATATTGCCGCGCGCGGAATTGATATTGAAGGCATTAGCCATGTTTTTAATTTTGAAATTCCAAATGTAGCTGAACAATATGTTCACCGTATTGGCCGGACAGCCCGAGCCGGACGATCAGGTCTGGCTACATCTTATGTCAGTCCGGATGAAAAAGCATATTTAAAAGATATCCAAAAGTTGTTGAAGATGACAATTCCGGTTGAACCATTGCCCGAGAATTTTATAGGATTGCAAGCGGAATTGAAAAAACGCAAATCTTTGCCACTAAAACCGAAACCCGAAGCTACGCCGAGAAATCCAAAGTCAGCGGCGTCTCGTCGGGGCATGAATAAAAAACAAAAAAATGAACGCAAAGACCGTAAAGCTAAATTTACCCAAAAGCAGCAATGGTCGCCAGAAAAAAGTACCCAAGTTGAACTGGAGACACAAGATATGCAGTCGTCATCGACGAGAGCGCATAAAGGTCGAAATGTTCAAAAAGGCCATGACGGAAACGCGCGAAGTAAGACCCGCCATGATAAAGATGTTAAGGGTCATAAAGACCGAGACGGCTATAGTAAAAAGCACGGCAAGCATCAGTCCAGCGCGACGCAGGCTGATCGTGCCTTCGAGTTTAAGCGTAAACCGCGACAGGGCTCATCACGCCCGTATACATCGTCCCAACCGGATAAATCCACAGAGGACGTAAGGCTGGATAGTCGCACTTCACATACATCTAAGGGTTCGAAAACCTCTCGACAGACTAAAAAGTATAACGGTGCCAATAAAGGCCCAGCTAAATCTAAATCCCACAGTAAATCCCAAGACGGGTCTCACCGTAAACCCCATCACGGCAAGTCAATCACACAGAGGCCGAGCGGGGCGCAAAATAAAGCGCGAACGCAAAGTCGGTCTGACGGGAGATCGCCAACAAAGTTTGGAAATCCGGGTCAAACTTCTGGGAAAAATCGCGGTCAAAACTCTGGACGTACCAATGCGGGCGGAAAATCGGGCGGACATCGACCGCGTAAAGGACGACGCTAATCTGTCTTCATATGTCGGTTAGGGCCATTTTACAATTGGCGGTAATGACGATAAAATTGTTTTGACATTACCACCTGTTTTTAACCCAAATGTTGTTCCACGGTCATATAACAGGTTGAATTCAACATATCTGCCGCGAATGATAAGTTGTTCTTCACGCTCCGCCTCCGACCAGGGTTGATCCATTCGCCCACGCACAATATCGGCGTAAGATTTGATAAAGTGTCGCCCTACATCTTGCGTAAAGGCAAAATCTGCATCCCAATCGCCGCTATTATGGCGATCGTAAAATATACCTCCTATGCCGCGCGGTTCATCACGATGGGCCAGATGGAAATATTCGTCACACCACTCTCTGTAACGCTCGTAATCTGCCACATCATGGGCATCACAGGCGGCCTTCATACCGGCATGAAAAGCTTGTGCGTCCGGCGTGTTGAGAGATCGGTCAACCCATTGTGTGGGTGTGAGATCGGCGCCGCCGCCAAACCAGTCTTGCGTGGTCACAATATAACGCGTATTCATATGGGCCGACGGAATATGCGGGTTATGATGATGGGCTATGAGGCTGATGCCAGCCGCCCAAAACCGGGGGTCATCTTGGGCGCCAGGAACGCGCGCGCGCATGTCATCGTTGAATTCACCTTGGACGACAGAAATATGCACCCCGCATTTTTCAAATAATCGTCCGTACAACATACCGCCAGTACCACCTCCGCCCTCTTCGACATTGCGCTGCCAATCTTCAAATTCAAACTGTCCAGAAACGCCCGGATATAGAATATCGGACGCCTCGCGTTCTATGCTCTCAAATTCGGCGCAAATCGTATCTCGGAGTGTTTTGAACCACGCCGCGGCTGTGTTTTTCTTGATTTCAAACATAGGGGGACTTATCGCGTGATTTTAGTGGCTGGCAAGTCAAAATAGGAGCCGCCATGTCAAAAATAGAGTTGTTTCGCACGGGTCGTGGGATTTATCCCACTTGCAAGGGTGATAGCGCTTTACATTTGGATGAATGCGCTTATATGAGGATGAAATCTGACTGAGGATGGGATTTATCCCACGAATTTATGACTTTAATTGCTGACTTCATTTTACGGGCCGAAACCTATGCCAAAGACAGTGGGCAAAGCTTATCAACGCTGTCTCGGAAACTTTTAAATGACGGTAAAGGTCTAGCCCGTTTAAAAGAAGGTGGGCAGTGTACGTTAAAAACCATGGATGAGGCTCTGGCTAAACTTACTAAACTGGAAACTGAACTCAATGTAAATGCCGCTTTGAACATGACCCATCTAGATCGGTTGGAAGCCGAGAGCATTCATATAATGCGCGAAGTTGCAGCGCAGTGTGAAAATCCTGTGATGTTATATTCTGTCGGCAAAGACAGTTCTGTAATGCTGCATTTGGCTGAAAAAGCGTTTTATCCGTCCCGACCTCCATTTCCGCTTATGCATGTCGATACAATGTGGAAGTTCAAAGAGATGATTGCCTTTCGCGATCAACGTGCCAAGGAGGTGGGTATGGAGTTGATTGTGCATATCAACCCCGATGGTAAGCGCGATAACGTTGGCCCCTTTACCCATGGTTCCGCCGTGCATACAGATATTATGAAAACACAAGGTTTAAAACAGGCGTTAGACGCCCATAAGTTCGATGCCGCTTTTGGCGGCGCGCGACGTGATGAAGAGAAATCCCGCGCCAAGGAAAGAATATTTTCCTTTCGGACAGATCAACACCGTTGGGATGCTAAAAACCAAAGGCCAGAGCTTTGGAATATTTATAATACCCGTGTCCATAAGGGTGAAAGCATGCGGGTCTTTCCACTGTCTAATTGGACAGAACTCGATATTTGGCAATATATTTACAAAGAGAAAGTGCCAATTCCCGATTTATATTTATCAAAAAAACGCCCTGTCGTGGAAAAGGACGGCGTGCTTATATTGGTGGATGACGACCGGATGCCTATTGGGCCGGATGAAGTCATTGAAGAAAAAATGGTTCGCTTTAGAACGCTGGGTTGTTATCCGCTGACAGGGGCTGTGGAATCTGAAGCCGATACCTTGCCTGACGTTATTCAGGAAATGTTATTGACGACCACCTCCGAGCGTCAAGGCCGGGTGATAGATTCCGATGCGGGGGCGTCCATGGAACAGAAAAAAGAAGAGGGGTATTTCTAATGTCCCATCATGATGATCTTATTGCGACGGATATACTGGGCTATTTAACAGCGCAGGAAAATAAGAGTTTTTTACGGTTTATAACGTGTGGATCTGTTGATGATGGTAAATCTACGCTCATCGGTCGTTTGTTGTATGACAGTAAACTGATCTATGAAGACCAACTCGCAACTATAGAAAAAGACAGTAAAAAATCAGGCACGCAAGGTGATAAAATCGACTTGGCACTTCTTGTGGATGGTCTGGCCGCAGAACGCGAACAGGGCATTACCATTGATGTTGCCTATCGGTTTTTCTCAACAGATAAGCGTAAATTTATCGTTGCGGATACACCGGGCCATGTTCAATATACACGGAATATGGCGACGGGCGCTTCAACGGCGGATGTGGCTGTCTTATTGATTGATGCGCGTTACGGCGTACAGGAACAAACCCGCCGACACGCCTATATTGTCTCTCTTTTGGGGGTCAAACATGTCGTTGTCGCGATTAATAAAATGGATCTGAATGGGTTCGATCAAAGTATATTTAATGACATTGAAGTCGAGTTTCGGGCGTTTTCAAAAGATCTCGGCTTTTCTGATATAAGTTGTATCCCCATGTCGGCCCTAGACGGAGATAATGTTACAACACGGTCTGAAAAGTCTCCCTGGTATCGCGGGCCGGCTTTACTGGAATATCTGGAAACTGTTGACGTAGACACAGCTACACTTGACGCACCGTTCCGATTGCCAGTGCAATGGGTTAACCGTCCTAATCTTGATTTTCGTGGATTTTCAGGAACCATAGCATCTGGAACGGTGAATGTCGGTGACGAAATTATTGTGATTCCATCTGGCAAACGTTCTAGGGTCAAAGAAATAGTGACTTATGACGGGAGTTTGGATGTCGCGCGTGAAGATATGGCCGTCACCCTGACATTAACCGATGAAATTGATATTTCTCGTGGGGATATCATCTGTAAAAAGGATACGCCGGCGCAACAAGCCGATCAGTTTCAAGCGCATATTTTATGGATGAGTGAAAAACCACTCTTACCGGGGCGGCAATATCTGCTTAAAACAAATAATAAAACTGTACCGGCCAGTGTTTCAAATTTGAAACATCGCGTGGATATCAATGATTTTTCCGAAGTGGCAGCAAAAACGCTGGATTTGAACGAAGTCGGGGTCACGACTTTATCTTTGGGCGCACCTATAGGGTTTGACGCCTATAGTGAAAACCGCCACACGGGCAGTTTTATCCTGATTGACCGCCAAAGCCACGCTACTGTTGGTGTGGGTATGTTGGAATATGCGCTTCGACGCGCTTCCAATGTGGTTTGGCAGGACCTTGATGTAAATAAATCTGTGCGATCAGAACAGAAAAACCAAAAACCCGTTCTATTGTGGTTTACGGGGCTTTCGGGGTCGGGAAAATCCACGATTGCCAATCTGGTAGAAAAAAAGCTCCTTGATATGGGGCGTCACACATATACTCTGGATGGAGATAATGTGCGCCATGGGCTTAACCGGGATTTGGGATTCACGAAGGAAGACCGGGTCGAAAATATTCGTCGTATAGCTGAAGTTGCAAAGCTCATGGTGGATGCGGGTTTAATTACAATGGCTTCGTTTATTTCACCATATCGGGCTGAACGCCAAATGGCGCGAGATTTGCTTGGAGATAAGGAATTTGTAGAAATTTTTGTAAATACACCGCTTACCGTTGCAGAGGAACGTGATGTTAAAGGTCTTTATGCCAAAGCCCGTCGCGGAGAAATCAAAAATTTCACTGGAATTGATAGTGAATATCAACAGCCCGAAAACCCGGACATTAACGTCAATACTGTGAAAATGTCTGCCGAAGAAGCCGCTGGAATGATTGTGAAATATCTTGATGAAAATGGATATTTGTCAGGCTTTGAAACGTAGGTGAGGATGCCGCATGACAAATTTTGATGTTTTTAACGGAGATGCTGATGGCATAATTTCTCTGGTTCAATTGCGTCGTGTCGAACCGCGTGTCTCAAAATTGGTCACAGGGCGTAAACGTGATATTCAATTGCTCCGCCACGTCGATGCAAAGCATGGAGATAATGTCACGGTTCTGGATATATCTATGCGCTCAAACGCCGAGAGCCTGACACGAATATTAAAGGCCGGCGCACATGTTTTTTATGTAGATCACCATAATCCGGGAGATGTGCCCGTGCATGATAATCTGCATGCGATCATAGATACATCTTCGGAAATGTGTACGGCGATGTTGATCGATTCCGCTCTGGAAGGGGCTCACCGGGCTTGGGCGGTCACAGCGGCATTCGGTGATAATTTTCCAAAGCTCGCCCGAGCCAAAGCCAAAGGCCATGATTTCCCCCTAGAACAGCTAGAGCGTTTAGGCATGCTCATCAATTACAATGGGTATGGAGCCGATTTGTCCGACCTTATATATGATCCGAAAGATCTATATGCAGACCTCGTTTTATTTGATACACCTATGCAGTTTCTTGCAGATAAATATCATATATTTCAAAGGCTTGATGAGAGTTATGAAGGTGATCTTTCGGCGGCGACTGATGCAGAAGTTCTGGATGCCACCGAGAGCGGACAAGTTTTATGTCTTGAAAACTCTGCGAGTTCTCGGCGCATTTCAGGTGTTTTTGGTAATCAGTTGGCGCAAGCTCATGCGGGGCGTGCCCATGCTATTTTAACCCGGCAAGACGGCGGTTTTTTGGTGAGTATACGTGCGCCCTTGTCAAAGCGTAGAGGGGCCGATACGCTCGCTTTGAAATTTGATACTGGCGGTGGGCGTAGCGCTGCTGCCGGGATTAATCATTTGCCTGAGACTGAACTTGACCGGTTTGTCCAAGCCTTTAGAGAGGCTTTTGCATGAAGCTATGGAAGGTTATATTGATGTCTTATCTTAAAGTTTATTTTGGGCGGTGTCGGCGCGCCAGATGTGAGAGCGTAAATGCCTAGTCAATCTGTGAGTTTTAAAGGGGCTTTTGGGAATGATCTATCGGCCAAACTTGACTGGCCTGAGCATGATTTGAAATCTTGGGTGCTGTTTGCGCATGGGTTTTCAATAGGAAAAGACCTTAAACCTGTTCGAACCATTTCTAAGACTTTGGTGGATGAAGGTTACGGTATGATGCGGTTTGATTTTACCGGGCTTGGACAATCCGGAGGAGATTTCTCTGATACGAATTTTTCTTCCAATGTGGCTGATATTCTGGCCGCGGCAAGTTATTTGCGAGAGCACCATATCGCGCCTTGTATTTTAATTGGGCATAGTTTTGGGGGGACAGCGGCGTTAATGGCTGCACAGGATTTACCCGAATGCAAGGCCGTGGCAACGATTGGGTCGCCGTGTGATACTCATCATATTATTCACCAATTTGCCGATAAATTAGAAGAAATTGAAGAAGAGGGCGAAGCAAAAGTCATGCTGGCGGGGCGCCCTTTTGTGATTAAAGAGCAGTTTCTCGATGATGTATCTAATCAGAATATGGATCGCGCCATTGCCGATCTTGGTCGTGCTTTAATGGTATTTCATTCCCCTCAAGATCAGGTGGTGGGCATTCAAAATGCAAGTCATATTTATTCCAAGGCCCGTCACCCCAAAAGCTTTGTAAGTCTAGACCGCGCCGATCACCTCTTATTAAAGACACCGCAAGATGCTGAATATGTGGCGCATGTGTTAGCGGCATGGGCCATACGGTATATTAAGGGACATAAATAATTAATGCCTATCGGAACTTTTTCGGCCAATACCTTATCCGGGGCGAGGGCTATAAGAATTTCATATGATGGCGAAGATGATCTTCAATAAATGTCGCTATGAAAAAGTAACTGTGATCATAACCGTCTTGCATGCGGATTGTTGCAGCTTGACCCGAAGCCTTGGCCGCTTCGGTAAAGAGATGTGTACGCAAATGTTCCTCTAAGAATTGATCATCTGTACCTTGGTCTATCAGAATATGAGCTTTGGAGGGCTGTTTGGCTACCAGCGCTGTAGCATCATATGTCGCCCAGAGTTTTGTATCAGACCCGAGATAATCAGTGAAAGCTTTTTGCCCCCACGGGACTTGGCTTGGTGCGACGATGGGTGAAAATGCCGAGCATGTTTTAAAAACATCGGGCGCATCAAGATGCAGTGTCAGAGCGCCGTGCCCGCCCATTGAATGACCAAAAATACCCAGCCTGTCCATATTCACAGGAAGGGTCGTAGCGATCCAGTTTGTAAGTTCGGTCTTGATATAGCTCTTCATATTATAGTTTTGAGCCCAGGGGTCTTGTGTGGAATCCAGATAAAATCCGGCGCCTTTGCCAAAATCATACCGGCCTTCCGTATCCGGGACGTGATCCCCGCGCGGGGAGGTGTCTGGCATAATCAAAATCAGACCGAGTGCGGAGGCTATGCGTTGCGCGCCGGCTTTAGTCGTGAAGTTCTCAGTATTACATGTAAGGCCTGATAACCAGATAAGCGCGGGTGCCTGTTCGGCACCGTCCGGAGTAAAGACAGCAATTTTCATGTTACAGTCACAAACGTCTGAGCGGTGTTCATATGTGGCCTGAGTCCCATCAAACATTTTAGTTGTAGACAGTGGTGTCGTAGGTGAGGGCATAGGGAGTCCTATTCTATGGTAGGGCGAAAGAAGATCATGCCCTTTTATATAAGGCTGTTCTACGTCATTTTATAAGGTGTTCAAGGCGTTTGTAGCGGGGTAACAGCATCGTAAGCAATATGTTTTATTTCACATATATTAATCATATTTAAGCAGCTTGAACGTAACCTGATCATATAACAGTGATTAGGGTTTATATTGTCTCCTCAGTCTCATTCAAACGAACAGCTTGTACCGAAGCCGCAAGCGTCGCCCTATTTCGGGGCGTTGGACGGGTTTCGAGGCTTATTTGCCGTGCTTGTGGCAGTGCATCATACGACTTGGTATTCATATTTGAATTACAGTACCTTTATCAATGATGCCTTTGTCATTATTGATTTGTTTTTTGCGCTGTCTGGGTTTTTGATGTTTTATCTCTATGCAGATCGACTGCATGATAAGCCGTCTATTATCAAATTCGTAAAACGCCGTTTTGCGCGGTTATATCCCTTACATTTTTTTATGTTACTGGTTTTTATCGGGTTTAGCCTCTTACGGATTTTGGCCCATAAATGGGGGGTGGCGGCCTATGAACCCGGAGAAATTCTACCCTTTAGTTCCGGAGCCAGAGATGGTTGGCCGAGTTTATTATCAAATTTAACGCTAACGCATTCTATGGGAATTCATGATGAATTGAGCTTTAACTTCCCTAGTTGGACGGTCAGTGTCGAGTTTTTTACCTATCTTGTTTTCATTGTTATTATTGTTTTAAAGCGCCCACAAAAAATGTGGCATTATGGCGTGTTGAGTTTGGGGATATTGTCGATTTACGCGGCTCTGTCACGGGTAAAGCCGAATATGGATATTACCTATGATTTAGGGTTTTTCAGATGTCTTGCGGGTTTTTTAACCGGAGGTATTGCGGCGTGGGTTTATGGTTATATCTCGTCCCGATTGGAGGCATTAAAAAAAACTGGCGTATCCCTATCTCCCGCTATTTTTACAGTGATCGAAGTTATCACCCTTGCGGTGAGTTTCATTTTCGTGACTTATTTCACGCAAGGTAAACAGTTTTATGTTGGGCCGGTCTTGTTTTTGTTTATCTGTGTTTTTGCATTTGACGAGGGGGCAATTTCTTGGTTCATGTCGCGCCCGATCTTTCGCTATCTGGCAAAAATTTCCTATTCGGTCTATATGACCCATGTGATTTTTGCTATTGTGTTCAACATATTTGCCGAGCGGCTTTTACCGGGTATGATACCGGGGCCGGATGTGTTCGCCGGAGGGATTAATGGTGACCTCTACTTGATACCTTATATAGTTGTTGTCATTGTTTTTTCACATTTTACATGGCGATTTGTTGAAAAACCGGGGGGTGCATTTTTACGAAATTTAAACTTCGGTACGAAAACCAAAAATTGCTGAACGCCCCTAAGGGCTCATATATTATCTGATCTTTACCTTGAGATGTCGGTTGAGACTTGCTCTGATAGGTAAATGGCGGTAATCGCCGCATATGACAGAAAACCGGTACAATAATTTAAACCAACTCGGCGTGCAAAACCCGCTTCCAGCCTCACCAGAGCAAGCGGAATTGGAACGGGTTAAAAACCCGTGTCAGGACCCTTATATGATCCGGCTCGTGGCACCGGAATTTACCTCCATTTGTCCTGTGACGGGGCAACCGGACTTCGCGCACCTTGTTGTCGATTATTGCCCCAAGGACTGGATTGTTGAAAGCAAAGCGTTCAAATTGTTTTTAGGAAGTTACCGCAATCACGGGGATTTTCACGAAGCGTGTACGACGGGAATAGCGCAGAGATTAGTCAAAGCCATTGAACCGGTCTGGTTGCGTATCGGTGGATATTGGTACCCACGTGGGGGTATTCCTATCGATGTATTTTATCAATATGGTCAGCCGCCAAAGGGATTATGGCTTCCCGATCAAGGCGTGCCCCCTTACCGGGGGCGAGGATAATCCACCGTAAGAGTTGATAATTTTTCGATTTTTATTTGTAATCCCATAGCAAGCCCTTATTTAGGATGATAGAGGCCATAAAAGGTCGAGGCGTAAGGCCGCAGGAGAACCACATGGGAAATCTAAATCTTGCCAGTGATAATGCGACAGATGAATGTGTGTGGAGCCGTCTTAAACAAGAAGCGGCGGCGGCGGCGGTAAAAGAACCAGCCTTGTCTTCGCTTGTTCATGGTACGATTCTAGAACAAGAAAGCCTCGGTGGAGCTTTGGTCAATCATTTATCGGAAAAATTGGCTACAGCGGAGTTTACGGCACTCAAATTACGCCGCGTTCTGTCCGAAGCTATAGAAAGTGATCCCTTGATCGTTGAATATGCGGCCAAGGATTTACTGGCGACGAAGGAACGCGACCCCGCCTGCCGAACATATATGCAGTGTTTTTTGTACTTTAAAGGCTATATGGCTGTGCAAACCCATCGGTGCGCACATGCCTTGTTTAAATCTGGTCGTGATCTTATCGCCTTTCATTTGCAAAACCGGAGTTCGGAGAAGTTCGGTGTTGATATTAATCCTGCCGCGCGCATTGGCCACGGTATCATGCTTGACCATGCCACAGGCTTTGTTATGGGCGAAACGGCAGTTATCGGGAATGATTGCTCTATTCTACAAGGCGTGACCTTAGGTGGTACGGGTAAAGCCGACGAAGACCGCCATCCTAAAGTGGGCAATAATGTCCTGATAGGGGCCGGTGCGAATGTCCTTGGAAATCTGAAAATCGGAGATATGGCCAAGATTGCGGCCGGATCGGTTGTATTAAAAGATGTGCCGAGCAAATGCACAGTTGCGGGTGTGCCCGCTAAACCTGTAGGGGGAGCATGCTGCGATGACCCTGCTGGACAAATGGATCAAACCTTCGATTAAACCTATAAAAATAAACCTATCGCAAGAATAAAGAGAGTTACGATATGCGCCCAGAACAAATTGTCAGCGTCAGAAATTATTTATGCCAACGTTTTGGCACTGAAGCGATTACGCTAAAGCCGCGCAAGGTGGCTGATAGTGTTGAGGTGTATTTAAACGATGAAATCTTAGGGCTATTGTATATTGATGATGAAGATCCCGACGATATCTCTTACGACTTAAATATTTCCATTTTACAAGATGATCTCGACGGATGACGGTTTATGCTCTAGACGGCCTTGCGCCGACCCTTGCTGATGATGTTTATGTTGCCGATAGCGCAACTGTGCTGGGTAACGTCGAAATGGAGGCGGGATCATCTGTGTGGTTCGGTGCCGTTTTACGGGGCGATAATGATCTGATAAAAATTGGCAAAAGATCCAATGTTCAAGATAATGCAGTTTTACATACCGATCCGGGTAAACCTTTGCTTATAGGAGAGGGTGTTATTATAGGGCATCAAGCTATGCTGCATGGATGTACAATTGGGGACAATACATTAATTGGTATTGGCGCAACGGTTTTAAATGGGGCGGTGATCGGTAAGAATTGTATTATTGGCGCGCATAGCCTAATCGCTGAAAATAAAGTCATTCCTGATAACTCGGTTGTCATGGGGACACCGGGAAAAGTCGTGAAGCAATTACCGCTCGAAGGTGAAAATATGTTGCGCCTAAATGCCGAGGTTTATGTTGCGAATGCAAAGCGGTTTAAATCGGGTTTAAAGGTTATCCCTGACACATGATAAGCCTCACTGGATTTTAAATTCAGGGTCAAGCCTGTGGTATTGACCTCGCTTGAGCTTTGAATGACATATCTGGCTTCGTCTACTGTGCGAAGCTTAGTGACTGTAACGTTCGCTAGAAGACCTGCAAGCGGTGCTTGTAAAATAATGCTCATGGTCGGTACGCGGCCCGAAATGTGATTTCAAACCGTATCATCCCATCGGTAATATGCGGTTAAACGGGGCATGGCCGCGAGATCAATGCGTAATTTCTTGTGCTGATCTTTAAGAGAAAGCTCAGTCATGGATTATGCTGAGGCGGGGTGTAAATATGAGGCGGTATCTCACCGCGTTCAAGGCTATGGATGGTTTCTGCAAGGACACGGGCTGCTGTAAACGGGTTGGTCGCACCCGAGATATGCGGCGTGATGATAATATCGGCGTGGTTCCATAATATCGAATTTTTGGGCAATGGTTCGTGTTCAAATACGTCTAACACGGCCGTCTTTATATGCCCACTATCAAGGTGATCCAATAAGGCGGCCATGTCTATGGTCGGGCCGCGACCGATATTAATCAGACGGCTAGCCGGTTTCATAAAGGCGAGTCGGTCATGGTTTAAAAATCTGCGCGTCTGCGGTGTTAACGGTAGGCAGTTAACGAGAATATCCGAGACTGAGAGCGCATCGTGTAATGCGGAATTTTCAGTGAAGCTTTCTACGCCGTCAATAGATTTGGTCGTGCGAGCCCATCCGGCCACTGAAAACCCAGTGTCTGAAAGACGTTTGGCGACAATGGCTCCGATCGCGCCTAAGCCTAACACACAAATTTTATAGTCCGCAGTTATCGGTGGTGTATGTCTTTGCCATATCTTCTGTGTGTGTTGGGTTTGATAAAGACCCATCTGACGTTGAAAATGAAGGCTCCAATACAGGGCGTAAAGCGCCATATCTTCGGCCATAGCCCTATCTACAAGGCGTATGATAGGCGCCTCGGGCAGATGCGGGTCCATATCGAAATGTTCTATTCCAGCGCCCAGCGACAGAACGGCTTTTAAATTCGGATAGCGACACAAGTCGCCTTTCGGGTGGTTCCAGACCAAGGCATAGGAAATGGCTTCTGGGGACGGAACCTCTGGATATTCATATATCACAGTGTCCGGCAAATGTACCTTGAGCGCCCGTATCCAATCTGGGTGACGTTGTCCGTCATTATTAAGAAGTATCGCCATATTGAAGTCGAGCCTCAGACGTCTACATAGTCAATACGACTTTACCCATAGCCTTACGATTGACCAATTCGGCAAAGGCGGATTTGAAATCTGCTAGGGGGTAGGTGTTGCTAACCCGAGGTTTGATATCGCCGCTATCAAACATAGCCATTATATCACCCATATTCGATTGGTGATCTTTGACTTCTCTTTGTGTATGGGCTCCCCAAAATACACCGCGAATATCAATGGATTTGAGTAAAGCGAGATTAAGCGGAATTTTAGGAATTTCGCCGCCGGCAAACCCTATGACCAAATAACGCCCACCCCATTTTAATGTACGCATGGCCGGTTCTGACATTTTATCTCCGACAGGGTCATAAATCATATCGCATCCACCAAGAGCTTTGACGGCATCTTTTATATTTTCGGTCGTGTAATTTATCAAATGATCGGCGCCGTGCGTTTTACAGACAGCGAGTTTTTCTGGCGTGCTGGCCGCCGCTATAACGGTTGCGCCCATAGCTTTTCCAAGCTCAACAGTGGCAAGTCCGACCCCGCCAGCGGCTCCGAGTACAAGTAGCGTTTCGCCTTTTTGTAAACCTCCACGATTTTTAAGCGCGTAATAGGATGTTCCATACACCAGAGCAAAGGCCGAGGCCTGTTCAAAGGACATTTTATCAGAAATTTTCATTACACTCATCATTGGGATGAGAGCTTCTGTCGCAAAGGCACCTTGTTCGGATAAGGCCGCGACGCGGTCGCCGAGCTTGAGGTAAGGCACATCATCAGCCAGTTCTGTTATAATACCCGAACATTCGGCTCCGGGAATAAAGGGGAAAGGAGGTTTAGATTGGTATTGGCCTTGAACTTGTAAAATATCAGGAAAATTTACGCCCGCGGCTTTGATTTTGATACGGACATGGCCCGGTTTCATATCCGGTGCCGGAACCTCTTCGATCGTGTGTTCATGATAAGGTGCAAATTTATGACAAATAAGAGCTTTCATGATGAATACCTTTATAATGGGAATAAACGGCTTCAACTTTTATAGGCTTTCCCTTGGCTTGCAAGCGCTATTGCCGATTACTAATTTGATATTGTTATATGAAAAATTCGCATAGTCTGATTGCTGACTTTTATAATTGGTGCAGCTGTCTAGAATATCGTCAGGGCGAGCAACGCCTATTTATCAGTCTCACATGAGACGCAAAAATATGGATGACATAGTGTTGAAATCAGCGACTTTAGAAAACACGACACTTGAAATGGCCCGTGCCTTAGACCCCGGGTATTATACCCGCCCGGATGTTTATAGTTTTGAGATGCAGAATATTATTGCAACGGGGTGGCAGGTTGTGGCGACAGCGCAATTACTTCGGGGGGGCGGAGATGTTATCGCGCGTAATCTAGGAGATATTCCCATTATCGTGGTTCGCACCATGTCAGGCGAACTCAAGGGATTTTATAATATTTGTCCGCACCGCGCTGGGCCTTTGGCGATGTGTGATGCTAAAGGCACAAAGAGATTACGGTGCGGTTATCATGGGTGGGCGTATGACCATGATGGACGTCTAAAATCCGCTCCTGAGATGGACACGGCTCAAGACTTTAAGTGGCAAGACATTCGTTTGACGCCGATTGATGTACACGAATGGAAAGGATTTATTTTTGCTCGCGCGGTAAAAGATTCCGATACACGCCCTGGGTTTGATGAGGTGTTTGAGGGATTGGACACACTTATCGGAGATGACTTTAACGGACTTATCCATCACGGAGCGGAGGTATACGAGGTTGAAGCGAATTGGAAAATATATGTCGATAACTATCTGGAAGGCTATCATTTACCCTTTGTGCATCCGGGTTTGACGGAGCTTGTTGATTACCAAGACTACAAAACAGAATTATCAAAATTCTGGTCTGTGCAACGTTCACCCATTGACGATGATAACGGCGCTTATGGGGCGGGCGAGGGGTTATATGTTTTCATTTATCCAAATACCATGCTCAATATATTGCCGGGCCGCGTTCAAACTAATCGCGTTGTGCCTACCGGTCTGGACAGATGTCAGGTCGAGTTCGATTTTTACTATACCCCTGACAGTTTGCACCGAGCACAGCAGGATTATGCGTTTTCAGAACACGTACAAGAAGAAGATCGTATAATTTGTGAACATGTTCAAAAAGGCTTGAAATCTGGCGTTTATACTCCGGGACGGTTGTCGCCCAGCCGAGAAGCCGGTGTTTGGCATTGGCAAACGCTTTTAAGAGAGGCTTATACGCGCTCAAAAGTCTGACAATATAATAAAGGCTTATGCGCGATGACATAAGTAAAGCATATATGTCACACTTATCCGAAAACCCGCAAAATGCAGAATAGATTTATTGACTTTCAATTCTAGACATAAATAAAGGCATCCTAAATCGTCTCGAATTTGATTAATGGGTATTATTTATCGCTGTTCTTTATACTGTAATTGGATGGGCAGCCATCTTGAAATCCGAATTTAACACAATATCTAGAGACCAAAGGAAAAATCTCCCACATAATACGAAGGTTAAAACATGTCTTATAAGTCGGCGCTTGCTAAGTCGGACGTAAGTAAAATTGCGTGTAAAACAAGTGTATCACTGGCTGCGCTTTTAATCGCCAGCGACGCGGCCTTTGCGCAAAGTTCTACTGAGTCTTTTTTGCGTGATGAAATCATTGTAACGGCGCAAAAGCGCGAACAAAATCTACAAGATGTGCCGATTGCCATTACGGTTTTCTCAGGTGATGAATTAGATGTAAGAGGCATTGTTGATATTCAAAGTCTAAGCCAACGTACGCCCGGGTTTACCGCGGGCGCCAAAGATGCCAGCGCGTCACAATTTTCGATACGCGGTATAGGTTCGGTCGATGACGGGGCTGCAGCTGATAACTCGGTTATTGTTTACATTGATGATGTGCCCATTGGTCGGGCGTCAGGCCAAGACCTTGATCTGTTTGATCTTGAACGTGTAGAAGTTTTACGGGGGCCGCAAGGTACACTCTTTGGGCGTAATGCTGTTGGCGGCGCGGTCAGTCTTGTAACGAAAAAACCTACAGAAGAATTGGAAATAAAGGCGGAAACCCGGATAGGTAACTTCAATCGCCAAGACTTTCGCGGACTTATTAGTGGCCCCATAGCTGATAATGTTTTTGGAAAAATTTCGTTTTCTAGCCGTAATCGGGACGGAATTCTTGATTCTACAATTGATGAGGTTCCGGGCATTGAGGCCTTTTTCACAGATGTAAGTTCGGCCTTTCTAGAAGATATTGACGCGCTTGATATTGATACAACGACGCTGCGCGGTGGTTTGCGTTTGGTTTCAAATGACAATCTGGAAGTCAATCTCAGCGCGTCTTATTCGACTTTAGATCAAAGTGGTCCACAGCGGGTTTTTATTGGCGAAGGTCAAGAATTTGGCGTGCGGGGTGACGCTCTTTTGCCCGGGCGGCGAGACGATTTCCATCAGGAATTTTTTGAAAATCCGGGCTTTGCTAAAATTGATAGCTGGAACGGTGCTGTGCGCGCCGATTACACTCTGGACAATGATGTTACCTTGACGTCGATTACCTCCATTCGTAAAATTGATGCCGCTATCAATGATCAGATATCGTCTGAAATTCAAAGCCGTGCTTTACTTAGCCTCCCTTCAACGCAGGTGGATTCGGCGCTAATCGCTCCTACTAGTAATGATCACACTGAAGATGTTGAAACTTTCACCCAGGAACTGAGACTCACATCTGGGGGGGATAAAAAACTCGATTGGGTTGTGGGGGCCTTTTATCTTAATGAAGATGTACGCCGGAATGAAACGGTTAATCTTGGCGTATTGGCGCGTGACGATGCGACGGGTGATGTGAATGTGGTGATTTCGCCTGCCGAAAGTGGTGACGATCAGGATGTCACCGTGAATAGTTATGCTGTTTTTGGACAAGCCAGCTACGAAATCATGGACGGTGTCGAGATTACGGCGGGTCTGCGTTATACCTCGGATGAAAAAGACATTACTCGCTTGGGTACAGCTGATGGTGTGGTTGTGGCGGCACCGTTTTTTGTTGAAAATAGTGCGACCTTTGATGAGTTCACGCCTAAACTCTCTCTCTCTTATGAACCTCATGAAGATTTATTGTTATATGCCTCTTATTCTCGCGGGTTTAAATCAGGAGGGTTTCAAGGTCGGGGTACGTCTGCTGCATCTGTTCGCGAACCTTTTGATCCTGAAATTGCGGATTCATATGAGGCCGGTCTTAAAGCCACATTATTAGATGGCAGATTACAAATTAATCCAACAGTTTTTCATACAGATTTTAGGGATTTACAAACCGTCGAATTGCTACGTCCCGCCGGTTCGCCACCCAATACAACGGCATCTTTAGTAACGCAGAATGCTGCGAATGCCGAAATTAACGGGGTTGAAGTCGAATATATATTTAACCCGATTACAGGCTTGGAACTTGCCGGATCGCTTGCCTATCTGGATGCGGAGTTTGTCGAGTTTTTCGCGCCCCAAGGGTTTGAAACCGAAGACGGAGGTCCTTTACTAGATCGAAGTGGGAACCGGTTATTACAGACGCCGGAATGGGCGATCACGCAAATTGCGAGTTACGAGTGGGATGTGCCTGCTCTCAACGGCGCTTTGCGCGCGCAAGGTGAATATATCTATCAAGATGAAGTCTTTGGAGACGTACAAAATGATCCCGATGTGGCGCGCCCTGCCTATGATCTGGTCAACCTGAGCCTGACATATATTCGGGACGGCGATCACCGTAGCGAACTCAGCCTTTGGATGGATAATGCATTTAATGAAGATTATCTGGTTAATAGTTTTAGCCAAGATGGGGGTGGGCGTGCTTTGCCGGGCGCGCCGCGTACTTATGGCGCGACCTTGCGTTGGGCTTACTAAGTCACCAATGTTAGAACCAATCTCTCGATAAGGATTAAAGTTAAACTTGTTGAATTTGCGTAATCGCGTAAACAGTATGTGTGAGATATTACTTTAATAACATAGCCTTGTGGCCCTGTTTTTTGGGTCCGCTTCTATTGGGCTTGCTTCTATTGGGGGCGTGCTCAAACTCGGGGGGGCGGGTCCCGATATCAGGCAATATATCTAAAAATGGTGTCACTCTGGGTATCGGCCTTGAACCCCCCGGTTTAGACCCTACACGCGGCGCAGCAGCAGCTACTGACGAAATTGTCTATACTAATGTTTTCGAAGGGCTAACGCGTATAGATTCAGAGGGTAAGGTACAACCGGCTCTGGCAAAATCGTGGGTTATTTCTGAAGATGCTCTCACTTATGAATTTCAGCTCCAGCAGAATATACGCTTTCATGATGGCTCGGATTTTGATGCCTATGACGTAAAGTTTTCTCTCGATAGAGCCCGCGCTGACGGTTCTGTAAATGCTCAAATAGGCCTGTTTTCAATGATAGAGCAGGTCGATATAATCGACCAGTATAAGATAAAAATTTCATTATCTCGCCGGACAGAGAACTTTCTGTTTAATCTCGCTTGGGGGGATGCTGTAATTGTCGCCCCGGAAAGCGCAGATCGTAATCATAGCCACCCGATAGGGACGGGGGCTTTTTTATTTTCACGCTGGCAAAAAGGACAATCTATCAGGCTTGAACGCAATCCGGATTACTGGGGTAAACCCAGCGCTTTGGATTGGGTTGTGTTTACGATTATTCCTGACAGCGCGGCGGCTTATGCGGCCCTAATTTCAGGAGATGTTAACGGATTTCCGAATTTTCCGGCCCCGGAACTCTTGCCCCAAATCGCGAAAAATCCTCGCTTCAATATTGTATCTGGCGTGACTGAAGGTGAAACTGTCTTGGGCCTGAATAATAAAAGACCACCTTTTGATAATATCGAAGCTCGCAAGGCAGTCGTTCAGGCAATTGACCGGGGCGCGATTATTGAAGGGGCTATGTTTGGACAGGGTCAAGAAATCGGGAGCTTTTTTTCTCCACTGCATCCAGCCTATATAGATCTTACGCAGATAACGCCGTATAATCTGGATCAAGCACGTCAACGTTTGAAAGAGGCCGGATATGAAGCCGGGTTTGAGGTGCGTTTAAAACTGCCGCCCCCGCAATATGCCCGCCGCTCAGGAGAGGTTATCGCGGCGCAATTAGCCGAAATCGGTATCACGGCAAAAATACAATATATGGAATGGGCGCAGTGGTTAGATCAGGTATTGGGCCAGCATGATTTTGACATGACGATCGTCTCCCACACAGAGCCTCGCGACCTATCGTTTTTCGCGCGCACTGATAATTATTTCGGATATGATAACCCTGATTTCACGGCCCTTATGGCAGCGGCAGAGGGTGCGAAAACGACAGCGGAAAGTCATGAAGTGTTGCGTGACGCTCAACGTCTTTTAACCGAGGATGCAGCCAGTGCATTTTTATTTCAACTGCCTCTTATCGGTGTTTGGGATAAGAGAATCCACGGATATTGGAAAAATTCACCTATACAAGCCAATGATATGACGGGCGTATATCGTTCTGATAGGGTTGCGGACACCGATGAGAGGCCTCAATGACCGCCCACTTTGTTCTTCGTCGATTGGGGGCTTTGTGTCTGACCTTATGGGCGGCCAGTGTGATTGTGTTTTTAATGCTGGAAATCGCGCCCGGTGATGTTGCTGTATTTATGATGGGGTTGGAAGCCGACCCCGAGGCCATTGAAGCTTTGCGTCAAGAGTTAGGCTTAGGCGGGTCAGCAATTTCGCGTTATGTGTCTTGGCTGGCGAAAATGCTATGTGGTGATTTCGGTATAAGTTACACATACCGTGTACCGGTGATCGAATTAATCTTAGACCGTGCGCAAGTGTCTCTGCCTTTGGCTATATTTTCGTTTTTAATTTCAACGATCATCGCGATTCCGCTTGCCGCCTTCTTGGTAATGCACCGGGGGAGACCGTCTGAAATAGGGATGTTGGGCTTAACTCAAATCGGCGTGGCTATTCCCAATTTTTGGTTGGCGATATTATTGCTGTCGATATTTGCTACACACTTTACCCTTTTTCCAGCAGGTGGATTTCCGGGATGGTCAGCCGGGTTATGGCCGGCGCTTCAGGCACTTGTGCTGCCTACATTTGCGCTAGCGCTGCCACAAGCTGCAATTTTAACGCGGGTTCTGCGCACCTCTCTTTTGGATATGCAAACTCAAAATTTTGTACGCACGGCGCGGGCCAAAGGGTTAAGTCACAATCAGACGCTCTGGAGACATGTTATGCAAAATGCTATTGTCCCGATTCTACCTATAATGGCGTTGCAATTTGCGTTTCTGGTCGCGGGAAGTATAATTGTAGAAACGGTTTTTTACCTTCCGGGGCTGGGGCGGTTGGTTTTTCAAGCGATTACGCAACGCGATTTAATTGTGGTTAAAGGTGTCATCATAATATTGGTGGGGATTGTTGTCATCACAATGTTTGTCATGGATATCATTGCTGTTTGGCTCGATCCGCGACTGGCGTCCCGGAGACGATGATGTCTCGCGCCTTACCCCTTTCTTTCAAGCTTGGCAGCGTTCTAACAACGGCCCTAATAGTTATGGCCTGTGTGTCGTTTTTTTATACGCCATTTGATCCCGCACATATTGATATTGGCAATCGTTTTACCCCGCCCTCCTATCTCCACTTTTTTGGAACTGATCATTTAGGGCGTGATATTTTCTCAATGATAATGGTGGGGGCGCGAACCTCTGTTGCGGTTGCAATTATTGCCGTGGGAATTGGCATGGCGATTGGCGTGCCGCTAGGCTTGCTGGCAGCGGGACAAGGCGGCGTGACGGAAGGCGTGGTGATGCGCGGGAATGATATCGTCTTTGCCTTTCCTGCTATTATAATGGCGATACTGATAACGGCCGTTATCGGGCCAGGCGCTATTAATGCGATTATCGCCGTGGGTATTTTTAATATTCCCGTTTTCGCGCAACTAACGCGTGGTGCTGCGCGCGTGTACTGGCATAAGGAGTTTATCTTATCTGCGCGGGTCGTCGGGAAAAGCACGGCCCGTATTTCTTGGGAACATATTTTGCCTAATATTCTCAATCTTATCGTTGTGCAGGCGACAATACAATTTGGACTGGCGATCGCTGCCGAAGCGGCATTGTCCTATATCGGCCTCGGCGCGCAACCACCGACGCCCAGCTGGGGGCGTATGCTCAATGAGGCTCAAACCATGTTTGGGTGGGCGCCTTGGATTTCTATCTTTCCGGGCGTCGCGATTATCCTCGCGGTTTTGGGTTTAACCTTGTTAGGAGATGGAATAAGAGATTGGCTTGATCCACGGTCATTGCCGACTTCGTCAAACTTAGCCTCGAAAACGGGATCGTTATAATGACGCTCTTATCCGTTAAAAACCTGACGGTTTCAGTCGACGAAAACGTTATTTTGAAACAGCTAGCGTTTGAAGTCTCAGCGGGTGAAATCTTGGGTATTGTAGGTGAGTCTGGGTCTGGAAAAACCATGACACTAATGGCTATTGCGGATCTTTTACCCGGACATGCACATCATTCTGGCGAGGTTTTGCTCGATGGCAGGCTTATTACTGACCTTGATGATGCAGAGATGAGACGTATTCGTGGGCGAGATATTGGCATCGTGTTTCAAGACCCTATGACCGCTCTCAACCCTGTACAATCCATTGGAGACCAAGTCGGTGAAGTTGCGCGTGTGCACTTAGATCTTACGCGGCGTAAGGCGCGTCTTATGGCTATGCAGGTTTTGGCGCGTGTAGGATTGCCCGAGGCAACTGTGCCGTATAGGCGTTACCCGCATCAACTTTCCGGCGGGCAAAGACAAAGGGTTGTTATAGCTATGGCCATTATACTGAAACCCAAAATCATACTCGCCGATGAACCGACAACAGCCTTAGATGTGACAACACAAGCCAGCATTCTGGAGTTGTTAAAGTCACTTGTTCAAGAGGCGGGATGCGGATTGGTTTTAGTCACGCATGACCTTACGGTCGTATCCCAAATGGCTGACCGTGTTTTGATTATGAAAGACGGAGACATTGTTGAGCGCTGCGAAACTGGTCTCGCGTTAGGTGCGCTGAAACACCCCTATTCCAAGGCTCTTATGGCTGCGACGACCTATAGACCTAAATCTGCAGTGCCAGCAGTAGAGCGAGCGGTTTTAACGGTAGAAAATCTTATCTGTGATTATCGCAATAAAGATTATTTGTTTATGGGGCGACAGGTTTTACGGGCCGTAAACGGTGTGAGTTTTGACTTGCAATCCGGGGAGACCTTGGCGCTTATCGGTGAGTCCGGGTGCGGGAAATCTACTCTGAGCCGGGCTATATTAGGTCTGCAACCCATTACAAGCGGCACGGTCAAACTAAATGGGCAGGTTTTCGTGGGTAGGTCTGTATCGCACACAAAAAAGAACATGCGTCAGCTTCGACGACAGTTGCAAATTGTTTTTCAAGATCCTTTCGGGAGTTTTAATCCCCGGCATAAAGTTAAGCACATTATAGCCGAAGCCTTCTACCTCTTGGACACGGATTATTCAGATGTAGAGCGAAAAGCGCGGGTCGAGGATTTGTTGAAATCTGTGCAGTTACCAATTCGTTTTGCAGAAAAATACCCGCATCAGCTGTCGGGTGGAGAATGTCAGAGGGTCACACTTGCACGGGCGCTGGCGAGCGCACCGGATGTGATTGTTCTGGATGAAGCCGTATCTGCGCTGGATGTTTCTGTACGTGTTCAAATATTGGATTTACTCGCCGAGTTGAGCGATAAGATGAATATTGCCTATATATTCGTATCCCATGATTTATCTTTAGTTGAAGGCTTTGCCGATCGTGTCTTGGTCATGCAATCGGGTAGAATTGTGGAAACAGGTCGGGTTGATGATATTTTTAAACGTCCAAAACAGGCGTATACGAAAAGCTTGTTGGCGGCCTTGCCTGAAATGTTAGCACCGGAGTAAAAATAGATAGGCCTAACGACCTGTTTTAGTCTGTTTTTCTAACCATGCTTCGAGCCAATGAATATTGTAATCCCCATGAAGAAAATCTTCGTCATGTAATAGGTCTTCAAAAAGCGGTATTGTGGTATCAATACCTGTAATGACCATTTCACCCAGCGCGCGCCGTAAGCGTAATATAGCCCCTTCTCGGGTTTGACCATAAACGATTAATTTCCCGATCAAGCTATCATAATGTGGGGGAATGGAATATCCGGCATAAAGCGCGCTATCTAGGCGCGTATTCATTCCGCCTGGCGCATGAAAATCGATGACCTTACCCGGTGACGGTGTGAATGTACGAGGATGTTCAGCATTAATCCGGCACTCAATAGCGTGCCCACGAAAGTTTATGTCCTTTTGTGTAAAAGACAATTTATTACCATTGGCGATACGAATTTGCTCACGCACTAGATCTATGCCTGTAATTTCTTCGGTAACAGGGTGTTCGACTTGCAAGCGTGTATTCATTTCGATAAAGAAAAATTCGCCGTTTTCATATAAAAATTCGATTGTACCGGCCCCGCGATACCCGATTTTTTTTATGGCCTTAGCCACGATTTTACCAATTTTATCTCGGCCTTTCGCATCTAATGCGGGTGAGGGCGCTTCTTCCAAAACTTTTTGATTGCGCCGTTGTAAGGAACAATCGCGTTCACCCAGATGTACGACATTGCCATGGGTATCCGCAATGATCTGGATTTCAATATGGCGCGGCCCGGTTAGGTAACGTTCCAAATAGACAGCCCCGTCGCCAAAGGCAGCAATAGCTTCTTGGCGCGCCGACATGAGCGCTTCGTCAAGTTTCTCCGGCGTTTCGGCTAAACGCATGCCACGTCCACCTCCACCTGCTGCGGCTTTTACGAGTAACGGAAAGCCGATTTTTTTAGCGATTTTGCGGGCATCTTCAATATCTTCAACACCGCCATCTGATCCTGGTACAACAGGAATACCCGCCTCTGCGACTGTTTGTTTGGCCGTGATTTTATCACCCATGATTTTGATGTGTTGCGCGGTTGGTCCTATAAAGGCCATATCATGAGCTTCGACGATTTCAGCGAAACGCGCGTTTTCTGATAAAAAACCATAGCCAGGGTGCACGGCGTCTACATCTGTGATCTCGCAAGCCGAAATAATGGCCGGTATATTGAGATAGCTATGGGTTGCTGAAGCCGGCCCAATACAGACAGATTCGTCAGCCAATCGGACATGCATCGCCGAGGCGTCGGCTTCTGAATGTATAGCCACAGTTGAAATGCCCATTTCTTTACAAGCGCGGTGAATCCGTAGAGCGATTTCGCCCCGATTTGCGATAAGAATTTTTTTAAACATTAGCAGTCACTTAGACGACAATGAAAAGGGGTTCGCCGAATTCAACTGGCTGTGCATCTTCAACAAGGATTTCCGTGATTTTACCCGTTTTTTGCGCCGTAATGGGGTTAAAGGTTTTCATGGCTTCAATAAGTAAAACCGTATCACCTTCCTTGACGTTGTCACCGATTTTGACAAACTGGTCGGCATCAGGGCTAGGGCGGATATAAGCGGTTCCGACCATAGGGCTTTTGACAGTGCCAGGATGGGCCGCGGAATCAGATTTGGTTTGTGGCGCCGGAGTTTCTACGGCGGCCGTCATAGGTGCGTTAGCGGGTGCCGTGGGCGCTACAGGGG
>CAZSKN010000005.1:75441-102970 GCA_964607445.1 uncultured Caulobacterales bacterium
GGGGTAACAAAATTACCGCCTATATTACGAGCGACTTTAATTCGTAAAGTCCCTTTTTCCATCTCGATTTCAGATAGATCCGTGTCTTTTAGAATTTCTGCCAATTCTCGCACCAGCTTCGTTTCGCTTGTGCCGCGTTTGGAGTTTTTACTAGACGTTTTTGATGGTCTTTTGGGTGTGCTCGCCATTCATGTCTCTTCTGTCTCAAATTAGGTGTATAAGGCTTGATCGTAATTCGGTTTTTAAGGAACGGTTGTTTTAGGGGGCGACCTATGTATTTGGATTTATCTCACCCGCTTTGGGTTTGAAAACAGACTTTTTATAGGTTGTTAGAACCCCTTCAGCTAAATTTAAAGGCAGAGCTATAACATATATTTTAAGCATTAAAAGCCTTTTGCGTCGATAAGGCGTTTTTATCTGCCAAGTTGGTGCCAATTTTAAAATCTGTTTTGCGCCTCGCACGCTGAAATGCGCATATATGGTTTTTCTCATTGTCTAAGGCTTTTTTTTCGTGTTAACGCAGCCCAAAGTGTCCGTTAAAACGAATATAAAGAAATGTGTGAGTTCAAATGAATTTGGTCATTAATGGCGACCCTTATACCAACTTACCCGAGTCTTTATCCGTCGCGGGATTAATCCGGCATTTAGGCTTGCCTGAAAAGAAGATCGCGATTGAACGGAATTTAGAAATCGTACCAAAATCCACTTTTGCAAATACGCGACTCAAGAACGGCGATAAGTTGGAAATCATTCATTTTATTGGAGGGGGCTAATGGCTTCAGATATTTTGACAGTCGCGGGGCGTGAGTTTCAATCACGTCTGATTATAGGTACCGGGAAATATAAAGATTATGCCCAAAACGCGGCGGCGCTAGAAGAATCAGGCGCAGATATGGTCACGGTCGCGGTGAGGAGGGTGAATATCAGCGATCCCAATGCGCCCATGCTTGTCGATTTTATTGACCCGGAAATCGTGACTTATCTGCCCAATACGGCTGGATGTTTTACCGGTGAAGATGCCGTACGAACATTAAGGCTTGCGCGCGAAGCTGGTGGGTGGGCTTTGGTAAAGCTGGAAGTTCTATCTGATCCCAAACATCTTTATCCGGATATGGAAGAGACGATGCGAGCGGCTGAACTGTTAATTAAAGACGGATTTGAAGTGATGGTATATTGCTCGGATGATCCCGTATTCGCCCGTAAGCTCGAGGAGCTTGGTTGCTGCGCAATCATGCCTTTAGGGGCACCCATCGGATCTGGGCTGGGTATCCAAAATCCTGTCAATATCCGTCTTATCGTCGAGCAATCCAGTGTCCCGGTTATTGTCGATGCAGGCGTGGGTACTGCCTCTGATGCTACTATTGCGATGGAATTGGGGTGCGACGGTGTGTTGATGAATACAGCCATTGCAGAGGCTAAAGACCCGATAGCTATGGCGCGGGCCATGAAATATGCGGTAATGGCGGGACGTGAAGCCTATCTGGCTGGACGTATGCCACGTAAAAAATATGCTGACCCTAGCTCTCCATTGGCTGGTTTAATTTAACCCATTATTGAAGGGGTCACCGGAACGCGCCCTTGCGCCATAATTTCCATCCCAAGACTGGCGACCATAAAACGGGATGTCGTCTTTGGGCCGGGGTGACCTCCAAGCTGACCCCAGAATGATTGTGTAATTTTCGTAAGACATAATCGAGGCCGCCGTCAAATGTTGCAGCGCTGTTAATGACACGAATGGCGGTCATGGGTTTGCCGATCAGACGACGCCAAAACCAATGTGTTTTGCAAGACCGGCGGGCAGAGGGCATTACGTGAGGTAGCGTATAAAACCCGTTATCGGGATCGCCATATAGGCACGTCATCAGGTCTTTATACCGGTCTGCATATCGGTCTACGATTTCTTCTGAACGTGCGTCAGACGCTTCAGGGCGAAGCTCGGTCCTATAGCTTTCCCGAAACCCGCGCGCCCAAAATTGAGTGGAGGTTAGTGGGCTATTAACCAGTGGTAAAATTTGGGTTGCCATATGTCTAACAGCCGTTTCGCGTGCTGCCATAATACGTGTTTTTATAGCGTCTGATTGCGGGAATAAAAGTGTAGAAGGTTGAGAAAACCGTCCCCAAATCATAGAAAGAAAAGCGCGTCCTGAACATCGTTTTTCAAATTCTGATATTGAAATAATGGAGTATTTACATGTGCTTACGGTGCCATCTTTATCTGTGCGTTCATAATAATATACGGCGGGCGGAATATATGTGTTTAAAGCGGCACGCAAAATAGACTCATGCGTTTTTTTATAACTGTCTACAATGACATAAAAATCGAGCATTTTATCAGGATTATCCATATCCCGTAAAGAAGACCCATAATAAAGAAAGCCTAAGACACGTCCTGGGTGGCGTTCTGATATGGCCTTACACACAGCCGTTACGCGCGAATTAGGCGGTATATTTTCACGCTCTAATATGTCCAATATTTTCAGGCTCATGCATTAATATACAAATTTAATGGGGTCTGTCGCGGTAATTTCAAAATTAGCATCAGAAAAAGAAAGCGTTTCACCATCAAGTATGACGGGGCCCGAATAATGATAGTTTAAATGATGGGTGTTCCAACTATATAATCCATCGGGTGCACGGTCTTTATGTTTTCGACCTTGCCATAAACCCAAGACGTTTTTGGGTAAGTTTTGGGTGTTTTCACCTGCATATAATACGCGTAATGGTGCGTCTTCTGACCCCCAAAAGGGATCCAGTTTTAGGATTAATCCGGATAGAGTTGTGACAAGAGTACCCAGATGGTTTTCTCGAAATTGGTATCGTTCACTTTGCAAGGATATCGGAGTCGTCTGTAAAACGTCACCGTCCTGTCCGCGAATGCCGCGCAATATACCCCCTGCAACGGCGAGTGACCCGCCTATGCCACGGCGATGTATTTTAGATTTTGTGTAATCCGTAATCATGGGAACTGCCCCGCTTGAAAACAAAAATCCGTAATGATGTGTGTCGCCTTGTTTGACATCTAGGAGTGACTGGTTTCGGCTTTCTTGTATGGGCGTATTGATGGCTTTTATAACTGTTGCAATGCGCCGGTGTTTGATGCCTATGTTTTTGGCAATTTGATTCGTCATTCCACCCGCGACGATAGAAAACTTCGGCGGGGTAGGAAATTTATGTCTTTGCCGTAAATATTCTGTTAGGACGCCTTGAACACTGCCGTCTCCACCTTCAATGATAATATGCTGGGCAGTTAATTTTACCCCCATATCAATAGCAGGTTTAAAGCCTTTTTTTGTGTGTAATAGGCTAAGAGAGACCTCGGCGATATCAAAATATTGTTTGGGGTCTTTAGCAATTTCGGTGAGAACTGAACCCTTTTGCGCGACTTTTTGGCTTAAGGGATTGACGATAAACAGAACCGTCATGGCGGTTTATGTCAGGCTTTCTGTCCGAAGGCATATATAGGCGCCTCCGAGACCGAACACGAGTAATGGCAGGGCGATAGCCCAACCTACAACGATTCCACCCGAAGCCGCGAAAGTCGACATGGCACCGTCAATGATAAGAAAAATAAATCCCATAGTAATGCCAATGATAAGGGCTTTATCACCCGTAGCTTCGCGTCCGGTTTGTTGCATAATCGGGACGGCGCAAAGGAGTAGCACTAAGGCGGCAAGCGGGCGCGTTATGCGATGTAAATACCAGAATGCATAGGCAAAACTGGGTTTGCTGCCCGAGTTTCCTTTTCGACGAAATTGACGCATATCGCTCAGAGCAAGGTCGCGCGGTTCAGCGGCAAGTCGAGCAATGGTTGCCGGAGTTTGGCGAGTGTCCCATGTTGAGCTTCTGGATTGTTTCAAGGCCAAACGGGGTTCGCCGTCAGCCCCTTCAATCGGAAGGGATTGTACTCCGGTTAGAACCCAGGATTTATCAATAAATTTGGCTTCTTCAGCCCAAATGACAGAGATGACTTCGCCGTTTTCATTGCGGTTGAAGAACTCCAGATTCCCCAATGTATCCATGCTGGGGCGTAGGCCCGCACGTACAATATCACCGGAAGACTCGAGCCAAAGTGGGTTTTCATCGGTAATGATTTTGGTTTTATATTCGCCTATCCCCCATGCTTGCAAAGCCCTGACAGCGGGGGGCATAGCTGTGTTTATGATAATAATGGAGGCTATGGTGGCGCCTAATACTGCCGGTGCCAGTAGGCCGATTTGCTTGGGCACAGAAATCCCAAACCCGAGCAATGCAACGAGTTCGTGATGGCGAATAAGTTTTACAAATACGAGTAAAATAGCCACGACAATCGTAAACATGAAAATACGGTCAAAGATAACAGGTGCGCGTAGCATCATATATCGAAATGTATCACTAAACCCGCCGCCATTCGCCATGATATCGCCGCCATTGGCCAGTGAATCCAGCAAGCCGATAAGAACGAGGAAACCAAATACAACAGTCAGCCAGACGATTATAAAACTTTTCGAGAGATAGGTTGCAAATTTAAACATCCACCTTGTCCCTATTGAAAATACTGGAGATACGGCGTTTTATATCTTCGACCAATTGGTTCATATAAAAGGATATAGTTGTTAAAGGTGGTTGTCCCATTTTATAGGCGCTCTTTCTAAATAGGTAAAACGCAAAGGCGGCGACAATAATGATAATTGGCCATATGCCTGCCCAAGGAGGGACAACACCGTTAGCGCCAAGGCTTTGCCCAAATTCAAGCGCTTTTTGTAGAGATACAAGCATAACCACGCCTATGAAAATACCGGCTGATGAAGGATTTCGGCCGTAATTAATGCCAAATGGTACGGCAATAAAGGGAAGTATGAGTAAGAGCATAGCGCGGCCAAGACGCAAATGCAGGGCTGCATTATTTACAGAGACGGGGAGGTTTTCATAGACAGCACCGGACCGGTTTAAATAGAGCTCGACTGACGTTAATTCGCGTTCATCATCTCCACGTGCTCGAAACATAAGATCGGATGAACTGCCCGCCATAGCGCTGCTCTTAAAGCTCAAATCTCCATTTAATTGCCGGCTTTCGACAATTTGATAGGCCTGGCCTTCTGCGAGTTGCAAAACGGGTTCATTGGTTTGTTCGCGAATGATTAATTTGCCTTCATTAGCGGTTGTCACCCTGACTCCCATGGTTTCACTTTTATCCTTAAGCTTTTCATAGATAAAAATCGGGCCGATGGCGGCACCCGGTTTTTCAGTTCCTGCAAAAAACGTGGTTCGACCCACGGAGGTAAATGTGCCTTCACGCAATGCCGCGGTAAAGGATTGTTGTTTGACCACATGCACGACTTGGCGATAATTATACCGTCCTATAGGTTGCATATAGCCTTCAATAAATAATGTTAAAATGGCTAAAAAAGTGGCCAGAAATACAAAGGGCTTGGTCAGGTGTAAAAGAGATACACCGGCACCCAAAGCCGCTGTAAGTTCGCTAGAACGACTAAAGCGGTCTATGGTTATAATTGTCCCGAGGAGCAAAGCCATAGGAACCGCCATGCCCAGATAGTGCGGCAGAAGGTTAATCACCATAGAGGTGGCATCACTTGCCGGATTTGTTGAATTGGACACAATTTCGAAAATCCGTAAAAGCCGTTCGAGCAAGAGTACGATAATCGCGAATATAATCAGCCCGCCAATGCTGATTATGGCGCGTTTCATCAAATATTGATTGAGGCGTCCCATATAGCTTACGTTAATATCCTGACTGTAGAATTTTCTTTACAATAGCCATATGCGTTATCATATGCCTTACTGTGGTTATAATTATTTTCGCTTCACATAAAGGCCTAATGTTTTGAAAGCAAATATTCTAATGAAATTCATGCCGTTTCCAAGGTCCTTAGCAATCTTTGCAGCATTTATGGGCCTGTTAGGGGGTAGCGTGGCGTTTGCGCATCACGCTTCGGAAACGTTAGAACTTTATCCTGATGATGCGTCAGATAACTGCGTATTAGGCAGTTTGCAAATCAGGGTGACTGTTAATCATGTGACGCATCAGGGCTTAATGAAATTAGAACTTTATGCCGAAGAAGATGGATTCTTGGAAAAAAAAGGACGATTACGCCGTGTGCGCGTCGAGGCTCTGGACGGACCACAATTGATTTGTATTAATGTTCCGGCCGCAGGGACTTATGCGATTGCCGGCTATCATGACCTTGACGGTAACAGAAAGCTCAAGAAAAAATGGGACTTTACACCTAAAGAGCCTTACGGTTTGTCAAATAATCCGGTGATTAAGAAAAGACGCATTCCAAAATTTAATGAATCCGCTTTTGAGGTTCCGCAATCTGGGACTGACATAACCATCAATCTGGTTGACCTTGGCAAGAAGAAAGCTAAAAACATCGACAAATAAGCGCTATGGGCTCACATCGAGAACGTGCCTGAGCCTTACAGATTGTCAGAGGGTTCATGGCTGCTAGATCACATGTCACTATTATTGAAGCCAATAGTCCGGCGGATATTAAGGCCTTTCTGGAGTTGCCTTATGCTCTATATGAGGGCGAAGTTGCTTGGCATCCGCCGTTGCGGTTTGAGCGCAAGGCCCAGCTTTCAGGAAAAACCAACCCGGACGTGAAAACTTTAACTCGACAACTTTTTTTAGCCAAGCGCGGTAAGGATGTCGTGGGGCGAATTGCGGCTTTTATCAATCCCGCGCATCGAGATTATCATAAGGATGGGGCAGGGCATTTTGGCTATTTCGATTGCGAGCCCGATTTTAATACAGGTGCGAAGTTACTTGAAACGGCGGAGATATGGCTAAAAAGCGCCCAATGTAAAAAGATGATCGGCCCCGCCAGTCACAGCGTCAATGAGGAGTGCGGCTTACTGGTTGACGGGTTTGAGTATCCGCCGATTTTGATGATGCCTTATGGGCGGTCAGATTATCAGCCTATGGTTGAGGCCGCAGGGTTTGAAAAGGCCATTGATATGTTGGCTTTTAATGCCGACCTGCATGGTGGGTTTCCGCGCCCTAAGACAGCACTGACTATGGTCAACTATGCGCGAAAAGACCCCAGTATAAGCTTTAGAAGCATGGATATCCGGAATTTTAAGGATGAAGTCGCCTTGGCTATGCGGATCATGAATGACGCATGGTCAGAAAATTGGGGGTTTATTCCAATTTCAGATGCACAGATAAATCATATGGCCAAAGAATTGAAACCATTGATTTTTCCAGAAGGGTTCAGGGTGGGCATGATCGACGGTAAACCCGTGGGGTTTGTCTGGATGATCCCGAATTTAAATGAGGCTATACGTGACCTTAATGGACGGCTTTTACCCTTGGGTTGGCTTAAACTTGTGTCCCGTCTGAAAATATCAGGGGTCAAGACCGCCCGTATTCCACTTATGGGTATCACGAAAGAATTTCAAAAAACCAGACAAGGTCTAGCGGTCGTTGCGGCCTTGTGCGAAGATGTATTTGCAGCTGGGCGCGAGAAAGGGTTTACGCATTGTGAGCTGTCTTGGATATTGGATACGAATAAGAGTATGATCCGAATTTGCGAACAGGCGAGTGCCGTGCCTTATAAAACCTATCGAATGTATGAAAAAAAGCTCTAAAATGATATCCGTATCGGTATTGATTTTGGCTGGGCAACGCGAGGGCGTGATTGATCCTTTATGCGCTGACGCGGGCCTAGAGCGCAAAGCCATTATTCCGATTAATGGACGTCCGATGTTGGACTACGTGCTTGACGCATTAACGAACGCAACCAAAGACACAGGTCTATTGCCTCCTTTCCATATAAGTGGCTATGATGCGAGTTATGACACGCGTTTATGTCAATCGCCCCAAGACAATGGACCCGCCGGAAGTGCCTTAGCAGCGTTTACTCAAAATGATATGACGAGCGGTAGCGTATCGCTTCCTGCCATAATCACGACTGCAGATCATCCATTACTGAGCGCAGATATGTTGCGCGTTTTTATAAAGGAGGCGCAGGATACAGGCGCGGATTTTTGCGTGGGTTTGGCATCAAAAGAAATCATTCATCCCGCTTATCCACATGTCAAACGCACCTATCTTAAGTTTTCAGATATCTCGGTTTCGGGCTGTAATCTATTTTATGTGGCTACAAAAGACGGGATAGAGGCAATTCGGTTTTGGCTGCAAGCGCAACATTACCGAAAGCGACCCGTTAAACTTGCCAGTCAATTCGGATGGAAGATATTATGTGATTATCTTTTGGGGCGCTTAACCTTGAAATCTGCTTTTACATATGCCTCTAAACGTATGAATATAAAGGTAAGTCCTGTTCTAATTCCAATTGCTGAAGCCGCTATTGATGTCGATAAGCCTAGTGATAAACGTCTTGTTGAACACATTTTAACACTCCGAAATGGAGGGTCTAATGTTGAAAGCTGATCTCTCGACAGCGTCTAAACATTCCGTCGGCAAACGTATTGCAGCTAATACAGGCCTTATGGTGGGATCAAAATTTCTTGCCGTATTGTTGGGAATTGGGAGCCTGTCTATAGCCACAAAATCACTTGATGGATGGGCTTTTGGGACATTGGTATTTTTACATGCCTATATGTTGTTTTTTTCTGAAATCGGTACCTTCCAATCATGGCAGTCCATTATCCGATTTGGCTCAGATGATCTCAAGGAAGAAAACTGTTCTCGCCTTGGGCAATTGCTCAACTTTAGTATCAAGCTTGACGCGCTTGCGGCCACGATCGGCTATCTTACGGCTATGGGGGTTTTCGCGGGTGTTGTATATATTGGATCCGTCTTTCCAGGTATTGAAATAGGGGGAAGCCCGGGTGTTGCGACAGGTGGCGGCAGGGAAAATGGGGGTTCTGCGCACAAGATGCAGCTCTCGGATGTTCAAGGCTACGCGGCCTTATATTGCCTTTTAATATTATTTCGGCAACGGGGGACGTCTATCGGTGTTTTCCGGCTTTTTGATAAATTTAATGTCTTGGCGATAAAGGCCCTTATTATGCCGTTTGTGCGGTTCATTGGGGCCGTAATTGCGGCTATCACAGGGGCTGGGTTTGAAGGGTTTTTGCTCGCTTGGTTTTTGGGGTCTTTTACAGCCTATATATATCTTCCCGTTATGGCTTTGTTAGAAATCAGAAAACGACGTCTTTGGTCTGATGTGTGGTCAGCAAAAATAAAGTTTTTCAACCCTAGAGCCGGGCTGTGGCCTTTTGCGATTAAGTCCAATATTGACTCGACACTCGCCGCCGCAAATCAGCATTTACCCGCCTTGCTTGTAACGGCGGTTTTTGGCCCTGTTTGGGTCGGTGTTTATAAAATCGCCGAGGAGTTCGCAAAACTCTTATCTGAAGGCTTTAAGTTATTGGATCAGGTTATTTATCCAGAGCTGGCGAAATTGGTTTCAGCTGGCGAAGCGGATAAAATTTGGCAATTGGTCACGCGTGCAGCGCTTATATTACTCAGCTTTGGGGTATTTATGTCCTGTGTGTTTTTATGGATCGGGCCGGATTTGCTGGCGTTACTGACGACGCAGGATTATACGCCAGCTGTTCCGTTAGCCTCACTTCTGGTGCCCGCAGCCGCTCTTATGGGGACAGCCGCGCCACTCTATCCAATTTTCTACGCAGCTGATAAGCCTCACCGCGCGATATATGCCCGCGGTGCCGGGGTGTTAATCTATATTATATCCTTTTTTATCCTCAGTTTTACGATAGGCCGGATGGCTCCCGGTTGGGCGGCGATTTTAGGCAATGCCTCTGCGGTATTACTTGTCGTGGTTCTGGCGCGTCAAACGCTTAAAACAACTGTTCTTGCGCAGAATAAGGGACAAGGCGCGACCCTCAAGCCCGGTGCATTAAACGACTCAGGTGACGAAATCCAAAATATTCCTTCCATGGACGTCCCTCGTTCAGTGACACCCTCCGTCCGATTTGTATCAAAGAGTGCAATAAAGATATGGGGGCTCGATATGCAAGAGTGGCAATCCCGAGCTTTTAAAAAAGCGGGTGCGGATATGGACTCACTGGCAAATGACGGTGTGGTCATTGATATTAACTGGGTGTTGTCGGCGGGGTTGTCCAAAGCCTTGATAGGGGCGCCGATGACGGCACTTATTGTGGACGGTATTGTTATTGCGACACATGGTGTGGACGATACCACGGCGGTAGCCTTGATTGGACGCCCCGTTCAAGTGTCGAAATTAACGGCTATCGGTCTTAAGATGCAAACGCCGAGCGAGCTGGCCGGATCTTACAACAAAGCTCTGCGTAAGTCAGAAGCCCCTTATGCTTTAAATGTCTCTCAGACGTCGGTTTCGGATATAATGAAACGTCAGTTTTCCAGTTCGTATAAGGGGATCACGGATTTTGTAACGAAGTTTTTTTGGCCGCTACCAGCGTATTATGTTACGCGGTTATGTGCCTATTGGCGGCTTACCCCGAATATGGTCACAACGATCGGCCTTGTGTTGATGTTCGCAGCTTTATATTATTTTTCACAAGGACAATGGGCATTAGGGTTTGTCACCGGATGGATTATGACCTTTCTGGATACTGTTGATGGAAAGCTCGCAAGGACAACCATGACTTATTCCGCTTGGGGGAATATTTACGATCATGGTATTGATCTCATCCATCCGCCCTTTTGGTATACAGCTTGGTTTTTTGGTTTGGGAGGTGTTTTAGTCTGGCCGGAAGTCATGACCTTGGCCTTGGCGGCAATTTGGGTCGGATATGTTGTGGATCGACTCATTGAAGGTGTATTCATTGCCCAGCACGGCTTTCATATACATGTGTGGAGGCCGATTAATTCCTTTATGCGATTTATTACAGCCCGCCGGAACCCGAATATGTTTATCTTCATGATCGGTATTATATTAAGTGCCATTTGGCCGGTGGCCGCGCTATGGGGATTTTATGCCGTCGCGATATGGACGTGGGTGTGTATTGTCTTCAATATCGGGGTTGTTATCTATTCTAATTTAACGCGTCGTCCCGTTGTGTCTTGGATGGAAACGGACACCGAGACCCCATCTAAACCCCGTCCTGTTATTTGATACTGGGTAAAATAATGGCCCGTGATATTGCAATTTTTGACTTGGATTATACGTTGACAAAACGTGGAACCTGGGCGCGTTTTATTATTCAGGGCGTTTTACCCAGACCGCATATGTGGTTGCCGCTGATCGGTATTACGGCATGGTCGCAAATCCGGTATAAACGGCGCCGTTCACCCCGTATTGCCGTTAAATCCGCCATGTTGAAATGGTCGATTGCAGGATTACCGCGCGCGCGTATCGAGCGCTTGGCGAGACGTTTTGCCGAGAGAGAAATCCGCAGAGGTCTACGTGCAGGCGCAATACGCGCATTAGACTTTCATCGCAAGCGAGGTGATGACATCATGATAGCCAGTGCAGCCGCAAATGTTATTGTAGAGGCTATCGCTCAAGGCTTGGATATAAAGCATGTCGTAGCCACTGAATTGGCGTGGACGACAACGGGTCATTTATCGACGGAATTTGCATCCGATAATTGTTACGGCCCCGAAAAATTACGACGTGTTGAGGCCTATTTTCAGCAGAACCCGAGCTTGAAACATAATAACACAAATATCACAATATATTCAGATAGTTATTCTGATCTTGATATTTTACTTTTTGCTGATGTAGGTATAGCCGTCAATCCTAATGCGCGATTGCGGGCCTATGCCCAAACGCATGATATGCGGATTGAGGATTGGACGACATAGCTCTTGTGGGCGCAACTTATCAGGAATATTATGCAAGCTATAATATTAAGCGCAGGACGTGGATCCCGCCTCTTACCTCTGACGACAGATCTTCCGAAATGTCTTTTACCGATTGGTCTTACGACTGTATTGGGCATGCAATTAGATACTCTACTCAAACACGGTGTAGATAATGTAACCGTCGTGACCGGTTTTAACGAACATTTGGTGCAAGCCGAAATTGATGCACGGCAGGTCGGGCCTTTTGTTAAAACCGTTTTTAATCCGTTTTTTCAAGTTGCCGATAATTTGGCAAGTTGTTGGATGGCTAGAGATAATATGGATGACGATTTTTTACTAATTAACGGGGATACACTCTTTAGTCCTAATTTGTTGAAAACGGTTTTGGAGGCCCCGCAAAAACCGGTTTCGGTGACAATCGATCAAAAGCACCAATATGATGGCGATGACATGAAGGTTACTCTGCAAGGTACTGAATTAAAGGCTATTGGTAAAACATTATTGCCCCAACAAACAAATGGCGAATCTATTGGTATGCTACGGTTTATGGGGGAGGGACCGCAAATTTTTCGGAATGAATTAGAACGCTTAATGCGTTTAGAGGACGGTACGAAAAGCTGGTTTCTAAGTGCAATTCACGGTTTGGCGAAATCCGGTATCACCATTGATACGACAAATATTAAAGGCTCGACTTGGGCGGAATTGGATACTCCGGAAGATTATGAAATCTGTCGATCACTCTTCGGTGGCAGCGGTATGGCCCGGAAACGATTTTCAGTCGTTTAGCTATTTGGCGTCATTTAACCTATTATGATTCTTGATCTTGAATCCGTAGACACACCCCTTAACCTCTCCACCGATATTTGTATCATTGGAGCCGGCGTGGCTGGGCAGACTTTATCTGAACGTTTGTCAAAATATGAGTTAAAAACGGTCTTGATTGAGAGTGGCGACAAAGATTTTCGTAAAGATACGCAATCTTTGGCGAAAGGTGAAAATATTGGCGAACCTTATTATGATCTCGAGAGTGCAAGACTGCGCCTTTTTGGCGGCACGGCTGCGATTTGGGGCGGGCGCTGCGCTGAACTTGACCCGATAGACTTTGAGCAAAGAGATTATATCCCCCATAGTGGGTGGCCGTTTTTGAAGTCAGAACTGGACGGGTATTATAGCGAGGTTTTTACGCAATTGGATTTAAAGCGCCCGGGTGCAGGACGGTTATGGACTGAAATTGAGCAAAGCCCACCCGCGTTTTCCAAGCATAAGCTAGATACAGACTTGTGGGCGTTTGATGAAGACGGTCGACGGTTTACAAATGTGAATCGGCCAAATCTGTCTCAGACGGATATATTGCTCAATGCCACCTTGTCGAAAATTTTGGTATCTGGACAAGGTCAGGTAACAGAGATTGAAGCTCGAAGTTTGACCGGGCGTAAGGCAGATATAAAAGCCAAGGTTTTTGTCCTTGCCGCCGGCGCCATAGAAACCGTACGTGTGTTGATGGGAGCTGTACCCTCACGCCCTACAGGGCTTGGAAATGATCATGATGTTTTAGGGCGTTATTTTATGGAACATCCGCATGCGCGTGCGGGCCAAATTATTCCTGAAAATGTGGCCCAAACATTATCCGTGCTTCCGCGCGCTATTCGTCACAAAGGGCAACGATATGCCGCTTATATGCGCCCGGCGCCTGACTTGCAGCGCGAAAAAGGAATTTTGAATACATCCATTAGTTTTGCTCCCCGACGCCATGAGGGTGAAAATCTAGAAATTTTCAGGGCAACGACGAATTTACTTAAACATGAGCTTCCTTCAACCCAGTTCTGGCGAGAGTTTTATGGGGGGTTAAAACGTTTTGCGATTAGAGGTTTGGAAAAGACAGATCCGTGGTCGTCAGTGCTGAATATGAAAGCTTCACGCGGGAAAATGGGGGTTTATGCCATTGCCCGGGCTGAACAGTCACCTAATCCGCAAAGTCGAATCACACTGGGTTCAGAGGTTGATGCGCTGGGCTTGCCGCGTCCCCAATTGGATTGGCGCTTATCTGATATCGATGGGAGAAGTTTGCGCGTATTGATGGAAACTCTAAACGAGGAATATAGACGATTGGGATGGGGACGTGTCGAGCCCTCTCCATGGTTGTTAGACGAGACCACCCAATGGAAGACTGACCCTCTGATTTCAGCACATGCCATTGGGGGGTATCACCATATGGGGGGAACGCGTATGGGAACGGATGTGAAAACCAGCGTGGTAAATGCAGATTGTCGCTTGCATGATAGCGCTAATCTTTATATCGCCAGCAGCAGTGTCTTTCCAACGGGCGGCTGGGCGAACCCGACGATCACAATTATGGCACTGGCCTTGCGTTTGGGTGATCATTTAGGGCAGAAGCTGAGAAAAAAATAGGCCAATTATGAAATTACTAAATGCAATGATGACGCAGTTTGTAAAAACGGGTCAGTTGACAATTATTGATGTTGATGGAAATCGCCATATCTACGGGCCCGGTGGTGAGGGCACGCCGTCGGCAACGATAAGGTTGACGGATAAAAGGCTATATCGGCAATTATTCTTAAACCCCGAATTGAAAGCAGGGGAAGCCTATATGGACGGCACACTTATTTGCGAAGACGGCGGGATACGTGGTCTGTTAAATGTATTTGCCAATAACCGCGAGGGCTTGCGGGGCCATCCTTTGCAAAAGGCTCTTAAAGGGTGGCTAAAAAAGATTCGCAAGTGGCATCAACGCAATAAAACCACCGCGTCACGCAAAAATGTGCAGCATCATTATGATCTTTCTAATGAATTCTATCGGTTGTTCCTTGATGAAGATTTGCAATATTCCTGCGCTTATTGGCCGTCACTGGATATTTCGCTTGAAGACGCGCAACGGGCTAAAAAAGCGCATATTGCGGCGAAGCTTAACCTGAAACCGGGAATGAAAGTTCTGGACATTGGGTGTGGCTGGGGAGGTATGGCGATTTATCTGGCCGAGACATATGGTTGCGAGGTCGTGGGTGTTACGCTCTCTGACGAGCAGCATGCTCTGGGAGTTGCACGGGTAAAAGAAAAAGGACTTATCGGAAAGGTTGATATTCGTATTCAGGATTATCGTCACCTTGAAGAAAAGTTTGACCGGATCGTTTCTGTCGGCATGTTTGAACATGTTGGGGTTGCGCATTATCTGGAATATTTTTCAAAAATAAACGCCCTTTTAACAGAAGATGGGTCTGCTCTCGTGCATTCGATTGGGCGTAAAGGTGGGCCAGGGACTACCGGGGCGTGGATACGCAAATATATTTTCCCGGGGGGCTATTCTCCGGCTTTATCAGAAACTTTTGCCGAAATAGAAAAAGCGAAGTTATGGGTGACGGATTGTGAGATTTTACGTCTGCATTATGCCGAAACTTTGTTGGAGTGGGATAAGCGGTTTCAGGCCAATCGGGATAAGGTCGCAGCTATGTTTGACGAAAAATTTTGCCGAATGTGGGAATTTTACCTGATCATTAGCGAATTTTCTTTTCGCTATGGTAAACATATGAACTTTCAAATACAGCTCTCGAAAAACGTCGATGCTCTTCCGATTACACGGGATTATATGATCGATGGTGAACGGAAACTCGCATAGGGTATAGCCATGGCTACAGGTGTTGAAAAACCCAAATCCTTACAAAACCGCCGTCGGGCATTTATTAAGAAGACGGGTAAGAAGCTTGTGCGCAAAATTGCAGCGTTTCAATCCCGCCAATCCAGAGTGCCCGATACACCAAAAGTTGAAAATAAATATTTCCCATTTTTACATGAATTTACCGAGAATTGGGAAGTTATCAGAGCTGAAGCCCAAGAGGTTCTAAAATTTCGAGAGGCAATTCCGGGGTTCCAAGAAATATCTCCGGATCAATATCGGTTAGCGACGGAGCAAAACTGGAAGACATTTGTTTTATTCGGCTTTGGACAACGTCTCGAAAAAAACACCCAATTGACGCCTAAGACCGCAGAAATATTAGAAAATGTGCCTAATTTACAAACGGCTATGTTTTCAATTTTGGCGCCGGGCTATCATATCCCGGCGCATAAGGGCGTAACAAAAGGGATTTTGCGATCTCATCTGGGCTTGATCATCCCGAAGGATAGAGAGAAGTGCCGCATCAGGGTGGATGACACGATAACAGCATGGAAAGAAGGTGAAATATTTGTCTTTGATGATACTTATGAGCATGAAGTCTGGAATGATACAGATGAAGAACGCGTTATTCTGCTTTATGATTTTGACCGTCCAATGAAGTTTTGGGGGCGATTGATGAATACAACCTTTTTACAAATTATGAAATTTACGGCCTTTTACCAAGATCCGAAAAAAAACCTACAAGATGCAGAGGCGCGTCTTGAGGCTGCGATTCGTCAGGCGGATGCCAATATGGAAGCGATGAGCGACCCCGCCGCATAATGTTTACATGGGTTAAACCCGAGAGCGCGTAAGGCGAGGGGCTTAGACCCTGCACTCCCGCCCCAAGTAAGCGTTTAACTGAGGGTATAAGTGAGTATTTATTTAAAGGAACGTTCCTGGGGCGCTCTCTGTGAAGGCTAACCCTCTAAGCGCGCGTCAAGGCCTTGCATCATAAATTGTAAGCGCGGCACAAAGTTCTGCAAGGCTTTTGTCCTCGGACTTTATCTCTTGGGATCGTTCGGGCAAGGCGACATACACACCTTTCGGGCTGTCGTAGAGTTTAGGTCGGCTATTCTCGTGTGAAATCGAAGAGAAATCAAATAATAAAATTGTGCCTTTAGAGGTAAACCCACCCTCTGATATCAACCCAATTACGTGTTCGGACGGCGTTGCAAAAGGTACATATCTGACAGGTTTTTGTTGGTATATGTCAGAAATTTTTTCGGGCCAGCTATATATAGACACATGTTTTATAGGGCTGGAAAGATAGGTCGAGGCTGCATCTTCGGCATTGAGTGCGACTCCTGCTAATAACCATGATGTTTCAACATTTAAGGCTTTGCTTATACGGTCTAAAGCCAGTGGACGCGGAATATGACTACTATTTTCCCAATTTGCCACGGTTGGCTGGCTAACATGAGTGGCCTGCGCAAGGTCCGACTGAGAGAGGCCCCGCGCTAGGCGTGTTTTTTTTATACGCGTATGGATAGTATCAGTCATGTCGCGTTTATAACTTTAACTTATAAATTGTCAAACGGAGGATTTATTAAAAATATCGAGAATGACGTGTGTATTTCTTTTAAATGTCACAATTCAGGCAATTTTTGACGCTACAGTACCGTGTATGAATGTAATCTGAAAGTTTAATATACTTAAGATTACAAAAATGTTATTAGAAAAACCTATTTTTTGTCTTGAAATCATCATTTCAATACTTAAGTTAAGCCTGTGGGTGGATTATTCATTCTGTAGGGTTGTGGGACCAATCTTACGCAAATACGAGGTCTTTATGAAAGGCGATTATTGTACACGTGAGGGCGCCGAGCGCTTAAAAAATCAGATTGAGGAGTATTGGGCCGAACGTGGGCACAATGTGAAGGTAAATTTGGTGCAAGGTGGTTTTCTTGCTTCTATGCGGTCTGCCCGTACGGATGTTCGCAGCAATCTTGTTAACGGCGTGCCGACACGGAATATGGAGCACTTTGCCTGATCATGCATTATACGTGACAGATAATTTGCATCTTAAGTGCTAATATCTTTGAGGGCCGACGGTAAATCTCTGAATCTTCGGATGACAGCGTCGGCTCCAAGCTTCTCAACAGCGATAGGGCAATAGCCATAAGATACGGCTATAGAGGATATTTTGGCATTTTTGGCTGCGAGAATGTCTGGCAAGCTATCCCCTATCATGATAATTGATTTTCGGGATTTGTGCCCCGCCGCGGCATAGATATGACCCGGATGGGGTTTTTTGTGGGGAACGTCATCCGAGCCCACAATACGGTCAAAGATCTCTGACATTCCTAATTTTTGCAAGAGAGGCCTGGCGAGGTAGCCCGGTTTGTTCGTGCACACGGAGAGGTTTGCACCCGCTTTTTTTAACGCCATTAATGTGTCCATAACACCGGGAAACTGACGGCTTTTTTGAGCTATATCTTCAGCATACAGTTTTAAGAATAAAGCTTGTAGAGCCGCTATGCGAGAAGATGTAATGTGTATGTTCGCACGTTCAAACGCTTTTTCGATAAGATAGCGCGAACCGAAACCGACATCGCGGCGCGCAGAGGCATAATGTGTCTCTTTGAGTCCGTCTTCTGAAATGACCAAGTTTAAGACCCGCACGAGATCAGGGGCGGTATCAACAATGGTGCCATCAAGGTCAAAGCAAAGAGAGAGGCCGTTAATATTTTTCATGTCATAACCTTAAATCGAGTCGTGCGCTTTTGCCTACTATCGGTTAATGAAGTTTCGACACAGTGTTTTCTGAGTCGCGAATTGCTGTAATATTAACTGACGAGATGTAAATGATACAAAAACGCGCCGCCATTATTTTAGCCGCTGGAAAAAGCACGCGCATGAAATCCTCGCGTTCTAAGGTTCTGCATCATGTAGGCGGACGCTCTATGTTGGCATGGGTTACAGATCTTGCACGTCAGGTGAATATTGACAAAATAGTTTGTGTCGTCGGTGAGGCCAATCAGGACGTGCGGGCGGAAGCCGAAAGGCTCGGGCTTGATATCGCTGTTCAAGAACCGCAATTAGGTACGGGACATGCGGTGTTAGCGGCTAAAGATGCGCTCAGTGGATTTTCCGGAGATGTTGCCGTTCTATATGCAGATACGCCGCTTATTCAAACCGCCACTATGGAAAGGGTGTTTACGGCTTTGAAAAAAGACACGGATGTTATTGTATTAGGTTTCGAGCCGGATGAACCCGGAGCCTATGGTCGGTTGATTATAGATAATGGCGATTTGAGTGCCATTGTGGAAGCTAAAGAAGCTACGCCCGCGCAATTAAAAGTTAGGCTGTGTAATAGCGGGGTCATGGCGTCTTCGGTCGAGGATATGTTTTCGGCCCTGGAACAGGTGACGAATGATAATCTAAAAGGCGAATATTACCTGACAGATGTTGTAGAAATTTTAAAAAAGGACGGTAAGCGCGCCAAAGCGGTAAAAGCCAGTGCGACTGAAGTTTTGGGGGTGAACTCTCGGGTCGATTTAGCCGAAGCCGAGACCGCCTTTCAAACGCGTATGCGCGACAAAATGCTTTTGAGCGGCGTCACTTTGCGAGATCCTGATACCATATATTTTTCATATGATACGGAAATAGCCCCTGACGCCGAGATTGGAGCCCATACTGTATTTGGGCCAAAGGTGTCGATTGCGAAGAACGCGGTTATCCATCCGTTCTGCCATATTGAAGGTACTAAGATTGATGAGGGCGCACAGATTGGCCCGTTTGCGCGTTTGCGACCCGGAACGGAGATGGGGGCAAATAGTAAGATAGGGAATTTCGTAGAGACCAAGAAAGCAATCATTGGTGAGAAAAGTAAAGTTAACCACCTGTCTTATGTTGGAGATGCTGTCATCGGAATAGGCGCTAATATTGGGGCAGGTACAATCACATGTAATTATGATGGATATTTCAAACATCAAACGACAATTGGCGACGGGGCATTCATCGGGACACATTCATCCCTTGTTGCACCTATTACAATTGGGGCCGGTGCCTTTTTAGGGTCAGGGGGTGTTATTACCGACAATGTCCCGGATGGGGCATTGGCTGTTGCCAGAGCTAAACAGGTCAATAAACTAGGCTGGGGTGATAGGTATAATAAAACCATGTCAGCCAAAAAGGCGAAAACTAAGAAGGCGTGATCAGGCGAATAATAGAACTGGCAATAGAAAAGAAGTAATATGTCTCAAAAGAAAGAAAATGCAGCCCATGCGGCGCTTGAGCTTGTCGAAGACGGCATGACATTAGGGTTGGGCTCGGGTTCAACAGCTGAAATTTTCCTTGAAAAACTGGGTGAAAAAGTAGCGGGCGGGCTGAAAGTACAAGGCGTTCCGACATCGCAAAATACGGCCAAATGCGCAAAAGAGAACGGCGTGCCCTTGATCGATGTAGACCGCGTTAAAAAAATTCATCTAACCATTGACGGGGCTGACGAGGTGGATCCGCTTTTTAATCTTATAAAGGGGGGGGGGGCGTGCTTATTACGCGAAAAAATTATTGCTAATGTATCCGAACAAATGGCGGTGATTGTTGACGGTAGTAAATTGGTGGAAACATTAGGTGCGTTTCCGCTTCCGATTGAAATTGACCCTTTCGGGATGACGCTAACCGCGGAGCAAATTTATGACGTGCTTAAACAGACAGGATGTGAGAACGGACAAACGGTCTTACGTCAGAAAAAGGACAGTTCAGGCCCTCTTGTCACGGATGGCGGGCATTATATTCTGGACAGTCGGTGTGATGCTATCCCCAACCCTGTCGATACAGCACTTGCACTGAGCCAGATACCGGGTGTAATGGAACACGGTCTTTTCATTGATATTGCAGATATGATTATTGTGGGTGAAGATGATCACGCTAAAATTATGGAACTCTCACATGAATCTAGCCCGGCCTGACTCAATTAAACTCAGGCCGCATATTGGACGAAATAATCTCGAAAAACATCATTTATGTTTCGCAACCCCATCCTGTGATAAACGGCGCCTAGCAATGGCGATATGCTCGCTATTATTATCGGTATTGGAATGTTTTTACGGTCATTTTAAGTTTTTGGCTAATTTTAAATTTGGCGCTATTACATGGATTAAAGGTTTCGCGCGCCGACATATCAAGCTGGTATATGAGACCATTAGAACACACCTTTCAGTCCGCAAGCGGATAGATGTTACGCATAAGCCTTTAAGGCACCATAGGAGATAATATGGCTAAATATGATTATGACCTTTTCGTTATAGGCGCGGGTTCGGGCGGGGTGCGTTCCGCGCGTCTCGCCGCCAGCTTGGGCCATCGCGTGGCTGTAGCTGAGGAAAGCAAACCCGGCGGTACCTGCGTTGTACGAGGGTGTGTGCCTAAGAAATATCTTGTATATGGCGCGGATTACGGTGCGACGATAAAAAAATCTGCGGGCTATGGTTGGACGACATCTAATGTCGAGTTTGATTGGACGGTTTTGCGCGATAACATTCAAGCCGAGGTTAACCGTCTGTCCGGAATTTATGCCGGTATTTTGGAGCGCAATGGCGCTGTTCTTTTTTCCGAACGCGCGGAAATGGTGGATGCCCATACGGTGCGGTTAGTGAATTCGGGGCAGGTGATTTCGGCGAAAACCATTTTAATCGCCGTTGGCGGGCGGCCATGGGCCCCCAGCCTTTCAGGAGCTGAATATGCCATTACGTCTGATGAAGCCTTTTTATTACCCGCCTTACCCGAGCGTATTTTGGTCATTGGCGGGGGGTATATTGCTTCTGAATTTGCAGGTATTTTTGCAGGCTTAGGCGTGAAAACAACTCAGGCTTACCGCGGAACCTCCTTACTAAATGGATTTGACACGGATGTGCGAACTCAAGTTGATAAAGGGCAATTGATTAATGGTGTGGATGTCCGCCTCGGCTTGTCGCCAAAGGCGATTAAGAAAGTTGGCGGTGGTTATAAAGTCAGTTTTGATGATGGCTCCCAAATTGGCACGGATCTTGTCATGATGGCGACAGGGCGCAAGCCGCATACAGTCGGGCTAGGTCTTGAAAAAGCCGGGGTTAAAATGGATAAAACGGGCGCGGTAATTGTTGATGAATATTCTCAAAGCTCGGTTAAAAATATCTATGCTGTTGGCGATGTCACAAACCGCGTTAATTTAACGCCCGTGGCCATTCGCGAAGGCGCTGCTTTTGTAGAAACTGTTTATAAAGATAATCCGACGGCATATGATCATAGCATGATTGCGAGCGCAGTTTTTACCCGTCCGCCTGTGGGCACAGTAGGCTTAAGTGAAGCACAAGCGCGTGAGGCGCATAAAAATATTACGGTTTACGAGACGAATTTTCGCCCGATGGCTAATGCTTTATCCGGTTCAGAACACCGCTGTTATATGAAATTAATTACGGCGGGAAAGAAAAAAACCGTTATTGGTGTACATATTGTTGGTGATTATGCAGGCGAAATTATTCAGGCTGTCGGGATTGCGGTCAAAGCCGGATTAACGAAGGCTCAATTTGACGAAACGTGTGCTGTGCATCCAACCTTGGCGGAGGAATTGGTTACATTATCCGAACGTAAAGCCCCCTAGCGCGCATGGATTGCAAGGTCGATACGACAGAGTGGGTTTATCTCAATGGTGATTTTGTCCCTCAAGAGGCCGCAAAAATATCACTCTTTGACCGAAGTGTCCTATTTGCCGATAGCGTTTACGAGGTTAGTGCCGTTTTGGACGGAAGATTAGTTGATTTTGATGCACATATAGCGCGTCTAGGGCGATCCTGCGCAGGCTTGGGCATGTCTATGCCTCTGGATTTAAGGGCATGGCGACAGGCGCACGAAGCCTTGATTAAACGTAATGATCTTAAGGAAGGTCTTGTTTACCTCCAAGTGACTGGCGGGGTATCACCGCGAGATTTTTTGATAGATCGGACATTGGCGCCAACCATATTTATGTTTTCGCAACCCAAGGCCTTGATTGATGCAACTGGGGTCAAAACGGGCTTGAAAATAATAACAATAGACGATCAACGTTGGGCGCGTCGCGATATCAAAACCACGCAATTACTTTCGCAATCTTTGGCGCGTACACAGGCGGTTCAATCCGGGTGTGATGATGCGTGGTTTGTGACCGATGGCATTGTTAATGAAGGGGCGTCGAGCAATGCTTTTATTGTAACAGATACCGGCGTCATACGAACCCGTCCCGGTTCGCATACGATATTATCAGGCATTACCTGCCAAGCCATTATTGATGTTATTAAGGCCAAAGGTCTAAAATTTGATGACCGTCCATTTTCTGTGCAGGACGCTCTAGATGCGCGTGAGGCGTTCTCGACATCTGCGACCAGTTTTATTATGCCTATTGTTGAAATAGATAACCATAAAATTGGAACGGGGCGACCGGGCGCAGTGACGCTGGCTCTGCGTCACCACTATATTGAACGTTTAAGAGCATAATATGATAATATCTGGCGCGCCCGAGGCTTAAATTTTGGGGTACGGCCCTATTACAGTGAAGGTGTAGGAATCGTCTTTACAGGGCATAATCGGATATATGAGGGGGGAGGGGGTGAGGTTTCCGCATATCCATCGACACTCTCCTAAAACACTCATTAAACGCTGAATGTATTTGGCCTTAGGATATGAGTTATCGCAGTCTCAACTATTGCAAAAATTTTTCGCTAGAAAATCCTGCCTCTATCTTTATAAGCTTGGATTATGACCCAACGTATTGCGCTTTACCCTGGTACTTTTGACCCTATGACATTGGGACATTTGGATATTATGAAGCGCGCCAGTAAATTATGTGACAAACTTATTATTGGCGTTGCGATTAACCGTTCTAAATCCCCGTTATTTGGCCTTGATGAGCGTGTTGAAATGGTTGAAAACGTTGTAGAACCTTTCAGAGAATATATAGACGTAGAGGTAAAACCTTTTGACGGCTTACTGATTCATTTTGTTGAAAGCATGGGGGCGAGCATGATAGTACGGGGCTTACGTGCTGTTTCGGATTTCGAGTATGAATTCCAAATGGCGGGTATGAATGACCGTCTTAACCCGGATATCGAAACTGTATTCTTGATGGCTGATCCGCAATTCCAAACGATTGCATCACGCCTTGTAAAAGAGATTGCCCGTCTTGGGGGAAATGTAAGCCAGTTTGTGACGCCGGAAGTCGAGATACGATTAAAGGATAAATTTACATGATGACTCGCTTAACTCTGGCTCTGATATCAAGTGTCGCATTTTTTAATTCAGCGTGTGCCGATGATCAGTCTTCGGCCCCGATCAAGCGGGCCCAATCCGATATTACAACGGTCACATTGGACCCATCTCCTATCTCGGCTCCCGATACGGCATGGCGCGATTTAGATCCAGAAAATACGCTTTATATAGATACGGATTATGGACGGTTTGTGATAGAATTGTTTCCAGAAATTGCCCCGCTACATGTTGAACAGATTAAGTCTCTGACCCGACAGAACTTTTACGACCATATAACATTTCATCGTGTGATTGATGGATTTATGAACCAGACGGGTGATCCTAAAGGCGATGGTACGGGTGATTCTGATTTGCCAGACCTTGCGGCAGAGTTTTCATTTCGTCGCGGGCCTGATATGGGCTTTACTGTTATAGGAACGCGCCCGCTTAATCCGAACCGTCCACGGGGGGGTGAGATTGGTGTCGGCTTCTATAAAAGTTTGCAAATCGCCTCTCAACCCTCATCGCAAGCGATTTTAACCAAAGATGGAAAAGTAGATGCTTATGGCCTGCATTGTTCGGGGGTTACGTCCATGGCGCGTGCGGAAGACCCGAATTCCGGTAATAGCCAGTTTTTTTTGATGCGCGGTACCGCAGAACATCTGGATACAAAATATTCAATATGGGGAAATACAGTTTGGGGGCGTGAATTTCTCACAAAAATTAAAATCGGGGAAAAAGGTGGGCGTGACCGATCTTTCGTACCTGATAAAATGAACCGGGTTGAGGTCGCAGCTGACCTACCGGAAGCCGAGCGAACTCGCGTACAGGTTCTGCGGACCGATAGCCCGGCTTTTCAGAAGTATTTAAAGACGCAGAAGAAAAAGAACGGTGCCTATCCAGATATATGCGATATCAATGTTCCGACTCGTGTTAAAAAATAATAGGGGTTGAAAAAATATAATAGGTGGCTAAACCCCGCCATGTTTTACGCTTAAATGAGACTATGCGGGGACGCGTACCCCTGAACATCTAATCCAGAGAGAGACTATGGCTGATAAATTAACAATGACCGTTGATGCGAATGACGGCACCACAGGGGACGTGGTGATCACATTACGTCCAGACCTTGCTCCCGCGCATGTAAGCCAGATTAGCCGCTTGGCCGACGAAGGATTTTATGATGGTCTTACTTTTCACCGTGTAATCGACGGATTTATGGCGCAAGGTGGCTGCCCGGACGGGACCGGCATGGGCGGAGCTGACGTTCAAATTCCCGCTGAATTTTCGAGCGAACCGCATGTGCGCGGTATTTGTTCAATGGCCCGTTCGCAAAACCCAAATTCAGCCAGCAGTCAATTCTTTGTATGTTTGGACGACGCGACATTCCTGGACCGTCAATATACGGTATGGGGTGTTGTCGAGAGCGGCATGGACCTTATTGATGCTTTGCCTAAAGGTGAACCTCCGCGTTCTCCGGGCAAGATTGTCAAGATGACCCTATCGTGATATAATCCAAATTTCTCCATTTAATATCCCGGTCTTAGTGCCGGGATTTTTGGTTTAGTATGAATACTGATCTTTTTGATTTTGATTTGCCTGATCATGCAATTGCTGTGCGCCCCGTGACCCCGCGTGATAGTGCGAAATTGCTAGAGGTAAAGTCTGGAGCGCTTTCTGACCACCGAGTCACGGATTTACCGCAGCTTCTGGAACCGGGGGATGTATTGGTTTTAAATGAAACCCGCGTTTTACGTGCCGCGCTGAGTGCTCTAAGACCTGCGCGTGCGCATGGCGGCGGCGGAGATGTGAATGTGGATGTTAATCTGCTCTTAGATGAGGACGCGGGACGATGGCGGGCGTTTGTGCGTCCGGCCAAGCGGGTGCGAACCGGGGATGTTTTGATGTTTTCGTCAAATTTGACAGCGAAAGTGTATGAAAAAGGCGAGGCAGGAGAAATAGGGCTTGATTTCAATGTATCGGGAGACACATTACGCACAGAAATAGAAACATGTGGTCAGCCCCCGTTACCTCCATATATCGCGCGAAAACGCGCCCCGGACGAAAGAGATATTCTGGATTACCAAACAATTTATGCCAAAAACTCAGGGTCTGTTGCAGCCCCGACAGCCGGATTGCATTTTACACCCGCGCTTTTTGAGGCGTTAAAGCTTCGCAAAGTGCAAGTTGAATATTTGACATTGCATGTTGGCGCCGGGACGTTCCTGCCGGTTAAATCGGAAACAACGACAGATCATAAAATGCATAGTGAGAGCTATGAAATATCCGATGTGACAGCCCAGCGGATTATGCAGGCTAAATCGGAAGGACGACGCATTATTGCTGTAGGGACAACGACATTACGGGCGCTGGAAAGCGCAAGTCAATCCGGGGCTTTGACTCAATTAAGTGGCGAAACGCAAATTTTTATCACACCGGGTTATACATTTAAGGTCGTTGACGGGTTAATGACCAATTTTCATCTGCCAAAATCTACTTTATTTATGCTTGTGTCGGCTTTGGCCGGATTGAAAACCATGAAAGCGGCTTATGCCTATGCCATAGCCAATGCATACCGATTCTATAGCTATGGCGATTCCAGCCTGTTATGGAAACATCAATGCGGTGAGATTTGATATGGCAATATTTCCTTTTGAGATTTCGGCACGTCAAGGTGCCGCCCGAACCGGTGTCCTTAAAACCTCGCGCGGGAATATCCGGACGCCGGCATTTATGCCTGTCGGAACGGCTGGAACTGTGAAAGGTCTTTATATGGACCAAGTGCGTGATGCAGGATCTGATATTATATTGGGCAATACCTATCACCTTATGTTAAGGCCCGGGGCCGAACGGGTTAAACGGCTCGGTGGACTGCATGAATTCGGGGGATGGGACGGGCCGATTTTAACAGACTCAGGCGGGTTTCAGGTCTGGTCATTGTCAAAACTTCGCAAAATGACGGAAAAGGGTGTTGAGTTTCAAAGCCATCACGATGGCTCGCGACATATGTTAACGCCAGAACGCTGTATTGATATTCAAGCCAATCTGTTGGGGGCTGATATTTCCATGCAATTGGATGAGTGTACGGACTATCCGTCACCCCATGAAAAGGCTGCGGAATCAATGCGGTTGTCTTTACGGTGGGGGCAAAGATCGCTAGCTGCTTTTGGCGAACGCGAGACTCAAACTCTCTTCGCCATTATTCAAGGGTCGGTATACGAAGATTTACGGCTAGAAAGTATCCAGCAAAGTGTAGCGGAGTCGACATCTGGAGGGTATGGTGGATATGCGATCGGTGGCTTGGCTGTTGGCGAAGGACATGCGGCCATGTGTGATGTTCTCGATTTTACCGCACCGCATCTTCCTATAGATCGACCGCGTTACCTTATGGGGGTTGGCAAGCCGATTGACCTTGTTGAAGCTGTGGCCCGCGGGGTTGATATGTTTGATTGTGTAATTCCCACGCGTTCGGGGCGACATGGCCAAGTTTGGACGGACAAAGGGCCTTATAACATAAAAAAGGCTGAATTTTCTGATGATGATAGCCCGTTGGATATAAATATTGCCTGCCCAGCCAGTCAGACATTTTCCAAGGCCTATGTGCATCATTTGGTACGTTCGCAGGAACTTTTAGGGGCAATGATTCTGAGTTGGCATAATATTGCTTATTTTCAAGATTTAATGGCCAGAATGCGCAGGGCAATATCGGAAAGCCGCTTTGATAGTTTCTTACAAAATTTTCGGTCTGGGTGGGGGTAAAAATAAGGGAATAGTTTAGTTCTTAAAAATCGTAGAAATTTCATGATTTGGGGTTGACCTTACACCGCCCTCGACATAGTTTCCGCGCGCTTCAAGGGGAGCCCGTAGCTCAGTTGGTAGAGCGCCTCACTTTTAATGAGGATGTCCACGGTTCAAGTCCGTGCGGGCTCACCATTTTC
>CAZSKN010000006.1:0-92692 GCA_964607445.1 uncultured Caulobacterales bacterium
GCTTCAATTTGAACTTGCTCAGATATATTTGTCATTTTGTTATTCACTTTAGTCTCCGAACATTACTTCGTTCTTGATGACTATTTTCTGTCTCAGAATAGCCTTGTTCAGCTAAAGTCGCGTTTAATCTGGATAAGGCAATCGTTATGTGTCGTTCAACGGTGCTTGTCGATATTTTCAGTCTTGAGGCTATTTTCTTTTGAGATAAGCCGTGAATTTTTCGAAGAATAAAAACTTTCTGACATTGCGGCGGCAAGGTCTTTATCGCTTTTTCCAAGAGTTTTAATTTAATTTTATAAAAGAGTTGATTTTCAGGGGGAATAAATTCAGCCGCAAGGTCGGATATTTGAGCATCATTTATCTCAAAAGAAATACGCCTCGCATTTTTAGCATAACGTTGGGATAAGAGATTTCTCGCGACCCCAAAAAGATATCCCTTAGGTGAGGTTATATCACGTTTTTTTTCCGCGAGATACGCCTGTTCAAAAATATCTTGTAGGAGATCATCAATATCGTCTTGGTTCAAAAGTTTATGGGCTAAATATGCCGATAAAACAGATTTATGCTCAATAAAAGCTTGAGCTATCGTCCTTTCTTCAACTGTATGGTTAGGCTTTTCCATATGTTCTTACGATATCCTTTGGCAAACCAACTCCAGATTTCCTACATACTGTCTGTGTTATATCCTTAAGTGTATTTAAGGACTTAAATCCCCCAATCAATATTAAAATTTTTCGGATTAAGCAGACAATATTCTACTTACAATGCGCTAATTACACTTAATCAGGACTGTGCAAGCTGAGTTTCTAGCCCACACAAACCGAAAGTCTGTTATCACATAAGCCCTATGCGCGCCACATCTTTACCAATTCTAGATATTCAGGCTTAGCTAATCTAGATATCCGGGTATTTTTGGCAACGTTCTATACTCTTTTATATCGTGTTGAATAATAACCTTTGCGTTCTCTTTTTCAACGCGTGCATTGAAAACATCCATAGAATTCAATGTCTGTTCGCGGTCGGGGTTAATGAAAGGTACAATTCTTCTTTGCCGCGATTCAGCTAAGTGAAACAAATCCCCAGAGAAGATAACAGTGCCTTCGTTTTTCAACTTTACCTGCAAAGCTGAATGTCCAGGCGAATGTCCGGGCGTTGGGAATATAATCACAGTACCATCATCAAATACATCATATTCACCTTCGAATTTAATCGTTTCGGCATTGCGTAAAGGCTCAACTAACGCAGGGTCAACGACACCCGCCGCGACACCTGCGCCGCCATACATAAATTCATGTTCTAACGTGTTAATTAGGAAAGTTGAATCCGAGAATTGATCGACATTTCCAACATGATCGAAATGCCCATGTGAGAGTGCAAAAAATTCTACATCCTTTGTCGTTAGCCCCAAGGCTTCAAATTGGCTTTTCATTGTGACGGGGACTTTTGCAACAGCTAATCCATCTAAAATTGGAAGTCCATCAGGCAACGCATTTATAGAATCTGGTAGACCCGCATCCCATACTAAATCGCCCTTCGGATGCCGAATAAGATAGCACGGCACCGCCATCAATTGCTGACGACCCGCATACTCACCACTACTAAACAAACCAAGATCAGAAAAATCCACCGTACCGCAATCCATCGTATAAATCCGGATGTTAGACTCGGCCTTTGCCACAGTGGCCGGTTTGGGTTTAGCCGGATTATCAGTTTGAGCCGATTGCGGCGCACAGGCCGCAACCATCAGACCGACCCCCAAGGCACTTGCGGTGAATATTGATTTCAAATTTTTATTAGTCTTTTTGGTCATAAAGGTTTCTCTAAATAAATCCTCTAATGAGTTCCGCGAATGGGGTAGTTATATCCAGGTTGACGAATATGTTTCAATCCTCTGAGCATGGTTTTGAGTTCAGGTCGTCCAAAAGCAATGTTGGAAATATCTATAATTTGCGCTTGATTTTCTTCATTAGTCACAAAAAAAGCCGGCTCGGCAAACGGACGATCTGACTCGGCTTCTGAGCGCGGGGTTGTGATATACAGCCCAAGATCTCGCATCTGTTCGAGACTTAAATCATAACCAACATCATATTTCAGATTCAGGTCAGGGATTTGCATCTTAGCTCGCGCCTCTGAATCCGCAGATAACGCAACGACATCAACGCCAACGGCGTTGAAATCCTCCAACATGTCATTGAGCTCCACTAAATACTCGGTGCAAAACGGGCAATGTTTGCCCCGATATACAACCACAATTCGCCAATCAAATTTAGTCGACGGTTTTGATAAATCGAGCGTGCCTCCGCCCAATGTGTTTACAATTATCTTTGGGAATTGCTGGCCTGCTGCCATTTTAATAGCACTCATCGTTTGCTCCATAAGTACGTCACTGCACTTTTAGCCTCGTAAGCTAATAGCCTTGTAAATTTCAACACGTCATACCTAGTGGTATGCTACGAAATTACAAAGTTCAATTTTGCAATATAGTTCAACTTGGTACTAAATGTCAATGCGCAGATTAGGACTGCGAAGTCGCCATCAATTTACGACTAGCCCATGCGCATACCGCCAGACAGTGTCATCGTCTGACCTGTCATGCCATTTGCGTCTTCACTGCCCAGATAAAGCGCAAGATTAGCGATTTCGACAGGTTGCATAAACCGCCCCATCGGGATTTTTGAATGTACAGCTTTTATCAAATCCTCCATGGCCACACCTGCAATATCCGCATGAATTTTGAAATCTTGAATCATATCGGTTTCGACCATGCCCGGGCAAATCGTGTTCACATTAATCCCAAATGGCGCAGCTTCTAAGGCCACGCATTTACTCAATCCCACAACAGCATGTTTGGTTGTATTATAGGCTGACTGATTGGCGCTTTCCCACTTACCCGCCGTTGAACCGATATTGATAATTTTACCAGATTTTCGAGGCTTCATATGGCTGACCGCTAATTGCATTAACTTAAAGACCGCAAAGACATTGACCCGCATAAGACGCTCAAGATCGTCCAAACTATAGTCTTCAAACCGGTTCGCATGATATAATCCCGCATTATTGACTAAAATATCAATTGGCCCTGCTGCCTGAACCGCATCTTGAAAAAGTGCCGTAATATCATCCTCGACACTTAAGTTTGCCGCTAGCGGCGTGACGCTAGCCCCCTGCACGCTCAAAGACTGCGTGACATCTTCCAAACCTTTTAAACTCGTAGCCGAGAGCACCAATGTCGCCCCTTCATTAGCATAGGCTTGGGCAATGGCACGCCCAATTCCGCGGCTTGCGCCTGTAATGAGGGCTGTCTTTCCAGTTAATCTTCCAGTCGGCATAATCTATCCATTAAGCTAAGGTCTTTGCAAATCGGGCAAACCACTCAAGGGCTGCCGGATTTGATATTGTATCCGGGTTCGCCACGTTTTCGGGCCGTTCTCCAAGCAAGATTCGTTTGATCGGGACTTCCAATTTTTTCCCGGATAGGGTTCGCGGGATTTGATCAACTTGGAAAATGTCATTTGGAATAAACCAGTTCGATGTTAGCTTTTTAATCGAATGATTTATTCGCGAGCGTAATACTTCGTCCAACACAACCCCGTCTCTGAGCACGACAAATAAAGGCATATAGCTTTCTCGTCCCAGATATTCTAAATCGACAATCAGACTATCGAGTACTTCGGCTTGAGCCTCAACACCTGCATATATTTCTGAGGTACCAATCCGCACGCCTTTTCGGTTAATCGTCGCATCAGACCTCCCGTAAATAATTACCCCGCCGCGCGGCGTAATACTCATCCAATCTCCATGCCGCCAAATTCCCGGATAGATATCAAAATAGCTGTTCTTATAACGTTGTCCGCCGGCATCATTTAGGAAATAAATCGGCATTGAGGGCGTCGGTTGTTTACAAACCAACTCACCCACATCGCCCAGAACTGGCTCTCCGGCTTCATTAAAGGCCTGAATATCGCACCCCAAGTAACGACATTGCATTTCCCCGCTATAGACTGGCAGTAAAACACATCCTCCGACAAACCCTCCGGCAAAATCTGTCCCGCCGGACACAGGCGCAAGCCAAATATCAGGCCCTAATTCGTCGTAAATCCACCCATAAGCCTCTTCTGACAATGGCGAGCCAGTGGAACCAATTGTATGAATAGAGGATAAATCAGCAACATCGCGCGGGACAACACCTGCTTTGATACAGCTTGTATAAAAGGCGGCTCCGTGGCCAAAGGTTGTGGCTTTAGCCTCACTCGCAAATTGCCATAAGACGGTCCAATTATCCGTTGCCGGACTTCCGTCATATATAGCAATCGTTGCCCCAGCCGCCATAGCGCCGAGTTGCGAGTTCCACATAATCCACCCACTACTCGTATACCAGAAATACACGTCTCTAGGGCCTATATCGCCATGCAGGCCGCCCGATTTCAACTGCTCTAATTTTATGCCGCCATGACTATGCACAATAGGCTTGGGTAAGCCGGTCGTGCCTGAGGAATAGACCACCCAAAGCGGATGGGAAAACTCAACAGGTTCAACCTGAAACTCGCTATCTTGTTCAATAATTTCTTGCCAATGAGACACAGTTTGAGTTTGACTTTTCACACCGTCCAGACCGTGCTCTGTCGGCGGAATTAATATCACATGTTCAAGGCATGGTAGAGCACCGGCCAGATCGCGGACATAATCGCTGCGATCTATCGTTCTCCCATTAAAATGGTTCTGGGTAACGGCGAACAATATTTTCGGTTTATATTGGGTAAAACGATCGATAATTGATCTTTTCCCCATATCGGGCGCACAGAGCGACCAAATCGCTCCTATACTGGCCGTCGCTAAAAAGGCGATTATTGTTTCAGGCGTATTCGGGGAATAAGCCGCCACCCTATCCCCGGCCTTGACACCCAGACGGCGAAGATGGCCCGCAACCGAGGCCACTTTCTGTTTTAACTCAGCCCAAGACACCTCTTTCAAAGGCGCTGTTTCCGATCCGTAACGAATGGCCGGCATATCGGGATTGGCATGACGAAAAACCTGATCGACGAAGTTCAAGCTTGCCCCGGGAAACCATGTCGCTCCCGGCATTGAACGCCCCTTCAGAACGCAGCTATAAGGCGTATAACTTTTAACGTCGTAAAACTTCCAGACAGCTTCCCAAAAGCCGTCAATATCATCAACGGACCATTGCCATAGGCTTTCATAATCGCTGAAATTTAAATTCTGTTCCTGCGAAAGCCATTGCATAAACTTATGCATTTGGCTGTTTTCAATCCGATCCCGTGTCGGAGTCCAAAGAGGTTTTAACATGGCGCTAACAACCGCCTTTATACAAATTTTGGCATCGAAATTCTCGAACCGGGCATAAAGGCAATATCAAATGATTGCCGCGCTAATGAAGCATCAATCCATGCCTGAAATTCAGGATTATTGCTCCAGAGGTGATCCAGTTTCAAATCAATCATGCGTACAATTGTCGGCAGCAAAACAACATCGGCAATCGTGTATTGTTCGCCGACAATCCATGGCCCGCCGTCTTTCAGCGCATTTGTCACGCGCTTGATACACCCGCCTAGGCGTTCAAGCGAAGCCTCAAATTTATCCTCGGAAAACCCCTTTTGTCCCATTTCTTTGTAAAATTGTTTTCGAAGTGGAAGTCTATCCGCCATATTATCAAAAGCTTCGCTTGGCATTTCTGATAGTTGCTTTTTGAATAATTTATTGAAAGACGGCACCCGAATAGCAACCGTTGGAACTTCTTCAAAGTAACGCATCCAAGCCCGCATCTTTGCCCGCATGACCGGATCTTTGGGGGTCAATGCCGGCCCGGGAAAAACTTCATCCAGATATTCGCAGATGACGGATGAATCAATAACGGGCGCACCGTCATGTACCAGGCTGGGCACGACGCCATTTGGGTTTATTTTAAGATATTCTTCCGTCAAATGTTCATTTTTGCCCCATACAATAACGTGGCTATCGTAGGGTAATTTTTTCTCCGCCAGAACCAGACGGACCTTTTGCGAGCAAGTCGAAACAGGGTTGTGATAAAGTGTAAGAGTCATTAGGCCTCTCTTTGAGAAAACTTTGGCATGCGTAAAAACAATAATACAGTGAACGCCAAGACGCAGGCTGCCAGGATAATCGAAACTGTATAGCTGCCTGTTTTATCGCGAACCAAGCCTATTAGTACGGGACCCAAGCCAGTTCCAATTAAAAACGCCGCATATTGTCGCCCATAAATGCGGCCATAACCTTTAAGTGGAAAATATTTCGCAACCAGATAGCCGATCAGATCCACCTCTGCGCCCATGGAAAAGCCGATAACAAATGCGGCCGGCAATGCCGCTATGGGCCCAAATATCGCCAAAGACACAATTCCGCATATACAGGCCGTGATAAAAACAGCCGCGACATGAGGCGCAAAAACGCGGTCAACAACCGCCCCAATAACAATACGTCCCAAAATAATGGCCCCGCCCATAATGCCAGCAATTTCCGCAGCGCGGGACTTTGCAATGCCAGCCTCGGTCAAAATGGGTACAAAATGCACCAATAACCCGCCAATACCCAGTGCGAGACAGAAAACTGCCGCAGATAAAAGTTTAAACTCACCACTTTTCTTTGCATTCTCATAGGCTGTAATCGCCGCGCTTTGATCAATGTTTTTTGGTGTTTTCGCACCATCCAAACGTGACAAAACCGCAATGATCATCACTCCAGCAATCGCCACAAATCCTGCCAAAGACCAGTAAGCCATCCGCCATCCATGCGCGTCTATAACGCCTGAAATTATCCGGGGTGCAAAAATTGCCGCTAGACCAGTACCAGATAAAGCTAGCCCCAAAGCCAACCCTCGTTGTCGATCAAACACAGCATTAACCGCGCGCGTATAGGCAAGCGGTGAAGACGCGCCCGCCAAAAGAGCCATAAGCGCGCTTAAAATAATAAAAGAGAAGATAGAATTCATATAAAGGGCAAAGAGAGCAAAAATAATCACCAGCCCGATCAGCGCTGCAGCGATCGGCTTGACCAAGCCATATTTATCTACGGCGGCACCGACAAATGGAGAAATGAAAGCCAGCGTAAATGTCGTCGCCAATACACCAAATGAAGCCTGCGTTCGCGACCATCCAAACTCCTCGATCCAACTGGCAAAGAATACACCCTGTGTATAAAACGGTAGCGAGGATACGCCGATCCCGATGCCAAGAGCACAGACCAGAACCAGCAACCAGTGCTTGGCGAATTCATTCACCTGTTTGTCGGGTTCAGTCATTTATCATCCCTACAGCTCTTATCCAGGCCGCAGAAGCGGCTTTTATTTTTACTGGAAAACAGGATACGGTAAATCCATGTGCAGGCAAAGCTTCAAGATTATGAAGTTTCTCGATTTGAAAGTACCCAATCTCACGGCCGGCTTTATGGCCTTCCCAAATTATTGACGGATCTTTATCCTGCTCCCATTTTTTGGCTGTATGTGAAAAAGGGGCATCCCATGACCACGCATCCGTACCGACAATCTTTACACCCTGCTCTGCCAAACGCAGTGTCGCGTCACGTCCCATCCCACATCCTGCGTGAATATAATCGTCATATCCATAGCGTTTTCCTGCCCGTGTATTGACCAGAACAATGTCAAACGGCTTAATCGAGTATTCAATCCGGTCAAGTGCGTCATCGACCTCTTGCGCCGTCACGACATGCCCATCGTCGAAATGCCGAAAGTCCAGCTTAACACCGGGTTTTTGGCACCAATCTAAAGGCAACTCATCAATTTTCATCGCGGGTTTCGACCCGCCCTCTAAGGCAGAGTCTTGTGTCGAATGGAAATGCCAAGGGGCGTCCATATGGGTTCCATTATGTGTAGATAATTCCAATAATTCAACAGCCCAAACCTCGCCGCCCGGCATTTGTTCCTGTTTGAGTCCGGGAAAAAACGGTGCGATTTGCTCAAACGTCTCGGTATGTTTGAGATAGGTTATTTTAGGCCCGTAAGGCTCAGGATCAGATTTCACATCATTTTCTATCGGCATGGATAAATCGATATATTTCATCATGATATTGGATCTCTAAATAACTCTTTTATTCCGCCAAACGCAAAGGAAAGCGCTATGTGAATTAGGTCTCCGGAAGATTGATTGAGCGGCGATTTATTGGTAAGCGTGCGGTAGCTCGGGTCAAAAGGCGCTTGAGCCATTGTCGCAACAATAAGACCAATGCCGCGCGACAAAATGTCATCCGATACGTCAGGATAACATTCACGTAAATATTTACGAAACTGGAGCCGAACTTTATTGACTTCTATTGAAAAAATCTCATCCGTAATAAGCTCATTATCGTTGATGATTTGCACAATCAGCCGACCATAAGCATGATCACCATCATCGATAATCAATCGTATATGCGGAGAGATGTAAGCCTCTATCAGCGCCCTGACACGTTCGTCTCCGAGTGGGCGTTCAGCAGCCTGTCTCATGAGTTCCAGACGCGTTTCGCGGGTTTTTTCAAAATACGTCGAAAGCACCGCAAAGTAGACATTCTTCTTAGAGCCAAAATGGTAATTCGCAGCCCCAAGATTAACACCTGCATCCGCAATAATATTACGCAAAGACGCGCCCTGAAAACCATGCATACCGAAATGTTCGACAGCCGCATCAAGAATTTTTTGACGCGTTAAAGCGGCATTGTTTTTGCGTTTTTGATTTTGTTTCATGTCAAGCGTTGTTCAGTTAAGTGGCTGATATACGAACCGTATACCAGCCCAAACAAGACCACAAACCTTCTTAATAGCGAATTACGGCTTCAACCCCCCACTTTACAGGTTCATTGATAGACGCATTAGGGAAGCCCCCTAGAGCTGTAACCGCCGATATATGTCGGTCATTAAAAATGTTTTGCCCAAAGACCGCAAGCTCCCAAACATCATCAGGGTCACTGATAGAGGCCCGTAAATCTACTTCTGTCCAAGCATCATTACTGAAGGTGCTTGTATCTTGATTAGTCTCCAAGAAGAAAACACCGCTTTGCGTCTTCAAGGTTGCCCCAATCTGACCTAAATATGACCCGATTTCCTTCTCGTAATTCGCATTAATATAGGCCTGAAAACTAGGTGCACGTGTTAATTCGTTACCTGCAACATCAACTGGCGCTAAAGGAAGAGGGGCCCCAATCGGGAAAGGTCCGGTTGTTGACGAAATCGCCGGAATTTGACCTTCTGTAATCTCTGTATCCAGTACAGAAATATTTGCAGAGACCGTCAGGTCATCTGTCAACAATAGTGAGCCTTCCACCTCAAACCCAAAGATGTCAGCCGCGCCAACATTTTGGATATCCACACCACCGGTTGGCACAGGAAGACGAATTTGCAAATTCGAATAATCATATACGAAAGCAGAAGCATTTAGCCGCGCGCGCCCATTGGCGAAGTCCGACTTAAATCCAGCTTCAAAGGCGTCAACATCTTCGGAGTCAAAGGCAGGCGTTAAACCAAAAGAATTAAACCCACCACTCTTAAAGCCCTGACTGTAGCTCGCATATAACAAGACATCATCTGTCGCCTTATAATCGACGACAACACGCGGAGAAAAATCATCAAATGAAGCGTCTGAAACAAATTCGGGCGGATTGGCAAATGGGAAGCCGGCTGGCAATGTCGCCCCACCAAAGAAGAAGGGAGGTAAAGTTCCGCCATTGATAGTCGTCACGACCTGATCATTGGTAAAATCTTTATCTTCCGAGCTATAGCGCCCGCCCAATGTGATCGAGAGGCGGTCAGAAATATCATAGGTAAAATCACCGAAAATAGCGTAGGCCTCGGTATCTTGCGACGCATCGAATACGGCCTCTGTACCTAGACCAAATAAGCCACGGAAGTTACGAATTTGAAACAGCAAATCTGCCGTTTCATTAAAATAGAAACCGCCCACAATCCATGAGAATGGCCCGCTACCCGTTGAAGCCAGACGCAACTCTTGGGAGAACTGCTCTGATTCGATATCGCCATTATTATTAAACAATTGCAACGGCCCACTATCAGAGTCTTGCGTTCCGACAAGATCCCAGCTTCTATAGGCCGAAATCGTGCTTAAATTAGCCCAACCCAAATCAATTTCACCTGATAAAGTTAAAGCGTAACTCTCTGAATCTGCGAGATTTTCATCATTTAGGTTAAACCCGTCATTTTCTAAAACTTCGTCCAAATCTGCGCGTGGCACAAAGGGCGAACCTATACCATTTGTATCCCCAACGCCTGTCACAGGAATCAAAGCCGGGTTTGCAGTCCGGTCCTGATATTCACCAATCAGATCAAACACCACATTCTCTGTCGGCTCATACCGTAAAGAAGCACGTGCAGAGAAATCTTCCGACCCGCCAATACCGCTCCCGTCAAAGGCATTTTCGCCAAATCCGTCTTTATCACTATATCCGACCGCAAGACGCCCTGATAGCGTGTCTGTCAGCCCGCCAGACACAACACCACTGACATTGTAATCACCAAAACTCGTGGCTCCGACCTTAAATTCGCCTTCAAACTCCTGTGTCGGACGCTTTGTCGTGACCAGCACCGCACCCGCCGTCGAATTTCGACCATATAGAGTCCCTTGTGGACCGCGTAGAACCTGAATGGAATCAACATCTAGCAAATCAGCCGTAGAAAAACTCAGACGTGCTATATAGACGCCATCGACATAAACCCCTACAGGCTCATCGTTAAAGATATTACCGCCGCCATTCGCGCCGCCAATACCCCGAATACTCAGAGGCGCACCGCTATAGCCCACCGTATTTGTCGTCACAAAACCCGGAATAGCGCCATTTAAATCTTCAATCGTCCGCACATCATTTTCATCTAGAAAACTTGCTGTTGCCGTGGTTACAGCAATAGGCACATCCTGCTGGTTTTCTTCTCTGCGTTGAGCGGTAACAACAATTTCATCCAAGGCAGATACGCTTGGTGATTGTTGAGCCAAGGCCGTAACCGGTGCCAACACCCCCGCTGCTACGATTGCAAGTGTACTGGAGGCCGATATTAAATGCTTTTTCTTGTGAGTGAGTTTCATCTCTTCTCCCCTTTTTCATTTTATACGTTTGTTTGAAACATATGTATGAATTATAATAAGTCAAGAAAAAATTTTTTAAAGACCTTGAGGCCTTAATGTTTCAAGAGATTATGTATGATAGTCAATTTGCGACTATTAACTGGATCTCTATGTGTCTTACAAGACAGACACTCCCTTGGTTAGGCTTTGATGATCTCTAGGTAATTTATCAATCATAAATGGACATCTCAGTAACATTTGACTTTTATAGAGCCGCGCCGCATGGTTTTAATCTGGCATTTGAATCAGATGTAAACCAAAATATGAAGTGGATGTCATGCGTTTACGCGCACATGGACTGGGGGTTTTCAACTCTATCAAAATATTTAATAGGTTTTGGGATACTCTTACCTGCTGATTTCTTGTGAGATGTGAACTGATAGACCTGACTATTGGTTTGAATTAAATAATTTGATAGCAGCGCCGCAATATGATTGGAATTTAACATGGCATCAGATCAAGAAAAAATGGAAAGTCGGTTCGGGCCTGCTATTTTCGGCCTTGTTGAAGATAGCTCAATCCGGCATCTTTGGCGCCTAAGTTTTCTGGCTAATTTTATGACTGTGCCAATTTATGCAGAACTCGGCAAAAAATACAAAATGACACGCGCCGAAGTCGCCATCCTTTATTGTCTTTATAGAGGTAAGGAGTTACTGGCCCAAGACATTGTTCTGGCGACCTCTCAACCCAAAAATACAATTAGTAGAGCCGTATCTATACTTTTAAAAAAAGAACTTATACGTCGCCGCACCAATGAAACGGATCGCCGTGCTAAGACATTATTACTTACCGAAGCTGGCAACGAAATCATCGTTGAGATCATGCCCTATTTCAGAAAACGGCAATACGCGATGCGTGAATCTCTAAGTCAAGAAGAAAAAGAAATATTCGATAAACTTATTACAAAAATACTTCTCTCAATGCCAAATTGGCCCAAAGTCAAAGCAGAATAAAATGATACTTTGTCCCTGAAAATGAACTCACGCTGCCTCTAAATATTTGTTTTTATTACACATTCCGTCAAATCCATTATGAGCACCACGAAGACACGGAACCTGTGGGTTTCATTCATGAAGGTTGTTTCTGCGACCCACAATAAAACACAAATTTAAAAATTACCGAGTCCAGAACGCTTATTGGAACATACAGTCGGGTCTATTGATATATATTTGACCACAAATGATAGATTTATGTCCTGAACTGCTATTCACATGCAGGGAAAAATCAGCATATTGAGGTCAATAATATTAAGGAGTAACAATGTCTGAGCCTGTTGATGTCTATTGGTCTTTTCGAAGTCCGTATTCTTATTTGGTAACGCCCGATCTCCTGCGCCTTCGAGAAGACTTTGACATTGAATTAAATTTGCGCATTATTCTACCGACGGTTCTTAGAGCTGGGCAAACGCTTTTCAATTCGTCTAATAAAAAGCCGGTGCAATATATTCTAATGGATTGTATGCGTCGCGCGGAATTTTTAGGACTGCCGATAGCGTTTCCCAAACCCGACCCCATAGTTCAAAGCCTAGAAACCTTCGAATTAGCTAAAGACCAACCCTATATTTATCGTTTAAGCAAACTTGGCGTCGAAGCCCAACGCCGAGGTAAGGGCATAGATTTCGCGGCCAACCTATCCCGCCGGATATGGGGCGGAACAGAAAATTGGCATATAGGCGATCATATGAAAAATGCGGCCGCCGAGTCCGGCCTTGATCTTTCTGATATGGATAAAGCGATCGAAAATTCTGATCATTTAGATGAAATTGAACGCAATTTTCAAACCCGAGATGCGGCCGGGCATTGGGGCGTGCCGACTATGGTTGTGCGCGAAGAACCGTTTTTTGGACAAGACCGTATAGACACTTTGCGGTGGCGGCTGGACAAATTTGGTCTTAAAAAATCAGAAGGCTCAAAGTAAGGAATGACATTATGGATTTAGGTATCAAAGGTAAAAAGCGATTGTAGCAGGAGCGAGGGTGTAGAGATATATCTCTCGGCACGCGGCGAAGACCGGCTAATGGCTTCGGCGAAAGAAATCGCGGATAAAACCGGGGCGAAAGTTACGCCTGTTGTAGCAGATCATTCCAAACCAGACGGCCGGCAAGCTCGTCGGAAAGCCTGTCCTGAACCGGATATTTTGGTCACAACTATATCAACGCCACCCATCATTTTTGGTTATAATAAACTCACAGAAGATGACTGGTATAATTCGATTAATCTTGGTTTGATTGGCCCCGTTGAACTTATGCCACAGGTGACAGCAAGCATGTCGGAGCGGCGTTGGGACCGTATTGTCAATATCGGAACCGTAGCGGCAAAGCTGCCGATGCAAATGCGCTTGTTATCTGGCCCATGCGATCAGCGTTAATCAACTACACGGCTGTTGTATCAAGGCAAGTTGCCAAGCACGGAGTCATTATCAACAATGTTCTTCCCGGAATGATTGCCCCCCGGCATGTATACAGCCGCGAAAGAATGGGCCGCCGCTCAAAATATACCCCAAGAAGAATTTGATCTAGCTGATCGTAAACAACAGCTCTTATAAAGGGTTGTGGACACATTTAACATTCCAACTGGCACGGTTTCAAACTCTGATGATGTTGGCAAAACCGTAGCAATGTTTTGCAGCCAATTTGCGCGGTATACAGTGGGGCAAAGCCTCATTGTCGATGGAGGTCTCGCGCCTCTAATATGATATTCTGGGTATTTTAATGAAATCAGAACAAGGTAATCTCTCTCCCTTATATCCGAATGATCTTCTAGGTCTTTGAGCATTTTCGGGGCGTTCTCGACATAAGATTTCAAACGCGCTTTCGACACCGTGTCCCCGATGCAAGCTTCAAGATATTCCAGTGCCGCCTCAGCTGTGTCGTCTTCGCCATGTTCAGCCATTAAATGATTACACGGAATCCAAATACCCCCGCCAGATGTCGCAGATGTACCGCCATACATATCCGACTTTTCAACAACAAGGACTTTCCCGCCATGATCATGAGCTGTAATCGCCGCTGTTAACGCACCTGCGCCCGAACCGACAACTAAAAGATCAACATCAATTGAGTCCACCCCCTCATACCTTGATTTTAGTTTAAAAAATTACGCATTATAAGAGCTGACGCTTCATAGACTTGATGTCATAATGCGTAAAATCACTCTTATTTTCACACGAATAGCCCGTCAATTCCACGCCAGTTCAATCATCGTGGCAAAACGAGCAGACTTAGATCATAAAACCATTTGTCTCACCCGCGTCGGGTTTTCAATTGGAAAAGATCGGGTGGATTGACAAGAATAGGTGTCCACCTGTTTGTAAGGGGGGCGATGTTATTTACGTGGCTAACCGGCTTTCGGTTTTTCTACCTCGACAAAATTATACTGTCCTCCTATGAGGCATGTAATATATGCATCAGGAATAACAACAATGACAGCATTGGTTGAGGCACTTCAGAATATCTATAAAACCTATCAAATGGGTGATAATATTTCCGCTGAAGTCGAATTACGATCCCTCCTAAAGTCCTACCCTAAAAACCCAGATGTTCTGCGATTAGGTGCTTTAACAGCGTTAGGCGTAAATCAGCTTGTGCAGGCTGATCAACGCCTTGCAAATGCCGCTAAATTGTCAGGAATGACGATTGAGATGACGAATACTCGCGGTAATATCATGAAAGCCGCCGCAGATTGGGCGGGGGCAGAGGCGGCTTATAATACCGTTTTAAATGCAGACCCAAATTATAAGCCCGTCTACGGGAATTTATTAGATTTATTTGTCCAATCCGGACAGGCAAAACGTGTATTGAGCGTCTTGGACACTGATCACGATTTTGGCGAAATGGGCGTTTATGCCCGGACACAAGCTTTAACGAATTTAGGACGGTATGATGACGCCCTGAACGTCATAATCAAGGCAAATCCAAAATCATATAAAAGTGAGTTTTTAATGCAGCGCATAAAGGTTCTGGCCAACCTGGGGCGCTTGGAAGAAATGCAAACTTCGCTGCGAGAGCTATCGCCACAATCTATATTTGCGCCTGACGCTTTAATGGTGGCGGTCAATGCCTACGAAATGCGGGGCTTACGCGCAGATGCTCTGGATACAATTGCCATGACCTGTGCGAACCCAGATGCCATCCCCAAAACATTAGTGAAAGGTACAAGTTTATTACGGCGAATGGGTAACAATCATGCCTCTCAAGACCTTTTGCAAACCGCCATTCATCGCTTCAAAAAACATCCAGATATTCTTTCAGAACAGGCAAATGTCGCTTTAAAGGAAAAAGATATAGAATTAAGCTGTGCACTATACAAGCAAGCGCTCTCAGCCCGACCCGGTGATATCGGCATTTTAATGGGATATGCGCAAGCTGCCTTAGTTGCAAAGCGTTATGATATTTGCCAGCAAATGCTCCAAGGGGCAATGACCCAAGCCCCCAATAACCAATTCTTGCTCGCACTTGCAGCCAGTTTGCAACGTGTAACCGGAGGCTCGCATAAAGGCCTGTATGATTATGACAAATTCGTGCGCGTTTATACACTAGACCCACCTGAAGGCTATGCCGATATAGAAAGCTTTAACGCGGCTTTAAAGACTGCATTAACTGATCTGCATGCGTATAAAAATACGCCCGTCAATCAGTCTTTACGAAATGGCACCCAGACAGATATGGATCTGTCTCTTGTTGAACACCCAGTTGTTCAATCGTTTTTTAAAGCCATCGAGGCTCCAATACGAAACTATATGAAACTCTTGGGTCAAGACAAACAACATCCCTTAATACGTCGCAATCGAAATGATTATCGTATTAGTGGCGCTTGGTCTGTCTGTCTTTTTGAAGGGGGGCATCATGTAAATCATGTGCATCCAATGGGATGGTTGAGTTCGTCCTATTATGTGGACGTACCTAGTTCCGTTGACGCGGAGACACATGAAGGTTGGTTAAAATTCGGAGAACCGGCGCTCGACCTACCAGAGTGTGGCCCCGAAAAATTCATTCAACCCAAACCGGGCCGTCTTGTTTTGTTTCCATCTTATATGTGGCACGGCACAGTTCCGTTTACGGGTAAAGACACACGACTTACCCTGCCCTTTGATGTTGTACCAGCTTAACATTTAGCGCCTTAAAAAACCTCAAGTTTTTTAGGCCTTTCAACGGGCACCCATTTTCCACCAATATAATGGATCCCGCATTCAGTTTTGTCGTAATTACGCCAACGTCCGGCACGAGGGTCTTCGCCTTCGGCCACACGTGTCGTGCAGGGTTGGCACCCGATTGATTTAAACCCTAAACTTAGCATCGGATGTGGCGGAAGATCATGTTTTCGCATATAAGCGGTAACATCTTTCGCTGTCCAATACGCCAATGGATTGACTTTGGCCTGACGCCCGCCTGTTTCTAGGATGGGCATGTCGTGACGGTCCGGGGTTTGGTAACGTTTGCGTCCTGTAATCCGGGCTTCAAACCCTTCAATAGCCTGATTCAGTGGCAGCACTTTTCGAATACCGCAACAGGCATCTGGGTCGCTTTCATTTAACGTTCCGTTTGGGTCTTCCGCTTTAACCGTCTTAAGGTCAGGCATGATATTTCTGAAATCTGTTAATCCTAAATCCGAAATCAAGACATCACGATAACCGAGTGTTTCCCTGAAGTGTTTTCCTGTATCTAAAAATATAATTGGCAAGTTTTTATCTATACGCGATACCATATGCAACATGACGGCTGAATCGACCCCCAAAGATGAGGCCAGAACAATTTTACCATCATATTCCTTAATTGCCCGGCGCAAGGATTGTTCCGCCGAAAGGCCAAAATATGGATCTTTCGATGTTGCCGCCAAAACAGAGGTCTTACGGGCATCAAATACAGTCATAGCTGGGCCATTATGAAAGGCATAGCCGCGCTGATAGGTTAAACTAAATGCATCCATGGCGGAAAACCAATCCGATTCGGCTTGACGCACAAATGTATCATTATCGACTTTTACGGCATCAAAACCGCATTGTAATGCATAGACATATTGATCTGGAATCAAAGGCCCATCTGCAATCAGAAGTCCCTTATATCCATATTTTTTACGCAATTCTCGCGCAATCGAAAACCCTCGCCCGTCGGCAAAACTTGGGAACTCCACCAAGAGGGTTGAAATATTTGGCAAATGCATTTGTATAAGACTAAGATCAATATCATTAGAAACCCGCAGATTGTCCGCGCGATTACTCGCGTTAAATTCTTCAAGATCGAGAATGTTTTCAAAAGCTGAAGCGGACTCGACATGACCATCACGTATTAATACATTTTCACTAGGCTGCAGCATAAAGCACCTCTTTAAACGGGGCCAAGCCCAACCGACGATATGTATCTATAAAACGTTCGTCATTTTGTTTTTCGTCCAGATAGAAATCCACCATACGTTCAATACCATCCAGCAATTCCGCTTGCGAAAACCCGGGCCCCGTCACAGTTCCGATAGCTGTATTTTCAGAGGAATCTCCGCCTAATTTTACTTGATAAAATTCAACACCGGCTTTTTCCAACCCTAAAATACCAATATGTCCAACATGGTGATGACCACAGGCATTGATGCAACCGGATATTTTTATCGCCATTTCGCCGATTGCACGTTGCCGGGACGGGTCTTTAAACCGTTCCGTAATCGCGTGACTGATCGGAATAGAGCGGGCTGTGGCCAATGCACAAAAATCCATGCCCGGACAACAGATAATATCTGTAATAAGACCGATATTATTATCGTGTAAATTGACAGCTTTGAGGTCTTGATAGAGCGCGAAAAGATCACTTTTTTTGACATAGGGTAAGACTAGATTTTGTTGATGGGTCGTCCGAATTTCACCTAAAGAGTATGCCTCCGACATATCTGCAACATGGCGCATTTGGTCAGAGGTGATATCACCCGGCGCACGTTCAGAAGACTTAAGTGAAATATTTGCAATCGCATAGCCGGAGGTCTTGTGTGCGGCAACGTTATTGCCGGCCCAAAGTGCGAAATCAGTATCCGTATTTAAGGCCGCTTCATATGCTGGATCTGTATCCGGCAAATCTTCATAATCCGGATCCTTAAAATAAGTTTTAATTCGTGCGACTTCAGCCTGAGAGACGGCTATATCTGACGGCGTGAGCGACGCATACTCTGCATCTATTTGTTCTTTTAGTGGGCCTATACCTGTTTCCTGAACCAGAATTTTGATTCTGGCTTTATACTTGTTATCGCGGCGACCATAGCGGTTATAGATACGCATGACCGCCTCCAGATATGGCAGCAATTCGTCGCGTGGTAAAAACTCCCGTAAGGTCACACCGATAATAGGCGTGCGCCCTAATCCACCCCCAATCAATACATGATAGCCGACATCTCCATCCTTATTGCGAATGATTTCCAATCCGATATCGTGAGCCCGTATGACGGCACGGTCTGTTGAAGTGCCCACGACGGCAATTTTGAACTTACGCGGTAAAAAAGCAAATTCAGGGTGCATGGTAGACCATTGCCGTAACAATTCAGCCGTCGGTCGGGGGTCTTCAACTTCGTCGGCCGTAACGCCCGCATAAGGATCAGAGGTCACATTGCGAATACAATTTCCCGACGTTTGAAACCCGTGCATTTCAACATCTGCCAAATCCTGTAAAATATCAGGTACGTCTGTAAGCTCTGGCCAGTTAAATTGCATGTTCTGTCGGGTGGTAATATGACCATAGCCTCGATCATATTTATCCGCGATCATAGCCAGTTGACGCATTTGTTTGGCCGATAAAGAGCCGTAAGGCACAGCAACACGCAGCATATAGGCATGGAGTTGCAGATAGAGCCCGTTCATGAGGCGTAAGGGTTTAAATTGAGTCTCGGATAAAGCGCCGGACAAACGGCGCTCAACCTGCCCACGGAATTGTTTTACCCGTCCTTGGACGATTTCATGATCAAATTCATCGTAACGATACATTATGATTTTGCCTTTTTAATTTCGTCCGCAGTGTCATAGCTCGGGCCACTCACGCGGAATTTTTCACGATATCGTACAGGTTGTCCGCTCTCAGTTTCAATATCGATAAAATAGACACCAACAACCTTATTGGCATCTTCGTCTTGGTTAGCTGTTTTCCGCATTTTTTCAATGATATCAACATCTTCCGTTTTCAAAGCCTGTGAAAAATCCGGCGTCCATGCATAATCTGCGGTCATCCAGACACTATAGCCTTCCCGAAGATCATTTCCCGTCATGGCTTGTGGTCCCTTGCCTTTATGTTTGGCTGTACTCATAATTTTCGCTCTTTTACAGGTCGTTTATGATTGATATTTTCAGATCTCAACGCAGATTTGTGTTCAGAGCCATTATGCTTTCGAGACGCGTAGCCCAGCAATAATATGGCCGGGCCTTTAATTCCCTTGGTTTGAATATCTTGCGAGAGTTCTCCAAGCGTGGTCGAGAGTATAATTTGAGTGGCGCGAGAGGCATTTTCAACGACCGTCACCGGACTATCCGCAAGACCGCCATGCAATAATAACCGTCCCTGTATGAAGCGCGCAGCACCCACTCCCATATAAACAGCGGCACGGGTCCCTTCTACAGCCAAACTCTTCCAGTCCTGCTCGGCAAATCCCCTAGCATCATGCCCGGTCATAAACGTTACAGATTTGTTTTTACCGCGTGTTGTCAACGAAGTCCCAATTTGCGCCGCTGCCGCGGCAGCGGACGTTATACCGGGAACAATATCATATGAAACACCATGTTCAATTAAGGCCTCTAACTCCTCATCTGCACGGCCAAAAATAAGGGGATCTCCACTTTTGAGACGTACAATAAAATGCCCCTCATTCGCTTTTTTAATAAGAATATCGTTGATATCCGATTGCGACGTCGACACACCGCCCGGCTCTTTCCCGACATAAATATATTCAGCTTCTCGGCGACCAAAGTCCAGCACGCCTTGGCTAACCAGCCGATCATAGACAATAACATCCGCACTATGTAATTTTTGACGCGCCTGCAATGTCAGAAGGTCGGGGTCTCCGGGCCCCGCACCGACAAGGACAACATGTCCACTAGCCTCTGATGCTCGCTCACCCTCTCTCGTTTCAACCTCTAAAGCCTTTAACACTTCACGTTCCAGATCGTCTGCCGAGAGTTTGATCTGCCCGTACAGATTTTGAGTACCAAAAATCTGTGCCCAAAATTTCTGACGTCCAGAAAGACTAGGAATAGACAGTTTAACATGACCTCTTAAGTTATTAATTTTACAAACTAACATACCTAAGGATGACGGCAATTTAGCTTCAAGATCCGTTTTAAGTGCTCGCCCTAAACTTGGACTGTACCCTTCCGTTCCGATAGATATAACGACAGGCGATCGATCGACTAATGCGGGCGTTATGAAATGACATGCCGTTTTTTGATCCGCAGCATTTACCAATATGCCTTTCGCCTTACCCAATTCGGCAATTTCAGCATTTAAGATATCATCTTCTGTGGCAGCATATACAAGACGAGCATCGTCGAGATCTTCAGGTAAAAATACGCGACGCCAGAGGGTAATTTTTTTAGCGTCTGCCCATTTTTTAATTTCAGGATTAACAGTTTCAGAAATGACGATGATGTGTGCATCAGTTTTCACCAAGGTCCGCAATTTCGCTTCTGCTGCGGCCTCGCCACCAATAACAACAACCCGTTGATCTTTGAGATCGATATGTATGGGAAGGTAACGCATCAACTCTTATGTCTTCCTGCTCCGCCTCTGGATGCACCAGATTTGCAACTTGATAATATGATTTGTTCTATATATAGAACGATATAGAAATTTACTAGACCCAAAACTCAACATTTTGTGAAAATATGGCCAGACAAAAACGAAAGCCTTGTGCCGAGACTGACGCCCTCGCCCAAAAACTGGGTAAAACCATTCAAAGATTACGCACATCTGATAAATTATCTCTGGGTGAGTTATCAGAGCAGTCCGGCGTCGCGAAATCTATGATTTCACAAATAGAGAAAAATGAGACCAATCCTACGCTCGCGACTTTATCGCGACTGAGTCAAGCTCTTGGAACAAGTGTAGAAGCGGTATTATCTGCCGGTGACGGGGGCTCGCCATTTCTTGAAACCACACGCGTTAAAGACACACCCATTCTGAAAAGCGAAGATGGATTATGCGAATTACGCATTATTGGATCCATAGATACCGTGCAATGGGTGCAATGGTATGATTTTCGAGCTCAATCAGGCGGTAAGTTAGAAAGCTCTGCTCATCCTAAAGGGTCTGTTGAAAACCTAACGGTTCTAACCGGAACATTGGCTGTGAATGTTGGTAATGATCGCAAAATTGTCAAAACTGGTGAAACCCTAAGATACCGGGCCGACCGAGATCATATCATAGAGAACATTGGTGAAACCCCGGCACACGCGACTATGGTCAATATTTTAGCCCATTCTGTACGCATGGTGACTTAATTCGATGTTTCAGCCCAACAAAATTTTTAAGCCTAATAAAACGGGCTTGCCTATTATGCCATGCAGGTTAGAACGTCCTCGATTTTAATATTGGTCGGCTCATGGATTATCATTCTCATAAAACATCAGAAATTTCGGCGAAATTTAGTGAAGCCTTACTCGCGAGTCTGGCCTCGGATGGTGGGCTTTGGATGCCTGACACGATCCCGAATTTCACGGAAGAGGCAAAAGCTCGCATGGCGGCGATGTCATTTGGCGATTGTGCGGCATCACTCGCACGATTTTTCGTGGATGATAGCTTTTTAAGCTCTGATCTCGTCCACATCTGTAGAGATGCTTATGATTATGACGTGCCGCTCGTGACCGCCGATCAGCAAAGGTTAGACCCTGCGACGCCCGAAATCGGAACTGATTATTTTCTAGAACTTTTTCATGGCCCAACATTGGCATTTAAAGATTTTGCCGCCCGTTTTATGGGACGGTCTGCGAGCCACCTTATGTCCAAAAGTGGGCAGACGCGCACAATACTCGTAGCGACCTCTGGAGATACAGGCGGGGCTATCGGGGACGCCTTTTTAGATCAAGACGGCATTAATGTTTTTATCCTGTTTCCTAAAGGCGGGGTTAGCTTGGTTCAAGAACAGCAATTGACGACCATGGGATCAAAAAACTCCAATGTTCAAGCCATAGCAGTTGAAGGCACATTTGATGACTGCCAGCAACTTGTTAAAGATGCCTTTGCAAACAATGATTTAACGCAAAAATATAATCTAATGTCGGCAAATTCCATAAATGTTGGCCGGGTTATTCCACAAAGTTTTTATTACTTCTGGACCAGCTTACAATTGCGTGCTGCCCATCCTGGAATGTCAATTGTTTATTCCATCCCATCTGGAAACCTAGGCAATTTAACCGGCGGATTGATCGCGCGTAAAATGGGAGCGCCGATTGATCGGTTTGTCATTGGCAATAATACCAATGATCCTTTTGTCGATTATTTACGAACCGGCACATACACACCACGCCCGTCTGTGCCGACGTTATCTAATGCCATGGATATAGGACGGCCGAATAATTTTCCACGAATATTGAGCCTGTTCGACAGCTCTTATGATGAGATTGTCAAAATCTGTTGGGGAGCGTCTTTCACGGATGCTCAGACAGAGCGCCATATGCGCCGTTTTCATGATGAAACAGGGTATATCATGTGTCCCCATACGGCGGTCGGCCATCTGGCGATGCAGGAGTTTGCCCAAGACGTAGAAGAGTCTTTCATAAAAGTCACAGTTGCCACGGCCCACCCGGCTAAATTCGCCGATAGTGTAGAACGTATTCTGCGTGAAGACATTCCCCTACCCGCCCCCTTACAAGCGGCTATGGAGAAAACAAAGCGTGTTTACAATATGCCTCCAAGTCTTGAACATTTGACAGACTATCTGGCTATGCATAGCTAATGAGACTGTCTTCAGATGAAATTTCGAGACGGTTCGACGCGCGAACTTTAAAACTGGCTTTCATTGGCATGTCCAATATCGGCAAAAGCTACACTGCCAAGCGATTAAAAGACGCTTATGGGTTTCACCGTATTGAAGTTGATACCATAATTTGGGAAGGGCTGGGTTATGATACAATGGCGGAATTGGCCGCATGGCAAGGTCAACCTTATGAAGACGGATATGCAGAGCGCGAGGCAGAATCTCTGCGCCTAGAAAAACAGGCCTGTCATAAAGCTATGGACATAGGGCTTGGCTCCACCTTGGGTAATGTCATAATAGATACACCCGGAAGTGTGATTTACACGGGAGACGACACACTAGAACAATTGAAATCCGAATATTTAGTGGTTCACATTAAAGCCGGGCCAGACGACTTCCATCGACTTGAACGTGAGTATTTCGAACGTCCGAAACCGCTTATATGGGCAGGGCATTTTAAAGCTTCAGACAGTTTAACGGATCTTGAAAATATAAGAGCCTGTTACCCACACTTACTAGCCGCTCGGGCCAAGCTCTATGCGGCCCTCTCCGATATTACGCTACAATCCCAATTTATAATTGATCCTTTGGTCACCCCGGAAGATATTTTTACCAAAATCATTGCATCCCATTAGACCCAATTTGCAAACAAGCGCGTTCGGGCTAGATTTGCCAATAAATTTATATGGGCAGCGCCGTCATTCAGGCACGGGATGAAGCTAAAATTTTCACCGCCATGTTCAGTAAAAACCTCATGCCCTTCTATAGCCATTTCCTCAAGTGTCTCTAGACAATCTGCGGAAAATCCAGGCGTTATAACGCAGACTTTTTTATGTCCTTGCGAGGGCAAAGCTTCCAGAGTTTTATCAGTATAGGGCTGCAACCAAGCTTTGGGGCCAAAACGGGACTGGAAGGTTGTACGCATAAACGCTTCTGAATATCCAAGATAATCACGCAGTAAGGCTGTGGTTTCCAAACACTCTGCCTGATAAGGGTCACCTTTATCAACGTAACTTTGCGGCAAACCATGATAAGATGTCAGGATAACATCCGGCGTCCAAGCGAGTTTTGAAAGATGTGTTTTTATACTCTCACCAAGCGCCGCGATATATGCCGGATCACGGTAATATTCACGAATAAAGCGAAGCTCGGGAATATCCATTCTTGATTTTAAAGCTTTAGCAACTCCGTCAAATACCGAAGCTGTTGTAGCGCCAGCAAATTGAGGATAAAGCGGGAGCACTCCGATATGTGTACATCCAGCCTGTTTTAATTTATCCAAAGCAGACCCAATGGACGGCTTGCCATAACGCATTGCGATTTCAACACAAATGTCAGACCCTAATTCCTCTTGAACACCGACCGCTTGACGACGGGTAATACGAATAAGAGGCGCTTCGCCCCCCTCTTGCCCGTCAGGTTGCGACCAAATACTAGCATAAGCCTTAGCAGATTTTTTCGGCCGAGTACGCAAAATTATGCCGTGAAGGACGGGGCACCAAATCCAACGACTCGTATCAACGACTCGGTAGTCGTGCAGAAATTCCGCAAGATAAGGACGTACAGCCTGTGCTGTGGGAGCCTCGGGTGAGCCAAGATTGACCATTAAAAGCCCGTGTTTCTTTGCCATGTTACGTCCTTTGAGACAAAAAGCCTAATTTGAAGCTAAAAAGTCAGCCCGTCTATTGACGCCCTCGCGGGGATGAGTACGAAAGGAGTCAAGAATTATTATGCATATAATCGGGAGCCTTAACATGCAACGTTTCCTCTTATTAACGGCCGCAGTTTCTGTATTGGCGTTTACGGCTTGCGAACGCGCAACATCTAAAGGCTCCTCATCTACTTTAACACCCCAAGTCGCTAAGACAGAGGCGCATGCCGAAAGTACAAATGAAACCCCGGCCCCGACGATTCAAGAAGCTAAAGAATTTTTAGAGCAAGCCGAAATAGATATTGTCAATCTTAGCGGGTTTGTCGCTCGGGCTGAATGGATTAAAGCTAATTTCATTACAGAAGATACGCAATGGATGGCGTCTAAACTTGGGGCCGATTGGGCCAAACTCTCGACGCGTTTATCAAACGAAGCCAAACGGTTCAACGACTTGACACTTCCTGCGGATATGAGCCGTAAAATGGAGGGTTTAAAACGGGGGAGTAACTTCCCGGCTCCAGATAAAGACGGTGCCGCAGAAAAGTTGTCAAATATTATGACGTCTCTAGATGCCACTTACGGCACTGGAAAATTTGAACACAATGGTGAAACGCTCTCATTGTTTGAAGCCTCCGACATTATAGCCACGTCTCGAGACCCCGAGGAATTACAAAAAATATGGGAAGGCTGGAGAACCATCTCCATACCCATGAAAGACGATTATGCCCGTATGGTATCAATTGTAAATGAAGGCTCTCAAGAATTAGGGTATAAAGATACAGGCGCCTTATGGCGAGGCGGGTATGACATGGATGCCGATGCTTTCTCGCAAGAGGCAGACCGCCTTTGGGGGCAAGTTAAACCTTTATATGACGAATTATTTTGCCATGTCCGCACAAAGCTAAACGGGCATTATGGCGATGCAATTGTACCATTGGATCAACCGATCCGAGCCGATTTATTAGGTAATATGTGGGCGCAAAGTTGGGATAATATATATGATATTGTAGCCCCGGACCTTGGCGGCGAGAGTGTGGATGTGACCAAGCTACTCAAGGATAAAGGATATGATCAAAAGAAAATGGTGGAGATCGGTGAAGAGTTTTTTACTTCACTGGGCTTTGAAGCTCTGCCTCAAACATTCTGGGAGCGCTCATTAATTACTAAACCGCGTGACCGCGAAGTTGTATGTCATGCTTCGGCGTGGGATATTGATGATCGTGACGATATCCGGATTAAAATGTGTACCAAGGTCAATGCCGAAGATTTCGTTACCGTCCATCATGAACTTGGGCATAACTTTTATCAAAGAGCCTATAAGGACCAACCCGTTTTTTACAAAGACGGTGCCAATGACGGCTTTCATGAGGCCATTGGGGACATGGTCGCCTTGTCTATCACGCCCGATTATTTGGTTAAAATTGGCTTGCTAGAGGCCGATGATGTTCCCGGAGCGGACGCTGAACTCGCCCTGCTTATGAAAGAAGCTTTAGACAAAATTGCCTTTCTGCCATTCGGATTAATGGTAGATAAATGGAGGTGGCGTGTATTTAACGGAGAATATGCACCCTCAGAATATAATTCAGGTTGGTGGGAACTACGCGAATACTACCAAGGTGTCCGTCCGCCGTCTCCGCGCCCAGCAAATGCCTTCGATCCCGGTGCGAAATACCACATCCCGGGAAATACGCCATATATGCGATATTTTCTGGCCCGGATTTTACAATTTCAATTTCATAAAGCGGCCTGTGACATGGCGGGATTTGAAGGCGCTTTACACACATGCTCTATTTACGGCAATGAGCAGGTCGGCAAACGCCTTGACGCTATGCTTAAACTCGGATCCTCAAAACCATGGCAAGATGCCTTGGAAGCCTTTACAGGGACGCGGGATATGGACGGTTCAGCTATTCTTGAATATTTTGATCCTCTTATGAGCTATCTTAAAAAGGAAAATACAGACCGAGCCTGTCAATAAATATTGAATACATAGGCATAAAGGTGAATTCGCCTAGACATTAACGTCTCAGAAATATTTATATCTGAGACTTTACCCATGATATCTCTACCTGATTCTACACCCGAGAAAACTGCGCCTAATCTTCACTCAGTTTTGATCGTTACGGATAATACCCTTGAAGCCAGACATGTGGTTGGTCACTTGCTATCTATCGGGTATGATACGCAAACCGTAGTGTTTGACGGAAATGAATTCGATGAAGTGCCAAAAATGACACCTTCGGCGATTTTATGCCTCTTTACAGATTATATAGAATTATTGCATGAAATTACGGGGGATATCCGCAAGCTCTTTTCGACGAAGGCCTGCCCTGTAATCGCGGCATTGAGCCGTCCGGGCAATCTAAATAACGAATTGTTTGATTCTGTTATTTTTCCTCCTGCACACCCGTCGCAAATCGCAAACCGTGTAAATTCACTTATTCGATTACAGGAAATGGAGCGCGAAATAAACTTGCGAACAGAAACCCTTTCCTTAGATTTTGATATTCAGCATAAATTGAGCGAAAATCAGCTAAACAAGCCCTATAAAATTTTGTTTATAGGTAAAGCATCCCCTGAATTTATTGTGATTGTAAATGCACTTCAAAAACGCCGTGTAGAAGTTATTGCAGCATTTACCTCATTCAGCGCTTTCGATTACCTACATGAGGGCGCATTTGACGCTGTTGTTATGAATGTTTTGGAAGGTTCCGAACCTGCTTTGACGATTACAAGCACTATGCGTCGAAACTCTAAACTTTACCATATTCCAACACTCTTCCTTGTTGATGAAACGACATTTAGTGAGCATAGCGCGGCTTTTGAAAGCGGTGCTAAAGACATCATTTCTGCGGAAGCATCCGCACAGGAAATTTCCGGGCGCATTATGGAGTTAGCGAATTATCACCGTATTCACACCCAATTAAAGCAAGAATTTGACGCTTTGGGCGGCGAGCTTTGCACAGACTCATTATCAGGTCTTTTTAATTCAACGTTCTTTGAAAAACATATCGCACGAGTATGCACGTATTATCAAAGTACAGATATTCCGGTATCTCTAATAATTGTAAAAACATCTTTGGCAGAATCAATAGACATTGCGACGGATAAAATCGATCGTGCGAATATCCAAATCGGTGGCATTCTCAAAAACCTCGTTCGCATGCAAGATATTGTGGCACGGTTAGAGCCAAATATTTATATCATAGCGATACCGGGCATGCCTCATGACCGCATCGGGGGTGTTATTGATAGAATATCAGGCATAGTAGATTGCGCGGCTTTTGAAACCGGGCTTACGTCTCCAAGAGCCTTTTCCATGAGTTTAGAAACGGCAACTGTCGAACTTATGTCCCATGAAACAAGTGATATGTTGATGGGGCGGCTCATGGCCAAACTCTCAACAGAATCCCGAACTTTAACACCAACGACTTTTGAGCCTAACGCGGCTTAAACCGGGGCCAAAACTTTTACGGCACGTTCGGTTGCCCGCAATCTAATATCGGCTTTCTCAAAATTACCGCTGACTAATATAGTTTGATCGGGTCGTAACTTCCATCCTTTATTTTGCGTTATAGCATTTAGTATTACAGACGGATCCTTAATGTCTTTATGCCGAATAGTCATAACAAGACCACGCGGACCTGAATCGACTTTTTCAACATGAGACATTCTACATAAACGTTTGATTTTCATAACCTTTAATAAAGAACTCACCTCTTCTGGTAATTTTCCAAAACGGTCAATTAATTCCGCGGCTAGCGCTTCACTACTCCTATCATCCTTGATTTCAGAAATACGACGATAGGTCGCCAATCGCAAATTCAGATCAGATATATAACCTTCGGGGATAAGAATGGCGACACCCGCATTAACTTGTGGAGACCATGTTTGATCTGTCATCACTTCATCGTCATTTCGCAATTCCGCAACAGCTTCTTCTAACATATGTTGATAGAGTTCAACACCGACATCTTTGATATGACCGGACTGCTCTTCGCCTAATGGATTCCCGCCCCCTCGCATATCCAAATCATGACTCGCCAATGTGAATCCGGCCCCTAAAGTATCAAGTGACTGTAAAACTTTGAGGCGCCGTATAGCGTCTGGTGTAGAGACATGAGTTTCAGGCGTTGTTAAATATGCATAGGCCCGTACCTTTGAACGTCCAACCCGTCCGCGCATTTGGTAGAGTTGAGCCAAGCCAAACCTATCGGCCCTAAAAATTACCATTGTATTCGCTGTCGGAATATCAATACCGCTTTCGACAATAGACGTCGAAAGCAAGACATCATATTTACCCTCGTAAAACGCCGTCATAATATCTTCCAAAGCCGTCGTCGGCATTTGCCCATGGGCTATGACATACTTAATTTCGGGTACGTCTTCACGTAAAAATTCTTCAAGTTTTGGTAAATCTGCTATTCGCGGGGCGATGAAAAAACTCTGTCCACCGCGATATCGTTCACGTAGCAATGCTTTGCGAATACTCACTACATCAAAAGGCGACACATAAGTTCGTACAGCCAGCCTGTCGACAGGCGGCGTTGCAATCAAGGACAAATCCCGAATACCCGAAAGAGACATTTGTAACGTTCGAGGTATAGGCGTAGCGGTCAGAGTTAGAACATGCACATTAGCACGCATTTGCTTTAACCGTTCTTTATGCCCGACGCCAAACCGTTGTTCTTCATCAATTATTAGAAGGCCAAGATCAGAAAACTCTACAGATTTAGCCAATAATGCATGTGTACCCACGACAATTTCACAGCGTCCTTTGGCAAGCTCCTCTTTTGTCTGCTGGCTTTGCTTTGCTGGAACAAATCGAGAGAGTTGGCGCACTTTAACGGGCCAGCCCCGGAAACGCTCCGTTAGAGTATGAAAATGTTGACGGCACAACAAAGTTGTCGGGGCCACAATAGCGACTTGCCGACCTGACATCGCCACCGCAAATGCAGCCCGTAATGCCACTTCGGTTTTACCAAAACCTACATCTCCACAGATCAAGCGGTCCATAGGTCGCCCCGAAACCAAATCTTCCATCACATCTTCTATAGCCGCAAGTTGATCATCCGTTTCAGCATATGGGAACCGCGCACAAAACTCATTGTAAATGCCCTCTTGAACGTCAATCGGTTCTGCGGTTTTCATGGCGCGTTTAGCGGCAATTTTTATGAGTTCCCCTGCCATTTCCCGCAAACGTTTTTTGGCCTTGGCTTTGCGGGATTGCCAAGCGGCACTTCCCAAACGATCGAGAGTTGGATTGTCAGACCCCGCGCCGTATCGGGATAAAAGTTCAATATTCTCGACAGGGAGATAAAGTTTAGCCGCGCCTGCATATTCCAACTCCAGACAATCATGCGGAGCCTCTTGAACATTCAATGTTTTAAGTCCGAGATACCGCCCCAAACCATGATCGATATGAATAATTAAATCACCCGCTTGTAGGCTTGCGGCTTCGGCAATGAAGTTCTTGGCCTTACGTTTACGCCCCCTATTGACCAGCCTATCACCAAGAATATCCTGCTCGGAAATTATGGCCAAATTTCCAAAGGTAAACCCTTGCTCAATAGGTAATATTACCCGCTTGATTTGACCTTGAGGTAAAGCCAAAGCTTCGTCCCCTGTATCGAGCAGACCGACAGCAAGGTCATGATCTTCTAAAACACTCCCTAATCGTTCAACAGATCCTTGCGTCCACGCCGCAATGAGAACTGTTTTTCTATCATTTTTTAAGGCTTTGATATGATCAATAACAGCTTCGAAAACATTTACGCCGTCCGTGCGGCGCTCATTTGAAAAACTCCGTGCGGTTTGCCCACCAAAATCAATAAGGTCTTGTGCATCTGGCGGTACAAAGGGCGTATGCTCCCGTATTTGCAATACGGCGCATTGCTCGAACCATTTACCCGCGTTCATATAAAGACGTCCCGGGGGTAAAGGTCGAAAAACACCTGCTGATTTTCGCGGGTCTCCCGATCCGCTATCCCGAGTTTCGAGATGCGTTTGACGCGCATCGTAAAAGTCATCAATAACGTCCATGCGTTCACTTCGAGCTTCCGACAAAAGCGCATCAAAAACATAGAGCGTTTCAGCTCCCGCGTAATCAAAAACCGTATCCAAGCTCTCATAAAACAGAGGCATGAAATGCTCTATACCTTGAGGCCTTATACCCTCAGTAACAGTGGCATAGACCGGGTCTTGGCTGATACCACCCCCAAACGCGGCGATGTAATTTTTGCGAAATTGAGAAATTGATGCGTCTGTGATAAAAACTTCACTTACTGGGGCAAGGTTTACTCTCTCAATTTTAGACATCGACCTTTGGCTCTCAACATCAAAACTACGAATACTCTCCAACTCATCTCCAAAAAAATCCAGCCGTACCGGTGTCTCAGTTCCCGGAGCGAAGACGTCAATCAAGCTGCCCCGAATAGCATAATCACCGGGTTCCATAACGGTTGAGCTGCGCGAATATCCATTATTCGTCAAATATGTCTGCAAGACGTCACGATCAAGCATTTGCCCGGCCTTAGCGTGGAAGCCGGCTCTGGCAATAACATCACGCGGCGGGACATATTGCGTCACGGCACTAATGGTCGAAACAATAATAACCGGAGCGTCAGGCCCGAGGTTTAACAACGCAAATAAAGTTGCAGCGCGCCTTGCGGCGAGGGTTCGGCTTGGCGAAACTCGATCAAAGGGTAAGCAATCCCATGCTGGAAGATTTAAGACCGGTATGTCAGGTGCAAAAAACTGGCACGCGGCTATAAAATTGGAGGCCCGACTATCGTCTCGCGCAACAAACATCACACGTCCCGATTTTCCAGCCTTATATCTTTGCCGGGCCGCGCGCGTTACAATTAAGGCGTCCACACCGTCAGGCACTCCAGCCGCGCTAAGAGTGAGTTCATCACCGCAATATCTGTTTAATTGTATCAAGGGCGTTAAATATCCGGCTTATAGGCGCATAAACGGGCAAAGAGTGGCGTATTATATTGCGGAGGGACTATAGTCTTTCCTGTAATCCAATCATAAATATCGTGATCCTTGGCCATCAAAAGGTTTTCAAACATCGTCAGTTCACTCTCGGAAAGCTCAAATACATTAGCCTTGGCAAATCCACCTAGCAAAATATCGACCTCTTTAAACCCCCGATAATTGGCGCGGTAGATAAGACGTTTGCGACGCATGTCGTCCATTTGTAATTCCTAACAGTGTTCTGCCGCCCTCATATAGGCTTGATTACGGAGTGTCACTTGCAGGATCGCATTTTTATGTTCAAAAAGAGCTATGCGTCCCGATATTCTATTCCCGCTTTTTGCAGATGTAACCGTTTTAAAAGGCGTAGGGTCCCGAGTGAAAGAGGCTTTGGGGCGCGCCATGGGCACACGCGTAAAAGATCTCGTTCTCACACCACCGTCTGGCGTGATAGATAGAAGTTACCGCCCGTCTATTTCCGGGGCCAAAAAAGATGAAATTTGTACCTTTACCATAACCGTTGGTCGGCATCTGGTTCCAAGCAATAGAAAACGTCCCTACCGAATTCGTGTTTATGACGACACGGGAGAAATGACTCTGGTGTTTTTTCAAGCCCGCGCCGATTATTTACAACGAATTTTACCTGTCGGCGCAACACGTATAATTTCGGGAAAAACCGAGGTTTTTAATGCTGAGATGCAAATGACACATCCTGATTATGTCGTCGCGCCGTCTCAAAGCGATGATATTCCGACTTATGAAACTCACTACCCTCTCAGCGCAGGCTTGTCCCAAAAAGTTGCACGAAAAGCCGTTATGCAGGCCATCGACATGGCGCCTGATTGTCCCGAATGGTTGGATGCAGCTATGATAGCGCGCCAGGAATGGCCCCGATTTAAAACGGCGCTGACGCAATTACATAAACCAGTACACCCCGTTGATGCACGGTCCGACGCTCCGCCTCGCCTGAGACTTGCCTATGACGAACTCTTTGCCAAACAACTTGCCATGGCCCTTGTACGCGAAACAACACGTCGTCAATCCGGACGGGCCTATGTGAATGACGGCAGCTATGTTCAAGATGTCTTGGCCTCGGCTCCCTTCACACCCACCAACGCACAAAACCGAGCTTTTATTGAAATCGTCAAAGATATGACGTCGTCATTTCGCATGGCACGCTTGCTACAAGGTGATGTTGGGTCGGGTAAAACATTTGTGGCGGCTCTAACGGCAGCGCATATATGTGAAAGCGGCGCACAAGTTGCCCTCATGGCTCCAACAGAAATTCTGGCACGTCAACATGCCGAGACCCTCCGAAACTTTCTTGAACCCGCCGGGTTAAATGTTCAGGCCATTACCGGACGAGATAAGGGTAAAGCCCGCGAAGCTTTAGCCACAGGACTTGAGCAAGGTTATATTGATGTCGTCATAGGTACACATGCCCTGTTTCAAGATAAAGTTACATTTAAAGACCTCGGTTTAGTTATTATTGATGAGCAACATCGTTTCGGCGTACATGATCGTCTTAAATTGACCCAAAAAGGACGAAAACCCGATCTTTTAGTTATGACCGCGACACCTATTCCGCGCACGCTTGCCTTGACCGCATATGGTGATCTGGATGTTTCAAAATTAGACGAAAAACCTGTTGGACGTCGAGATATTGACACCCGCATATTACCACTCGCGCGTTTGGATAATGTGATTGAAGCTATTGGGCGCGCTATTGAGAAAGGTGGACAAGTGTATTGGGTCTGCCCACTTGTCGAAGATAGCGAACTCATAGACCTTACCTCTGTAGATGATCGCCATAGACAACTTACGGCAATTTTTGGAGATGATGTTGGACTGTTACACGGACGGATGAGCGCTCAAGAAAAAGATGTCACCGCCCAAGCCTTTAAATCCGGAAAATATAAAATCTTAGTGGCCACGACAGTTATAGAAGTTGGCGTCGATGCGCCTAATGCGACGGTTATTGTTATTGAACATGCCGAACGTTTCGGGCTCGCACAATTGCATCAATTACGAGGTCGTGTTGGGCGGTCTGATAAACAATCCAGCTGTTTGCTTTTGTATAAAGGCCCATTATCCGTGAGCGGCAAAGCTCGCTTAGAAATTATGCGGTCATCACAAGACGGATTTCTAATCGCCGAGAAAGACTGGGAATTGCGAGGCACAGGTGACTTATTAGGGGCGCGCCAAAGTGGCCTGCCCGATTATAAAATCGCGGATTTGGACCGCGATAAATCTTTGCTGGAAACCGCGGTGCAAGATGCGCGATTATTAGCGCAAACAGATCCGACGTTACAATCTGATCGCGGGAAAAACGCCCTTGTGTTACTCTATTTATTTGAACAAGATTTCGGGGTTTCACTCATGAAAGCGGGATAATGTTCAAGTTCACTCTTAACGCGTAGACGGTTTAGGTTTTTTAAGATCAATTAAATCCTCATTAGACGAAACCATTCCCCCCGAAATAATCATTTTCGCGCCCTCTTCAGGTGTCATATCTAAAATCTGTATGTCGGTCGATTTTGAAAACAGTAAAAAACCTGATGTTGGGTTTGGTGTTGTCGGTACAAATACACACACATATCCCTCTTTTAAATACTGTTCTGGCGCGCCGCTAAGATCGGCCGTAACAAATCCGATAGCCCAAAGTCCGGGCCTTGGATATTCAAGCAAGCATACATCGCGAAAGGCTCGATCTTTTTGATCTGCTACTGTTGTCACGATTTGCTTAAGCGCCCCGTAAACCGGGCTGACGATTGGCACACGGGCAAATAAACGTTCACCCGCATTAATTACAGCTGTACCTAAAAAATTCGAGGCCAATACACCCAAAACAAATAACATCACTATCGCGATGATCAGCCCCAACCCCGGAATATCAAACCCTAAATATGTTTTCGGGTTCCAATCTACAGGCAGAAATCGTAATACATTTTCATCTATGATTTGTACAAACCATGTGACGCCCCAAATCGTCGCAACAATGGGTAAGGCAATAACAACTCCTGTAAAAAACCGATTTCTAAGCCACCGGAGAATACTTGTTTGAGGCTTATCCTTGTGTGGCATTGAATTTGTCATCGCGCTTCCATTAAATTCACGTCATGTCTGTGCTAAAGACTATACAGAGGGGTCTAGTCTATTATGCCTATACGTGATAATTTAGAATGACGATATGGCGAATGTAAGACAAATATCAAAAACGGGCCTGATAGCGGGAATCCTGTCGGTCATATTGGGATTACTGGTTTTAACGGCCTATCTGTATCGAGATGATATATTCCAATCCGTTCAAGATCCCGATGAACCGTTTCAAACCTATAAAAAACCAGTCGCGCCGGATTACACTCTCGCGGAAAGTTGGATAGCCCGGCCCGATCTCACCACGGATCCTTTTACAGAAGATACATTGGGAGATGTTTTTGTTGTTGTACCTGCCGTATATCGCGGCGGCGAGCATTGGAATTTGCCGGTGGATGATGATAGACGCCGGACAAAACTTCAGCGGATCGTTCGTCCGAATTATGTGGCGCCTTATGCCAGTTCGGGACGCTTATTCGCCCCTTATTATCGACAATCCTCGATTTACACCTTCATGACCAATCGAGAGGACGCCAAACGTGCACAGGATTTTGCCTATAAAGATGTACGGCGTGCCTTTAGAGAGTTCTTGAAGCATTCTCCTCCCGAACGTCCGCTTATTATTGCTGGACATGGCCAAGGTGCATCGCATGTGCAACGTCTATTAGAAGAGTTTTTTCAAAATGAAACCTTATCCAAAAGATTGGCTGCGGCTTATATTATTGATCATCCGCTTCCTCTAGATAAGTTTGAGACTGTTTTATCCAAGCAAACCCCGTGTGAAGACTTTCAGGATACTCAGTGCGTAATAGCTTTTGGGAGTTTTATGCCAGATGACGATGTAACCGCAAAACGGTTTGTCAGCCGCGCTATAGTTTATGATTCGCGCAGGTATAATACAGTTGAAGGGCGCCCACTGCTGTGTACCAATCCTTTATTATGGAACAGGTCTACTGATTACGCGCCGCGACGTCTTCACAAGGGCGGTATCGCAGCCGAGGGTATAGACCCTAAAACCTGGCCTGCCCCGCTTGTAAAACAAACCGGCGCCCAATGTATGGACGGTATTTTACTCATTGATAAACCTAAAAGTCGAGCCCTGCGTCGCCCTCGGTTTAAATTCGGAGCCAAGTTTCGAACATTACCGTCCAATATTTTCTATGAAGACCTGCGTGTAAATGCCGAAATCCGTGTTAAAGCGCTTTTTGATTCAGGTCTCTTACCTAAACGTGTGCCCCTATTAGATGATCTGGGCGTGATTGATATCGTCGATAGTCCGGTGACCCCGATTGACGTTAAACGTGAACGAGAAGAGCGGCGCAAACTGCGAACCACCCGGTAGTTTCGTTGAATAAGTTAAGTTTTACTCAGGTCGTCAAACAATTGAATATCCCTTAAAAGCATTTCAAATTGATCTAATGGGACCATATTGGGGCCGTCAGACGGGGCATTATCAGGGTCAGGATGGGTTTCCATAAAAATACACGCGACACCAATGGACGCCGCAGCGCGCGCAAGAGGGGCAACAAACTCTCTTTGTCCTCCGCTTGTTCCGCCCTGTCCGCCCGGTTGTTGTACGGAATGGGTCGCGTCAAAAACAACAGGCGCGCCGAAGCTTTTCATAATAGGTAAGCTTCTAAAATCAGTCACAAGAGTATTATACCCAAAACTGGCCCCACGTTCACAGGCCATTACATTTGAATTTCCGGCTTCAACGACTTTATTGAGAACATTCTTCATATCCCAAGGGGCTAAAAATTGTCCTTTTTTAACATTAATAACCTTTCCAGTTTTAGCAGCCGCGACCAACAAGTCAGTTTGGCGACATAAGAAAGCCGGGATTTGCAATATGTCGACAACGTCCCCGACAGCGCGAGCCTGTTCTGGCGTGTGGATATCCGTTATACATGGCAAACCAATTTCAGACCTTATTTCTGAAAATATAGGCAAGGCTTTATCCAGCCCAATTCCGCGCGGTGAATGTATACTCGTCCGATTGGCTTTATCATAGGAGCTTTTATATACAATATTAAGGCCCACGGCCTCCGATATTGTTTTCAATCGAGCTGCCGTCATTAAGGCATGATCACGACTTTCCATGGCGCAAGGTCCAGCCAATATAGTGAGGGGTTTTTCATTTCCCAATTCCCAAATTTGCCCTGACGGCGTCGAAAGGGAGATATTTGAATTTAATGCAGCCATAAAATATCCTTCGCGCAATCAAATCAATCTGCGCCAGAAATATCTATCATAGATACACATAAAAAACGACAGAATTTAGTATTATGTATTCCCTTTTCCTCAGCATAATGTAGAACTTGAACCGTCCTAATCATGGTCTATAGTCAAGCCTAGCAGGAGATCGTTATGGCGTTTAAATCCGTTTTAGACCTAATCGGAAACACACCTCTTTTACGTCTTAATGAGGCGTCAAAACTTACGGGGTGTGAGATTTATGGAAAAGCTGAATTCCTTAACCCCGGACAATCCGTCAAAGATAGAGCCGCGCTTGGTATTATCCGCGAAGCCGAGGCCTCTGGGGCTTTACGCCCGGGTGGTGTCGTCGTGGAAGGCACGGCCGGGAATACAGGTATTGGTCTTGCGATGGTGACAAGCGCGTTAGGATATCGCTGTAAAATTATTATGCCCCGTACGCAAAGTCAGGAAAAAAAGGATGCTGTGCGCCTGCTAGGAGCTGACCTTATCGAAGTTGATGCTGTTCCTTACGCCAATCCGGGTAATTATGTACATGCCTCCGAACGATTGGCACAAGAACTTGCAAAAAAAGAACCTAGCGGCGCAATTTGGGCTAATCAATTTGATAATATTGCAAATCGTAATGCCCATATTGAAACGACCGGGCCCGAAATTTTTGAACAAACTGATGGGAAGATAGACGGATTTATTTGCGCCGTCGGCTCTGGCGGGACCCTCGGTGGTGTCTCCATGGCACTGAAAGCCAGAAATCCAAACATAAAAATCGGGGTCGCAGACCCTTACGGCTCTAAAATGTTCAGTTTTTATAAAGACGGTGTCTTACAAACAAAAGGCAATTCCATAACTGAAGGCATAGGCCAAGGCCGGATAACAGCCAATCTTCAAGATGTGATTGTTGATAAAGCCTATCGTATTCATGACAAAGAAGCCTTAGAAATTATTTTTTCACTTAACCAGTTAGAGGGTATTTGCTTGGGTGGATCGTCAGGCATTAACATTGCGGGGGCCATTCATATGGCGCGTGAAATGGGTCCCGGTCATACGATCGTCACAATATTATGTGATTATGGTCAGAGGTATCAATCCAAAGTCTATAATCCAGAGTTTCTGCGTGAAAAAGATCTGCCAGTTCCGTCATGGCTGAATTAAACGCAAACATTCCAGCTCTCCTTACCGCCGATGAATTGGCAGCCTTACACGCTCTAGACAAAGTTAAATGTCTGGATTGCACATGGGAATTACCGGGCACAAATCAAAATCTTCCAAATGGATTTATTCCGGGCGCTCAATTTTTTGACATAGATATTATTGCCCAAACCCAGTCGAATCAAAAACATATGTTACCGTCATCGTCTTTATTTTGCCTCACTATGTCGGATATGGGCATCACACAAGACGACCATATTGTGTGTTATGATCGACAAGGTATATTTTCTAGTCCAAGGGTTTGGTGGACATTCAAAATGTTCGGACATAAAAACATCTCGATTTTAGATGGCGGTCTGCCAGCATGGAAAAACGCTGGGTATAAAACTAAAAACACGCCAGCTGAACCCGCAGATAAATCTAGTTACAGTGTTTCACCGCCCTTGAGTGGTATTGCCACAATGTCTGAGGTAAAATCCGAATTACAGACCACGCAAATTATTGATGCGCGTCCAAAGGGACGGTTTTACGGAACCCAGCCAGAACCCCGGGGCGGATTGCGGTCAGGCCATATACCGGGCAGCCATTCTGTTCCCTTTGGCGATCTTCGCACGCCCGACCAACACTTTAAACCTCTGGAAGATATAAAAGCTATTTTTACAAATATCGGGCTGGATTTGGATGCCGCCATTATCACCAGTTGTGGATCAGGTATCACCGCCGCAGGTTTGGCCTTTAACCTCTTTCGGCTTGGCGCAAAAAATGTCCGGGTGTATGATGGATCCTGGGCTGAATGGGGTGATGATAGGTGGTCTGAAGAACAAGCCCCTATTGCGCAGGCCTAATGGGTAAGAAGACTAATGATTGGATAATTAAGACGGCAATATGAAAAAAGAAACCCAATTCACACATATTGGTCGTCCCACGCCCAAAATAGGCACACCGGTCAACCCCGATATTTCACGGGCCTCAACACTTTTATTTGAGCGTGCGGAAGACCTCTACCGTACAGATGTACGCGGCTATGGTCGTCATGGCAGTCAAGTACATGATCATTTAAAAGCAGCCTTTAATGCTTTGGAAGACGGTGTGGCAACGACATTAACCCCATCCGGGTTAAGCGCTTGTACATTAGCTATATTATCCCAAGTTAAAGCCGGAGAGCATGTATTACTCACGGATAGCGCCTATGGACCTACACGAAACTTTTGCGATAAATTTCTAAAGAAAATGAATATTGAGACCGAGTTGTACGATCCGCATATAGGCCGTCATATCTCTACGCTTATTCGTCCAAATACGTCTGCTATTTGCTTGGAAAGCCCCGGATCTCTAACATTAGAAATTCAGGATATACCAGCTATATGTGACGTTGCTAAAGCTCATGATGTAAAGACAATTGTAGATAATACATGGTCCGGCGGATTGACACTCAAGCCCTTAAGGCTAGGTGCAGACATCAGTGTTCATGCAGCTACAAAATATTTTGGTGGGCATGGGGATATCATGTTCGGGGCTGTAACCAGCCGCACATTAGTCGTTGCAAACTCCGTTGCTGCCACGGCGAAATATCTGGGATATGCGACCTCCCCTGATGATGCATATCAAATATTGCGTGGATTTCGAACGGTTGTTCCAAGGTTTAACGCACAAGAAAAAACGGCCCTCGAATTAGCTACAGCACTATCAGGTCATGAAAAAATACACCGTGTTCTACACCCCGCTCTAGCTGAACATCCGGACCACGCATTATGGAAACGTGACTTTACGGGCGCGGCATGCCTGTTTTCGATAGTTCTCAAACCCTGTTCCCAAGCCGAGGTGTTGAAATTCGTCAATGCGCTTAAATATTTTGGAATCGGGTATTCCTACGGCGGCTATGAAAGCCTTGTCATTCATTGTGATCCGCAATTAAAACGAAAGCATGATAAAGACTTTGGTGGGCCTATCGTTCGGTTTGCCTGTGGTCTTGAACATGTGGACGACCTTAAAGAGGATATAGAACAAGCCTTTAATGCTATTACTTAATGTTAAAAAGAGACCTATATACAAAATGAAACGATTTTGGCTCGGACTTTGTCTTCTGGTAATCTATCTGTCACTGGCGTCGTGTGGTACAACCCGTGTACTTTTGAAAACGGCGTCAAATACACCTAAGGGCGCAGCCGCAACACCGGAAATCTCCAACACACTGTCCTATGAGCAATGGGAGTCTCAAAAGCCCCTCATAAGGACTGCGCTCGAGACAGAAGTCTATGGAAACTATCCCGATCATCTTACACTATCCGTTATGTCAGAACGCCGTATCGCAGGCACACATTTTGGCAATCGCGCGCATATCGAACATCACCGTCTTTCAATTCACAATCCGAATACGGACGCATCCAAACCCTTTAACCTCCTTATTGTGAAACCTGCCGTTCCTCGGCAGACGCCAATAGCGCCCATTATTATCATGCAAAGCTTTTGCCCGGCTCATGATGTTATCCCCGAAGCCGGTTTACCGCCTCCCCCCGATATGACGTTTTCCTGCGCGGGTAGCGGATTTGCGAATAATGTTTTTGGCTATTTTTTTGGACGCTATATTCGCACCCCTCCTATCGAGGCTATTCTGGATGCGGGATTTAGTTTTGCTGTTATGTATCCGCCGGAATTTATTCCAGATAATGCCCAAGCCGGAATCAATAGCCTTGGAACTTATTTTTCCTCAGATGTCGAACATCATCAAAACAAGGGTCAAACACGCGCTATTGCAGCCTGGGCCAAACAATATGCGCTTGTGGCTAATCACCTGAAAGATCAAGCTGATTTTTCAAAAACGATATTATATGGACATTCGCGTTACGGAAAAACAGCGCTTGTCGCCATGGCGTTTGACGAAAATATAGATGCTGCCATTGCACATCAATCCGGAACGGGCGGAGCGTCTTTATCGCGCGATAAGCCCGGTGAGACGGTGCAAAGTATCACCACACAATATCCACACTGGTTCTCACCCGCATATAAGGAAGAAAATCTAACCTATGACCAACACCATTTACTGGCTCTAATTGCCCCACGTCCTATTTTACTCGGCAATGCCAGTCGCGATGTCTGGTCAGACCCTAATGGCGGATTTCTAGCTGCTCAGGGAGCTACACCGGTCTATCGCCTATATGGCAAGTTAGGTTTAACTCAGGAAAAGCTAAAGGCCTTTGCACCTGATGCCGATATAGCCTTCTGGATGCGCCCGGGTACGCACGGCGTCGTTAAAGAGGACTGGCTCGCTTTTCTTGACTTCCTAAATGCCAAGTTTTAATATTGCGGCAATTTTTTGAGCCCGTTAACCACACTGTTGAATACAGGGTTCACTTTAAATTGGTCATATTATGTCATTCCGGCTACCGCAAAGTTTAAAGACACATTTGCAACCCGATACGATGATGCATTCGCTTGAAGCTGAAATATTGGGAGAACAAGCCGCCGCCTTGGGACAATCTGGTCGGCGTGTCGAAAAAGCCATCATAGCGTGGGAAAATAGGGATAAAACGGATAAACAGGATATTGAAAACCGCCTCGAACATGCTGTAGATGCCGTTTATAGTTATTTTATTCAGCGGGAAGCGGCGGGGATAAACACACATGATTATCCAATTAAATTTTACAGAATTTCAGCGCCAATTTTAGCACGACTGGGTACAATAAAGTCGTCGTAAATTTCTAATACACCGTGAAGACCTGTTATTAATAAATCATAAGATTATCATGAGTGCGGTTAAAAACTGCTTTAAATGGATCTGACGTTTACCTCGCGCTTATATCCATAGGCTTAGATCATTAGGGGTAAGAATTTGCACTAATCATCGCCTTAAAGCGTCTTAAACATAATATACGCATCTATGAGACCGAGTTCTTTATGACGGAACCCATTCGGAACTGTGCCTAGAATATTAAAACCTTCGCGTTTCCAAAGACGTATCGCACCTTCGTTTGAACTCACAACCAGATTATACTGCATCCCTAAATAACCGAAATTACGCGCTTCGTCTTGCGAATGCCGACACATAAGAGCACCGAGCCCCTGCCCCCTGTATGCGGACGAAACAACATATCCACAATTACAAATATGCGCGCCTAATCTAGCTTGGTTGGGACGAATATAATAAGTGCCTCCAACGTCTCCATTTTTATCAAGGGCCAGATAGGTTCGCTTTTCGCGGTCTAGCCAATAGGCTCGACTTTCGACCTCGGAAATATCGGGTGAAACAGGATAGGTCGCTCCGGCCCTGAAGGTAGGCTTCAAGACCTTCCAGACATTCTCCCAATCTCCGTTCTGGTAGGGTCGTATTATAATATCCGTCATAGAAACCCTCTATATCGGGCCAAGATTAATATTACCCCGTCTTGTCTTCAAGGCCGGCTTTGCCAAATACGGTATGGGCGTCCCACACGGCGTTTTGTTTAAAGACAAATTTATTCAACAACAGAGACATAGACACGCCGGAAACCAAGGTAACAGCCATCATATGGATATAGCCTCCACCCGGTAATTTTGGCCACGTAAAGACAAAAACAGCATAAAGCAGAACGCCAAAAATAACGGCGAAAATCATCGCGTAAGGGTTAACGTTCTTAAATAATAAACCAACAATAAAAGCCGAAAGTATGGGCATAGATAAAAGCCCGTAAAGTGTCTGAACTGTATTAATCAAGCTGGACTCCGGATTGTTAAAAATCGGAATCATGGCAAAAGCCAACACAACCATACAAACAGACACCCACAAAGATAGCCGTTTGACATTAGGGTTTTCATCAAAATAGGTCTCATGAATATCGCAAACCCAAAGCGCAGCAGAGGCATTTAAGATTGAATTAAATGTTGTCAGCACAGCTGCAGCAATCGCAGCGGCAAAAGCTCCCGATAAAAATGGCGGTAATAAATCACCAACAATCCGTCCATAGGTCGCATCCCCGATATCCCCATAAAGTTTGAAAGCAACAATACCCGGTATTACAATAATTGGCGGCACGATAAGCAAACGAATACAAGCGGCAGCTAAAATACCCTTTTGCGCCTCTTTGACATTCGGCGAGGCCATGGCCCGTTGCGTAATTGTTTGGTTAGTCGACCAGTAAAACATTTGAATAAAAATCATACCCGTAAATAATGTCGAGAACGGAATGTCTGATTTCGGGCTACCGATCAATGTCAATCTTTCGGCTGGAATGCCGGTAAAATCAAAATTAATCGCTTTAAGCGCAATGAAGGTCACAAATAAAGCCAAGCCCAATAATAATATGCCTGAGAAGGTATCAGATACGGCCACTGCGCGCAGTCCGCCAAAAATCGCATAGGCTGAACCGGCTACTGCAAAAATAGCCGCTATAATGTAGAGATTAAGTGTAATGCCGAACATGTTTTGCATAAACAATGATCCGCCATAGAGAATAGCGGGTAGGAATATAAAAATATTGCCCAGCAGGAATAAAACAGAAATCAACGCCCGAATATGTTTATTATTATAACGGCGCTCCAAAAGCTCCGTCGTCGTTGTGCAGTTATATTTATAATAGACGGGAATGAAAACAAAACAGAGCATCATCAGGCCAACCACAGCGGCGAGTTCCCACCATGCGAGCAAAGCCATCTGATTGCCGTTCATACCGACCAATTGATCGGTCGACAGATTGGTCAAGGTAATCGACCCGGCCACAAAATACCATTTCAGCGACCCACCCGCGAGAAAATATTCCTGTTCGCCATCTTCTGTCGCTCGCGCACCGCGACAATACCAATATGTCACCGCAGCAATCAGAGCCGTCAGGCCTAGAAATACAGCGATCTGTATATTTTGTAATTCCATAATTATCCCCTATCCTATCCAATTATATTTTTTGTTACATTATCTATAAGCGAAATATCACCCGCACCAAGAGACAATTTTCCACCTGACCCAGTTTCTAATATTACGGTCTCAAGACCATAATTCATATGCAATGTGGCCTGCCCGAACTGTCGGCATCTATGCCCGTGTTGCAAATATATGGGTGAAAGATTTTCTTTTCGGGCTATAGTTTCCAAAACACGTGTCATAGCTATATCATCCGGCCAACCCGTTATGTAACTTACCTTGGCTTGCTTGATAATGGCCGGCAGACCATCATCACAATATTCGGTGATTTCAACACTATCTTGACGGCTTGATATTTCACATAATTCGCGCCAAATATGGAAACACCCTCCCTTTTGCAAACAAACCTTTGCGCTAGGGCGTAACGTTTCGACAGCTTTAACTTTAAATGATAAGCTCGGCAGATCAGGGGGTAAGTTTTCAACGGTTTTATAATCGGAGGATTTAGAACCTGTACGCGGCCCGATTACAAGTTGGCCTTTGAAATTTTTCATGGCCTGCTTTAATTGAGGTGTCCAGCTAAACAGTCCCGGAATGCAGACCATTTTCCGGTCGCCAAAGTCTTTTGTAGTTGGAGGCAAAATATCTACGGAGAAACCCAGCCGTCGTAAACCCCTATAGAAATCATAAACTAAACGAAAATAATTAAAGTCTCGCCCCTGTGGTTGCGCCTCCCATGCCCAAGCCGAGCTATAGTCAAACACAAGTCCAATAGCCGCCTCATTTACAGCGTCCGTTTTCTCCGAAATTCCGGCCGCTTTTAAAAATTGGGTGACTTCTTCTGATATCTTTTTAACCTCTGCGCTGACATCTGCGGCAATTCCGTCTGGGCGTTGCAATCCTGCGTGCATGTTCTCTTGTCCAAATGGCGCTTGTCGCCAACGGAAATAACTCACGACCTCTGCGCCATGGGCTATAGCTTCCCACGTCCAGAGCCTGACCATACCCGGCAAAGGTGCCGGGTTATAAGGTGCCCAATTTACGGGACCGGGTTGTTGTTCCATCACCCACCAACGTCCCTTTCCTACAGCACGATAGAGATCGTGATGGAACGCTTGGAAATCTGGATCACCTTGACGCATATACGCATGTTTAAAGACTTCGCCTTGGTCCGATCTATCTTCTAAAAACCCTAACGGATAGCTATCCCAACTCGCGATATCGAGATCCTCGCCAAGTTTAAAATGATCAAAATCTGTAATTCGCCCCATATAATTATGAATTAAATCTTGATCTTTACATGGCTTTAGAACATCGCATTGCGCACGGTTGAAAGCGATAACCTGATCAGAACTAAACCGACGAAAATCCATGACATGTATAGGATTTGCTTCCGTAACCGTCAGGTTAGGAAGTTCTATTTGATCAAAATGGGTATAATCCATAGACCAAAAAACATTACCCCATGCCGTATTTAAGATATCTATCGTTTTGTACCGGCTTTTAAGCCATTTTCTAAATGCCGATAACGCCGCACGACTATAAGACAAAACCGTGGCATGACATCCATATTCATTATCGATCTGCCACGCTTTTATATAAGGATTACTTTGATATCGCGCTTTGAGAATACCCGTTATGCGCACAGCCTCTTGCCTATACCCTATATGGGAAAAACAATAATGTCTTCGGGATCCAAACTTTCGGATATCGCCCCGGGCGTCAATGGCTAACATATCTGGATATTTATCCAGCATCCAACGGGGCGGGGTTGCAGTAGGGGTTCCCAAAACTACCTGTAATCCAGCACGACCTAAAACATTTATGGCCTTATCCAACCAATCCCAATGAAAGTTTTCAGATGTAGGTTCAATCCTGCTCCATGCAAATTCACCAATACGTACCCAAGTAAGACCTAAAGTCCGCATATCTGCGGCATCCTGTTCCCAGCGATCCTCGGGCCAATGCTCAGGATAATAACAAACCCCAAGCTCTGCACTCATGTCGTGCGGGCCGCTCTTTTAAAGGTGAACAGATAAGAACTAAAATCACCCTTTTCCATATAGCGAACTTTATCATTGACTTGCCCGGTCGCCACGTAAGGTAATGGCATGCCATTTTGCATCAAAGCATCCCCGGCATAGCGGGCACCGTCCTCGACAAGCATATAATCCGCACCACTATCAAGTCCAACCATTCTCGCGCGGCGAAACGGCTGGTTCGGCGCAGCCAATATATGAAAATAAGCAAGATAAACACTATGGCCATCCCGACTCGTATATTGCCAACAGACTTGATTGTCGGATTTGATCAAACGATCAAACCGTCCCCCGACCATATCAGGCGCGCTCGATTTGGCGAATGCCATCAAGGCCGTTAACTCTTCCTCATTTTCCACGATATCGGCCTCGTTTAAGGAAATACCTCGCGCGGCACAGAAAGCCCCCGCATTAAACCGTGTCTTGATTGAACTTAGACGTCCATTTTGATGGTTAGGAGAAGGTCCGATATAGGCCGCGGTTACATCGAGCGGGAAAAGATAGGAACAGCCATTAATAATATCCAATCGACCAATCGGGTCACACATATCGCTGGTCCAGTTTTGCGCCATGTAATGTAGCATGCCAAGATCGAAACGGTTACCTCCACTTGCACAATTCTCGAAAAGAACATTTGGGTATTTTGTCGTTAAGCGCCTAAGAAGATCATAGAGCCCTAAAATATACCTATGGGAAACCTCTCTTTGCCTGTTTTTAGGCAAGCCAGCCGAACCGACCTCGGTCATATTCCTATTCATATCCCACTTGACATAATCAATATCACCGCACAACAGAATATCGTCAATTTGGCTATACAGATAATCTATCACTTCAGGGCGAGATAAATCCAGCGTCAGTTGATTGCGCCCTAAAGAGGGCTTGCGCCCCGGAACATGTAATATCCAGTCAGGATGATCATTAAACAATTTGCTTTTAGGGTTGACCATTTCAGGTTCAAACCAGATACCGAATTTAAGCCCTTTGGCTTTCACTTTCGCTGCAAGTGAGGGAATGCCAGACGGAAATCTTTCCCGGTCGGCTGTCCAGTCTCCCAGTGACGAAGTATCATCACGCCGACCTTCAAACCATCCATCATCTAACACCAGCATGTCGACGCCAATGTCTTTGGCTTTATCGGCAAGGTGCAAGACCTTGTCTTCATCAACATCGAAATAAGCCGCTTCCCATGTATTGAGATAGGTAGGTCTAGGCACATGCCTAAATGCTTCTGGAGACACTTTATCGCTGATAAATTCGTGCCACATATGGCTCATGGAGCGAAGTCCCTTATCAGCGTAAACATGCAAGGCTTCTGGGGTACAGAATTTTTTACCAGGCTTTAAGCGCCAATGGAAGTTGAACGGGTTTATACCGGCGAGCAATCTGACATCTTCAAATTCTCCCTTTTCAACACTCAGCGCAAAATTACCGCTATAGATAAGGGTGGTGGCATGAACACGACCAAATTCTTCTGTCGTGCCTTTTTGCATAATGGCTATGAACGGATTATGCGCCGCGCTTGATGTACCCCGGGCGGAGTCAACGACGAAACGCCCTTTTGGCACTTCGATACGCTCTTCATTAAATTCACGCGACCACGTCCCATGTAAATGTAAAATTTCGTAATCATGGGGCGGTAGATCAAGCGCCGAACTAAAAGCATGTTGAAGTTGGAGTTCTTTATCGCCCTTGTTTTTAAATTTAGCCGAGCGGATGAGCACGCCGTAATCTTGATAGATCGTATAATAAAGCTCGACATCAAGCTTATGCAGCGGGTCTTCTAGCGTGACGATCAAGGTTTCACTATTTCCGCCTCGCGCAGAGGGTAGTTTTTTAAGGCGTGGTTTTTCTTTGACAATTTTATATTTTTTATAATGCAAGGAAAACACTGTATTTCCGTCTGAATTACGACCATGCAGGGCTGGAAAACGGTAATCAGATGTCCCAAAACTCGGAAATTCCTGCGGTGTATCAGAAAGACTAAAATAGGGGTCTCCCTGAAAATTTGAGGCGACTTCACGTTGCGTTCGTAAATGGTGTACAGCCACATTTAACGGGTCAGTTAAAGGCCCGCCGTAATGAAGGTGTTCTAAAATCCCTTCAGGGGAAGCCCGGAAAACATAGGAAAAAGTTTTATTTGTCAGCGCGAAGACTTTATCTTCGGAAACTGTAATCATAGACGGCATTATCTACCACCTCCAGCACTTGAAACTTATCGCTTGAGCGTAACGCGTTAAACGCGAACTCGGATATATATTTGAGAATAAAAAAGGCCGCTGCAATCTACAGCGGCCTCTTAAACGTTTGAGGTTAGATTTAGAATTTACCGCGCACACCGAGTGTGAAGCGGCTACCGGTATCTTCAAATGTCAGGAACCGATTTCTAAAGCGTGAGAAATCCCGTGTATCTGCATCAAAGACATTAATGCCTTCAGCGAAAACTTGGAACTGCTCATTAATTTCATAAGCAGCCGAGAAATCAAACTGACCGAATGATTCACGTTCGCGTGGCTCACCCTGATCAGAAGACGCCTGAACAAGGAACTCGTCTCTGAAGTTATAGGCAATACGCGCTTGCCATGGGCCTTGCTCATAGAACACATTTGCGTTCAATGAGTGCGGAGACAGGCCGTTATAGTCAAGATCAGCGATAGTAGATCCAAGAGCCCGATCGATATTAGATGTGACATAAGTATAGTTCACACCTGCACCAAAGCCATTATCAAAGCCTTTTTGCAGAGCCACTTCAAGACCCGTAATACTGCCGGTTTCACCATTCCGTGTCCGCGTATCGAGAAAGTCTACATTTAAAACTTCGTCCACAGTGCGTCCGCCGTTACCCGCAGGGAAAACAATCGGCGTAGATACCGGCAAAGTCGCGGATTCTAGGAAGTTCGAAAAGGACTTATGGAAAGCCGATAAACCAAAGAAGCTGATATCATCAATATACCATTCGAAGGCTGCATCATAATTGGTAGATTCAAATGCTTCGAGATTTGGGTTCCCACCACTCGAAATCGGCGCATTAGATCGTCCACCAAATGAGTTATTCACACCTAATGATGTCAAAGTTGGACGTGTCAAAGTTTCAGACACGGCAAATCTCAACACAGTATCTTCACTGGTCTCCAGCTTTAAATTCGCAGAGGGTAAGAAAGATGTATAGCTATTGTCTACACGCACATTTGTTGTGGGCCCGAATTGGAAGACAAGCTGTGTATCGCCCGGTGATTCACGAATATCCAGTACGGGCTGGTCAACACCAAATGAACTTGTATCTGTTTCTGCAATTCTAAAGCCGATATTTGCTGACCATGGTAATTCACCTCCAAAGTCACCTTCCCAAGCTGTATTCACGAAGAAAGACGTAACAGTTTCTTCAACACGGAAACTGGCACCTGGATTAATATCAGGTGTGAAGAAACCGAATATAGAATCACCCGCAGCATTCCGACGTGCAATCAAATCAGCCGCCGGCAGGCTACCCGTACGTGCAGGATCATTAATGGCCGCGTCAGAGTTCAACTGTGCGAAGGCATCTTCAAACGTAGCTGTCAAGAAGTTAACGGGAATACGATCACTTCCATCCACGCCGCTCAGGAACCCGTCTAAATTGACTTGAGTCAGGATATTGTCATCAAAATCGACAGTATATCCACAGAAGGCACAGAAGATACCGCCACCTTGGGTTGGAGAGAAATTATCAAAAACATTCTCTAATTTTTCCCGATCAGAAAAAGCTGCGCCGAATGAAACGGTTGCTAATGGTCCTTTATCAACATCCCAATCACCGCCAACTTTATATTCGAAAATATCATCTTCGACTTGTGAGCGCGCCACATTAACAAAGTGAAGTCGCTGGATTGATGTATCCTGCGCCCCAACAATATTTGTCAACGTTGTAATTTCGGCATCATCAGGCAACTGAATCAGTGGAGATTGTGGTGCCAAGGCGCCCAAAACAACAAATGGGTTTGTACCATCACGTGTCGCATTCGATACAGACACATCAACATTGAAACTTAAGTTCTCACGAACATCCCACTCTAAGTTACCCCCTATAAGATAAGTCTCAGCCAATCGATTCGCTGATGTCAGTACATTATCATTTTGAGACAGACCCACACTACCCGCAATCAAAGGATTGCGGTTTTGGAAATCTATACTCGGGCGGCTAAATGAGGTTACAGTGCCATTTGCATCAATTTGAGGATTGATAAATGGAGGGCTGAAAAAGCCAGAAAATTGCGTGTCAAATGATTCAACATCAAAGCGGGAATACAATCCGTCCACCGTCAATCGTATATCGTCACGCGGTTCGAATTGCGCCGTACCATTTAATGTGATCCGTTCGCGGTCTTGAACATCGCGACTGACAATCGCCTGTTGTTGCACACGGGCATTTGCCGGAAGACTGCCAATATCTGCAGGTGTTAACCCACTCGCCGTTTCAGGCGCATTCACGAAAGCGTCACCTCCACGTGCGTTAAATCCATTAGTCAGCACACGATCACGTTGTGAGCTGCGATCAGAATAAGAAATACCTGCGTTTAATCCGAATGTTCCATCTTCATTGACCCAATTACCGACAATAGATCCTTCTGGGCTAACTTCTTCGCGAAGTGTATCGTAAGTCCCTGAAACAGAAGCCGTAATTGAATTTCCACTCTGCTCAAGCGGACGCGCCGTTACGATATTAACGTTCGCGCCAATGCCCCCTGATTGCAGATGGGGAGATGAGGTTTTAAATACTTCAGCCCGCTGGATAATGTCGGACGATATTACATCGAATGAGAACTCACGTCCTTCGTTATCTGTAGCAAGAGTACGGCCATTTAAAGTGACGACGTTAAATTCTGGCCCTAGACCTCTGACTGTAATGAACTGGCCTTCACCGCCTGATCTATCAATGGCAACACCTGTTATACGCTGTAAGCTTTCAGCGATATTTGTATCAGGAAATTTACCAACATCTTCAGCCGTAATCGCATCAACGATTTGACTGGAATCACGTTTCACGTCCAAAGATTGCTTCAAACTACTCCGAATACCTGTAACGATAACTTCGTCCTCAGGCACACTCTGGGCCATAGCGGGCAGCGAAGCTACCATTGCAGCGGCACCCACGCTGCAAATTAAAATATTCTTACGACTAAATTTCATGATTATCTCTCCCTTTTATTAAAGACTCTTATTCGAACTCGTTGACGACATTATATTGGGAATACAAGGGGTCAAGCCCCTAAATGTTCTTTTTCGAAAATTGTGTTCTTTTCACAACACTTTCAATCAAATACAATTTCTTAACTAAAAACAGATCAATTTCCAATATCGGCCACACAAATATCAACGTCTTGCGCATTGCAAATATCGACAAAATGCATATCTAAGGCACTATCGGTCACGATTACGTCCAGATCGCTAATGTGCCCGACACGCTGCATGGCTCTGCGCCCAAATTTAAGATGATCAGCGACCATAATAATTTTTTGTGAATTTTTTAGAATCGTTTTGGCCGTCTTGACCTCGTTCGGGTCATATTCAAGTAAAGTCCCGTCTTCATCAATTCCGCTAACGCCCACAATACCGATATCCATACGGAAATCACTAATGAAGTCTTCTGTTGATGCCCCCGTGATACCTCCATCACTATGACGCACCTGTCCGCAAGCCACAATTATACGAAAAGTTTCATTACGTGTTAATATTTGTGCAACATGCAGATTATTTGTGAAAATATGTAATCTTTCATGCGAGAGCAAGGCTTCGGCGATAACCTCAATGGTCGTCCCTGTGCTTAAAAATATCGAGGCTCCATTGGGTATAAGAGCCGCCGTGGCCGTCGCTATTTTACGTTTGGCTTCAACACCTGTTTGCAATCGCGCCTTATAAGGCGGGTTTTCAGCGCTCTTGACCTGCCCGGCTCCGCCATGAAAACGGGTAAGAAGCCCGTGGACACTCAGTTCATTCAAATCGCGTCTAATCGTCTGTGGCGTGACCTCAAATTTGCTTACCATGGCCTCTGTCGCCACAAATCCGTAATCCTCGACCATATCAAGAATAGACGATTGGCGTTTAGAAGGTAAAAAATTTGTCATATGGCCGCTATAACAGAGCCAGTGCTTTAATAAAAGCCAAGCACGTATATTTGCGGCCCGTCTAAAAGAAATTGCATTTTTTTCTAGCCATTCACGGCTTCTAGGGTTACGAAATGTTCGTTTTCGAAAACCCTTGAGGCAATAATGGCAAAAATCGCCACTCAAAATCAGGATAAAAGTCATTTAATTGATACGTCCACAACTCTGCCACAAAAAATCGGGGGTAAGACTGTTTATAGAAGACAGTTTACGAAACGTGATGGGCGAGACATATTTTTTTATGGCTACCAGCCCCACAATCTCACCAACTTAAAACAAATGGGAGGAGAGGTTGCCAAAGGCGGTGAATTGCGGTGGCACCCTATACGGCAAGAATGGAATGTCTACGCCCCGCATAGACAAAACCGGACATTTAAACCCTCAAACGCCGATGATCCTCTCGCACCGTCGCGCCCTGATGGCCCGATGACGGAAATTCCTTTCACCGATTTTGAACTGGCTATTTTTGAAAATAAATTCACAAGCCTACACGCCGAAGCCCCCTCCCCCCTATATGTACCGGCGCTTGATATGGCCCGCGCCAAAGGACGCTGCGATGTTGTTGTCTATACCCCTGAACCCAGCGGCAATCTATCGACTATTGGTCAAGCTAAACGCCGCCTTCTCGTCGAAAGTTGGATTGACCGGTATCAGAACCTATTTGCAGAAGGCCATAAATTTGTAATACCATTTGAAAACAGGGGCGACGAGGTTGGTGTTACACTCCACCATCCGCATGGCCAAATTTATGCCTTCCCCTTTGTACCCAATGTTCAGAAGAAATCCGCACAAGCCTTTGCCAATGGCTATAATCTTTCAAAGGCGATAACTTTATATGAAGACGATTATCATGTTGCCCAAGCAGACGACATGATTGCCTTTTGTCCACCATATGCAAGATTCCCTTTCGAGGTCTGGATAGCCCCCCGTCAAAAACGGGCAGGCCTTTGGAATTTTACTGAATCCGAAAGGGACAGTTTTGCCGTCTTGCTAGGTGACGTTACCCGGCGATATGACGAATATTTCCAACGTCCAACGGCCTATATGTTATCGCTACATGCGGCACCTGTCGGGTCTGAGGATAGTTTTCACTTTACAGCACAATTCTATCCATTATTACGCGCGGCCAATCGCGTGAAATATCTCGCCTCTATTGAACAATCTACAGGTGTTTTTACAGTTGACGTAATGCCAGAACGCGCTGCACAAATTCTTCGGAATATATAATGATTACACATATTTTCAAAGATAACTTTGGTTATGCACCAAAGCACGACTTGTTTACGCCCGGACGGGTAAACCTTATTGGAGAGCATACGGATTATAATGGCGGCATGGTCTTACCCACGGCTATACAGCTAGGCCCCCACATTGCGCTCTCACCGCGTAGCGATAATGAAATCCATATTTATTCCGATAAATTTGAAACGATAGCGCACCGCACGCTTCAAGATAATTGCCAAGATACATGGTCGGACTATATTACAGGTGCGGTTATTTATGCCAATCAAACCGGTTTACTTTCAGGCGGGGCAGATATTGCCGTGCAAACTTCCCTCCCTTTTGGAGCCGGACTTTCATCATCTGCAGCTATTATAGTGGGCATTTTGAAAATTGGACGGGACATTTCACATAGCACCATCAGTGATACAGATATAGCCGTCTTAGCGCGTCGCGTAGAAAATGACTTTATTGGTATGCCTTGTGGCATTATGGATCAAATGGCTGTGGCAATTGCCCGTCCGGGTCAGGCCTTGGCACTCGATACTGAAAGCCTCAAATTCGACCTCGTAGATCTTCCTACAGATTACCACATGGCGGTCATACATTCAGGCCAATTCAGGGCTTTAAGTGAAGGGCGATATAAAACACGAAAAGAAGAATGTGATATTATTAAAACTCAACTGGGTCGCACGGATATATGTAAAATTAGTGATGCAGAATTTAAAAGTTTAAGGAATCTACCTCGACACATTCAACGCCGGGCTAAACATTGTATGACCGAACATCGACGTACTGTATCGGCTATTGAGGCTCTACAAAATCACGACATTGACGCCTTTGGTCGCTACATGATCGAAAGCCATATCTCTATGCGGGACGATTTTGAAAATACATTACCACAGCTTGATCGCTTGGTTGACGATGCCGTAGCGCTTGGCGCCAAAGGGGCCCGTATGACCGGGGGTGGATTTGGCGGGTGTATTGTTGCCTGTATTGAAACGAGCCAACAAGATAGGTGGGTAGACGAACTTTTAGCGCGCCACTCAGACGCCTTCTATGTTGCCTAGGATAAGTCATGCGTACAAATAATCCAGATTTTACACATCAAGATTTTATTGTTGTCGGGGGTGCGGGCTATATTGGCAGCCATGTTTGTAAAACTTTACACAGTTTGGGCGGGCGCCCTATTGTATTTGATAATTTTTCTTCCGGTCATAAACATGCCGTTAAATGGGGACCATTTGTAGATGTCGATGTCTGCAATTTCAAAGCTTTAGAAACGGCCTTCAATGCCTATCCGCATGCAAATTATGTTATCCACCTAGCCAGTTCTATCGAGGTCGGCATTGGCGAAAAACACCCTGAAGCTTTTTATGAAAATAATGTTATCGGGGCATTCAACCTGCTTAGGGCCATGCGAAAAATAGGATTGGAACATTTGATTTTCTCATCCACTTGCGCGACATATGGCGAAACACAAAATATGCCGCTAACGGAATCTGAACCCCAATTACCCGTTAGCACCTATGGTAAAACCAAATTGGCAATTGAACATATGATCCAGAGCTTTCACAAAGCTTATGGATTAAAATATGTCACTTTACGGTATTTCAATGCCTCGGGTGCGGACACAGAAGGTGACATCGGGGAGGAACATGAACCTGAAACACATTTAATTCCAAATGCTATATTTTCAGCCATGGGGCGCGGCTCTACTATGAAACTTTTCGGCACGGATTATGACACACCTGACGGCACCTGTATTCGGGATTATATCCATGTTACAGATATCGCCATGGCGCATGTCAAAGCGATAGAGGCGTTTAAAAACGGGTTAAATACCGCAGAAGTCAATATTGGGACCGGGCAAGGCATCAGCAATTTGGAAATTTTAAAAACCATTGAACGCATCACGGGTTTGCCTTTGCCTTATATCTCGGCCCCGCGCCGCGAAGGAGATCTCACCCGGCTTTACGCCGATGCCTCATTAGCCAAAACCCAACTTGACTTTACCCCCGAACATTCAGATCTTGAAAATATTGTCAAAACTGCTTGGGATTTCCATAAGTCGAAAACCTAATCTCCTACCTTTTATCATGGCCTTAGTTTTAGCGCTGATACGTCTTTTACCACAGGGATGTTTTCATCGGGTTGCAAGGGGTTAAACACATATTCCCCTGTAGACATATTCCCAATAACTGCGCACCATTTGGCCCCTTCAAAATCAATATCTTTAGATTTTAAAACCGTGACAACTTCGCATTCATCAATCCATAAAAACGGATCTTTTTTGGGTAAGCGGCCAAACAAATATCCAGCGCGACGTTTTGGATTCGGGTGTGTGAAATTAAGACCTTCAATTTCCGAATTTTGCGTAAGGTGTAACACCAAAGGCAATTTTAACCATCGATTCCCGATTTCAACCTGCTCACCCTCTGAGTTAAATTTCACAGACTTTTTTATTCTAGGGTAATTCCATAAATATTTTTGCAATTTTTTTCGCATGGCAAAAATGTAACTTTGTGTTTCGTCGCCAAATTTTTCCAACAAAGTTTCTCCGCTATCCAAAAGGTCTCTGCCAAACCCAAGACCGCCCCCCTTAAAGCCTAAGCGCGCCAAAACCGTGATCCCGACATCAAATGTTGACGATTTCCGGTCAACCACGCGCGGTGTATGATCAGACGGATCGATAATCATAAACAGATTTCGACGTTCTTTGGTTTCCAATAGGTCAGTAACACTATTTCTATGCGCAAGATGATCCGACATCACGACGATTAACGTATTATCAGCCTGCGGGCTGTTTTGAATTTTTGTAACGAAATCTGTAATAAGCACATCCGCGCATTTGACAGAATTAAGAAGCTTCACCTTGCCATCCCGATATTTCACATTTTGACATGAAGGTGAAATAAATCCATAAGGATGATGCGTATCCAAAGTTAATAAAAATAACCCAAAAGGTTTGTCATTTTCCGCCAAAGATAAATACTCGGAATAAGCGTCCAAGAATAAAGTATCATCATATAAACCCCAATTATTATAGTACTGAGCTGCAGGGTATTTCGATTTATACTCCGTCTTTCCTACAATTTTATCAAATCCATGCGAGGTTAAAAACTTTCCCTTCCCGGCGAAATTTACATCCGCCCCTCCTAAAAAACTCAACTCATACCCATTGGTTTTTAAAATATCTCCCATACAGACGGCATTCGGTAGAAACTGATCAAACTGCCACATTGTGTTCCCATTAGACGGCGCGTACATTGAGGTTCCACATTGCGCACCAATAATGCCTGAAATTGTAAAGTTAGCCCCTATACCTTGGGATAAATTTGTAAATGCGAGCGACTGCGCCTCCAAGGCCTTGAGCTTGGGTAAAATATCAGGAAATAAGTCCTCATTGAAATAGGTACGTTCGAGACTTTCAGCAAAGATAAAAACAATATTTTTTTTATCAGAAATACGTCGATTAACAGGCGTATAATAAAAATCTTGTTCGGATAATTTGTGACTTTTTAATGTATATTTACTTACTAATTCTATGATGTCTTGTCCAAAAGGATTAATGATAATCGCAAGAATTAAAAACAGATATCCAAACCTGCCAATACGGCTTTTTCGATCTGAACGTGAGGCTTGGATTTGAGTCCCAGATGTTTTCGCAGATATTGCTGCGGATTTTGTTTCAGATTTCGTTTCAGGCCAGACTTCAGATCTTGCACCTTGAACAGGACGACGAACAAAATGTGTTATTTTTTGCGAAATTTTATGGCGTTTAGGCCCGAGTAAATCGTAAATAAAATACAAGCTGAATAAACTCAAAGCGACATAGATTACATTATACACGACCAGATGTGTGTAATCTTCTAAACCCGCACCACCTAAACCAATTCTTAAATGGTAAATTACGCTTTCATCAAAACCAACACTGGTAAAAAACGCCGAAGTCGCATGTATAGCAACGCCCAATAAATACACGGCGCACAGAGCCAAAATGCCCCACTTCAGCCGATGCGGATTTGACTGTCTTACGCAACAATACAGACCTAAGATCAGTAAAAGAAAAGACACTAAAATGGCGCCACGGGTTGTCATTATAGCTTGCGAGGCAATCTCCCAATTACATTGTGATAAAGCATAGCATAAATTGACAAAATTGGCGGTAATCAGGGCCATAACCGCAAAAGATCCTAAATCTTTTGCATGTTTACCTGTATCAGAAATTTCTGGAGAAATCCGGTCTATGACAACTTCTACCGCTGTATTTAAAGCTTCAAACCCGAGTAAAACAAGAAAGAGAACAATTGTCGATACTAAAAGATATACGGGTACTTTTAAAAAAATCAGCAGGCACAGCACCCAAAAAAAACCGTAAACTTCAAGCCGTGCGGCAAATTCGCTTGAGAGTAAAAACTTAAGCCCGTCCAAAGAGTATCGGGACGCGTTTTTTACTTGTTGAACGAACTCGGAAATCATTGGCCCACTATAAGAATTTCTACGTATAATCATACTAGAAAACGTCATCAAAACAATCTGTAAATAATTTAATGCCCTGCTCTCGATTTAGCATTTTGACGGGCACTACTTTTCATATTCGAAACACAAGAAAAAACGCATAGCCTATTCGCTTTTCACATAGGTTGAAATATGCCACTGTATGCACACAAGCTATAATAAGTGACTCATCATAGAGATTGTAAAGACTAGGCTATGACATTACCTCAGCGCCCCGAACCGTCACACAAGCCGACGGACACACCGGTAAAAACGCCCTCATCGCTCCACGCCTTAAATATAGGGTTGAATGAAATTAAAGCTGCAAAGGTTCATATAGAATCTCGGCTCGCAACAATAATTCCGTCAGCCCAAACGTGGCCCATACGCCTGCATACAGCCCAACGCCATGCCTTACTCTCGCCGGGCAAAAGGTTTCGGCCCTTGCTTTGCATATTTGTCGCTAAAGGTTTAGGCTATGAGGGTCCAGCCCCTATTGATATTGGATGCGTCGCGGAAATGGTGCATGCAGCTTCACTAATATTGGACGATTTACCGTGTATGGACGATGCCGATATACGACGTAACCAACCCACAACCCATATCGAATTTGACGAAAGTACAGCTATTTTATCGGCCACAGCCCTGCTTAACCGGGCATTTGGGGTTTTAGCCCGGTTAGAAAACATCGGTTCCCAACACCGCATAGAACTGGTTGACCTTTTATCTTATGCTGTAGGTTCAAAAGGACTGATTGCCGGGCAAATTGCCGATTTATCAAATACGGATGCAGATGCGAGCCTTGCCGAGGTCGAGCGATTGAATACATTAAAAACAGGGGCATTATTTGACTTTAGCGTCGAGTCAGCGGCCGTAATTGCCGATAGTCTCGCGACACAACGGGCCGCCCTTAAAGATTTTTCCTATCATTTAGGTTTAGCCTTTCAATTAATGGATGATGTCAAAGATCAGCTTATGAGTGACACCGAGGCTGAAAAAACGACAGGACGTGATGTCGGCAAAGCGACTATACTCGCACTTACAGGCTCAGATGTCGCACAAGATCGTTTAACGGGGTATATTGCCTCAGCCAAGTCAGCACTAGAGCGCGCCTCGCTCAACAATGTAGCTCAACTTAACGCTATTTTGGATGTGCAGTTTAGTTTTGTGAAACCTGATGGTTCTCCCTAATCCACCCCCTCAAAAATCTGTGTTAACTGTCGAGAACCTGTCTGTTCACTATGGATCGGCAGTCGCTTTAGATACTGTATCCATGCACATACGCCCGGGTGAAATCGTCGGTCTGATTGGCCCTAATGGAGCTGGAAAAACAAGTTTCATCAAAGCTTTATGCGGACGCACACATGCAACCGGACATATTAAAATAAATGACATTGATCTCAAGCGCGGTCAAACCCGACAAAACCTCATTGGTTTAGTCCCCCAAGATATTGGCCTATATGCACATATGACGGCGCAAGAAAACCTGACGGTTTTCGCCAAAATAATGAACATACCAAGAGCGAAACGTAAAAAACGGATACTCGCTGCACTACGTGCCGTGGGCATGACGACAAAAACCCATGCGCGCGCCGACACACTCTCGGGAGGGATGAAACGCCGGATTAATGTGGCCGCCGCCATAATGCACCAACCCAAATTATTAATCTTGGATGAACCCACGGCGGGGGTGGACGTCCCCGCCAGAGATACAATTCACAAACTCGCTCGTTTATTGGCAAATACAGGAATGGGAATTTTACTTGTCACTCATGAACTCGATCAAGCCGAAGCCTTATGTGATAAAATTTTACTTCTCGCAAAAGGCAAAAAATTAGGATTCGCAACTCCGCCGCAATTATTATCCCAATGCTTTGGAACCTCGCGTGAAGTGAAAGTCAAATTTTCAATTCAACCTAATCTGAATACTATAAATGCGCTTCACCCTTTCGGCTTTAAGGAAGGCGAGTTACCTACAATTTGGACGACAATGACACAAATCAGCGAAGTGTCGTTTGTCAGCGCCTTCATGGCTGCCGTTGAAAATGGAGATCAACATATCCGCGAAATTAGCGTGGGGCGTCCTGGCTTGGCGTCTCTCATGTACCGCTTAGAAAAAGATGGGGATTTACCTCAACTTACCCATACATGTTAACCGCCGTTTTTAATATAATGTGGTTACGCTTATGGCGTGATAAAGGCGCGCTCATCCTCGCATTTATTCTGCCGGGCTTTATATTTGCTATTTTCGCAGCTATATTCGCAAACGCGTCGGGAGGAAATTTAGACCTGCGTATCAGCATGGCCCTTGCCAGTAAAAACCCGGCTATCATCGAGTTTGGAGAGCAATTGCAGGCGCATACCGATTTCACCCTCAGCACACAATCGGACTGGACACAGGAGACAATCAAGACACGGGTTCGCCTTGGCCAAGACGATGCCGGATTTATATTAACGGAAAACCTTTTCACAACGGACACGCCGTCCATTATCATTATAAAAGACCCTAGCCGTGAGGTTGCAGCAACTGTTTTGATGGGCCAATTACGTCAAGCTTTAGTCCGACATGCGGCCCGCCCGGAACAAAATATATTTGCAGAAATTAGTGCGGTTGAAAGCTCAGGAAATAACGGACCATCCGATCAATCCGTGACTTATTATATAGGTGCGACCGCTATTTTATTCTTATTATTTTCGGCGATGCAAGGGGCGGCTATTTCGCTTGATGAGCGCCGATCCGGTATTTCTGACAGGCTCCTTATCGGCCCGAAAGGCACGCTAGCTATGCTTTTGGGTAAATTTTTATTTCTAAGTTTAATCGGTACGCTCCAAGCCTTTATCATTCTCGGTGTCGCCCATATCTTCTTTGAGGTTCCGATTGCGAATTCAATCCTACCCCTGAGCCTAGCCTGTCTGGGATCAGCTGCTCTCGCCTCAGGTATAGCGCTATTAACAGCGAGCCTGTGCGGAAGTACGGCACAAATGAATACGGTATCCACCTTTATTGTTCTTTTATTTTCTGCCATTGGCGGCTCAATGGTTCCGCGGTTCATGATGCCAGACTGGTTACAATCGCTCGGAAGATTTACGCCTAACAATTGGGCGATTGAGGCGTTCTACGGCATTTTGGCACGGGGACAAACCCTTACAGATTTGCTAGACGTATGGTATGTGTTATTTGGCGGCGCATTGATTTGTGTTATTATAGCGGCTTTTCTGTCGCACCGATTAATGAGGGCTTAGTGTCACGATCGACAGACCATACTCTGCCGTCCACCCCTATAGGGTTAGGGCTGGCCGGAACTTTGATCATCCTCTGGCTGTCGACATTATTATATAATCTCTTTATCCATAAGCTGACTGACGCCCCATTATGGCAAACTCTGGGCTTAATTGCGCTTTTAAATTGGCTTTATGTCGGCGCATTCATAATTGCACATGATACAATGCACGGCTCTTTATGGCCCACTCGTCCACGCGTTAATGCCGTTTTGGGCATATCAATATTGTTCTTATATGCAGGTTTTAACTGGCGATATATGCGCACGGCCCATCACGCACATCATGACTATCCGGGTACAGATAAAGATCCCGATTTTCATGCCGATAACCCGACCGCCTTCTGGCCGTGGTATTATAAATTTTTCACGACCTATTTCGGGCTCAAACAGGTTTTCATCCTAGCCGGATTTACAATCCTCTTGATGTCTTTAGGGGCGAATTACGCCAACACAATTGTCATGTGGGCTCTACCGGCTATTTTATCATCATTGCAACTCTTTTACTTCGGCACCTATTTAACCCACCGCCACTCAACGGCGTTTCCAGATCATCATAATGCTCGCACAAATGCTTTTCCTGCATGGTTGTCCTTATTAACATGTTTCCACTTTGGTTATCACCACGAACATCACCTCTTCCCCCAAGAACCGTGGTGGAGATTACCTTATCGTAAACGTCAATATAATATTCAGGAAACGCGGTATGATGGGTAATGTAATTATTGTTTTTCTAAGCCTTGTCGGCATGGAAGTTTTTGCATTATATTTTCACAAATATTTCATGCATGGACGTGGCTGGAATTGGCATGAAAGCCACCATATCCATACTGACGGCCCATTTGAAAAAAATGATCTCTATGCCGTGTGTTTTTCCTTTATCGCCGCGGCTCTATTTATAGCAGGGTCTTTATGGTGGATGCCACTCTGGTATATGGCCTTAGGGTTTACACTTTATGGCCTGCTTTACGGCTTTGTTCATGATGGCCTTGTGCATCAGCGCTGGCCATTCCAATATGTCCCGAAAAATGGTTATCTTTTCCGCCTTGTTCTGGCTCACCGCCTTCACCATCACACGACAACGAAAGATGGCGCGGTTAGTTTCGGGTTTTTATGGGCAGAAAAACCGGACGTGCTAAAATCTCGCCTTAAATCAACTCCACCCGAGTTATAACCAGAATGATAATATCTGTGAATGTATATCAGGGTCGCACATACAATCCGGTACGGTCTATGATTTTTGTAGTCTTACGAAACATTGCAGGTCTTATAGCCCCTGCTGCCAAAGCCATTTTTCGACCGCTTGACGCGCTCACACGGTTTTCCCATACCATTGGCCCTTCTGCGCGTAAAGTTTGCCCGATTTCACGGTAAACGGACAGGGCTGCACTTATCGCCCACGCACACCGAAATGGAAGGGATTTAATCCCAACTTTTGCGCTCAGGTAATACATATCTGCAATACCGAGTTGTGCGCAGGCCGCTTTGTGCAAGGCAGGCCACACATCGGACGTCAGCATATCGGCGGCTTTAACCGGTGCGCCATTTTCTATAAGAAGGTCTCGGGGTACAAATACGCGATCAGCTCGCGCATCATCAATCACATCACGCGCAATGTTGGTAAGTTGAAACGCCAGTCCCAAATCAGAGGCACGGTCAAGTATTGCTGCGTCTCTAACCCCCATAATATTAGCCATCATCACCCCGACAACGCCTGCGACATGATAACTATAATCCAAAATATCATCAACAGTCTCATAGATCCTTTCACTCGTATCCATCTCGAACCCCTTAAGCAACTCAAATGGATGTTTATGATCTATATCGTGCGAGTTTATAACCCGCGCCAGACCTGCAAAAACGGGGTTATCCGTAGGCTTTCCGTTCAATACATCTTCAGTCTGCTGACACAGAAATGCAAGCCGTTCGCTTTGCCCTTCTTTGTAATTTTCGATTTGTCCATGACCCATTTCCTGACCGTCTATAACGTCGTCACAAAAACGGCACCACGCATACAGCATTGATGCATCATCGCGTAATACAGCCGGGAGCACACGGCTAGCTAATGCAAAAGACTTAGAACCTCTTTTTATACTTTCATGACCATGGGCGGTGATGGCATCCATATTAAGATTTCATACCGTTAAAATAATTTATCTTGCCCAAAAGCGCGCCATTCTGACGTAAATTTATGGGCACGCACATATCAACTTCATACTTTTGGGCGATCCTTGCACCTTTGCGTAAAACATGTTCGAAATTATCCAGCAATTGAGGCATAGTTCTCACCGCGTTTGACATAGAAAAACTGGGCATTTATTTCCTTAATATCGGGGCAAAATCTTCTGATATAACGCCGGCTGTCGCTTTCGCCGCTCCAACGACTCCTGGTACACCCGCTCCAGGATGCGTACCCGCGCCGACAATATACATATTATCGATAACATCATCGCGGTTGTGAGGCCTGAACCAAGCGGATTGAGTTAAGACAGGTTCAACAGAAAATGCACTCCCTAAATGTGAATTCATTTCATCTCTGAAACCAAATGGGGTCAGCGTTTTAAGCACAGTCAAATCCCGGTTTAAATTCGGAATGGCATGAGCCTCCAAATAATCCAAAATCTTTTTCGTATATTTCGGCCCTACATCATTCCAGTCAATATCAGCATGCCCTAAATGTGGCACAGGTGACAAAACATAATAAGAAGAGCACCCTTCAGGTGCCATAGTTTTATCAGTCACACACGGCGCATGCAGATAAAGTGAAAAATCATCGGGTAACTTTTTACCTTTGCCAAAAATTTCAGCAATCAGGTTCTTATAGCGCTTCCCGAGCAGAATAATATGGTGTTTCATATCAGGATGTTCGGCTTTAAGACCAAAATATATAACAAAAAGCGACATGGAATGGGACTTCTTTTTTAATGCAGCCCCATAGCTTTTACCGCGTCTATGCCCACGTAAGAGCTTTGAATAGGTATGTACAACATCGGCGTTTGAACAAATGATATCGGCCATGCCCATCCAACCGTCTTTGGACGTGACCCCCGTCACTTTATCGCCATCAGTATGAATGTCCGTAATATCGGTTTCTAGCCGTAATTCACCGCCTATATCCTGAAATAATCTAACCAAACCTTGCACAAGTGCGCCAGTCCCCCCCTTGGCAAACCAGACCCCACCTTTACGTTCCAATGCATGAATAAGTGCATAAATAGAGCTGGTTTTAAAAGGGTTTCCGCCCACGAGAAGAGATTGGAATGACAAAAGCTGACGTACTTTTTCATCTTTAACGAATTTGGATACCATTGCATATACGCTTTTATCCGCACGAAGCTTTATTAATTGCGGGGCCGCCGCAAACATTTGACGCATTTTTAAAAAAGCCGTCGTACCCAGCTTCTCATATCCCTCTCGGTAAAGCTCATTAGAATAGGCCAAAAACTTATGATAGCCTTTGACGTCTTCAGGATTACGCGCGGCAATCTGTTTTTCTAAAAAATCAGTATCATTATTATAATCAAAGACATCTCCATCTTCCCACTGTAGTCGGTAAAACGGATCCACCGGCAGGAGTTTAACATAATCCTCCATCTTGCGCCCAGCGATGGCAAACAATTGATCGAGGCAATCCGGGTCCGTGATAACGGTGGGGCCACCGTCAAATTTATACCCCGCCTCTTCATACACATAAGCCCGCCCGCCCGGCTTGTCTCGATTATCAACCAAAGTTGTCTGAAACCCCATAACTTGCAATCGGATAGCCAAGGCGATTCCGCCAAAGCCGGCTCCGATGACAATCGCTGTCGGGCGGGATTCCGTCTTTGCAGCCCCGGTAGCAAGGTGAACAGTCATATCTATGGCTTTCGTTTCGTCTTATCTTTCGGCATATACTCACGGTTCCTAAAGGCTTTTTCACTGAAATTATACAGAGCTTTTGTCACAGGGACCGGCGGTTTTCCGATTAAAATACGCAACTTGTCAAAAATTGTAAATTGTCCCGCGTAAAACCTTTCTATGAGGGGGCGCTTTAATCCATAGAAGCGTTGCAAGACAGTATAACGCATTTCAGGTTTCGCGGCCCGAAATAACATCCGATTTAATAAACGTAAAAAGCGCTCTCGCCGATAATGCTGTCCTTGAAGGATTGAAATATTGACCAAAGGGTTATTGGCGATAATGTCTGCAATCCTTAAAGCGTTTGGGAAACTATATCCTGTTACGGCATGGTAAAAGCCACCACCAATTCCGATGGCCGACCCAGAGTATGCGCCTGCTTTTGCCGCTAAAGTAATCGGCAACACGCCTTTTTCCCGTCGTAAAACGTCATATTGCGTCAATGCCAGCCGGTCCATGATATAGTCCTTTATGCGCGCATCGATTTCTTGACTATGAAGTTCACCTTCGTCCGTATAATAGGTATCTTCGACAAGCATTTCAGTCTCAGTATAAGGCAGGCAATAAACGAAACGATATCCCCCAATCTGCGGAACTGTCGCATCCATAATAATTGGATTTTCAAGACCATGCGGCGTGGCCGTTTTAATGACATGTCCAACAAATTTTTGATAACCCAGGCACACATTCTCGTTGGCTTGAAACCCGCGGGCATCCAATATAGTTGCCGCCGAGACTTGCTCACCGCTTTCTAAAATTACATACTCCGGCCCGATCTCTAATACCGACGTCTCTAACCGTAGCTGCAAGCGACCACTGCGAATATGAGGCTCTATGCAGGCGCGCAAACTGTCACTATTGCCTGTGCAATAAGGAATGTCGAGTGTGCGGCTATGTTTCGGAAACTTCACATCATAGCGCGCCCATTGATAGGCGATGAAAGGTTGTATCCAGTCTCGTAATTCTGGTGCGATATCCGTGAGATTAAAAGACCATGTGTGATCACCTGCCATCCTGTCTGTGGCTTCGAGTATAAGCACACGCAATTGCGGGTTTACGTCCAAGCAACGCCACGCTGTCAGCAAACCTGAAAGCCCAGCGCCAACAATAATTATATCTATTTTCTGCTCTGCCACGCTTTACATAAACCTTTTAGGAGAATCTCTTTTGGTTTTCCGCTAATCTGTGTTTTATGGACATAAAATAAAATTTCGGAGATGACCATGCGCAAAATTGCTCTTTCCTGCCTTCTTTTAACATTGCTGCCAATGACCTCTTTGGCTCAAGTTACGGTCATACATGCAGGTAAAATGATTGATACGGAACGTGGTCGGGTGCTGTCTGACCGTTTCATTGTCATTGACGGGACCAAAATTGTCAAAATTGGATCTGCATCTGAAATCGCCGATATAGATGAACCCGATCACTTTATTGATCTCTCGGATATGACTGTATTACCCGGTCTATCTGATTCACATGTGCATCTTACCAGCGATGCCCACACCCATGGCTATAAGCGTCTAACCGTATCTGTTTCACGCGCGGCCATTACAGGCGTAAGAAATGCGAAACGTACTTTGCTTGCCGGTTTTACGACCGTCAGGAATTTAGGCGCGCCCGCCTTTGCGGATGTAGCCTTAATGGAGGCTATTGATGCGGGGGACGTTCCCGGTCCACGGATCATTCCGGCTAGTCGTTCATTAGGAATCACAGGGGGGCATTGTGATTCTAATCTCCTTCCCGCAGATTTCAAAGATATTGCAGGTGGTGTTGCGGATGGCCCATGGGCGGTAAGACAAAAGGTACGTGAGAACAAAAAATACGGCGCCAAGGTCATAAAATTTTGCGCGACGGGCGGCGTTTTATCAAAAGGTACAAAAGTCGGAGCGCAGCAATATAGTTTTGAAGAAATGAAAGCGATTGTTGATGAGGCTCATCTTTTAGGGCTAAAGGTTGCGGCCCATGCCCATGGTAAAGAGGGCATTAATACGGCTATTAAAGCCGGCGTGGATTCGGTTGAACATTCAAGCTTTATATCCGACGAGGGAATCGCCAAAGCGAAAAAACGCGGTACATATTTGTCTATGGATATTTTCAACTCGGATTATATTTTATCCGAAGGTAAAAAAGCAGGTATTTTAGAAGAATCTCTCGCGAAAGAACGTATCGTCGGTAAAAGGCAAAGAGAAAGCTTTCAACGCGCTGTAAAAGCCGGGGCCAAAATGGCCTTCGGATCTGATGCTGGCGTATATCCTCACGGACAAAACGGTCAACAATTTGCATATATGGTTAAATGGGGGATGTCCCCCCTTCAAGCTATTCAGGCAGCGACGCTTGGTAACGCGGAATTATTCGGACTCTCTGATAAAATAGGCTCTATCACGGTGAACAAATTCGCGGATATTATTGCTGTAGATGGTAACCCACTTCAAGATATCAAAGAACTGGAGACTATTGATTTCATCATGAAAAACGGAATTGTGTATAAAAACAAAACGCTAAAACCTTAATTCGTGAGGCTTAAACATATTCCACACCCGTATATAATAACGTCAAATTTCAATATTTTTTAGAATCAAATACTAAGAATTCAACTCCCCCCTATCTTTATCTCAATACAACCCACAACCTGATAGTGCATTACAGTTTTTACATAAATTTTTTACTACTAAAGATATAAATCAACTTGTTTATGTGTAAAAATATATAATTAGTCATACACTTATTAACCTCTTTATTGCATATAGTAATTTCCTATCTTTGATAGGTGGACAGGTGTTGAGGTTGCCCCACATCAACCACATCATCTGTCTATTAAAATCTCACACATCAATCAAATGCGCATAGCTACTATGTTTTTGGGCGGTAGTTTTCATCGTGTTTGGCTAAAACGTCGCTGGCGATTAAAACGCCGTTGGATTGTAAGGAGCCAGTAATCACCACGCCTTGTCCTTCACGAAATAAATCTGGCAAAATACCTTCAAACTGAACCGATAATACGCCCGATAATGACGGTTCGAAGTCTTTAACGTCAAAAGACACTTTCAACCCCTCTCCCTTTACAATCGACCTTTCTGCGACAAGACCTCCGATCCGAATCTCGTCTGATCCAGCAATAAACCCCTCAGCCATCACCTCACTGGGGTCATAAAAAAACTGGGTATTGTCGCGCAAAGCCGACATAAGCAGTCCCGCGCCTGCGACTAATGCTACGGCACCGATAGTGATTGCGATTAAACGTTTATTTTGATGTGGAGGTCGCATATAATCTATAACGCATTACAACAATATTATGATGTATAGCTCTGGCACGGTATCTTAGTCATGACAAGCCACTAAGATCAAACCGGTATAAGGACCGATAACATGTTTGCATTGCTTGGGTATATTTCTGTCTGGCTCGGGGTCATCGCCAGCTTAGCTATGTTGCTTATAGGGTTCTCACCTCAAAAATCTGAAAAACAACATCGACAGTTAAAAACCTTCAGCCTCTTACAATTCGGTTTTCTGATCTTTGGTGCTGCAAGCTTAGTCTTTCTTTTTATCTCATCCGACTTCAGCATTAAATCCGTTTATGAGCATAGTCATACGGCAAAGCCTCTTTTTTATAAAATAGCTGGAAGCTGGGGTAATCATGAGGGGTCCATCTTATTATGGGCAGTAATATCGGCGGGGTATATTCATGCATTTGCGCATAATTTCTTACACCGGGTGCCTCCCTTATTCTACCAAAGAGCATTAGGGTTTTTGGGTGGAGTCAGCCTCGGGTTAAATATCTTTGTTGCAACACTTTCCAACCCATTTGCAAAAATGCCCCAGCCATTTCCCCTAGAAGGTCAAGGCCTAAACCCCCTTCTCCAAGATGTTGGATTGGCTATACATCCCCCCGTCCTTTATATGGGATATGTTGGTATGGTCATACCTTACGGACTAGCAATGGCGGCACTTTTTACACAAATGCCCGCAAGGAAATGGGCTGTAATAGTCAAACCTTGGGTATATATTGCTCTAGGATTTCTCACAATTGGCATAATTTTAGGTTCTTGGTGGGCATATAGAGAACTCGGCTGGGGCGGATGGTGGTTCTGGGATCCTGTTGAGAATGCAAGTGTACTCCCATGGCTTATCGGGCTGGCATTAGCCCACTCGGTTATGACCTTGTCCACGCGTGGCGGGTTAGGAAACTGGAGCCTGACCTTAGCTATATTGGCCTTTGGATCTGCTTTGCTGGGTACATTTCTTGTACGCTCAGGCTCCCTTGTCTCGGTGCATGCCTTTGCGGCCGACCCGGGGCGAGGCATTGCAATTCTCCTATATTTCACATTTCTCGTCGGCGCGGGCCTTGGACTGATCATGCTTAAAGCCCCGGACACACACCCACCAAATTACAATCTATTTAGTCGGGACGGCGCCATGCTCTCGCATAATCTTTTTATAATCGCGATTGCATTTACTATCTTCCTTGGCACGGCTTATCCTCCCATTATTCAAGCACTCAACATGGCGCCTTTGGCCGTAGGTGCACCGTTTTATCATGCGACAGTTGTACCACTTATGGTTATAGCCCTTGTTTTCATGGCCTTCGGGCCTGAAATTCCTTGGAAAAAGGCAAAACTCAAACCTTTACTTAAAAACAGCCTTATACCTTTAGGCCTTGCCCTTTTGTCAGCGCTTGGGGTCGGCTTATTGACAGCATCGGCCTTAGGGGTCTGCGCCGTAGGCCTTTCTGTTTTCATTATAATGCTCTCGCAACGGACGGCGCGCCGTTCCGCACACTTACAGCCTAGATCACGTCTACCCATGGCCATCTCCCATTTGGGCATAGGCATATTTGTGCTTGCGGCCACACTAACCACAGTTTTCACCATAGAGGCGGACCGTCCATTGACTCCGGGCCAATCCTTCACTGTCAAGGACTACACTTTGGACTTTAAAACTATTACCGAAAGTCGTGGACAGAATTATATATCGGCATTTGGAGCGGTTGAGGTCAAGAAAAATGGTACGCTTATCACGACATTGAACCCTGAATACAGATTTTACCCGGCGCGAAATACCCCCACATCAGAAGCTGACATTCAAAGCAACATATTCAGAGATTTACGCCTGTCTATGAACCTCGTAGATCGACAAGATGGAGACAGCCTCTTATGGGCGATGCGGTTCCATATGCGTCCAGCTATGCTTTGGCTATGGATAAGCACCTTAATCACGGCATTAGGGTTGTTTCTGGCTGCCAGATTAGCTTGGCAAGAGACAAAAAAACATGTCCCGTCTTTGACGTCAACGCCCTCACCACCGAATGTAACTCTCCAAAGTGAAATAGAGGCGCAAACATGATTACGCGCGCCGTTATATCAGCGATAACTCTAAGCATTTTCATTGTTTTAGAACCCGCAGCTCACGCGCAAACGGCAGATCAAATTGAACGGGCGCAGGCATTGTATAAAGAAATACGATGTCCGGTTTGTGTCGCCCAATCCATTAGTGAAAGCGATGCTGGATTATCAAAAAACATTCGAGAAAAAATAATCAATGAAATTGTTTCCGGTAAATCAGATGATGAAATTATCACATCACTCACCACGACTTATGGCGACGACATTCATTTACGCCCTAAAAAAGAAGCGCGCACTCTGGTTTTATGGACCGCTCCATGGGGCATTATTGTTGTCGGGGCCTTAGCTATTCTAAGCGTTCATAGACGGCGTCGAAAATCCGACATAGATTTAACCGCACCTCCCCAATGACACAGTTTCATTCTCTTGCTACAGAATTAGTTATTGACAATGTGTCTATGAAACGCGGACAAAACCTGCTCTTTGCCTCTCTGTCAATGACATTAAAACCCAGTCAAATAATCTGGGTACAAGGGCCAAATGGCATTGGAAAGTCTTCATTGTTACACCTTGCGGCTGGACTGGCACGGCCAGACCATGGACATGTTAAATGGACCTCCCAAACCCTATCGGTAAAACCTGCCACCCTCATTGGTTTTCAAGGCCACCAAGATAGTTTAAAACCCCGCCTAACCGCTTGGGAAGAATTACGATTCTGGCAAAGAATTGGCAAATTTGAAGGGTCAATAGAATCCATATTAAATCAAGTTGGATTGGCAGGTAAAGCGAATATTAAAATAGGCTCGCTTTCCGCCGGGCAAAAACGTCGCCTCGCGCTTGCACGTCTTATACTTTCACAAAAACCCATATGGATTATGGATGAGCCATTGGCTGCAATGGATGATCTAGGTATCGATATAGTCAACACACTTATTTCAAACCATATCAATAATGGAGGTAGCGCTTTAATCGCGTCTCACCGTCCCGCAGAAAAACTCTCGGATGACACGCGGATTTTATCTCTTAAAGTAAGTCCTACATTAGATGGACATATAGCATGATAGGCGCAACAGGGGATAGGCTATGGGCGCGCTAATAGGTCGAGATATAAGCTTAGCCTTGCGCTCAGCCAGCGATTGGATATTAGGCATAGCCTTTTTTACTTTATTTCTGAGCCTATGCGTTCTGGCAACTGGCACGGGGCAAATACTAACATCCCTCGCGCCTGCTTTTATCTGGTTAGCGTTTTTACTAAGCGCACTTTTATCTTTCTCGCATATTTTTACAGCAGATTTTTCTGATGGATCTCTCGCGCAAATCTATTTGTTCTCACAAGACATGCTGTCAATTACTTTGAGTAAAACTATCGCCTTTGCTATCATAGCCCTAGGCCCACTCTGGGTAAGCTTGCCGATTGCAGGGCTTGCCTTTGGCTTGGAAGGCACACAAATAATTGGCCTTATGGCGTCACTTTTGATAGCCGCACCAGCAATATCGGCTTATGGTGTATTTGCCAGCGCCCTTACAGTTTCACGAGGTAGCGGCGGGTTTTTGATCTTTCTTATAACGGTACCTTTTCTTATCCCTGTCTTTATTTTCGGCATTAGCGCGACAGAAGGTTTTGTAAATTCGGGCTTTACAGCGACACCTTTCAAGGCCTTACTGGGATTGAGCCTTATCGCACTTGCAATTGGTCTTCCGGCGGCGACGGCAGCGTTAAAAACAAATTTTGAGTAAGTTATGATTAATTACCTCGCTAATCCACATCGGTTTCTTAAGTTTGCACGCATAGCTGCCCCGATATTCGCAATTATAGCCCTCATCGCTTTTATCTTGGGTCTTTGGCAAGCCCTAATCGTATCCCCCGCAGATTATCAACAAGGCGACAGTGTCCGTATAATGTATGTCCATGTACCAGCCGCATGGACAGCCCTCATGGCGTATACAGCTTTAACGCTTGCGAGTTTTGTAAGTTTTGTTTGGCGTCATCCCCTGGCAGATATAGGAGCCCGGGCCTTTGCTATTCCGGGCTTGGCGTTTACATTTCTTTGCCTTGTAACGGGGTCGCTGTGGGGTAAGCCGACATGGGGGACATGGTGGGAATGGGATGGCCGTATGACCTCAGTTTTATTTTTATTTTTCATTTACCTCGCTTATCTTAGCATCGCCACAGTGATAGAAGATAAAAATAAAGCGACACGCTTTGCCGCCATTTTAGCTATGGTTGGCTTTATCAATATTCCTATTATCAAATTTTCAGTGGAGTGGTGGAATTCATTACATCAACGCGCGACACTCTCTAATTTAGGCGCGCCGGGCTTACCTGTCGAAATGCTTACCCCCCTCGGGCTGATGACATTGGCTTATTCGGCACTTTTTGCATGGCTATCTATACGGTTTACGCAAAAGGGCATATTACAGGAAATGACGGCGCGCACACGTAGCGTACCAAAGGCAATATCTACATTGGATAATTTATAATGTTCGAATTTGGTAAATATGGCTTTTATATTTGGATGAGTTATGGCCTTAGCGCAGCGGTTATTTTAACTTTAATCTTCGCAGCCCTAAGCGGTCCAAAAACATGACCCCTCTTAAAACGCCCATGACGCTCACGGGTGATACACCCTATAGCAAAATAAAAGCCTTAATGACCCGTTTGCGCGACCCTGAAACAGGATGCCCATGGGATTCAGTACAGACCTTTGAAAGTATAGCCCCCTATACAATTGAAGAAGCCTATGAGGTCAATGACGCGATAGAGCGGTACGATATGCACGACCTTAAAGACGAGCTTGGCGACCTATTATTTCAAATTTTATTCCACTCCAAAATTGCCGAAGAAGCCGGTTATTTTAATATGGATGATGTGTGCGAACGTCTCGTTGATAAAATGGTCTCACGACATCCACATGTTTTTGATATCAAAGATAGTCAAGAAACAAGCGCTGCGCAAAAACAGGTTTGGGAAGACGTCAAAGCCTTAGAGCGCGTCCAAAAACTCGGCCCTGATTCCAGCATTTTAGACGATATTGCTCGCCCCTTGCCTGCGCTTACGCGAGCCGAAAAATTGCAAAAAAGAGCTGCCAGAGTGGGTTTTGACTGGCCGGACCTGTCGGGTGTTACAGATAAAATAGCCGAAGAAGCCCGCGAAGTCAGTGACGCCATTGATACAGGTGACACAGATGCTATCGAAGATGAAATCGGAGATCTTTTGTTTTCAATTACAAATCTCGCGCGGCGAATGAAAATTGATCCAGAGCGAGCATTGCGCAGAACTAATCGCAAATTTACAAGCCGTTTTCAATATATAGAAGCTCAAGCTAAATTAACGGATCGAGACATTTCCGACCTTACATTGAATGAAATGGAAGCCTATTGGCAAGATGCCAAGAAAAAAAACCCATCACATATTTAAGCGACAAGTTTCGGATAACGCGCCCGAAATTTTCCAATATCGGCTTGTGATAATCTCACCGTCATTTCACATAAACCGCTACGCCGGGTATCTTCGCGCAATACGGTTCCATTTTGATGAACCCAGGCGCGCGCTGCATAATCTTGGGGGCCGATTTTAAGGTCAAGAACCTCATCATTTTCAGTTAAAGCCTCTTCAATACGCAACCGCAAATCATCTAGCCCTGACGATTCGATACAACTCGTCAAAACGGCAGATTGCCCGTCTTCTAATAAGCTTTGAGCCTTAGCGCGCTCGGCCATAACATTTTTTTCAACACCGGATAAGAGATCTGATTTATTCCAGACCTCTAACATATTTTGTCCATATTCAGGGCCGGCCTCAATGGCTTTTAAAACCTCAAGAACATCCTCTTTGCGTTGCTCCCCTAATGTATCTGAGATATCGCGCACATGAATTAATAGATCCGCCTCTTTAACCTCTTCAAGCGTGGCCCGAAATGCATCAATCAAATGCGTGGGTAGGTCAGAAATAAATCCCACAGTATCTGATAATACGGCAGGTTTGCCACTTGGCAGTTCAAGGACGCGGTGCGTTGTATCAAGAGTAGCAAATAACATGTCTTTGGCCAGAACACCGCCTGATGTTAGATGATTGAATATGCTAGACTTTCCAGCATTGGTATACCCAACAAGAGCCACAATACGTTCTGGAGCGCGTTGACGTTTAGCGCGTTGCAAGCCGCGTGTACGCCTGACACTTTCTAAATCCCGTTTCAGTCGCCCGATCTTGGTCGCAAGCATTCGCCTATCGGCCTCGATTTGGGTTTCACCTGGACCCGCCAAGAAGCCCTGCCCACCGCGTTGTCTTTCCAAATGGGTCCACGTGCGCACCAATCTAGAACGTTCATAAATTTGACGCGCAAGTTCAACCTGCAATCGCCCCTCTTTTGTTGCAGCTCGCCGCGCAAAAATTTCTAATATCAAACCCGTGCGGTCAATAACTTTAGTATTCCAGATTTTTTCCAAATTTCGTTGCTGGATCGGTGTAATTGCGCCGTTAATAGCGATGAGCGTCGCGTCATAGGCTTTAACCCGCGCCTTAATATCGTCAATCTTACCTTTCCCAAAATAGGTACCAGCTTTAATGTCCCGCAAGGAAATAATGTCCGTATCAACAACATCAACATCTAAGGCCGTTGACAGATTAACCGCCTCTTCAAGTTCATAGGCCGCGTTTTCTGATCCAGCCCTTAGACTTTTAGGGTGCAATATAATTGCTAATTGTCGATCTTTATCGACTTTAATCACAAATCACACCTATAATAGAAGGTAATCAGCTCGATTACTCCTCACTTGTTTCTTGATCAAATAATTGCACAGGCCCGCCCGGCATAATTGTCGATATAGCGTGTTTATATACGAGCTGGATTTGCCCGTCGCGCCGTAATAAAACGCAAAAATTATCAAACCACGTAACAACGCCTTGTAATTTTACACCATTTACCAGAAAAATCGTCAATGGCGTTTTAGTTTTACGAACAGAATTTAAAAATACATCCTGCAAATTTTGTTTTTTATCTTGCGACATGTTCACCCTCTTTATGCAGAATCTTCTGCGGCCCACTCATTTAAGATTTAATAATCATTCCAGTCCCGAATAGGCAAGAACATAACACATATATTTTGAATATTATTGGCGCCATGTCGATGGAAAGGTCATAGCGAGCATGGCAAGCACCTCAACACGCCCCAGTAACATAACAATACTTAAGAGCAAAAGCTGAAAATTCGAGAAATCACGATAGGTTTGGGAATCAGATATAGCCTCTAATAACGGCCCCATATTCGACATCGTTGCAGCGCCGGCAATCGAGGCAGTTTCGAAATTAACCCCTGTGGCACTCAGGGCTAAGATTACCAATGCCAAGAGTAATGTATAGCCAAAGAAATACATCCAAATTGAAAGAAAGGCGCGGTCGGGGATGGTACGTCCACGAAACTTTACCGGTAGAACACGCGATGGATGTGTCAAACGGCTCAAATCCGTAGCGACATGACGAAAGAGTAATAATATCCGGATAATTTTTACCCCTCCCGCCGTTGATAAAGCAGCTCCACCAATGAGAGCGACGAAAATTAACACGGCTGGCGGTAACATTTCCACACCAATGACATGGTAATCAAACCCCGCGGAGGAGACAAAGAAAAATGCTTCATAGGCCACAGTCGATAAATGTAATGGCCCCGTATAAAATACCCCCACCACAATCATGATACAACAAATCACAAAGAGTCCGCGTTGTTCAACATTTGTAAATAATCGACGAATAGACATCCAGCTTCGCAATCTAAATACATCCCAAAGAACCGCGATACTTATTGCCCCCAAAACACAGGATAGGGCCATTATTGCCGCTCCAAACGGGCTCACATATTGCGCTAACACATCACTTCGCGGTGTTAGGCCTCCTGTTGATACAGACGTAAGTGAGAGACAAAGGCTCTCAAATATTGAAGTTCCACTGATGGATAAACCTAAAAAACACATAGCGCTTATACACGCATAAATTCCAGCTATGATACGTCCGATAGTCAGCAAACGCGGGAATAAGTCCCCACGTTTTAACGTAAATAAAATTGATCTGTGAATGCCCGTTCCGGTAATATTAAGCGCAGCTAAAATTACAACCGCAAAGGTGGCTGCAAACACACCGCCCCACCATTGCAAAAGACTTCTCCAGAAATGCAGGCTACGCGGTAAACTATCAGCATCGAGCGTGCTAGCCCCAGTAGTCGTGATAGCAGAAACAGCTTCAAAATAGGCGATCAACCCTGCATGCGTAACTCCAGATGTCCAATAAGGTACAGCGCAAATTACAGGTACAAGGCTCCAAAACAATAAAAGAAACCATAATGCTTCAGCGTTACTATCGCGTGCTGGAGTATTATAGCTCGTTAAGATGAATATGATTCCCAATCCACCGACCGCAATGCCAAGGCCAGCGAATTGACTCGCCAATCCAAACTCTGCGAAAAAAACGGCTGCAACGGCCGTAAGAGCGGCCATAAACGCACAGAATATCAATGTATTACCGAGCCAAAGGATTATGCGGGTAAAAGCCATAATTCGGCCTAATAATAATCCGAGCTTACACGGAAGAGATTTTCCACATGTTTTGAAGCTTCGCGCTCTGCCAATAAAACAATTTTATCCCCCGGTTTTACAACGTAATCGGGTTCCGGATAAATAACATCACCTTTATGGATAATCGCCCCCACTACAATACCTTCAACCAAACCGATATCTTCAAACGATTTGCCGGACATAGGTGATGTGTCTAAAACTTCGCCTTCCAAAACTTCAGCCCCGCCCTCATCAATCGTAAACACATCGAGAATACGTCCGCGCCGCACGTGACGCAGAATTGAAGAGACGGTCGTTGCGCGCGGGTCAATAACAATGTCTATATCAACTTCGGATTTCAAGTCTTGCATTGACATATCATTAATAAGGCTACCTGCATATTTTGCCCCAAGCTTTTTTGCCAAAATACCCGCCAATAAATTAATCTTGTCATCATCCGTCAGACATAAAACCATTTCTGCCGTCGCAACGCCGGCCTCCAGCTGAATATCCGCATTCATGGCATCGCCATTGAGAATAACCGTTTTCTTTAAACTCTCAGCGGCGATCTCTGCCCGTTCCCGGTCAATCTCGATTACCCGTGTCCGAACACCGGGAACACTCTCCAGTTCGCGCGCAACATAAGCGCCAACATTACCCGCACCTATAATCACGATATGACGCGCTTTTTCTTCACGTGAACCAATAATATCTAAAAGACGCGTCGTATGTTCCGTCCGAACAAGAAAATACGCATTATCCCCCACATCTAAAGGATCATCTTCTGTGGGTGCAAAAACGTCCCCGTCCCGTTTCACACCCATAATAACGGCATGCAGACCGGGGAAAAGATTTGGGATTTGCCGTAATGGAACATCTGTTATCGGGCAATCTTCCTCAATGGTCACACCGATGAGTTGTACGCGCCCATTCGCAAAAGGTACGACATCAAAAGCCCCCGGCGTATTTAAGCGTCTTAATATCGCTTTACCGATTTCAATTTCCGGTGAAATAATAATATCAATAGGCATGTTCTGCGTACTATAAAGATCATTCCATTCGTTTTCGAGATAGCTTTGCGCGCGCACACGGGCCACTTTTGTCGGAACGGCGAACAATGAATGCGCAACCTGACAGGACACCATATTAACTTCATCCGAATAGGTGACGGCGATAATCATATCGGCATCTTCTACACCTGCACGTTTCAAAACATCAGGGTGCGCTCCGTGCCCGACCACTCCACGAACATCAAGCTCAGTCGTTATACGACGAATAAGTTCAGAGGATAGATCAACGATAGTGACAACATTATTCTCGTTCGCCAAACGGCTCGCAATACCTTGCCCAACCCGCCCTGCACCACATATGATAACTTTCATAGCTATGTTCCCTCAAGACCCACTCACTTCTTTAGGTGATGAATCGGCTGTACGATTACCCGCTTGTACACCCAAGGATTTCAGTTTTCTATGCAAAGCTGATCTTTCCATCCCCACAAATGCGGCTGTTTTTGAAATATTTCCGCCAAATCGCTCGATTTGTGCTTGTAAATATTCGCGTTCAAAATGCTCGCGCGCATCCCGCAAGGGCATTGCGATAACCCGCTCACGCCCACGTGGACTTCCTGCGGATCGCACAACAGAAACCTCAGACGGTAATGTTTCAAGGGTAATCGGTTGCGTAGGATCCCCTGTCGCCAAAATAAGTAAGCGTTCGACATTATTTCGCAATTGACGCACGTTTCCCGGCCAATCATGGGCTTGTAGTGCAGCCATAGCATCATCACCAATTTTACGCGGCGGCAGACCCGTTGACGCGGCCAATTGCTCGATAAAATACTCGACTAATTCCGGAATATCTTCACGCCGTTCCGATAAAGCTGAAACTTCAAGGGGCATTACATTCAGCCTATGGTACAAATCCTCGCGGAACCGCCCCAAACGTGATTCAGTCTCCAAATCTCTTGATGTCGACGTCACAACACGCACATCCACCTGCACATCATCTTCACCACCAATACGTTGAAAACGTTGTTCAACAAGTAGACGTAACAACTTCCCTTGTGTTTCAAGTGGCATATCGGCAACTTCATCAAGATATAAAGTGCCATAATGTGCTTTTTCTAATAATCCGATTTTGATCGAAACCCCATCATCGTCAACAGAACCGAACAGCTCTTGCTCGACCCGTTCCGGAACCATAGAGGCAGCATTGACCGCCTTAAAGGGACCATTTGCCCGCCCAGACTGCGCGTGCATCAAACGCGCAATAAGTTCTTTACCTGAGCCAGACGGTCCCGAAATTAATATACGGCTATTTGTCGGAGCAATTTTTGCAATCTTATGACGTAGCTGGGTAATGTGGGTTGACGTACCCACCAATTTATTTGCGCGTGGGGCTTTACCTTTTAATTCTTCATTTTCTTGGCGTAAGCGTGCATTTTCCAAAGCACGTCCGACTGTTACAAGCAGTTTCTCAGCTTTAAAAGGCTTTACGATATAATCAAAAGCCCCTTTACGAATGGCCGAAACCGCCGTTTCCACTGTACCGTGACCGCTGATAACAATAACGGGTAAATTTGGATGGCTGACCTTTAGACTATCCAAAACCTCGATCCCATCCATTGCGCTACCTTTTAACCACACATCCAAAACGACGAGGGACGGCCTTCGGGATTTAACCGCAGCAAATACTTCATCACTCGATGATGCTTCCCTGACATCATAGCCTTCGTCCGATAATATACCCGCAACCATGGCGCGGATATCTTCTTCATCTTCAACAATTAAAATATCATATTTCATATTTTATCCATTCGCGGTCATAGCGCTATCATGTTCTTGGAAAGCCGAAAGTTCGCCCGGGAGGTAGAGTTGTACGCGCGCGCCTATATCGCCGTCAGGCCTCTCGCATAATAACAGGTCGCCGCCATGGTCTTCTGCAATACGTTGCACAATAGCGAGTCCCAACCCTGTACCGCCTTCGCGGGTTGTTACATATGGTTCTAGCAATCTGTCTTTATCCGATTGCGGCCAACCAATACCATTATCAGTAAAAGATAGAATGATTGTTTCGCCGACCTTGTCCAATTGTGTTCGAATTTCCCCCCCCAAAGCCATATTGCCGTCTGCATCATGCCGACGTCCAATAGACTCTGCTGCATTTTTATAAATATTGACAATAGCTTGGGAAACTAAACGTTCGTCACAAAAAACATGAGACTCTTTGCCAATATTGTTATCAATCGGGAACGATATTTCGGGATAAGCGACACCTTGAGCAAATAAAACTTGATCCAACAGCTCTTTGATCACAATATTTTCAAAAACAGGAACCGGGCGTTTAGCAAAGGCAGAAAACGCATCCACCATTTTTTCTAAACTCGTCACCTGTCGGATTATCGTCTGCGTGCAATTCTCAAATACAGCGGGATCAGATTTGACCTCGTGCTTATATTTACGCTCCAACCGCTCTGCGGATAATTGTATCGGGGTGAGCGGGTTTTTTATTTCATGAGCAATACGGCGCGCAACTTCGCGCCACGCAGAATGTCTTTGCGCGCTGACTAACCGCGTCATATCGTCAAATGTCAACACCCACCCCGTATCATCCCGTACGCCTTGATAGGCGGATACATGTAAGTCAAAATTACGGGTTTGCGTATTGATTTGAAAATTGACCTGATCCTCAGCCGTACCTGTAATGTTTTCTCTGGCGGCCTGAAATGCGGGAGTAAATTCGGTCAGAATTTTATCTAAAGGTTGTCCAACCAATTGACGAGACGTAAGGTCAAGCAAACGTTCGGCTGAATCATTGACTACAGAAATACGCCCCTCTTGTGTTAAACCTATAACACCCGCCCGTACCCCTGATAAAACGGCTTCGGAAAATTGTCGCCGCTGTTCAGAAATATCATGCTCGCGAATTAATTCATCACGCTGGGAACGTAACTGCCGGGTCATCCTGTTAAAAGCACTACCGAGGTCAGAGATTTCACCCCACTGCCCGCCAACGTGCACTCGCGCGGATAAATTACCCTCACGCACGTCTTCGGCCGCTTCCACTAAACGCCCAATAGGATCCAGAATGCGATTAGCAAGAATGAAACCCAACCAAATGGCTGCAAATAATAAAAGCAAAGCCGTTTCAACAAAGGTAAGAAAAAATATCTTGTTAAATAAAAACTGGTCAGAATTAAACTTATCTAGGGACTGGCTGGCTTTATCAATACCGTTCATGCTCGACAAAACCGGACTTTGGGACTTGAGGAATTGTCCGACATATAGATACACATCATCATAGTTTTCCAATCGCGTTAACCCCACGAGAAAATCGATCTCGTCTTGACTTTGAAATGCAATCTTTCCCGGGGCCTCCAAAGCCTCAAATGCAGCTAAAGTCGGAACCTTTAATTCAGGCGCTCGCGGCCCTTCTACGCGCGCTAAGACATCTCCGTCCTGCGTTAAAATATAGAGAACATCCATCCCGCGTGTCCGTGCAATTTTTTGAATATTTGCAGTTAATGTAATCCGGTGGGAGAGAACGCTCTCGCTATCATCTAGAGCTATTTTAGCCGCATTTACGTTGCGAACTAAATCTTGTAATTGTTCTGACAAATAATCATTCAAGAACTCACGCGCCTGATTCATATTTGTCCGTACATTTTCACCAAAGAGATCATTAATATTCCGACTTATTAATGTAGTAGAAAACCCGCCGACCAGAATAGCCGGCAATAACGCCGCAAGGCTGAAAATCATGACGAATCTACGGTGTAACAGCGGTATAGATAAGGCTCTTTGCGTCGAAAATAATGCCTGCCAAACCCGTAAAAGGATATATACGCCTAAAAACGCAATCAAAGGCAGGTTAAACAATAATATTGTATAGGCTTGTTCGGCCTGCACTGAATTGCTCGATAAAGAATAGAGCGTCCCCAATACAGTTAAAAATATGGCCGCGAAAAAAAACGTAACAAATATAGCTGATTGGAAAATTTCCGGTGTCCGGAAAGCTCTGGGAAGCACTTGAGTATTTTTAATACGGATACCCGTTTCGGAGTTCATACATATCAACAATGACGCGCTTTGGACGCAATATGTTACTTCTTTACCTCAGTGTTGCAAAAAATCAACTCACTAATCATATAAGAAAGACGATAATTTGAACAGCTACGAAATATTTAAATTCTTTAGCCGCGTCCGCAAAGTATTTCGATGTATGCCCAAAAGCTCAGCTGCTTTTGCACGGTTTCCTCCCGTAACGCGGAGTGTTTCAACAATGAGCGGCTTTTCAACCCACGCCAAAGCTGTTTGGTAAGGTGTTTCTGCCTCGGTATGCGGGCTGCTCATTAAACGCCGACACGCCTCTTCTAATAAGGCCGTCAACGTTTCACTTTCCTTCTGACTCCCCGAATGAGAGATATCTTTTGAAAACTCTTGCAAAACCATTTCGGCCGTTATGACATCATCCGAATATAAAACGGACAAACGCCTGACCAGGTTTTCTAATTCCCTAACATTTCCTACCCAGTCATGACGGTGTAAAACATTTAATGCCAAAGGCTCAAACCGTCTGTTCGCGGATTTAGAGGCCTGACTTAAAAAAACTTCAGCTAGTTCATATGTATCTTTGTCTCGTTCCGATAAGGGCGGGATTCTGATTTCGGCAACATTGATCCGGAACAACAGGTCATCTCGGAAATCACCATCAAGGGCCAATTGGCGTAAATCTTTTCGTGTCGCCGAAATAATCCGCGGTCGAGATGTCGGAGGGATATGTTCGGCTTCGGTCATCAGAGATAAAAGCGCTTCTTGTTGGATCGCGGTTAATTCTGCCACCTCATCTATATATAAGTCCCCGCCATTGACTTTTTGCAAGGTCAGAGATGTATTCTCAAAATCTGTCGTGCGTAAAAACGGACGGTTTTTCCGTGGCCCCCCATTATGTAAGAGTTTAGCGACAAGGTCCTTACCGGTTCCCACGGCTCCCTGTATGAGAATCGGCAAATCGCCTGACGCAAAGCGAGATACCGCTCGATATACAGGTTGCATGGCTGGACTACGTCCTATCATCGGCAGTTTTTTCAAATCAACTTTCGGTCGGCTAAGGCGCGGGTTTACACTTAATCCTGCACGCGCCACAGCCTGAGTCACATCTTCCAATTCAAACGGTTTAGGCACATATTCAAAAACTTTATGCTCACCGGATTTCAAGGCCGTGTTGACGGTATTATTAGCACTGATAACAATAATCGGCATATTCGGTCGAGCTTGGGATAATTCCGGCAAGCTTTCAAACACTTCGCGCCCCCCCATCATAACATCTGTTAGGACAATATCGCCCTGACCAGCCGTTGCCCATTTGACCAATGTATCGGCATTATCAGTGGCTTTCACCGTATGCCCAGCCCGGGTTAAAACTTTGCTTAAGACCAATCGAACACTATCATCATCATCAGCAAGTAATATGTCATAGGTCATGAATTTTCCTCATCAGATACTGGTAAAAGAATTGAAAACATAGTTTGGCCGGGACGCGACTGCACTTCCACCATCCCGCCATGAGCCTGCGCGATTTTAGAAACAAGTGCGAGGCCTAGCCCTTGTCCTGCGGGTTTATTTGTAACAAAGGGTTGAAAAATTTCATTGCGGATATTTTCAGGAATGCCCGGCCCATTATCAATAATACTGATCTCGATCGGCAATTGTTTCCCATGGGCATTAACATCTCTTTGCACAGCTCCAGAAGATTGACGTCGCCGGACACCTGATCTAAATTTAGTTATTAATCGCACTTCGCCTTGATAGCCTGTCTTGCGTTCTTGCGTATCCGCCTCATGCGCCCGTTCAATAGATTCGACTGCATTTTTAATAAGATTTAAGAGCGCTTGCATAAGCGCATCTGCATCCCCTTTTGTTGAAGGTAAGGAAGGGTCATAACTTTCTGTAAACACAACATTATTTGATACTCCAGATTGAATAACCTTACGCGAATTGCGTAATATTTCATGGATATTTACGTCCTGTAAGTTTTGTTTATCCATATCTCCTAACCGTTCCATTCGATCGGCCAGTCGACTAATGCGTCCAATTTCTGATTTTATTAAATCGATTAGGGCCCGCCCTTCGTCAGTTTTTACGTCTTCCTTTAATAATTGGGCCGCGCCACTAATGCCCGCCAATGGATTTTTGATCTCATGCGCCAACATACGCCCCATCGCGCTTAGAGTTTCAGTGGGTGCGCGTGTTTCATTAGGCTCGCTTTCAACCCTAAGTATTGAAAATCCGATTCCCGCTTCACTCGGAAATATCATGATATGGCATCTTTGGTCGGAAAACCCATTTCTTTTGATGATATAATGCAACATTGAAACGGGAGCTTTTGTATCCACACAGCGTTGATAGGCCTCGATGCATGCATCTGAATTTTCGATTATGTCCGATATCGGGCGTGAGATAATGGCGCGACTTGATTGATTACACCATGCTTGTCCAGCTTGATTTACCCAATGTATCGTTGCTGTCTCTGCGCCTAATAAAAATACAGGCAACGGATAATCATCCATGAGTACATCACCAAAATGATGTGTGTTCGCCATCGTTATGCCGCCCGTAGAGATGAATTTAAGAAAATCGGTTCTAATGTTGCCAATACAGTTTCAGGTTCCGTCGAACGACAAATCTCTGACCGTAAAACATCTAAATTTTCACCCGATTGATCTGCGAGCCAATTGATATAGCCAGATAAATGCTTTCGGGCGACCCGAAGACCTTTAGCTTCTCCGTAAAAATCCAGCATATCCAAATAATGCCTCCGTAATACGTCGTAAGCCGCATCCGGTGTAATTTCTGTGTAAACACACTCTTTTGCCTCCACTGCCGGCCCGTCAATTTCGGCTTTAATTTTCATGAGGTTCCACGGCGCACCGACCAAACTGCGCCCAACCATAACCCCATCACAGCCAGAGTGTTGTAAGGCCTGTCTTGCATCCTTCGCCGTGTAAATATCCCCATTTGCAATAACTGGAATGTTAACGGCATTTTTCGTTTCACGAATGGCCGCCCAATCGGCTTTTCCGTCATAGAACTGGCACCGCGTTCGACCGTGAACAACAATCATCTGCACGCCCGCGGCCTCGGCACGCCGGGCTATGCCTGGAGCATTTCTAAGATCATCATCCCAACCTAATCGCATTTTCAATGTCACAGGGACGTTTACCGCATTCACAGTCGCAGCAATCAGATCGAGCGCATGGTCTGGATGTTTCATCAAGGCAGACCCGGAAAGCCCCGACGTCACCTTTCGCGCAGGACATCCCATATTGATATCAATGATCTTTGCACCCGCGTCTTGGGCGAGTTTTGCCCCCTCAGCCATCCATTTAGCTTCGCGTCCCACCAGTTGGATTACCAATAAATCTATGTCTCCATGACCGGCGGCGCGGGCAATAGACTCCGGATTACCCTTACTTAAAAACTCCCCTGCGACCATTTCTGATACCACAAGTCCCGGCTCAAATCGCTGCAATATTTTCCGAAATGGCAAATCTGTCACCCCCGACATAGGGGCCACAAGGACGCGGGAAGATAATCTATGCTTGCCGATTTGCAGCGGATTAGTCATGGTGGCCTCTTAGCCCTTAAAATAGGCTCGCACAATATTTCATCACTGGAAACTGTGAATTATGACAAAATCTGCACTTATTTTGGTCGCTGCGGGCATAGGTGCACGCGCAATGGGCCTTGATGATCATAAACGCCCCAAACAATACCGTTTTATTGCTGGCAAACCTCTATTGCGATGGACTTTGGATGCGGCTCTAACCTCTGCACATTTTGATGTTATTGTTATCGTTCACGCGAAAGATGATGATTTTATACAAGAGGCGATAGGTGGAGCTATTCCCTTTCTCTCCGATGATGATATCACACACAATAGGCCTGATCTTATTTTGACTTTAGGGGGAGACAGCCGTACCGCCTCTGTCATGGCCGGAATGAAAGCCTTACAAGATATCGCTCCCGATTTAGTCTTTATCCATGACGCCGCGCGACCGTTTTTAACGTCCGGACTTATGCAACGCATATTCACAGCTTTAGAGACGCATCCGTCAGCGATACCGGCCCTGCCCGTTATTGACGCTTTGAAATCCTCCGATGGTCACTCCGTATCACGCGCCAATCTTCACCGCGTGCAAACACCTCAAGGGTTTCACTACGCCCCACTTATGGCCGCGTATAACACTCTCAAACCAAATGAGAGTTTTGACGACGATGTCGCCGTGGCCCATGCCAGAGCAATGCATATCCATTTTGTGACCGGAGACGAAACGAATTTTAAAGTAACCTATCCCCAAGATTTTAAAAAGGCCGAAACCATGCTCCAATCCCAGACATATACAGCTACAGGGTCAGGCTATGACGTGCACAGATACACAGACGGTGACGGCATTTGGTTATGCGGCATCAAAATTCCAGCGCCTTATAGCTTGCTCGGCCACAGTGATGCCGACGCGGGCTTACACGCCTTGACCGACGCTATATTCGGCGCTCTTGCGGATGGAGACATTGGAGACCATTTCCCACCCAGTGATCCGCAATGGAAGAATGCAGCCTCTGATCAATTTCTGGCGTATGCTGTCAATAAAATCAAACAGCGCGGCGGATGGTTACAACATGTTGATGTCACACTTGTTTGCGAAAAACCAAAAATAAAACCTCATCGCGGCGCGATGCAGGCCCGGATAGCCGAAATTTGTAATCTTCCAATCCGTCGCGTTTCTGTCAAAGCTACGACTACAGAAAAATTGGGATTTACAGGCCGCGAAGAAGGCTTAGCGGCGCAGGCCGTAGCGACAATTCGTCTACCAGATTCACTGTGATAATTGGATAATATATGTCTCACCCCAAACTTGCCGAAATATTTGCACGGGCTCGGTCTGTGATCGATTTGGCCACAAGGGCCAATATGACCATTGCCACTGCAGAGAGTTGTACTGGCGGGCTTATTGGTGCCGCCATAACGTCCATAAATGGGTCCTCCCAGGTCTTTAAAGGTGGTATTATCGCCTATGACAATGAGGTAAAAACCAAAAGATTAAATGTAACGCCAGATCTGATAAACGATCACGGTGCGGTCAGCGCCGCCGTTGCCAAGGCTATGGCCATAGGTGCATATGATCAAATCGGCGTTGATATTGCTATATCTGTAACAGGCGTAGCGGGTCCAACTGGCGGTACAATTGACAAGCCCGTCGGTACGGTTTGGATGGGATTAGCCGCCAACATAAATCAGAATTTAAGCATTGAAACCCAAGGCTTTAATTTTGGCGATATAGGTCGTAATAAGGTCAGAGACGCAACAGTTTTCGAAGCCTTAAAAAAGCTAGAGTTGCATTTGAGGTAAGCCAATAGCGGTCAATTCTGCACTCATATCCAAATCCGTTTTGACTAACCGTGAATAGAGGTGATCTGCGCGGGCCTCAAAACGTTGCATAATATAATTCGCGGCTTTATCAAATTTATCCCGCACTAATATTTCCAACGGTAAAGCTTTCAAACGGACATCGACATCAAATTCAACCAGTGTCGACCCGTCTGATAAGCGATGAAACACCCAGATATTTGACAAGGTTTTTACAGCCCCGGACCGATCAGGCTTTTTTACAACAATCTTCTTTTTATCTAAATATACCTTAACCAAGGAGCGGAACGTTTCGTTTAAAAATTTATAAGACACGATAACATCCGCTTCGAATTCAATTTCTGAAGCCGAAAGCTTACGTTTTTTGGACACACGCGTTTTCGACAATAATTCAATAAATTGAGGGTAAGTTTCAACGTCGGCAACCATAGCCAGTAAATTATCCGGTGTATGGTGGATATGTTTGAATATTTTTGTGGCTGGCATGTTTTAGGCCAACTTACCCTAGAGATGCGTTTCGTGCCGCTTTCAATTTTGCAAAATCGGAATCCGCATGATAGCTGGAGCGCGTTAAAGGTGTAGCAGACACCAAAAGAAACCCTTTGGCTTTTGCAATAGTTTCATAGGCTTTAAACTCTTCTGGCGTAACAAAGCGGTCTATGGGCGCGTGTTTACGTGTCGGTTGTAAATATTGGCCGATTGTCAAAAAATCGATCCCAGCAGACCGCATATCATCCATAACCTGCATGATTTCTTCTTTGGTTTCACCCAATCCAACCATAAGTCCTGATTTTGTAAATTGTGAAGGATCACGTTCCTTAACACGTTCTAAAACGCGTAAAGAATGATAATACCGGGCGCCAGGTCTGATCTTCAGGTAAAGTCTAGGCACGGTTTCTAAATTATGATTAAACACATCAGGTCGCGCATCAATAACAGTTTCAATGGCGCCGTCTTTGCGTAGGAAATCAGGTGTTAAAATTTCAATCGTCGTTTTAGGTGAACGCGTCCTTATTGCCTCTATAACCTTAACGAAATGAATCGCCCCACCGTCGGCCAAATCATCTCGATCTACGGAGGTTATGACAACATGTTGCAAAGCCATTTCCGCAACGGCATCCGCAATTTTTGTAGGTTCATAGGCATCTACATCTTTGGGTAATCCTGTTGCGACATTGCAAAATGCGCACGCCCGTGTACAGATTTCGCCTAAAATCATAAAGGTAGCGTGGGATTTTTCCCAACACTCCCCGATATTTGGACAGGCAGCCTCTTCACAAACCGTAACTAAGCCTTTGTCTTTGACAATTTTTCGAGTCGCAACATAGCCTTTTGATGTCGGGGCTTTAACCCGAATCCATTTCGGTTTGCGCAGAACGTCATTATCTGGGCGGTGTATCTTTTCAGGATGCCGCGCCTGTCGTTTTTTATCCGATTTAACGGTCTTATCTATCAAAATAGCCATAATCTATAAATGGGCCGATAGGGGTTAAAACACAAGGGCTGAATAGTCCATATTATCAATGAATGCGCTAACATAAACCCTAACCACATCTTGGTACAATGTTTGCATTTAATTAGAAGTTTGCATTTAATTAAATGAATTCTGGTAGTTACAAAACGAGGCTCCAATATGTTTAAATCCGTAATTATCCGCGACGGTCATGATAATTTTTTCACACCACTCCGCATATTATTCGCGATTCTTGTCGTAATAGGTCACAGTCATGTCGTAAAATTCAGAAGCGATATCGAGCCGATACTGATTTACCATTTCAGTTATAATTATCTTGCGGTCAATCTCTTCTTCATAGCGTCTGGATTCTTGGTTACAAAAAGCATGTTATTTCGCGGCGATATCGCGGAATTTTCATCGGCCAGATTGTTACGAATATATCCGGCACTGATTGTCCATGTCTTCTTTGTTATGTTTTTCATCGGCCCGCTAGCGACCTCATTGCCCCTAACAGAATTTTTCGCGCATAAAGATTTTTATATGCAACCGGTTTGGGTCTTAAGTTTTCTTATTCCTGAAATGAACATGCCTGGAATATTTGAAAATAATGCCGAGCAAGTGGGATCTATCCCGCTTTGGACATTACGTTATGAAATCTTGGCTTATATGGGTACTGCGCTCGCATTTTCTATAGGGCTTTTTCGCCATAAATGGATGGTACTCGCCCAATTTATATTGCCCTGCATCGGCTGGTTATTAGCCAAATATACAGGCGTTTGGGATATACTCCCCAGTACAGGGCAAAACATTTTACGATTTGGGATAGCCTACGGATTGGGTGCGGCTATTTATACCTATAAAGATCGCCTCTCATTTAATCTATTCGGCCTCATTATTTGTTTCGCGTTAACGGCTTTAACCCACGCCTTATATATGGGAGAGATTATGATGAATATCACCCTCGCCTATTTTGTCTTTCTGGTCGCATATATGAGGGCTCCTAAACTAGACTGGATGAAAAACCTAGATGATCTATCCTACGGCATCTACATCTACCATTGGTGTATATTACAAACTGTATATATGTATTTTCCGGATATGGGCATCAGTACTTTATTTCTTACGTCCCTCGCCTTGACCGCGCTGATAGCTTATACATCATGGCATTTGATCGAAAAGCCTATGCTAGCGCGTAAAAAACTCTTTGCCGAGAAATTGCGTTTTGGTCGCTGTAAACCACGCTATAATAAATCCGATATGCTGCTAGATTAAACGACGTCGTGCACGGAGCTAGGGTTAGATATGAATAACCCGGCCATACGCTTCCAAGACCGCCTCGTGCATCATTTCAGAAAGCGTGGGATGTGGGAATACGGTTTCCATTAACTCGTGCTCAGTCGTTTCCAGCTTTCTGGCGATCGTATATCCCTGTATCAACTCAGTAACTTCGGCACCGATCATATGCGCGCCTAAAAGCTCTCCAGTGTCCGCATCAAATACAGTTTTGATAAGTCCTTCCGCCTCTCCTAGGGCTATTGCTTTACCGTTTCCTATAAACGGAAATCGCCCTATTTTCACCTCGTGACCAGCCTCTAACGCTTGGGCTTCCGTATACCCGACACTCGCGATTTGGGGATGACAATAGGTACAACCCGGAATCGCATGACTATCCAATGGATGCGGGTTTTTTCCGGCAATTTTTTCAATACAAATAATACCCTCATGCGACGCTTTATGCGCAAGCCAAGGCGGGGTTGTGACATCCCCAATAGCATATAATCCAGCTACGCCGGTAAAGGAATAGGCATCTACATCGATATGCGTGCGATCAATCTTCACGCCCAAGGCTTCCAACCCCATATCTTCCGTATTGCCAACAATGCCGATAGCCAGAATAACCCGGTCAAATTCAAGGGATTCTTCATTTCCCTCATGCGACAAGGTTGCAGTAACCGAGGATTTATTTTTGACTACTGATTTTACCTGAGTGGATGTCTTGATCGTCACCCCACGTTTTTTAAAAGCTGTTGCCGCCAAAGCCGATATTTCAGCATCTTCTGCGGGTAGAATGCGATCAACCATTTCGACCACCGTTACATCAGCGCCAAAGGCATCATAAAAACTCGCAAACTCCATCCCGATAGCCCCGGAGCCGATTATCAATAATTTTTCAGGCATAGTCTCTGGCACCATGGCCTCACGGGCTGTCCAGATTAAGTCCCCGTCCGGTTCCAATCCTGCTTGAGGAAATGTACGCGCGCGTGCGCCTGTCGCTAAGATAACATGTTTAGCCGCATATTCTTGGGCATCCACAACCACCAAAGGCGCGTCACCCCACGGCTTTAACTTTGCCATACCAGTAATAACATCAATCTTATGTTTCTTCATAAGGAATTTAATTCCACCAGAAAGTTGTCCGGCAATTTTTCTGGATCGCTTTACAATCGCTGATAAATCAAACCCGGCGGTCGCGCTTAACCCATACTCACCAGCATGTTGCATATTGTGATAAACTTCGGCGGAGCGCAGGAGCGCTTTTGTGGGAATACAACCCCAGTTCAAACACACGCCGCCCAACTCAGCCTTTTCAACAATGGCTGTTTTAAAACCTAATTGTGACGCGCGAATAGCCGTGACATAGCCTCCCGGTCCGGAACCAATTATAATAACGTCATAGCTAGATTTTGTCATAAATAGACCTTTAGAGGCGGGCAAAACAATGTCTGTACCTATAAAGGATATGCGTCAAAAATTTAAGCCTTATATGACTTTACTTTTATAATATTTATAGATTTTACGAACAACTTATTGCGCGACAGGCCCCATCAAAGCTTCAATAACCTGTAACCGCAATATATCGCGGTATTCACCTTGTTCGACGTCATTGACCAATGCAAAAGCTGTGTCAAAGTCTCCATCCCGACCATATGTCACGGCCAGATTAATCCGTGCCGTCTCTTTCATTTCAGGTGTTTTTATCAAATTAATGGCTTTACGCGCTACGACATAGGCGCGCTCATCTAAAGCCTTTGTCACCAAAGAAAAATAGGCTTGATCCTTAAGTTCAGGGGCATCAAAGGCCTGAATTTCATGAAAAACAACATCAAAAACGCCTGTCTTATCAGACGGTTTATCCATATTTAAATCCGCATCAGCTTGGCGAGATAAATCGGCTTCAAACCGGGGCATTTCGGCCTCAACCTGACGTTCGACTTTCAACTGAGAGTCAACATTATCGCCCTCATCACCCCTTTGCTCAGGATTGTCCTCTGGCATAAGATCGTCATAATTACGCACATTAGGAGACTTTGTCTCGGGTGTCAGGTCAATATTTTCTCTCTCGTCTATTTTGGTTTCTGGCATAACCATTTCGGCCATTTCAGCCTTTTCAGCACTTGCACCAGAGCGCTGTGCACTAGGTGTGTCCTGTATCTCCGGCTCAGTCTCCGGCGCCGAATCCTTTTGTTTTTTCAAATATTGATCAAGCCACCTTTTCTTTTCCGGCGCGCTCGATGACATATCGGCCTTACCCGCATTAGACCTCACATCAGCTATATCGGTCGTCGCGACTTTTTTAGATTGGGGTGATGCAAGCGTTTTTTCCAAGCGGTCTGCGCTAGACTTTTTATCTTTTGATGCATGTATATCCGCTGAAATTGAAAGCGGTGTCTGGGCAGGTGGCGTCAGGCGGGTATTTTTTTTTGCAACAGGCTCAGTTCCATAATAAACGACACCTCCTGCCATAACCGCAGATACCAATCCGGCAAGCAATGATTTTGCAAGCATCTCTACCTCCACCCTAACGTTAAAAACTCGTTAATTATAAATTAAGTCGAGATTGGGGCAAGCCCTTGCCACAGTCAGGCGGGAAGGCGTAGTTAATTTACGTCTTTAACGCGTATTTA
>CAZSKN010000006.1:92792-101072 GCA_964607445.1 uncultured Caulobacterales bacterium
ATTTACTTTATTCCACCGGCTCAAATGTAGAGAAAAGTGCAAGTTGCAGATAGCCTATACCTAAACTGTTAATGCCTTTACAACATCATTGTGATCGGGTGTTCAACATAACGCTTGAAATGTTTCAACCATTTTGCCCCTAAAGCACCGTCGACCACGCGGTGATCACATGTCAAAGTCACCGTCATAACCGTGGCAACAGCCAGCGCACCATCTTTGACTACAGGGCGTGGAGACCCGGCTCCAACAGATAAAATCATGCCATGTGGCTCATTAATGATAGACCCAAACTCACGTATTCCCATCATGCCAAGGTTAGAAATACTAAATGTTCCACCCTGATATTCCTGCGGCTTCAACTTACGGTCTCTGGCGCGTCCTGCAAGGTCTTTCATCTCGATAGAAATTGTTGAAAGGCCTTTATTATTTGCCGCACGTACAATGGGCGTTATCAACCCGCCATCAATGGCCACGGCTACGGCAACATCAGCATTATGGTGATATGCTATTCCGTCTGGCGTGAAACTCGCATTGGCCTCTGGCACATGTTCAAGCGCCAAGGCCGAGGCCCGGATAAGCATATCATTAACACTGATCTTCACGCCTTCGGACGCTTGTATATTAAGCTCTTTACGCATTTTCAAAAGTGCGTCGATTTCACAATCAACTGTAAGCGGGAAATCCGGTACATTTACATTGGAACTACTAAGGCGTTTAGCGATAACACGGCGCATACCGTCTAAAGGTTCTAGAGCATATGTCCCCGGCGTAATTCCCATTTTTTCAAGATACTCCGCCCCGCCACCCAAAGGCATGCCGACTTCGGTCGTCGTAGCACTTGACGCCGCTTCGGGTGTTGGTAAAGTTTGCGTCGGCGCTTGAGTATCGGAATTTGCCAGTGTCGCCCTATCGGATTTAGCGGCCTCAATATCCGCTTTAATAATACGACCATTCGGGCCAGACCCGCTTAGTTTTGCAAGGTCCAGTCCGGCTTCAATGCCAAGTCGTTTAGCCAGAGGTGAAGCTTTGATACGCTGGCCTGACGAGTTCGGCGCAGGGGCTAATTTGGCAATTTCAGCCTCAGCTTTAGGCGCTGGGGCTGTAGCTTGCGGGGCAGGTGCGGGGGCAGGCTCGGCATTTGGTGCGACGTTACCGCCCGTTATATATCCGTCCATGACGCTGGCATCTTCATCCTCTTCGAGCAAGATCGCAATCGGAGCATTGACTTTAACGCCTTCTGTGCCGCCCGGCACAAGTATTTTTGCCATAACGCCCTCTTCGACCGCTTCCACCTCCATGGTCGCTTTATCGGTTTCAATCTCGGCTAATAAATCACCGGAATTTACCGTATCGCCTTCTTTGACGAGCCATTTAGACAATGTTCCCTCTTCCATGGTGGGAGAAAGAGCGGGCATCAGGATTTCGATAGGCATAATTTAATCCTTATAGCAGACGCGTTTGGCAGCAGCGATAACATCGTCCGCATCCGGCAAACTAAGAGCTTCGAGATTGGCCGCATAAGGCAGAGGCACATCGACTTGAAAGACACGTTCTGGCGGAGCGTCGAGATAGTCAAAAGCCTGCGCAACCACGCGCGAGGCGATTTCCGCGCCAATACCACTTTGTCCCCAACCTTCTTCAGCGCAAACAAGACGGTTAGTTTTTTTAACGCTTTCAATCACGGAGTCACTATCAAGCGGACGTATCGTACGCAAGTCAATGACCTCCGCATCAATACCCATACCCACCAATTTATCCGCCGCCTCAAGACAACGTCCAACCATGCGGGAATGAGACACAATCGTGACATCGGCCCCTGTGCGTCTAACTTTGGCCTTACCAATGGGGATTAGGAAATCCTCCATATCCGGTACGTCAAATGTTTCCCCGTAAAGGAGTTCATGTTCAAGGAATACAACGGGGTTCGGATCACGGATTGCGGCCTTTAGCAATCCTTTCGCATCCGCCGCGTCGTAAGGGGCGACAACCTTCAAGCCCGGAACATTCGCATACCATGACGCATAGTCATGAGAGTGCTGCGCCCCGACGCGAGAGGCTGCCCCGTTAGGGCCACGAAACACAATCGGACACCGCATTTGTCCCCCCGACATATAGAGCGTCTTAGCGGCAGAGTTTATAATATGATCAATGGCTTGCATGGCAAAGTTCCATGTCATAAATTCAACGACAGGCCTTAGTCCTCCCATCGCTGCGCCCACACCAATACCTGCAAAACCATGTTCGGTTATCGGGGTGTCAATGACACGACGCGCACCAAATTCCTGTAATAATTCGCGCGTAACCTTATATGCGCCCTGATATTGGGCAACTTCTTCTCCCATTACAAATACGTTTTCATCGCGACGCATTTCCTCTGCCATCGCATCCCGCAAAGCATCTCGAACCGTCGTTTCTTTCATATTTATATGGGCCGGTATATCAGGATCCTGCATGGTCGATTTTTCAACAGACGGCTTTTGTGCCACAAAATCCATATCTGGCGAGACTGTATTTTCTTTTGGCATCGATGTCTCTGGCGTCAGAGCTGTGGCTTCAATAGGGGGTGTCAAATCGGACGCATTATCGCCGTCTTCCAAAAGTTGCAAAATCACAGTCCCGACTTTTACATTATCTGTGCCTGCCTGAATTAATATCTTACCCACTGTGCCTTCATCTATACTTTCAACTTCCATTGTGGCTTTGTCAGTTTCGATTTCAGCTAAAATATCACCTGAAGAAACTGTATCTCCTTCCTTGATCAGCCATTTAGACAATGTGCCTTCTTCCATTGTCGGAGAAAGCGCGGGCATTCTAATATTAATAGTCATGACGAAACCTTAAAAACCAAAATTAAATAAGCGAAAAAAGCGTAATGAAAATCAGAACGATTCCGCCAATCGATATGAACCACGCGATAGACCGCAGCCAAGGGACACCAAACCAGTAAAGCGGTGCATAAGCCAAACGCCCCCAAAAAAACATCGCACTGCCGATAAGCGTAAGTGACGTCGTCTGTCCACTTTGTATCGCAATCAATATAAGCGGAACGAACATCATCAATCCCTCGTTCATATTTTGATTGGCACGTTTGGCGCGTTGAACCGATAATGTCTTATCAACATGATTGTCTCTGGGTCCAGCATTCCCGACCACACCATGTTCTCGATCAGAAAAAATTGCCTGCACAATAATCATCAGAAAATACAAACCGATACTTAAAATTAAATAGCTGGTTTCAGTCATGATAAGCCTCCATTTTACGCCTAACTGCGGATTCCGGCGTTAAACGTGTCCCCGTTCTTGAATAGGGGTTTTGAAAATCGAAAGCGTCAAAAGTCGCGCCTTGATCACGTATTAAGTCCAATTTGTGTTTCGCCTCGTCAAGATCAGGCCTGTGTCGATCAGACACATACCACATCACCATATGCGCCATCGAAATCGGCCTGAACCAATCATCCTTGCCCTGCATAACCTTTGCATGTGCAGTTTTATAAACAAAATTATACAAGCTATTAATATTGGCCCAGACAGACATATTCACCAAGGTATAACCCCCTTGACCTTCAAGGCGTAGAGATAAAGCCCCGTCACTCTCACCGTCATCTGTTAAACGCCAAATAAAACCGGGCGCCCGCTCCGCCAAGATATTTATACGTTCAATGCGGCCCGTAAAACCCTCCATACGGGGATCATCAGTGTCATAAAGTGCATCCGCAATATTGAGCTGGGCAAGTCGCATGTTAAGCTTCTAACAAAACATCCGTATAAAGTTCGCTCGGGTCGGGTTCTGGTGAGGTTTGCGCAAATTCGGCCGCATCTGCGACAATAGCTTTAATATCTTTATCAATCGCTTTCAATCCAGCCTCATCAATCCACTTTTCCTCAATTAAGCGGTGTTTGACCATATCAATAGGATCACGTTCGCTTCGGGTTTTAGTGACCTCATCACGCGATCTATATTTAGCCGGATCAGACATGGAATGCCCGCGATACCGATAGGTTTTCATTTCCAATATTATGGGGCCTTTGCCGTCACGCGCATACTGAATGGCAGTTTTGGCCGCATCACGTACCTCCAGCACATTCATACCGTCGACCTGCAATCCCTTAATCTCAAAACTTGATCCGCGTTTAAACAGTTCTGTTTCGGCGGAAGACCGCTCTACAGATGTACCCATAGCATATTGGTTGTTTTCAATAACGAAAACGACAGGTAAATCCCAAAGTTTCGCCATATTAAACGTCTCGTATACCTGTCCTTGATTTGACGCCCCATCCCCGAAAAAGGCCAAGCTTACATTCCCATTATTCAAATATTTATTAGCAAAGCCAAGACCCGCTCCAAGTGGGACTTGTGCGCCGACAATACCATGTCCGCCATAAAACTTTTTTTCAGTGCTAAACATATGCATAGAACCACCCTTACCCCGTGAATACCCTCCCGAGCGTCCCGTCAATTCCGCCATCACTCCTCGGCTCTCCATTCCGCATGCCAACATGTGACCATGATCGCGATAGCCTGTAATCATTTGATCCCCCGTTTTCATACCGGCGCGACACCCCACCACAACAGCCTCTTGTCCGATATAAAGATGACAAAACCCAGCAATCTGCCCCATACCGTATAATTGCCCGGCTTTTTCTTCAAATCGCCGTATAAGCAGCATTTCCCTGTAAAACTGGGTGAGTTCAGAACGCGCCGTCGCCAGAGGTTTTGGCGTTGCAGTTTTAGGCGTTTTCTTCACGGTCTTCTTAGCTGTTTTCTTCGTGGCCATACTTTATCCTTGAAATTCACTTCATATACGAAACAAATGACGTTTTCATCTATAATGAATGAAATATTATATAGGTCTTATGAAGAAATTTAAGGGGTTTGGTCAAGGAAAATAGTAATGTCTTTCGGGTACGAAACAAATAACATTTCCCGAGATTTCTGATCTAACATATCTAAATTTAACTGGTTGACGCCCAACGCCTCGGTTTGTGTTTCAAGCTCCTCGCGCTCGGCTTGTAAAACTTGCAAGGTTTTTTTATGCCGCGCTATATCATCTTGATAATCTACCCAGCGCATAATGCCCTGATTACCGCTGAGCGCATGTATGGCGAGATAAAGATATAAGCCGACAATCGCATAAACGCTCCAATGGCGCTTGAAGGTTTTAAGACGACTCAGCATGGTCAAGATATGCAAGACATATGGTTAGCACTGCGTTAAGAACGAATATGACAATAGATATTTGGCTCGCATTTGTGGGGTTAGCGCTCACATTTCTGATCACACCGGGAATTAGCCATCTTTTGATGCTTTCTAACAGTCTCGCCTATGGCGTTAAACGCTCTTTGGCCACAGCTGCAGGCGATCTTACCGCCAATATCTTGCAAATGCTCGCAGCGGGTTTGGGGATTGCTACATTAATTACCAAAGCCCCAGCCGTTTTTTTTATCATTAAATGGCTCGGAGTAGCCTATCTACTTTATCTCGGCCTTAAACTAATCTTTGGCAATGCCCGCCCCACGGTCAGAAAAGCGGTGAATGTGAGACAACTCTATATGCAGGGTTTTGTCACCTCCGGGTCCAACCCCAAAGCTATTGTGTTTTTCGCGGCCCTGTTTCCACAATTTATTTCACCGTCCAACCCTCTTGCACCACAGCTTTTGGCACTAATCCTGACATATTTATTCTTAGATGGGTGTTTTTTAATCGCTTACGGTTTTGGTGCTGAAATCCTCTCCAAACGGGTTAAAAACACAAGTTGGCTTCACCCTATGAGTGGTATTTTTATCATTATCGCCGCCATGATGTTAGCATGGAAATCTGTCGATCGCGCATAGTCATCATTTAGAGGTCGCCGAAAATGAAACTAATCTCGCTAGAAAAAGATTTTGGCAGCATAAGGCTTCAACCTAACAAAAATTACGGCAGAACAGAGCGTCCTGCATATTGCGCCATTTCACCCAATTGCTCTTCTATACGTAAAAGTTGGTTATACTTAGCCAAACGATCAGAGCGCGCAAGGGAGCCTGTTTTAATCTGTCCGCAATTTGTAGCCACGGCGAGATCAGCGATAGTTGTGTCGGCTGTTTCGCCTGACCTATGCGACATGACAGCCGTATACCCCGCCCGATGTGCCAAATCGACGGCGTCGAGCGTTTCTGACAAGGTTCCGATTTGATTGACTTTTACCAGAATGGAATTGGCAGCCCCCTGCTCTATCCCCGTTGACAAACGTTTTGGGTTGGTCACAAAAAGATCATCCCCGACCAATTGGCATGTATGACCAATAGAGTCAGTTAAGGCTTTCCACCCCTCCCAATCATCTTCGTCCATACCGTCTTCAATAGAAATAATCGGAAACCGTTTTGAGAGATCTTCAAGATAGGCGGCAAACTCAGTTGAAGACAAAGTTTTACCTTCACCTTTGAGATTATACATGCCGTTCTCGTAAAATTCGGAGCTGGCGACATCAAGCGCAAGGTAAATATCCTCACCGGCCTTATAGCCAGCCGCCTCTATGGCACTCATAATATATTCAAGCGCAGCCTCAGAAGAGGCAAGGTTCGGGGCGAACCCGCCTTCGTCGCCAACATTGGTATTATGACCATCTGCTTTCAATTTTCCTTTCAGGGCATGAAAGACTTCGGCTCCCATACGCAAAGCTTCGCGAAAATTATCAGCGCCGACAGGCATAATCATAAATTCTTGAACGTCGATAGGGTTATCCGCATGTTCCCCCCCATTAATGATATTCATCATTGGCACAGGCAAAACCGTGGCATTGACGCCACCCACATAACGATAAAGCGGAGTGTTCATAGAATTAGCAACGGCTTTTGCCAAAGCTAAAGACACGCCAAGCATGGCGTTTGCGCCCAAATTGGCTTTATTGTCAGTTCCATCGAGTGAGATGAGTATTTGGTCTATACCACGTTGATTCTCAGCGTCCAAACCTACTAGCGTATCGGCAATTATCGTATTTACATTAGAAACAGCTTTAAGTACCCCTTTGCCCATATAGCGAGTTTTATCTCCGTCACGCAATTCAACCGCTTCGTAAGCACCGGTCGAAGCTCCGCTGGGCACAGCCGCACGTCCAAAAGCCCCGTCAGAGAGACTTATGTCCACTTCTAATGTAGGATTGCCCCGACTATCGAGTATCTCCCGGGCGAAAATTGTGTCTATCTCAACCATTGGAGTCTCCGTTAGTAGGACGGTATGTAATTAATCTTTAGGTGTAAGAACCTGACGTCCACGGTACATGCCGGACTTAAGATCAATATGGTGTTGGCGGCGTAATTCGCCACTGGACTTGTCTTCAACATAATTCACGGCTGAAAGACGGTCATGTGCGCGGCGCATGCCACGACGTGAATTGGAAATTTTACTCTTAGGGACAGCCATCAGGGCCTCCATGTTACCAAATAAGACAATCTAATCATTAAACTAAATGATATAAACGTGATTTGCGCGGGACATAACCGATTTGCCGCAGATCATCAAGCGCTATTTCCAGCTGTCTTTCAATAAGATGCCCAGCCGTAAGATGCTGAAAGACGCCGTTGGCACGAATACCGATAAATCCAACAAAATTATGATCACAATTTGATTTGTTTAACGGCTTGATAACCTGATCTACGCATAAGGCTATAATGGATATCAAAACTTTACAAGATATGGCAGCTTGGGCGCGTTCACGCGTTATCTCGGGAGAGGAGCCTCCGTGGACATTTCAGAAATTACAACAACTCAATGAAATCTGCGCGGAACTTGCCGCGAGCCTAGAGGCCACATCCACCAGTTTTGCTAGCCAAATGGAGAGCGCACCTGAATGGGAAGTGCATTCGCCGGATGATCCGCCAAAACAGGCGAAAGTAATCGCGTTAAATAGGTTTCGATCCCGTCTTGATGAGCCTGAGAGTTTACCTCTGCCCATGTGATTAACAATTTGCCTTGCGTAGCATACCACATAAGGCGCGAATTTTGACGATGTCGTAAAAATCGTGTCGCCAAATCTCCTTTTCCAACGCGTACAACTTTCGGATTCGGGCCACCGTGCCAAATCACATATACACCCTGTCCGCTAACCTGTTTCAGGTCTAGGCGAGAAAAATCCAACCATTTATTATCGATACTTTTAATCCATTGTAGATGTATCACGTCCCACTCCTAAAACGCCACCCGTTTTTAAACACGCCACAAATTTCACTAACATGATTCGTATCTTTGGCGAGAGGAACGCAATATCTATTTAAGCTCGGCTCCAAAGCCATTTATACATATGG
>CAZSKN010000007.1:0-25537 GCA_964607445.1 uncultured Caulobacterales bacterium
ATTTGCAATCATTGCACAGACTGGAGGTGAGGATGGGATTCGAACCCACGTTAGGCTATTAACCTAAACACGCTTTCCAAGCGTGCGCCTTAAACCACTCGGCCACCTCACCTCTGAGGACGTATGAACTTGGTGTTGTGTTTCCAGAATTGGAAATATACGCCAAATCAACGAGCCGCGATTTAGCATTGAAAGATGACTAGCGCAATGGCTTTGGCGGGGATAAAAGAGCCTATGTTTAAACCCTATGAAACCCTTATGGCCACCCGCGAGATGCCCTTGTTTATAATTGGAGATCACGCCTCGAAATTTATTCCTCGCGCTTATAACAATCTTGGTCTTCGCGGGCATGATCTTGACCGTCATATTGCATGGGATTTGGGAACGGATATCATGATCCGCCTATTATGTGCGCAATTTGGCTGTGCGGGACATGTGGCGACACTCTCACGGCTTGTGATTGATATGAACCGGGAGCCGGAGGCCGACGGGCTGATTCCGGGTGAAAGTGACGGCACGTCCATTATGGCCAACCAGACTCTTACGCCCGCTGATCGTGAGGCACGTAAAACTAAGTATTATGTCCCTTATCATGCAGGCTTAAGCCGGGCGATAGATCAATTGCCGCCGACCTCTTTGGTAATTTCTTTGCATAGTTTCACGCCAAAGCCTTTGACAGGACATAGGCGTCAGACCGATATTGGTTTGCTCGCCAAGCATGACATGGCATCAGCAGAGACCTTTAAAACGCAGCTGGCGCGTCTTAGGCCGGAGTTTAATATTGGCATTAACAAGCCCTATTCAGCCTATGATTTAAACTATACTATTGATACCCATATCGCCCCGCGCCGCTTGCGTCACCTTGCAATAGAAGTGCGTCAGGACCATGTAAATACAAAGGCAAAGGCCCGCCGTATTGCGGGGGTGTTAGCCGAGACGATAACCCCGCTTATTGCGCGACAAAGTTTACCGACCCTCGCGCCTTAACTAAAGGACAGAGCTATGTTAGCTAAAATTTCGAAACATTATGTCAATGGCCATGATATGTTTACGGCCTATCCCAAAGGCTATGAACAGGCTCTATTGGGTATGGGGTGCTTTTGGGGCGCAGAACGTATTTTTTGGAAACTTGACGGGGTCTATGTCACCTCAGTGGGGTATGCAGGGGGGCACCATCCTGCGCCGAATTACGACGTGGCGTGTTCGGGTACCAGCGGTCATGCCGAGGTTGTGCATGTTGTCTTTAATCCCGAGGTGATTTCATATGCTGAAATTCTGAAAGTATTTTTTGAACATCATGACCCGACACAGGGAGATCGTCAGGGAAATGATATTGGCCCGCAATACCGCTCGGCGATTTATTGCTTTACGACTGCGCAAGCCGAAATCGCCCAAGCCGCCGCGCATCGATATGCACAGGCTTATGGGCGCGAGGTGACAACGCAAATAGCCCCGGTAGGGCCTTATTTTCCCGCCGAGGATTATCACCAGCAATATCTCCAGAAAAACCCGCAAGGGTATTGTATGCATGGCCCAACGGGAATCGTTTGCGCTTTACCTGAACCGGTTGAGATCGGCTGATCGTGGACGGTTAAAAACTTTTACCGTTATAAGTGCAGGCAAAGTCTCCAATCGCGACAGAGACCGGAGACGCTGTATTCGGGGCTGTCGCCTGACGGGGAAGGGAGGTGTCGGTAGACACCGTCTTTAACCTGTCGGCCCGTAACCGGGCTTGGCGTTCCATCATCACATAGTTAAAACCTTCACCGAGAAATTCAATCTGGTTGGGGGTTAAGTCTTCGGCACAGTCTATTCTATGTTTCATAAAATACGGGCCTGACCGGAAATTCTGTTTGGTGACAATCAGCTTTTGTCCGGGACCTATATTCCGTAAAGACGCGGCATATAGTCGGGTTTGTGATCCGTCTTTCACTTTAATTTTTTTGAGCGTGACATCCGATGTGGCGGCATTGGCGCGCGAAAAGCGTTTGCGTTTGGATTTGCTATTATAATTTGTCCAAGTGACGGGCGTATTGGTTAAATATTTCGTGTTTAACCAGCGCGGTTTTCGCGTATCTTGACTAATACGAACCCAGTTTTCAAAGGTTTCATAGGCTTTTACCTTATTGCCGAGTTCTAACATGCCTACGACATTGCCGGCGACCGGATTGTCACGAATGCTAAGTTGATCGGCATCGACCCAATAAGGGATGGGTTCAACCTTGCGAATAATTTTACGTTTAGGCCTCTGAAGGGTGTCAGCTTGAGGTGGTGTTTGGGCTAATGACGGTGTCGCCATTAACAGGGTCATTGTACCCATCAGGATTATATGTGGAATATGCATGTTCAGGCCTTTCCTGCGCCATCCCGGTCATTCTGCCTTTCAGAATTGAATTAAGGCGTCGATTTCAATCATGTTATAGTTAATATTCTGATAAATTTTCAGCTAAATATCTGACTATCTTTTAAGTAATCATCCGTCAGTTCGCGCCCTATAGGCGTCTAAAGTCTTAATATCGCGTGCCGTCTTTATGGTATTTAATACGCTTTGGTGTGCCATTGGGAGGCAGATCAAGATCAACATCCGGATATTGGCAATGATCGATCTCCGGGGCGCGGCTCCCGATAACTAAGAACGTAACATCTTTGTCAGTGTGGTTAATCAGATGATGGGCATTGTTATCACCCGCCGGGTGGGCGCAACTCTCTCCGGGGGATAATAAGGTCGCCCCCTCATCATCATGTAATGTCGGATGTCCCTCCAGAATATACACAAATTCATCTTCTGCGCTGTGATGATGACGTTGCGAGGCCCAGCACCCCGGTGGTAGGGTCACACGATAAGCGCCAAATTGCGTGAGGTTTCCAGCGGTTGACAAATGTTCAAGACGTCGGCCCTGACAGGGTTTATCCAGTTCTGGCGGATAAGTTGTGCCCAAGGAAATGGCGACGTTTTCAGCATTTATTTTTGGCATATCAGGGCCATGAGACGTTAGATATTATAGCTCTAAGGCTCTGTTTTCTTGGCATGTATCTTTCCCAATAGCTCGGCTTCACGTTGCGCCCAGAGACGTTTTTGATAGCGATTGGAGAGAATGTCTGTGATAACCAAAACGCCGATAACGAGATAAAAACTCGATTTACTCATTGCGTCGATAGTAAACCCAAATAATTTCAAATGCGCAAGATGGGCGCCTTCCGTGACCAGTAAGACGCCAACAAGAAAGAGAATAAATAAGCCCAAGACTTCATACATCCGGTTCTTTTTTAAGAACTCTGTGACCGCATCAGCCATTAAGATCATGGCGAGGCCGGAGATAAGAATGGCAATAACCATAAGTGGGACTTGATAAACGGTGCCGTCTGCCGTTTTCTCGGATGCAATGGCCATAGCCGATAGTATGGAATCAAAAGAAAAAACAAGGTTCATCAACACGATCAAAGCAATGGCTTGTCCCATAGAGCGGCGATTATTATCATCTGTATGCTCGATATGATCGACGATGAGCAAATGGTTTATTTCTTTAATGGCCGTATAAATAATAAACCCGCCCCCCCCGAGGGTGACAAGGGATTGCAGTGTAAACTCACCTTCTATGAATTTTTCTATATTTATATCAAATAGAGGCTGCGCGAGCGCAGAAATCAACTTCACAATAACTAAAAGCAGGGCGATTCGGAAGAATACAGCGAGCCCAATTCCCCATTTGCGGACTTTTTTGGCCTGCGCCGGATCTCCGACTTTATTACTTTCGATGGCAATATAAAGCAAATTGTCAAACCCGAGCACGGCTTGCAATAAAATCAGCATAAAAAGTGTGAAAAATGATTCAAGTGTTAGTAAGTCAGCCATAGATTCTCCTCATTTTCCTTTAAGGTGATTTGTTTGGAATGCAAAGACCCAGAATTCATAGGTTTTTGGTTAAAAAAGCCCTAAATTAACCAAGAGTGTGATAAACTTCACAGTCTAGGTCGTATGTTTGCGCTATAAGTTAATTGCTTTGATCGACGTCAGTTGGGGCGTGCTTCATATCTGCATTAGGAGCTGAGGGCAGTTTTCTACAGATGTGTTTCGTCGATCAAAGCTATTTTTTTTCAAAGCTATTTTTTTGAATATCCGTGATGATGTAACCGGATTTGGTGAGTGTTTCAAGCGTGTGGGCCGCGACCTTGCGACCTAACAAAAGCCCTTCTTTATTCGAGAATTGGAAATGTATGCCACCATATATGCGGCTAAGTCCGGCATCCTCGGCGGCGGCATTAAAGGATGAAAAACACCGGGTCAGCCCGAGCAACTCATCCGAGGTAATACAAAATTCATGCGGGCCGAAAAAGGCTGTGAGAATTGCCGCCGCTGCACCACTAAAACTTGAATGTCCGGAAACATATTCGGGGTGAAAGGGCGGCTCCATCATGGGTGCCCAATCCGCAAAATCGGGATGTGTTTGCGAGATCGCAGTCCCGGGCCGCCAATATTGGTAATGATATTTTGAGTCCCACGCCGCAATGCCGACATCATATAGCGCAATATTTAAGGCCAATAACAGCTCCAAGCGCTGTTTACGGGGCCAGTTTTGGCTCTGTTCTAATGCGATTTTATTCCAGCGACCGGGCGGAGAGATGGTCCCTATCCCATCGGCCCAAAAGCGCGCGGCGACTGATTGATCAGACAGGCGTGTTTCAGAGGCGTCTTCGCCTATAGAAAAGACATATTCCAGAGCGGCCTCAAATGCTTGGGGCGTGGGTGGCGGAGCCGGGGGGCGAAATTGTGCTGCATGCGTCAGTTCTAACGGTCGGGCGCCGACCCATTCGGGTGAAACAACAGGCCGGCCATTGGGTATCCAGGATCCGGTGGGAGTGTAATTTATAGGCGAAGGTTGCGCCGGAACGGTTTTGTAAGCGGGGGGGGCGGAGACCGGGTTTCTTGGCTCTGCATTATATAAATCAATGATAGTACCGACATAAAGCCGCGAGGCTTCAGGTGCATCAATCAGGCCGGCCCGGATTTTGGAAAATACAGAGGCGAAAGTCTGATTGATATCCGCCAGGCCTATGTCAGAACTATTGATGTGTGCGAGAGGAGGGTTCGCGGAGGGGGTGTGTGTCGGATTTAACGGCGCAGCTTGAGACGTCGCACTGACCAAAGCCAAGCTTAAACTGGTTATGAGAGTGACTAGAGATGTTATGATGATTTTTTTGGCCCCGAACATATATTGCATATAACGCAAAACCGCGATGTGAGCAATCCGGCAATCGCGGGCTATATGTCAGAAGGTCTTATCATCACCGCTAGCCCGTCAATTGCAAGAGCGAGACCTAAGGCGGTGGTTGACCTTTTAGCGCGGTGGCCCTATTCGCTGACGCTTATCTTTAAGGACAGACCTATGTCACACTCGTCTTATGAAACTGCAAAAACCTGGCCGTTCGAACAGGCGCGATTGATTTTAAAACGCCTTGAAATCGAAAAGAAACGGGGCATAGACCGCGGGGATCGACCTGTGGTGTTTGAAACGGGTTACGGCCCGTCAGGCCTGCCTCATATTGGAACCTTTGGCGAAGTTGCACGGACGACGATGGTGCTTAATGCCTTTCGCGCGCTGACTGGAAATGAGATTCCAACGAAATTAATTGCCTTTTCCGATGATATGGACGGCTTTCGCAAAGTTCCCGATAATATGCCAGAGGTCGAAATGTTGACACAGCATTTGGGCAAACCTTTGACAGATGTTCCAGACCCATTTGGGCGTCATGATAGCTATGCCGGGCATAATAATAATATGTTGCGGGCCTTTCTTGACGGTTTTGGTTTTGATTATGAATTCATGAGTTCAGCAGATGAATACCGGAACGGGAATTTTGATACGGTTCTGTTAAGGGCGGTCGATAAATATCAAGAGATTATGGAGGTTATGTTGCCGACATTAGGGCTAGAACGCCAATCGACATATTCGCCGTTTTTACCGATATCCCCGACAACCGGGCGTGTGCTTTATGTGCCGATGAAAGTGGTGAATAAAGAGGCCGGCACGATTACATTTGAAGATGAAGACGGGACAGATGTGACGATGCCAGTCACAGGTGGCAATGTAAAAATGCAATGGAAGCCGGATTTTGGCATGCGGTGGGCCAAGCTCGGTGTGGATTTTGAAATGTTTGGTAAAGATCACCAAGCTAATGCGGGGGTCTATTCCAAAATATGTAAAATTCTGGGCGCTATGCCGCCCGTGCAATATGTCTATGAGTTATTTCTAGATGAAAAAGGTGAAAAAATCTCCAAGTCTAAAGGCAATGGCATTGCGGTTGAAGACTGGCTTCATTATTCTATGCCGGAGAGTTTATCACTCTATATGTTCCAGAAACCCCGTACCGCTAAACGTCTGTTTTTTGATGTCATTCCCAAGGCTACGGATGAGTATTTCCAGCATTTGAAGGCTTATCAAAGCCAAACACCGGAACAACAAATCGCCAATCCTGTCTGGTATATCCATAATGGCCGTCCCCCGCAGGATAGCTCGCCGATTAGTTTTGCGCTCTTGCTTAATCTCGTATCTGCTGCCAATGCCTCTGATGCCGAGATACTTTGGGGATTTATAGAGCGTTACCAAGCCGGGGCGACGCCGGAAGATTTTCCTTTATTGGATACGCTTGTCGGTTATGCCGTGCGGTATTATGAAGACGTCGTCAAGCCGCAAAAAGTCTATCGCAGTCCCACGGATAAAGAACGTGAGGCGTTGACAGATTTATCTACGCGCTTAAAGGCCGTGCCCAAGGCGCAAGCGACCGATGGCGAAGCCTTGCAGACCTTGATTTTTTCTGTGGGTAAAGACCATGTTTTTGAAAATCTACGAGACTGGTTCAAAGCCATTTACGAAGTGTGTCTGGGGCAATCTCAAGGCCCGCGTTTCGGCTCATTTGTAGCGATTTACGGCCCGGCAGAGACTGCGGCTCTCATTGACGCGGCCTTAGCAAGCGATCTCGCATAAATGTGACTGCGCGTGTTTTCGACAAACTTACAATTTTATGCTATGTTGAGGCATGTATCGTGCGGCATATATTACTCTGATAGGCGTTTTAAGCTTGGGTTTTAGTTTGGGGTTGCACGGGACAAGTGCGGCGACAGGTGTAGGATCACAGGCCGGTATCTCCGACGTCTTGACGCGCAATCAGGGCCAAACTTTGGAGCAGGCCCGGGCTTTGTTTCTGAGCGGGGCCTATGATCAAGCCCGTTTGTCCGGGCAGAATATTGGAACACCGGACGGCTTGATTTTAGCTTCGGAAGCCTTATCCGCACAAATCATATTGGGCCTCGTAGAGAAGCCGCATAAACAGTCTAAAATTGCTTTGGATTTGGCTCGAAAAGCATTGGATGTAAATCCCGAAAACAGCAAGGCCGTCATTCAATATGCTTTAACCTATGGCCTTTTAACTCGTACTAGCAATCCTATGACGGCATGGCGTAAAAAATATCCAGCTAAATCTTTGAAAATTATTGAAAATCTGCGTCAGGATTTTCCCGATGATCCGCGCGGCGATGCGCTATTAGGGGCTTGGCATTTGGGAGTTATCCGAAAGGCCGGAGCTAAGAACGGGGCGAAATGGTTCGGCGCGGATTTGGAGACAGGCCTGACCTTGTATGAAACCGCTAAACACCGCGCACCGCAGGATATTATTATTGCCAGCAATTATGCAATTTCACGCTTTGTCATTGCCCCAGATATTTATCAAACCCAGACCCAAGCCTTGTTAGAAGATATCTTGAAATTACCTGCTAAGACGGCTTTGGAACATGACGTTCAATTACGAATGGCTGATATTCTAGATCAGTTTGATCATATGAAATTGACTATAAAAAAATCCAAAGCTTTTCTGGATAGTAAAAGGGTTTAATGCTGTGCACCCGGCCAGAACCGACCTTATTGCGAGACCCAGACAATGCGGGCAATCCAGAGGACATCACTGCGTTTAATCTGCCGGTCATCATAATCTGGATTGAGTGACGTCAGTTCAATATTGTGCGACCCCATACGTTTTAATTCTTTGGCCATAACTTCACCGGATAAAGTTTTTACAACCACACGATCTCCACGTCTTACACTGGCATTGGGGGCCACAAGTATTTTATCTCCATGGCGTAAGACGGGTGACATAGAATCACCAGCGATCTCCAATGCATAGACATTATCGTCTTTAATATCCGGTACGCGGACTTCGTCCCATCCTCCCCCGACGGGAAACCCGGCATCATCAAAAAAACCTGCACTGCCGGCTTGTGCCAAACCAATTACGGGAATAGCTGGGCCACGGTGGGGGGTCTGGCTGGCAAGGACCGCAAAATCTTCAAAGTTCATATTCAAGACAGAAAGAACCTTCGCGAGGCTTTCTGTCGAGGGCCACCGGTCTTTGCCTTGGGCGGTTTTGCGTTTTGATTTATTGAAGGTTGTGGGATCAAGACCCGCCTGTTTCGCCAGACCGGACGGGGATGTGGAATAGGTCTTGGCCAGACGATCCAAGCCGTCCCAGATATCCTGATGTGTGAACATAATGTGATCTTTCTCAAAGACCGCATATAGGAAAATATACCTATATAGTCAAGACTTATCTCAGCCCTGCTCATAAAGAAACCCTCCGCATAATCATGCGGAGGGTTAATCTTAAACATGGATATTGCTGCTTAATTATAAGCGTTTTCGCCGTGATGGGCGATATCCAGACCTTCATATTCAGCTTCTTGCGTGGCCCGGAGACCGAGTGTGATTTTCAAGAACATCAGGATAACAGCTGATGCCACGGCGCTCCAAGCTACGACAGCCAGTGTGCCGATGAGTTGGACGCCAAAATCCCCGTCGCCCGTGCCGCCGAGTGCCGTCGCTGATAGGAACGGCAGGAGTAAGATACCCAACATACCGCCCACACCGTGAACGGCAAACACATCGAGACTATCATCAATTTTGAGCTTCACGCGAATAAGATTGACGGCAATGTAACAAATGACACCTCCGGCAAGTCCTATAAGGAGAGCGCCTTGTGGCCCGAGGACGCCCGCGGCGGGTGTAACTGTTGCCAAACCGGCAATCGTGCCCGTAGCCGCGCCAACAAGCGTGGGTTTGCGTCCGCCTCTACTTTCAAGTGCAATCCAGCTTAACGTCCCCATAGAGGCCGCGATATGTGTGACAAGCAAAGCCATGCCGGCGCCACCGTCTGCGGCGAGTTGCGAGCCGCCATTAAAACCAAACCAGCCGACCCAGAGCATAGACGCCCCGATCATGACAACAGCCGGGCGATGTGGCCCCGGTATGTCATTGGGGAAGCCTTGGCGCTTACCCAACATGAATACATATACCAGAGCCGATACACCGGCGGTCGCATGGACAACAAGTCCGCCTGCGAAATCGATGACGCCTTTATCAGCCAGCCATCCACCGCCCCAAATCCAATGGGTGACGGGGGCATAGACCACGAGTAGCCAAAGCGCGGTGAAAATTAAAACAGGCAAAAACTTAACCCGTTCAACAAAGGCCCCGACGATTAAGCCCGGAGTGATGACGGCGAACGTCATTTGGAAGGCCAGGAAGACGCTCTCCGGTATGGTGCCTGACATAGCCTCACGCTCTAATCCGCTGAGGAAAAAATTATCAACTCCGCCCCACCAGCTATTCGCGCTACCAAATGCGATTGAATAGCCGGCTATTACCCAGACAATAGACGCCAGAGCTGCAATCGCGTAGATTTTCATCAATACGGAAAGATAGTTTTTGGCACGCACAAGCCCACCGTAAAACAAAGCCAAGCCGGGCAATGACATAAATAAAACAAGGGCTGTGGCTGTTAATATCCAAGCTGTATCCCCGGCATTCAAACTGGCGTCCTGCGCCCATGCCAGTTGCGGGCTGGCTAAAATGCCTAACATACCGGTTAATCGGCCCCCGGTTCTCAACTTCTGAACTGTCGCTATCGGTTTCATAAGTACTCCCATTTATGATTTTATTACCGCAGGCCTTAACCGCCAAGCCAATGCCCGAGGAGTCTTGTTTTCTAGCCTTATGGGGGTAAGTCGGAGTCGCCTAATTTTTATACAAAAAAACCCCGACTTTGCACATATCCTGTGCGATGCCGGGGAGTAAGCGCGTCAAGCGCGGGGAAAACTTTAGTTTGCGAGATGGAACTGTGTGGGAGACACGGCGTCCATCTCGCGAAAGTCGTTAGCTTTGAACGAATTCGGGATAAGCAGGAAGACCGACTTCGTGAGTATCCAGCCCATCTGATTCTATCTGCTCGCTCGGACGTACACCGATGGTGATTTTCAAGAGTGTCCAGACAATGGCGCTGGCAATCACAGTGAAGGCTCCAATGGAGACGACGCCAAGCAGTTGCACGCCATAGCTCGCGTCCGGATTTGAGAGTGGCACAATCATCGTGCCGAAAATGCCAGCGATCAAATGAACGGGGATAGCCCCGACAACATCATCAATTTTGACTTTATCCAGTAAGGGCACTGTAAAGACAACAAGCGCGCCGCCAACTCCGCCAATCAAGATGGCTTGTAAGGCACTCGGCATTAGCGGTTCTGCCGTAATTGCGACAAGTCCGGCCAATGCGCCGTTTAGGGCAAAGGTGACGTCAATCTTCTTGTAGATCAATTGCGTCAGGATCACAGCGACGACCACACCCCCCGCGGCTGCGAGATTGGTATTGGCAAATATCTTGGAGACATCCGCAGCATCAGAAATCGTACCCATGGCAAGTTGTGAGCCGCCATTGAAACCAAACCATCCCATCCACAGGATAAATGTGCCCAATGTCGCAAGTGGGATATTTGAAGGCAGGATAGGGTTAATCCGACCCTCGCTATATTTGCCTTTACGGGCTCCTATAATTATCGCACCTGTCAAAGCCGCCCATCCGCCGACTGAATGCACGAGAGTTGATCCAGCAAAATCCGAAAACCCTTTTGCATCCAGCCAGCCAGCGCCCCATTCCCATGACCCTGTAATCGGGTAAAGAAAGCCCGTGAGTATTGCGACAAATATGACAAAGGGCCAAAATTTTATACGTTCGGCAACGGTACCGGACACGATAGATGCGGTTGTGGCGCAAAATACCATTTGGAAGAACCAATCAGAGGCTACGGAATAGTCGCCGCCCTCTGAACCGCCGGCATCCGGCCAAGCATAAGGGAAAGCTTGACCCAAGAAACCACCGTCAACACCCGTATACATAAGGTTATAGCCCGTGATCCAGAACATAAGTCCGGCGACGGAATAGAGCATAATATTTTTGAGGCACTGCATCGAAACATTTTTTGTTTGCACAAGACCGGCTTCGAGCATGGCAAAACCTGCCGCCATCCACATAACGAGTACACCACCTATTAAAAAGAGGAGTGTGTTAAAAACAAAGGCGTCATTGGCGGCATTTGCAGCCACAATTGTTGACAATTCAGCCTCTTGTGCCAAGGCCAGCCCGGGGACGAATAGGCCCAGCGCCACCGTTCCCATTATCAAAACATTTTTACGCATGGATTATCTTCCTTTCCAGCTTATTTAATTCACGCACAGCCATTGAGCGTGTAGATTAAATGCGCGAGTCGAATCTGTCGGTTTTTTAGGCGTGTTCATGTTAGGATGATTTTCTGTGCATGAAAAATTCGGATATGCTGTCTTGTTGTGCGCAGGCAAACAAGATCATCAATCAGGGTCATTTGATAAGGATTATATCTATGGAAACAATTTATAGGTTGTTTGATCCTACGGTCTGGGCCTCGTTTCAGGCGACGGGAGAGTTTACAGGTACGCAAGTGGATATTCAGGATGGCTTCATCCATTTTTCAGCCCTCGCTCAAGTCTATGCGACTGCGATGAAACATTATAAGGGGCATGAAGGGCTGATATTGGCCGCCGTGCCGGCGTCGGTTTATGACACGGCATTGAAGTGGGAAATATCTCGCGGTGGCGCGGAGTTTCCGCATCTTTATGCGCGTTTGAAATTATCTGATGTGAGTGCCTTTTGGCAATTGCCGTCTGACGGGCAGGGCGGTTATATCTGGCCCGACTTCATACCTACACATCATACGGCTTGAGACCGTTGAGGAGAGTGAACCTATGAGTGCAATGTATAAAGCCGCGACCGCACTTATGCGGGGCTTACCTGCTGAACCTGCGCATTTGGCAACACTAAAGGCTTTAAAGCTGGGCTTGGGGCCGCGCGTGGGTGTGGACGCAGCTGTTCATGCCCACGCTCTGAAAACCTGCATTGGGGGGTTGCAATTGCCCAACCCCGTTGGACTAGCTGCTGGGTTTGATAAAAATGCTGATGTGCCTGACGCGATGTTGGCGGCCGGATTTGGGTTTGTTGAATGCGGGACTGTCACCCCGAACCCCCAAGTCGGAAATCCTAAGCCCCGCTTATTTCGCCTAACGGCAGATAATGCTGTGATTAACCGTATGGGGTTTAATAATGGTGGGTTGGAAAAATTCCAACACCGGTTGGTGGCGCGCCGGACCCGCTCCGGGATTGTCGGAGCAAATCTGGGTGCAAATAAGGAAAGTTCCGATCGTATCGGGGATTATGTGACCGGATTGTCCCGCTTATGGGGGTTTTCCGATTATTTTACCATTAATATAAGTTCCCCCAACACGCCGGGACTAAGAGAGTTACAAGGTGCGGGTGCGATGGATGAGCTTTTGGGACGCATTGCCGAAGCCCGTGCCCAGTTGACAGGTTCCGCCCCGTCTTACCCGATTTTTTTGAAAGTCGCGCCCGACTTAGATATTTCACAGATCGAGCGGGTAACAGAGCAAGCCCGAACCTATGGGATGAATGCTATCATTGTCTCTAATACGACAATTGAACGTCCTGCAACTTTGCAAAGCCCTCATAAAGCAGAAGGTGGTGGGTTGTCCGGACGTCCTTTGTTTGACCGTTCCACAGACATATTACGTGAATTTTCAGCGGCGGCGAACGGTCGAATAGATCTGATTGGTGTTGGCGGCATTGAATCCGGAGCGCAAGCCTATGCCAAAATTCGCGCCGGGGCGAAAGCGGTGCAACTGTATTCCGCCTTGGTTTATAAAGGCCCGGGATTGGTACAAGAAATATGTCAAGATTTGATCTTACGCCTAAAAGCCGACGGGTTTGAGACAATTGCTCAAGCCGCGAAACAAAAATAGCTAATCCCGAGCGAGTGCCCATTACGAAATAGCCCGATATTGGACTTTTATGAATTTTTACGTCATGATGAGCTATGGGGGACAGACGAAACACGAAGTCACAATCCAATTCGCAACCTTATGGGCCCTATATGCGCAAGGTCGGTCGGCGAATAGGGACCAGCTTGCTTTGTGGTCTTTGCGCCACCTTGGGCGTCAATGACGCGGGGCAGGCTGAAACTGCTCAGTCTTCACTGGCTTATATTTACCCGCGTGATGTTGGACATATAGATCAAAATTTGCAGGCCGGTGAAACCGGACGCGTGAAATATGTGTCTCGAGGCGACAGCTTTGTTATGCAGGACGGCCTTAAAGTTCGTTTGGCGGGTATCCAAGCTCCGAGACCGCCTCAAAACCCGTCAAACCCCTCCTATACCACGAGACCAGATTTTTCGACATTGGCAAAAACGGCCTTGGCTCAGAGTGTGAAAGGTCAGAACATACAGCTATTTTACGGCGGTAAGGTAACGCGGGACCGTTATCAGCGCGCGATCGCACAAGCCTATATAATGGGACCGGACGGAGAGCCGAAAGCATGGCTACAAGCGGGATTAGTGGAGGCAGGCTTGGCCCGCGTAATGACGTGGCCGGACACGATTATGGATGTGCCCAAGCTGTATGATTTGGAACGCGCCGCACGTCAAGCCGGGCGAGGGCTTTGGGCCAGCCCTGATTATGCCGTGCGGTCGCCCGATCCTGATCCATTAGCTCAATATGTTGACAGCGTGCAAATCATTGAAGGTATTATCACCTCGGTTGCCGATGTGCGAGGACGCATTTATCTGAATTTTGGCGCGAATTACAAAACCGATTTTACCATAACAATAGCCAAACGTGATCGCAAAAGGTTTGATAAGGCCGGGCTCGACCCTTTGAGCCTTGAGGGGGCGCGTGTCCGCGTGCGGGGCTGGGTAGAGCTTTATAACGGCCCTGTAATATGGGTGGATCACCCTGACCGTATTGAGGTTCTGGACTGAGATATCCCCATCGGATATTTACACATCCAAAGGCTTGCAGCTTGCCCCATGCAGGTCATAGATTTTTTGGGTTTGACGGTGGAGAATATAACATTGCGTGGGCGTCATCATTAAATCGAAATGTTCGGGATGGGCCTCAAGAATACGACCTTCGCCAAACGGTATATTTAAAGACCGCGCGGTTCTGCGCCCTATGGCCAGCGTAGGTTTGCGTGTGAAGCTACGTGTAGCGATACGGACATTTTCTTGTCCAAGTGCGGTTGCGATATGGGTTTGCAATTGCTGGTAAATCGCGGGAGATGTTTTTGCTAATAAGGCGAATTGCGGTTTAGGCTTTTCTACGGGTGGTACTGCGGCACATGCCAAAAACGTTACGAGGCTCAAGGCGCTTATCAGCGTCCACATTGCTTTGGGCCGATAGGGCTGCATCACCGCCCAAGATCGGGTGTTAAAATCCGGTTTTCACGTAGGAATAAACTGCGTCTGACACGCGGGTCGGCCAGAAGGTCTCCCGCACCGGATTGTGCGGCTGTGTTGACAAATGAGCGTTTGGCGGACGCGCTTGTAGCCAAAGGTGCCGGGCATGTGCCGTCCGCTCTAAATTGCAAAGCTGCGGCCAATAATGCTTCATCCGGACTTCCGAGCTGATTGAGGAAATCATCGGCGATTTCGCATCCCGGAATAAGCTCTCCGCGAATGTTTTCCGTGCTATTTGCTGGTGAGAAACCATCTGCGTAATCGCCAAATCCAAGGGCATTATTGCCTTGGAACTGAAGGGTGAAATAAGTCTCTCCGCAATTATCAGTGGGGAAAAATCCGTAAGGTTTACCGCAGGTGCGGGTCCCGACAAGTATAACCTCTACACCAATACCTCGTAATCCATTAATCACGGATTCACTGGCTGAACATGTGCCTGATGTAGAGAGAACGAAAACACGCGGAAGATCGACCGCTGGTAAGCTAACACCTGAGTCCACCGTAAAACCAACACCTTCATCAATAAAATTAAGCGGGGTTAAATCGCGACCCGTTACCGGATTAATCAGCGGGTGTTTACTGTTCCATGTTTGATCTTCAAAGATACGATTACGGGTTTGTGTGTCACCCGCCACCATATAGGCTAATTGTGACGCGACAGCCAGTAAACCGCCGCCGTTATAGCGTAAATCCAATACAAGGTCGTCAATATTGGCTGTGCGTAATTGCGTGAAAGCATTAAATAGCGCGTCCTCAGAGGAGAACGGACTAAAGGTGTTAAACAAGACATAGCCGACATCGCCCGTAGGGGTATTGAGGATTTCAACACGGTTCACGGGGGAGACCTCAATTACTTCCGAGGCCAAGCTGGCAGTTTTTGTATTTCCGCTGGCCGCTTCTTGAACGATAAAATTATGGCTCTCGCCTTCGACCGCGTTAAACAAAACAGAATTCAGAGTGTCTACATCCATTTGGTCTGTACCATTGACAGCATCGACACCGTCAATCTCGATAAATAAATCACCGCGTATAAATCCGGCATCTGCGGCTGGAGAATTGGGTTCGACAAATATGATCCGGATTTCGCGCGGCGCCGAGCCTTGGATGACGCGAAATTCAAATCCGAATGAGCTGGCCATACCACCTGATTGTAGGGCTTGAAATTCGTCAGTGGGAATATTGAAGTGGAACTGGTCGCGCGGGGCGCCAGAGGCGGTTGTAGCCTGCGTACGCTGAGTGGCAAAAAATTCCAGCCTATCGGTAAAGTCCGCCGGATTAACATCGGCAATTTCTTCAAAGAACAAGTAAATATTATTACTCCAAGAACGCAGCCAAAAGTTTTCGATCACGGTTGAGCCTTGTACGTCACTTGTGCCCGGACGCGGGGTTTCACATCGCGCTTCGAAAAGAGTCTCACTCTCGAAAACTCCGGGCGTAAATGTAGGTGCGCTACTGATGACTGTTGCTGGAGGGGCAGGTTGTGGGGCCGGGGGCGGGGTGACAGAAACGGCATTCGTGGAGGTTGCGTTGCCACCGCCGCCGCCGCATGCGGCCAGAAATGTTGCACAGAGTATAAATGTAGATAATGTTGTGGTCTTTAAAAGCTGTCTATGCATTCAATCTTCCCATTAAACCGCCCTTGCCATCGTGAATTCTCGCTTTTCATTTATGCAAGTTTTAGGGGCCGTGGCTAGCGAAGATACTGTAATTTTCTGTCATTTTTATAAATTGTGATGAATAATTCTACAATATACATTCATTTAAATAAAAATCAGCAATCTGAAGTGGCCGCATGACCCCGCCGCGCAAAAAAGGGCGCCTCAGGCGCCCGTTTAACTCTATTGAAAAATGAAACCCGGGTTAGGCCGCGGCGGTGTTTTCACCATTGTCATTTTCATTTTTCTCGGCGTCCGTCTTGGCCTCGGCCTCGGCTTTGGCTTCTGCTTCTTTCGCGGCTTTTGCAGCTTGTCGCGATCGGGCTTGACCTAATGTTTCAAGAACAGATTCCAGCGCATTGTCACGCCCCTGTCCGTGAATGGCCGCAACTTCTCTCACCATACGGTCAAGGGCGCTTTCATAAAGCTGTCGCTCTGAATAGGATTGTTCGGGCTGTGATTCCGTACGGTGTAAATCGCGTACAACTTCAGCCACAAGGATAAGGTCGCCCGAGTTGATTTTGGCTTCATATTCCTGTGCGCGGCGGCTCCACATAGTGCGTTTAATACGGGCGCGACCTTTGAGCGTTGTAAATGCGTCTTTGAGAACAAGATCATTTGAAAGTGCGCGCATACCCGATGTCGCGGCTTTGGCCGTCGGTACGCGCAGGGTCATTTTATCTTGTTCGAATAAAACCACGTAGACTTCGATATCAAAACCCGCAATGACTTCTTGTTCAATGCCCGTCACTCTCCCGACACCATGAGCCGGATATACGATGAACTCTCCTGTTTTAAAGCTAACTTTTTTAGTCGACTTTTTTTTCGAACCTGCCTTGGAACCGGCGGCTTTTTTTTGTGTTGCCATGTATGAAATGCCCTTACGTGCTTTAGCTTTTTGTGTGAAAATCACACCTGTTATTATTAACTAAACGAACGGCGCCAGAGATTTTAAGAGCTCCGCGCCGTCATAGCAAAACAAATATAACAGAAAAATGACTAAAAATCCAGATATTAAGCTGTTTTTTTTAATAGGAGGATTTTCAGGGATTCCAGCGTGATATAAAGCAAGGTGGTCGGGATTAACTATCGCCTTTTCCCGGTTTTTCACTGAAATATTTTTCAAATTTACCGGTTTCAGATTCATATTTTTCACGGTCGGCAGGCGGTGTACCTTTAATGGTAATAACAGGCCATAATTCGGCATATTTTGAATTGATTTCCAACCATTTACCATCCGGGTCGTCCTCCGTATCAGGCACAATCGCGTCAACAGGGCATTCCGGTTCGCAGACGCCGCAATCAATGCACTCATCGGGATGGATGACGAGCATGTTTTCACCTTCATAGAAACAATCTACGGGGCAAACTTCAACACAGTCCATGAATTTGCATTTAATACATTCGTCTTTGACTATATAGGTCATGCTGCGTCCTTATCATTTCGCAGTGCGATGTGCGTTTTTGTACATGAAATGTCAACCGTTAGCGTGTTAATTTTGCGGTTCACGCGGAATTTTACGATAAAGCATTTGTGCTTCCGAGGCCGGACCTCGGCGTGTGCCGATCTGAAGTATTTCTACGTGTATCAATGTTTTACCCCGCATAAAGGTGATTTCGTCACCGGGCTGAATACAAATATGGGATTTTTTGATTCGGTGAGTGTCTCCATTTCGGGTCAGGCGAATTTTTCCACTTTGTACCAAGCGGCTGGCACGAGCGCGACTTTTTAAAATACGCGTGCGAAACAGCCAAAGATCAAGCCTTTGCGAATGCGTTGTCGTTTTGATTTCCTCTGTATCATCTCGGACGGATCGCACGCGGACTAGCTTTTACCCTTTGGATTTTTAAGCGCTGCCAGTGCGGCAAAAGGTGAGTCTTCCATGCGCCGGGTTTCATTTTCAATATGATTATTATTGCGGGATTTTTTGCCTAATTTATTCTTATTGCCATATGGCTTTTTAGATTTACGTGATTTGCCTTTGAACTCATTGTCCTGTTGGAATTGGGCGAATTTTTGATCGATTTGAGTCGTTTTGGCTTGCGAGTTATTTTTAGGGCGTGTCCGGTTTTTCTTATGGGGCAGAAACCAGAACTCGGTATTTTCCAAATTGATAGCTGTTCCGTCTTCGCGGGTTTCACGTTTATTATAGACATTTAACGGGCGCGGTTTTTTTGATTTGTATTTTTTATTTTTCGGTTTTTTCGGCGCATCCGTTTCAGTCCCCACTGCGGCGGAGGTCGCAGCAGAGGCCGGGGAGTCTGAAGGCGGGACAGGGCTGGCGTCTGATGTCGCTATCTGTGATGCCGGTATTGGGTCTACAGAGCGTGGCTCTGTCGTGCTTTCAACCGTCTCTGCTTTTTCTATTGCGGGGTCCGGGTCAGTGATATTTTGCGTGGTCGTGGCGGAGTCTGTTTTTTCTGCCAGCGTATCCGTCTCTACTTTGCCAACGGGTTCACGAATTTCATAGGTATAGCCTAGATTTTCCAAGACGCCGCACGTCTCTTCATAGGTAGCCCCTAAAATGGCGAGCATTTCCTGCATAACTTGAAATTTTCGTCCGCCAGATGTGATTTTATTTTGCGACTGTGCCTGTCGAATGAATTGGCTAAGACGATTAAGAATATCGAACCGGATAATACGGGGGCCACAGGCCCGGTAGCCCGCACTTGCAATAGCGTCCGGTGTGAATAAAGTACTATTGAAGTCTCCGTCATTGGCCAAGGACGTCACCCCGGCAAAGGGGATAAACGGCTTTTTATGTCCACCGGCCCCATAAGCCAGTAATATGCTCAACAAGGTCGCGGGTTTGGGTTTTAGCATTTCGGGCATGAACACATTATAGTGTCCAAACACAACACCGATATCTCGCAAAGGTTTGCGTGAATCTTGTTCCATCTCCCTGAGGGTTTTAAAATGATGCGCCCGGTTTAAAGATCCGTTCTCTTGCAAGAGACTATAGGCGAGACCGCGCGATAGGGCCGGCATGGTCTCATCATCGCTTAAGGTTTTCAGGGCTGTGAGTGGTTGGAGTTTTTTGGCAATCTCGCTGCGTAGAAAATCACGCATACGGTCACGGGCTAAATGTTGTAAATTTTCATTTCCCATTTCGCCGCCGATAAGTTCAGTATCGGGTGAAAAAACAGATCCACTACTGGCGATCCGGCCAATGGCACGCCCGCCCCAAAGGATTTCGCCTATATGAGATAATGTGAAAATATCATGGTTTCCGCCACACAGGCTTGTAAGACGACGATCAATTTCAGGGGCTACCGCTTTAAGTGCTGTGGCGTGTAAGGCTTTGGTTTCTAATTCTGAAGCCCCGGTTTCAATTTTGAAGTTTAAGCCGTCAAGATGGCCGATTTTTTGATCATCCACCCACACTTCACCATTATCTTTTACTTTCGCGATCATGGAAGATCCCCCTCTCATTCCTTTTAGCAGAGTGTGTGTACGCCTATCAACAAATCGCTCAACTAAATTATCGTGTAGCGCATCCGATAGCCTATCTTCAACCGTCCGTGTGTGTTTTATCCAGTATGGCGCGTCCTGCATCCACGATGTTTTGTTGGAACAATAGGTCCATGTCCGGATTTGCGCCAATCGCGTCGACAGCATATCCACACCGCCTTCAATATGATCAAGGCGCGTAATTTGCGTGTTGAGATATTCTTGGGGCAAAGTCCCGTTATTACGGATCAATAATCGATAGAGATCTTGTAGAAGCCGGACATGGGCATCAATGGTCAGATTGCGAAAGTCCGGTATCTGGCACACGTCCCATAATCGTTTGACATCCGCAGGTGTGTTGATTGTGTCTACGACCTCTGATATCGCTGACATGCGCTCAAAAGCTTGTTCATCGACTGTGCCTTTAACGCGCCTGAGCCGGCGGTTGGGACGTGGGCGTTGCAAGCTATCTTTCAAATTTTGCAATGTTGAAAAGTCGAGGTCTGAATTACGCCATTCGACAGCGTGTAAAGGCTCAAATTCATGGTTTTCAATCCGGTGGACAAGATCATCGCTCAAGGGGTAACACTCCCCCGTTGTTCCAAATGTACCATTGTTGCGAAACCGTCCAGCCCGCCCCGCAATTTGCCCGGCTTCCATCGGGGTTAAGGCCCGTCTCATCCGCCCGTCAAACTTCTGCACGGCGGAGAACGCCACGTGATCCGTATCCAAATTCAATCCCATGCCAACAGCATCTGTAGCGACAAGAAAGTCGACCTCCCCGCTCTGAAAAAGACCCGCTTGGGCATTGCGTGTGCGGGGGGATAGCCCGCCCATCACGACGGCGGCCCCGCCGCGAAAACGCCGGATCAGTTCGGCAATCGCATATACCTCGCTGGCTGAAAAAGCGACAATAACGGAGCGTTTTGGCAAGCGGGTTATTTTGGTCGCCCCGTCATAGCTGAGTGTTGAAAACCGTTCTCGATAGTCAAAGCGTATTTTCGGTATTAAATCTTGCAATACCGGACGGATTGTCGAGGCGCCCAGCAAAAGGGTTTCTTCCTGTCCGCGAAAATGTAAAACGCGGTCGGTAAAGATATGCCCCCGTTCAGGATTGGCCATAAGTTGGACTTCATCAATGGCCACGAAAGCGAAGCTTTTTTCGGTTGGCATGGCCTCAACTGTGCAGACATAATAGCGGGCGTGAGGCGGGACTATCTTTTCCTCTCCAGTGATGAGCGCGCATTGTTTGGGGCCTTTAATGGCACATATTTTATCGTAAACCTCTCGTGCCAAAAGCCGTAGAGGTAAGCCAATAATGCCAGAGGCACGGCCGAGCATACGCTCCACCGCATAATGGGTTTTACCCGTATTCGTTGATCCTAATATGGCCCTAAGGCTTGGGGGGGGAATTAAGGGCGAGGTCATGGATATTAGAGCACCGCATATAATGCATCGATAATCCGGCGCGGGCGCTTATCCCCCAATAAGCTATTGTCTTGTCGGGACATAACATAGGCACCGCTTATTCCGGTCTCGGGATCGGCAAAAACACAAGACCCGCCCCAGCCGCTATGACCAAGCGTGTCCGGATGAGGGCCATAGAAAAAATGAGGCGCATTTTGCATCATACCCGCGCAAAAGGTCAGATCATATGGCAGTACCAGATTGGGGCCAGATATACGGGGCGTGCGCAGGGCATTTATACAATCTTCGGATAAAAATTTCGTACCATCGACAGTTCCCGTGAGCGGCAATTGCATGATCCGGGCCAAGCTATTGGCCGTTGCGTGACAGTTTGAGCCCGCAAATTCGGCTTGTCTCCATGCGCTTAAATCAGAGCGCGTGGGTGCGGCCCATGCTGTTAGAAAGGCGGCTTTGGTCGCGGCATTGATCTGGCCAAGCTCGGCTAAGGCTTTGGGCTTTACCATATCCGCGCATCTATTGTGTTCTGATTCAGGTAGCCCGATCCAGATATCCAGATCATGTGGTGCGCATAGGTCTTGGCGTAGAATTTGACCCAGTGAGCGACCATAACGATCTGCGCGGCGCGCAATCTCTCCTGATAGAAATCCATATGTTATCGGGTGATAGCCCGAGGTCGAACCGGGCCTGAAAATCGGGGCCTGATCGGCTAAGGTCTGACAGGTTTTGTCCCAATCATACCAATCTTGGGCCGTCCAGTCCGTTGAGGTAATGCCTGACAGTCCGGCTTGATGGGAGAGTATCTGGGCTATTGTAAGTTTATCTTTGCCGTGAGCGCCAAATTCCGGCCATATTGTGTCGACATATTGATCATATCCGATCATGTCCATTTCTACGAGATGGGCTATGACCAGAGCGGCAACGGCTTTGCCGGACGAAAATATCGCAAAAAGTGTATCGTCGGTAACGGGACGGGACTGCCGTCGGTCAGCCCAACCACCTTTAAAGTCTAAAAGTAAGTTACCCTCTTTATAAACGCAAAATTGCGCACCAAGGTCGCCGCCTTCTAAGAAATTATCCTTAAAGGCTTGGCTCACCGTTTCCATGCCGGGCGGGGCGGTGATATCAAATGGAATGTCAGTCATGAAAGAGTCTATAAAGTGTCTGAAAGGAAAAGGGTCAGCATGGCAAAGCGTCAGGGCGGCATTTACGTCAATATATGTATAGAAAGCGGCGCGGCGTCAATAAGCGCGTCTTGGCATTGAATAAGGGGTAATTCGGCATGATTTTCCTGCTGGGCAAATTCCATAATGTGAAACACAGACGACACACTGCGCGACAAAGCGCGTGGCGCGGGTTCCGCGTTGAGACTATGGGCTAAAAACAATCCCGCGATCATGTCACCGCCCCCATTGGGTACAGATTCAAATTTTTTGTGGGCGACCCATATTGGCGGGGTTTGATTGACGTTATCGAGGTAAAGCGCCCCTATCTTTGAGGGTATGGGCATTGAAGTAATGACACTGGGGCAGGGAAGATGTGTCAATGCACAATCCGCAATCTTGTCTATCTGGTTATGACTGGTTCCGGACATATAATGTAATTCCCAGAGATTGGGCGTTGTCACACTGGCCAGCGGTAATAAGGCGGTTTGGATGTGGTCGGCGATTTCCGCGCTGACATAAAGCTTACCGTGATCGCCCATGACAGGGTCGACAAGGACGCTTAACTGCGGGTTTTGTGTTTTTAAAGTCGTGATAATCTCTTTTGCCAATGCGATATGATCGGGATGTGACATATATCCGGTCAATACGGCATCAAATGTAATATTTTGAGCCTCTATACCTGACCACATATCGCGTAGAAGCTCGGGCGGTGTTATGCGCCCGCCTGGCGCGCCCCAGCCGGGATGACGTCCAAATAAGGTCGTGGGTAAGATGATGGTTTCAATCCCCAAACGACGAAGGCAGAAAGCACTCGTCGTCGCCCCGACATGCGAGGCGCTGACAAAAGAGGATATAACAAGAGCTGTTTTCATTTACAGGGGTTGACTATAAGCTGAGCTAAAAATCAACAGGAGCTTTTATGTCTTTGACAATTTATCACAATCCGAGGTGTTCCAAATCCCGACAAACACTGGAGCTTATACGGTCAGAGGGTTTTGAACCGGATATACGCCTTTATCTGGAGGACCAGCTTTCAATATCCGAAATTCAGACCTTAGTGTCAAAATTGGGATTTGATAGCGCGCGCGATCTTATGCGACGCGGAGAGGCTATATATAAGGAACTGGGCCTAAAATCTGTAACCGATGAGGGGGACCTTATGCGGGCTATGGCCAAATTTCCCAAACTTGTTGAGCGGCCTATTGTTGAAAAAGGCCCGGTAGCGAAATTGGGCCGTCCACCTGAGAATGTCTTACCGTTATTAAAATTCTAAAAAGTTGCACTTATAAACGCCTTGTTAAGCAAAACAGGTCATCACTCCATTAACCATAGCGGCGACTGTAACGGTTTGTACGCTAAACTGGAGATTTGGAATGCGAATTGGATGTCTTGTTATTTCAGTATCAGCCGTGGCGCTGTCAGGGTGTTCTTGGCTGGGCGGTGGTTTTGGAAATAGCGCGCAGGGTGTAAATGGACAGTTTAACAAAGGGGGGCGGTATGCGGCGCAAACATCGCGTCAAGGTTTCGGGGCGCAGTCTCGTATAAACCCATCTTATACAAATCCTTGCCAAATCTTTACGCCCACACAACCGATTCCAAGAGGCTGTGATCCAGCAAATGTTACACTGGCAACTGGTGGAGACGGATTTCCGCAAAGCCCTAATTTTTCAGGCGGTGAATATATAAGCGGCGGATATGGCTCGCACGTAAATCAAGCCGGACAGCAATCTGCGCATTACAAGCCCAAGAAAAAATTAAGAAAGCCGCGCTGGCGCGGGAATTTGGCGCTCGGTCTCGAAAAAAGCTTTAGTGGCGATTATTTAAATTATGATGATGCCTTTGGAGGGCCGCCTCCTGTAGATTACAATCCTGCGCCTTTTGCAGAATCCGTGACAGTTCTTGAAGCTGATCGCAGGATATCTACGACATATACCTCAGTTGTCGAGGAGGTTCTACAACCCAATATTTCCTTTGATGATGTCCATAGTACGCCTCTGACCTTGTCTGGTGGTGTCGAATATATCGCAACACCGCGTACAACCTTATTCGCAAATGCGGGTTATACATATGCCGAGGGCAATGAAGGCGACGCGATTACTATTATAGGTAGATTAGAGCGTAGAACATCTGAACAACAGTTCGATCCTGCTACTTTGGCGAATATTGGTGCGCCGATAAATAATACAACCTTTATTCCTAATGTGCCTGTAGCCGCGTTAAGTTATGATTTCAGCGATCTGGAAAGATATAACCTTGAAGCCGGCGCGCGCCATTACTTTAATCCTATCCTTAAAGGTCAAACCCAAAGATCAATAACGCCATTTGTTGGCGGCGCGATCGGAGCGGCCTATTATAATGCACAATCTTTTAGTGTGGGTCAGTCGCAACTCTTTCTTGAACGTGCATTTGAAAGCGGTGGGGACACATTGGACTATTACAATGTTCCTGATCCTGCTTCGGCGGTACAGGTAGAACTTTATGATAGCCAGTGGGTGCCGACCGGACAATTAAATGCGGGCCTTGAGTGGCAAATGACTCCGCGTACGGCCATGGCATTTGAAACCGGTGTCAGAATTGAAGGCGCAAGAGATTATGCAAATGGAAACAAGGGCGACAGCAATGTTACCGTGCCGTTTACAATTCGGGGAAGTTACAACTTTTAGGTAATTTATTGAAAGATTTAAGGTTTTGTTACCCTTTTAACAACCATTTCTTAAGTATGTCGGTTTAGAAAAGGGACAATTACAGTTTTCTAACGGGAAAAGGAGACGGATATGCGTCTTACAATTTGCGCACTCTCAGCGGTATTATTTACAGCTTGCTCTGGTGCTGGTTACGGAGGGCAATCCGGAAGTTCTGGTGTCTTCGGACACAGTGCAGGCGCATTCGGTGCGAATTGTCTTGGCGGATCATCCTATCAACAGGCCTCATATGGCGGTGCCGGATACGGCTTAGATGCCGGATGTTACGGTACGGGCGCGGGTTACGGAACTGGCGCAGGATATGGCGCGAGTTACGGAGCTGGCGCGGGTTACGGTGTCGGTACAGGATATGGCGCGAGTTACGGAGCCGGTACAGGTTTCGGTAATGGCGTTGGTGCCGGGTTCGGAGCGGGAACAGGCTTTAGTACGGGTGCAGGTTTTGGCGCCACAGGCGTCGGCGCAGGTCTTGCCGCCAATGG
>CAZSKN010000007.1:25637-51917 GCA_964607445.1 uncultured Caulobacterales bacterium
GTACGGGTGCAGGTTTTGGCGCCACAGGCGTCGGCGCAGGTCTTGCCGCCAATGGTGTTGGCGGATTCGGCCAAGGTGGATTTAGTCAAGGTGGTTTCGGAGCGACGACGACTCTTGGCGTTAATGCTCCGTTCGGGTCAGCTGTCGGCGGGCAATTCGCGGGCGGCCAATTTGTGGGCGGTCAATTTGCGGGCGGCCAATTTGTGGGCGGTCAAGTTGCGGGCGGTCAATTTGCGGGCGGAGCGGTACAAACCGTTACAGGTGCCCCCATCTTTGTACCACAGCCCTTCGGTGTGCCGGTCGGTGTACCGCAATTACGCGGTGTCAGCGCGGCCCTACCCTTTGCTTTTGCGGCGGGTATAGGCACAAGTTTTGCAGCAGGGGGTGACTTCTTTACGGAAAAACCAGCCGGGTTTGCAACAGATGGTTTAGGCGGGGTAAGTACGGGACGCTCTGTATCTGCGCTAGACTCAATCAGCTATGGCGACGCATATGGAAATGTAACAACATATGACATCGGCGCGGAATTTGATGTCAATCGGGATACAACGCTCTTGGGGCGTGTGGGTTATGCCCAAGCTGATGGCGATTCAAACCGTATTGGAACGGTGAGCGAAGGCTCGGTAGTTGATGCGGATTTATTTGCCGAATTTAGTGATCTTGAACAATTTACCATTGAAGGCGGTGTACGTAAATATCTAGGCGGTTCGCCTACCGGTATAAGACCATATGTCAGCGGTGTTGGCGGTTTCGTTTACACAGATGATATTGATGTCACACAAACATCGGCAGCCTTTGCAGGCGGCCCGGAAATACAAGAATATGCAGATGGCGGATGGTCTCCGACAGCTGCGGGTCTTGTGGGTGCCGAATGGCAAGTCGGACAACGCGCAGCGATTGGTATCGAATCCGGTCTACGTTGGACAGATAATCTGGATACAAATTTCGAATCTAAAGACAGATGGTCAATCCCTCTACAATTACGGGGTCGTGTCTCCTTCTAGAGCGATTACATAAGGTTTGAAAACCCGGCCTTGCGCCGGGTTTTGTGTTTTTAAAGACAGAATTTTACAAGGTGATGTCAGTTTAATATTGGATGACACTTAAAAGGCATGGGAAAGCGGAAACTGGCCTCTGGCTTGCAAAACCACCTGCAACATATCTGAAACTATAGGCAATTGTGCCAATTCAGAACAGCAGGGATGGAAATCATGCGGGTTTTACTTATCGGAATAGCCGCCATTACATTATCGGGATGTTCATGGTTGGGACTTGGGGGGAACGGTTATTCTTCTCAAAATTCGGGGACACAATATGGGCAATATAGTGCACCAAAGCCAGCTGGCGGATGTAATAGCGCAGGGTGTTTGTCGCGTTGGAACGTAGAAGGTGCCATTGGTACGGCGTTTCTGGCGGGAGGGTCGGCACTCTCAAATAGCGGTCTAAACGCAGACTCCACGGCCGTTTTAAATGATATTAGCATGAATGATGCTTATGAAACCGGCTTTCGCGGTGAACTTGGCGGATCATATGCCCTAGCGCCAAATCGTAAAATTACGGCCAATGGATTTTACCAAGAACATGACGGTGAAGACCGGTTAGATTTGGGCACAATCGGCGGTGAAACCTTAAGCGGTCGCTTCTCGGACTATAGGTCTTACGGCGGTGAAGTCGGACTCCGTCAATATTTCGCCCCACGTTTCGCGCCAATTCTTAAGCGCTATCGCCCTTATGTTGAAGGTAAAGTGGGTGCAGCTTATGTCGAAGATATTAGTATTGAAGGCGCGCGTCTTGGAAATGCTAACTTCTTGCCCGGCGGTGCAGATGTCGCGCTTTATGATGGTGGATTTGTTCCAACGGCGGCGGGCCTTGTGGGTTTAGAAACACCGCTTACGAGATATTCAACATTGGGTATTGAAACCGGGCTGCGGTATACAGGCCGACCGGATTCCGATAATTCAGTCCTCACGGCTGGATCGCCTCTAGAGGGTGCGAATAATCGCGGTAATAACTGGACAGTGCCGTTAATGGTACGGGGTCGCTATCGGTTCTAATCCGGCGATGACGGCGCGGCGTGCGGCCTGTCATACAGTAAATGACGCAAGGGGTTTGGGCCGTTTTATGGCCCTAACACCCTTTTTTATATTCCGTCTTAACGGGGGGTGTCATGTTGCAGATGAGATGATCGACATTTCTCTTGGACATCGGGGCGACGTCCACACTGTTACAAGTTTTGCGGCTTCAGGGTTTTCGGGCTTCAGGATTTTGAGGCCTCCAAGGCAATCCAGCGATTAATTTTAGCTTCCAGAATATCAAGGGGTAGACCTCCATCGCCCAAAACAGCATCGTGAAATTTACGAATAGAAAATTTATGACCTAATCGCTGTTGCGCCCGGTTACGAAGTTCCAGTATTTTTAATTCTCCGATTTTATAGGCTAATGCTTGGCCCGGCCAACTTATATACCGTTCAACTTCGCTTCTAATATTACCCGGTGCCAAGGCAGAGTTTTCGTAAAAACAAGCCTCGGCCTGTTCGCGTGTCCACCCTTTCCAGTGCATGCCTGTATCCACGACCAAGCGGCAGGCTCGCCACATTTCATAGGTCAAACGTCCGAAATTTTCATAGGGCGTTTTATATATACCCATTTCGACGGCCAGTTTTTCTGCATATAAACCCCAACCTTCCCCAAATGCATTCGGGTAAAGACTTTGTCGAAACCGGGGTACATTTGTCAGTTCCTGCGCCAAGCTGATTTGATGGTGATGACCGGGAACGCCTTCATGCGCGGTCAATGCCGGCAAGTTATAAAGCGGACGCTGAGAGAGATCATAGGTGTTTACGACATAATTTCCAGCCCGACCCTGTGCGGGATTTCCGTTCCAATACCGTCCTGTCGTATAGGTCGGCGCGATTTCGGCAGGGACAGGAATAACGCCGTAAGGCAGGCGGGGTAGGCGACCAAAAAACTCGGGCATTTTTCCGTCTATTTGTTTGGCCAACCATGCCGCCTCTTTAAGAAGCTGTGTTTCAGATTTGGCATAAAATTGTGGGTCGGTACGCAAAAATACAAGGAAATCCTTGAAACTCCCCTCAAATGCCACATCTTTGATGATGATATTCATTTCCTTACGGATACGGGCCACTTCACGGAGTCCGATATCATGGACCTCGTCCGGTGTGAGGTCGAGTGTGGTAAAGTATTTAACGAGGGCTTTGTAATGATCGCGGCCTTCGGGTGTGGTGCCAATCCCTACTGTTGTGCGGGCCTTGGGGCTGTATTCTGTTTCAAGAAAGTCGTGTAAGGATCGATAGGCGGGTATCACGGCATTTTGCATCGCCGCCAGCCCAAGGGCCGTGAGGCGATCTTGCTCATCTTGGGCAATAGCTTCGGGATAGGTTTTAAATGGCGTGAAAAAAGCATGTTCAGATGCGGCCTGAGTGGCAAATTTATCAACGACTGATAAAATTCCCGGCATGATTTCCGCTGAGGCGGTATATCCCGTCTTTATGCCGCGCCGCATATTGGCTTTGTGCTGGCCAAAATATCGAGGTAATTCCGTTAGTCGTGCCGCATAAGCTTCATAATCACCCGAGGTTTCAAATCGCGTTTGGCGGGAAATAAAGCTCAGATCACTAAAAAAACCTGAATCATTGGTGAAAGGAATACGCGCCGTATCAAAGGGGGATAAATGGGTGTTTTGTTTAAGAACAAAGCCCAAAAGCTCATAATTTAACCGCTCGTTATCTGGTAATGGCGATGTTCCTATGGCGGTGTGGCGCTCCAGAAAGCCGAGATATTTTTGCTGTCGCTCACGTGTTTTTTCAAAACTAACGTCAGGCAGGTGTCGCAGAGCGATATTATCGCCTTCACTGCCCGCCTGAATGGGGTCGATTTCAAGGTTATAGGCTTCAATGTCGCGAATAAGTTGCTTCAGAGAATCTGTGACCTGACATTCTTGTATACCGTCAACAATAATTATATTGCCACCCGGACATGACAGCGGTGTCGGAGATTGTGCTATGGCGGAATTTGCCAGCGCGGTTATTAGGAACGCCGCTGGCCAAAGGGTCATTTTATTAATTTTCATTTTGATCCTTTAATTATACTTTCCTTTAATCCGCGTTTGTGTGTTCAACAAGCCCTGCTGTAATAAAATTTGGGTAAATTATGTCGCAAGGATCATGGGGTGTGGCCACAGATTAGACTTAAGACATGGACATAGTCGCCATAGAGATTATAACGCCATGAAAGGATGATATTATGATAACTCTGGCTTATGTTGCGACTTTTTTGGCTTTCGGGGCTGTAATCTTTACCCTTGTAATGGGGGCAGTTTCAATGGGCGGCAAGACAGAGGATGCCCGTAAGACATCTAATCTCTGGATGCGCCGCCGTGTCTGGAGCCAGCTTATAGCTTTATTTCTGCTGGCGTTTTTGTTTTATCTGCGCCGTACAACGGGATAACTCAGACAGGTCACACAATCGGGTCACACACTAATGGTTAAGCTCAATAAAATATACACGCGCACGGGAGATGATGGCACCACCGGACTTGTGGACGGGTCTCGTATTGGCAAGGATGACGCCCGGGTTCGGGCTTATGGGGATGTTGACGAAACCAATGCCGTCATCGGGTTAGTGCGTCTCTATCTTGATGATCCCGATCTCGATAAAATGTTGTCACGCGTTCAAAATGATCTTTTTGATCTCGGGGCTGACCTTGCAACGCCGCTACCGGCACCAGGTGCGGCCGAAAGCGAATATGCTTTGCGGATAGTAGAGGCACAAGTCACCCGACTTGAAACTGAACTCGATAGGCTAAATGCGGATATTCCGCCTCTCACCAGTTTTGTACTGCCCGGCGGGTCTAAGCCTGCGGCCTATTTGCATCAGGCCCGTACCGTATGTCGGCGGGCCGAACGTGTATGTGTGGCTCTGGGGCGCGAAACACAGATTAATCCGGCGGCCCTGACCTATCTTAACCGTCTCTCAGATTTCCTTTTCGTCGCGGGACGCTGGTGTAATCATCAGGGGGCAGGGGACGTGAAATGGGTGCCCGGCGCTCATAGATAGATAGGGAACGCCGAGTGAAAGATAAGTTAGGGGTGTTTTTTAAAGGGCAATAGAGCCAAAATTTCTATTATCCATAATGAGTCTTTATGCAACAAAGCGCATATAATTTGTGTCTATGACTTGTAAACTGTGTTGATCTGTCTCATATGCAAAGCTCAAAGATTTATTATTTTAGCGGCTCAACCTTCGGAGCCTAAACCTCTATTAATCGGAGCCCTCAAATGAAAGTTCTTGTCCCCGTCAAGCGTGTGCTTGATTACAATGTTAAGGCCCGTGTCAAATCGGACCAATCTGGCATTGATCTCTCAAATGTTAAAATGTCGATGAACCCTTTTGATGAAATCGCGGTTGAAGAAGCTGTACGTTTACAAGAAGCTGGAACTGCAACAGAAACAATTGTGGTCTCTATCGGGCCTGCAAAAGCGCAAGAAACCATTCGTACGGCTTTGGCGATGGGTATGGACCGCGGTGTGCATGTGCAGACAGATGACGATTTAGAGCCTTTAGCGGTTGCGAAAATATTGAAAGCTATTGTCGAGGCTGAAGGGCCGGAACTGGTTGTTTTGGGCAAGCAGGCCATTGATAATGATTACGGAGCTACCGGGTCCATGTTGGCGGCTTTGTTAGGGTGGCCGCAAGGCACAAATGCCAATTCGATTTCTAAAGACGGTGACACGCTGACAATTGTGCGTGAAGTTGATGGTGGTCTACAGACGGTCAAGGCCGAGCTTCCCGCGATTGTTACAACGGATTTGCGTTTGAACGAACCGCGCTATGCCAGCTTGCCCAATATTATGAAGGCCAAGAAAAAGCCTATAGATGCCAAAACACCCGGTGATTTTGGTGTGGATACAGCCCCGAGGCTAAAGGTTTTAAAGGTTACAGAGCCAGATGCGCGCAAGGCGGGTATCAAGGTCGAAGACGTAGCCACATTGGTTGATAAACTTAAAAATGAAGCGGGAGTGATCTAATGGCTATTCTTGTTGTAGCAGAACACGATAATTCAAATGTTAAGGACGCCACGCATAAAACCGTGACGGCGGCAGCCGCTATGGGCGGTGATGTGGATGTGTTGGTCGCGGGTAAAGGTGTCAAAGACGTGGCTGCACAAGCCGCGAAAATTGCCGGCGTGCGCAAAGTGATTGTGTGCGATCATGTCAGCCTGACCCGTCAATTAGCCGAGAGTATGGAAACGGTTATCGTGCCATTGATGAGCGGATATGATGCTGTGCTGGCACCTGATACCACAACACATAAAAATTATATGCCGCGTGTGGCGGCGAAATTGGATGTGCAACAAATTAGTTCTATCACGGGTGTGGAGAATGCGGATACATTTATACGTCCGATTTACGCGGGTAATGCTATGGCGACCGTGCAAAGCACTGATACCAAGAAATGCGTGACTGTGCGGACAACAGCTTTTGCGCCCGCAGATGAGGGTGGTAGCGCCTCAGTGGAGACGATTGCGGATCCAAGCGGCCCGTTCAAAGCAGAATTTATCAGCGAGGAACTCTCTAAATCTGATCGTCCTGAATTGACGGCGGCCAAGATTGTGATTTCTGGTGGACGTGGTATGGGATCGGGTGAAAACTTTGCCCTGCTTGAAGGGATTGCCGATAAGCTCGGCGCGGCAATTGGCGCCTCTCGTGCGGCTGTCGATGCCGGCTTTGTTCCTAATGATTACCAAGTCGGCCAGACGGGTAAAGCCGTTGCGCCAGAACTTTATATTGCTGTTGGTATTTCGGGTGCGATCCAGCATTTAGCCGGTATGAAAGATAGTAAAATTATTGTCGCGATCAATAAAGACGAAGAAGCTCCGATTTTCCAAGTTGCGGATTACGGCCTTGTCGCTGATTTGTTTAAAGTCTTGCCAGAGCTTGAAGCTGCGCTCGGTTAGGGCGCTTGGTTCGAGCTTGGGTTAAGCTTGGGGGTTTGGGACTTTAAGATTATAACGTCTCTACCCCGCTGCCATGACGATTGCCGTGTCCAGTGCCGTATCCATTGTTTTGTGTGAGCGAGGGCATTCACAAGGGCCGCATTACTTATAGAGGTAGCGTTCTCAAATTTATGCCTCTCTATAGCCTGTGTCTCTAAATTTTGGCTTCTAGGCGTTGGTAGACCCAACTGGCTATTGCGAGATCTTGCGCGCCCAAACCTGTAAGATCAACAACGCATAGCTGTGGTTGTGTTATCCGATGTTTGGACGGTATGTCCAAGACGTGGCCCAATGTGACGGCTAAATCTTTTTGTATCACACCCGCTTTTAAGGCGTGAGCGCATTCCCCGTGATGTCGGCATTGCGCCAGATCATCTACGACCACGCTATCGGCATTTGCCAGAATAAGCGGATCAAGCTCGGTTTTGCCCGGACTATCAGACCCCAATGCGATAATATGGTGGTCCGCTCTGATATCAGCGGCCATAAGCAAGGGGGATGTGGACGGGGTGGTAGTCACGATAATGTCAGCCTCTTGGCATAGGCGGGCCGGAGTCGAGGCGGTCTTTATATGCGAACAAATGCCGGTCAGACGCTTGGCGAGAGCCTCCGCCTTTTGAGGGTTACGTCCCCAAATGACAAGGCTTGAGATAGGATGGGTATCGAGGATCCAGCGCGCTTGTAACTCTGCTTGATGACCAGTTCCGATAATGCCCAGACGTTTAGGCCTTGGCTTTATATCGTCAAAAGCCAGACCGGCTGCCAAGACGCCGGCTGCGGCTGTGCGCGCAGAGGTCAAATGGCCTTCATCTTGAAACAGGGCGATAGGGTGTCCGGTCTCGGAAGACAAAAGCATAACAAGACCGTTGTTGACGGCCAGACCGTTTTGCGGATTATTATAAAACCCTGTAGCGACTTTGATACAAAAATAAGGATAGGCAGACGAGGTCGCGGTTTTGACATGGCAATCGCCCGAAATGATTTCGTCGGTTTCGGAAAACAACATATGTATGGGCGTGGGAAGGTTAATCTGGCCTTGGCTATGCGCGATAAATCCCGCTTTAACGGCCTCGATTATGGCTGCCTTATCTTCAAGAACGGGGCGTATCTCTGCTAGGGTCACAAGACGCATTAGGGCCTCAAAACATTATGCCGACGGATCATGAATTTATCGAGGGCGGCGATCCCGTCTTCAATGCCTGCGCGACCAAAACCAATACGAAAATGGTCGGTCGGGGTCGCTATTAGATCGGAATGGTAGATAGAGGCGGGCAGAAGCAATACACCTTCTTGCTCGACAAGGTCTTGGCAAAAGGCCTCGACCCCGCCGCGTCCCAGAAATTTCGGATAGCCAATACAGCTCCCGTCCGGATGTTGCCAGTCAAACAGGTCAGGGTAGCGTGCGAAAAAAGCATCCAGTTTTTTGAGGTTACTCTGGATGAGGGCGCGGTTTTTCGACAGGATTTTTTCACTTACACCTAATGCGATGACCGCAAGGCGTTCGCTGGGGGCGGAATTACAAATAGAGAGATAATGCTTATAGCGCTCCAGCCTGCCCAATACCTCCTTATCTTGCGTGGCAATCCAGCCAATACGCAGGCCGGGCAGGCCGTAAGCTTTGGACATTACATTCAGAGATAGGCCCTTCTCATATACATCTGCGGCTTGGTCTATACGCTTTTTCGGGTCCAGTTCCATCAGGCGGTAAACCTCGTCACTAAACAGGTAAAGCCCGTGTTTGCGACACAGTTCTATCAGCGTTCGGTAATCACCATGCGGGATGATATGGCCGGTCGGATTATTAGGAAAACAGACCGAGACGAGTTTGGTATTGGGACGGATAGCGCGTGCAATGTCGTCGATATCCAAGTGCCAATGATGCGCTGCATCAAGGGCGACGCCGCTGACCTCGCAAATATCAAGGGGCACAGTCTCGGCGGCTTGGTAATTCGGAACGACGACAATGGCGTGATCGTCTGGCGTCAGTAAAACACGCATCGCCGCATAGACGCCTTCTTCGGCTCCGGAAAAACAAAGAATGTTGTCAGGCGCCATATGGTCATATGTTTGTGCTATGGCCTCGCGCAAATCGGGTGCGCCCCAGGTTTCGGTATATCCCAAATGCAGTGTATTGAGAGCGTCAAACGTATATCCGGCCATGTCGAGTAATTCTCCGACGCTCAGGCTTTGGGCATCTGACGCGGTCATATGATGGCGCGCGCTGAACTCCCATTTGGAGAAATATGTTTCGAGGATAAAATTCCGCATAAAGAGCCTGTGATATTAATTCAGACCAGTCTAAAACATTTTCAGAGATGTGGATAATGAAAACCGTGACAGCGGCGGCTAATATGCAAATCCGCGTAAACCACAGGCCGCTGTTTAGCGGGTCATTAAAACTAAATCTAAAGACACTCGGCAAAGCCCGCCTGAGTGGCGGCAAGGTGCAATCAATATATTTTTCAAATCCAACTCTAGCGGGTCTGAGCGTGGCGCGGATTAGATGATAGAGGGTGAGGCATCAGCTGGCTGTTTTGGCTCGCTCTGTCTGTTTATGCATGTGTTGCGGATACTGATCTCATAGCTCGCGGTAAAGACCAAGGGATCGGCCGTAGCTCTGCCTATAGCGGATAATCTCCGTGCATTATGTGACAAACTCCCCTATGCTCAGTTTATATGATCGCGATTCGAAAGATGATATCTATTTATGTCTGATCCTGCCCCGCAACAGCCTGAATATGGCGCCGATAGTATTAAAGTCCTCAAAGGTCTTGATGCTGTGCGTAAACGACCCGGAATGTATATTGGCGATACGGATGACGGCTCTGGATTGCATCATATGGTCTATGAGGTCGTTGATAATTCTATTGACGAGAGCTTGGCGGGTCACGCGGACCGTGTCGTCGTGCGCCTGCATGCCGACGGGTCATGTTCGGTGCGTGATAATGGAAGAGGTATTCCTGTTGCCATTCACGAAGAAGAAGGAATTTCGGCGGCGGAAGTCATCATGACCCAGCTTCATGCGGGCGGCAAATTTGACCAGAATAGCTATAAGGTTTCAGGCGGTTTGCACGGTGTGGGCGTCTCTGTTGTCAATGCATTGTCTGTGTCTTTACAGCTCTCAATCTGGCGGGATGGCAAGCGGCATTTTATGGAGTTCTCCCACGGTGAAAGCCTTGCGCCGCTCAAAGTGGTGGGCGATGCCCCCGAAGAGACGCGCCGCAATGGAGAGACGAAAATCCTCACAGGCACTGAAGTACGCTTTTTGCCCTCTGAAGAGACATTCACAATGGTGGAGTTTGACCGTGCTACATTAGAGCGGCGTTTACGAGAGCTGGCCTTTTTGAATTCTGGCGTGATGATTGTGCTGATTGATGAACGTCCTGAAGACGATATCGTTACGGAGCTATATTACGAAGGTGGTATTGAAGCCTTTGTTCGCCATTTGGATGCGAATAAACAAGCCCAATTGCAAACACCGATTGTGATTATGAAAGAGGTCGACGGTATTGGTGTCGAGGCCGCTTTGTGGTGGAATGATGGCTATCATGAAAATGTGCGCTGTTTTACCAATAATATCCCGCAACGTGATGGGGGTACGCATCTCGCCGGGTTTCGTGGGGCTTTGACCCGTACGATCAATAAATATGCAGCCTCTTCTGGCGCGGCGAAAAAAGAAAAAGTGTCGATTTCTGGTGATGATGCCCGCGAGGGTCTGACCTGTGTTCTTTCTGTAAAAGTGCCGGATCCGAAATTTTCCAGTCAGACCAAAGACAAGCTGGTTTCGTCCGAAGTGCGTCCAGTTGTTGAGAGTGCGATGGGGGAGGCCTTGAACGAATGGTTTGAGGAACATCCGGCAGAAGCCAAAACGATTATTTATAAAATTATTGAAGCCGCCGCCGCGCGCGAAGCCGCGCGCAAAGCTCGTGATCTGACGCGGCGTAAAGGGGCGCTGGATATTGCCTCTCTGCCCGGTAAATTGGCGGATTGCCAAGAGCGCGACCCCGCGCTTAGTGAAATCTTCATTGTGGAGGGAGATAGTGCGGGTGGCTCAGCCAAGCAAGCGCGAGACCGGCAAAATCAAGCTATCTTGCCGCTCAAGGGTAAAATTCTTAATGTTGAGCGCGCACGATTTGATCGCATGCTGTCGTCCCAAGAAATCGGAACTATGATTACGGCTCTAGGTACGGGGATTGGTCGGGACGATTTCGACATTGAAAAACTGCGCTATCATAAAGTCGTCATTATGACCGATGCCGATGTGGACGGCGCGCATATCCGCACGCTTTTGCTAACATTTTTCTACCGTCAAATGCCCGAACTTATTGATCGCGGCTATCTCTATATTGCGCAACCGCCGCTCTATAAGGTCGAACGCGGAAAGTCTGCACGCTATATTAAAGACCAAGACGAATTGGATGCCTATCTGATAGATGCAGGCGCGCAGGATGCGTCTTTGACATTGGCCAACGGGTCTGTGGTGGTTGGAGAAGACTTAAAACGCTTGGCGTCTGAGGCTTTGAACGCCCAACATCTTATTACCCGTATGAAACATAAGGCCGGGGATAGTATTATTGCCCAAGTGGCGATTGCCGGAGCTTTGGGGCAGGATGCCGGACAGGTCGAGATTGACGCGGCCGTGGCCCGCCTTGATAGGATTGCCGATGAAGGCGAAGAGGGATGGTCTGGACGTATAGATGATGATGGGGCCGTTGTGTTGGAACGTGAAGTGCGCGGTGTTATGGAACGCGTGGTGTTTCGGCCTGCCTTTAGGGACAGTGCGGATGCGCGCCGGCTCCATAAGCTGGCCCCGCAACTTATGGATACCTATTCGGGTGTTGCCATATTTAGGCGCGGCGATAGTGACCCTGTCGAGGTTTACGGGCCTGCGCAATTGTTCGAGGTGATCGAGGCGGGTGGCAAAAAAGGTTTTAAAATTCAACGTTATAAGGGTTTGGGTGAAATGAACCCTGACCAGCTTTGGGAAACGACGCTGGATGCGAATGCGCGCTCTCTCTTGCAGGTTAAGGTCGAAGCGGCTGACGCCTCGGATGATCTCTTTACCAAGCTAATGGGGGATGTGGTGGAACCGCGCAGGGCGTTTATTATTTCTAATGCGCTTGACGCGGATGTGGATACATAGAGTTCAGCAGGCAGGTGGTCTTGCGAGCGGGCCTATTCATATTGATGTGTCTTTTGAATTTTGATATCTGCGCCTGCCGACAAGATAATCCCGTCCATTAAGCCTCATAGCGCAAATTCATATAGGCATTACAGGGGCAAAACGGGCAGATATTTTGCCTTATCGGCGTTATGAGCGGGGCTTGAAGGTCTGGAACAAGCGACCATCCATAACCAATAACCCCAGCCCGATGAGACCCATGCCGAAGGCTTGACCGGTGGAAAATGTTTCGCCTAGAAATGTGACGCCCAGTAATATCGCCGACACAGGTATAAGGAATGTGACGAGAGCGGCATTGGTCGCGCCCGCCGAAGCAATCAGCCGGAAATATAAGAAATAAGCAATCACCGTGCTAAACAAGGCCAGTCCAACGATTGCGCCGATTACCTCGAACGATATAACGATCTCGGGCCAAGGGGCGTCGACCATCAACATAAGCGGCAAGAGGATCAAACTCGCCGTTGTGACTTGTCCGGTTGCGATGACCAGCGGGGACAGCCCCCAGGTCTTAAACCGGCGGGAATAGGCGCCTGCAAAGGCATAAGAGAGCGCCGCGCCCATAACCGCCAACTGCCCGAGTGTAGATGCTGATATCCCTTTTAAAGCCTCCGGCCCGATTAGTACAATAGTGCCTAAAAGGCCGATAAAGACACCCATGAGTTTATGTTTGGTAATGCGTTCGTCTGCCAAAAGGGCGCCGGCAACCAGAACCGTGAAAAAGGGTGTAGTGGCATTGAAAATAGAAGCGAGCCCGGAACTAATCTGGGTTTGACCCCAAACAATAAGGCTAAAGGGTAAAGCGTTATTGAGTAGGCCGACAATAAAGAGAGCCGACCAGTGGCGGTAAGTCTTTGGCAGGGGGATTTTTAACATCAGAACAATCCCCCATAAGGCCAAAGCCGCCAATCCGACACGGACGGTAACAATTGTGAACGGGGGTAAGTGTTTAACCAGAATTTCAATAAAGAAGAATGACCCGCCCCAAAGTATAGACAAGGCGACCAAATTGATAATGTCGGTCAGGCTCATTTGTTGATTAATATTATGCATCAAATGCTACTCTATAGCTTATTAAGCCGTCATGTCGCTAAAAGTCAGGCACGGCAATTAAAAAACGGGTCGGGTTTGCCATAGCTGTAAATGTGGGATCGAAGTCAGATAAAATTGGGTCAATCCCAAAAAAAAACCCGCTTATTCAAGCGGGCTTTCTTAAATGTTTAAACACGATTATTTTTTCAAAAGATCACGAATTTCAGCAAGCAGGACTTCATTTGCTGGGGGAGCTGCAGGAGCTTCCTCTTCGGCTTTCTTGGTTTTATTCATACCTCTGATGATCATAAACATGACAAATGCAACGATAATGAATGAAATCAAAGCTGTCAGGAAATCGCCAATATTTACGACGACCGCCTCTTTGACAACTTCGTCGCCATTCATAACGGCTTCACTCATAACATATTTCATTGATGCCAAATCAATTCCGCCCATCACCGGGCTGATAAGTGGCATAAACACGCCATCTATGAAAGATTTGACGACTGTACCAAAAGCAGATCCCATAACAAAGCCAACAGCCATGTCAACGAGATTACCTTTCATGGCAAACTCTTTAAATTCGGAAACCATTCCCATGATTTTCTCCCCATAAGTTACTGTGCCGAATCCGGCAAAAACTCTTTGCCACACGCGAGATGGTGCGTCAATCGATCGCTGCTTAAGAGTTTTGGGGTGTTACGGGCTTAAAATGCAGGTTTTAAATGTCGTTAAGTTTTACGAGTCGCATCTATACGCGCCTTAAGCTCTTTTCCGGTCCGGAAAAAGGGTACATGTTTTTCTGGAATAAAGACGTCTCCGCCGGTACGCGGATTACGACCAGCCCGGGCTTTGCGATGACGGGTTGAAAAGGCTCCAAAGCCCCGGAGTTCTACACGGGCTCCCTTTTCTAAAGTTTGCGTAACTGTTTCCAGTACAACTGAGACCACACGTTCAACATCACGTCGTGTCAAATGCGGATTTTCCTGATGGAGTGTATCAATAAGTTCGGAGCGTAACATACCGCTATAAAGCAAATTCTAGGGCCTCTCGTCAATAAAAAAGCCTCGCCAAAGGCGAGGCTTTTAAATCCGTGATAGCGGGCCTTTAATAACGGGCTATGTATCGCCTTTTAGGGCGGCGCCTAGAATGTCACCAAGTGAGGCTCCGGCATTAGTCGATCCATATTGTTCGACCGCTTCTTTTTCTTCGGCAATTTCCAGAGCCTTAATAGACAATGTGTATTGACGCTTGGCTCGATCGGCTTTGACGATACGGGCGTCGACTTTGTCACCCACGGCAAAACGTTCTGGACGTTGTTCTGAACGTTCGCGCGAAAGATCAGATTTACGAATAAAGGCTTTGGTTTCTTCGTCGTCCTCACCGAATGTCACTTCAATACCGCCGGTATTAACTTCGGAAACGGTACATGTCACCGTTGCGCCGCGATTAGCGCCTGTTGGCGCTGTGTCTTTGCTCAGTTGTTTGATACCGAGGCTGATCCGTTCTTTTTCGATATCCACTTCAAGGATTTTGGCTTCAACGGTATCGCCTTTCTTATAGTCTTGTAAGGCGTCTTCTCCGGATTTGTCCCAAGACAGGTCAGATAAATGCGCCATGCCGTCAATATCACCGTCAAGCCCGATAAATAGACCAAATTCTGTGACAGACCGCACTTCACCATTGATGGTTGAGCCAATCGGGAATTTCTCGGTAAAGCTATCCCATGGGTTATCCTGACATTGCTTGATACCCAATGATATACGACGCTTTTCTTCGTCAACTTCCAGAACCTCGACGTCAACAGCCTGAGATGTGGAGACGATCTTGCCCGGATGGACATTTTTCTTAGTCCAACTCATCTCAGAGACATGGACAAGACCTTCAACGCCTTCTTCTAATTCGATAAATGCACCGTAATCTGCAATATTGGTGACAGAGCCAGTGTGGCGGGACCCGACAATATATTTGGCGGCAGCGGCTTTCCAAGGATCATCTTGTAATTGCTTAATGCCAAGGCTGATACGTTGTGTTTCCGGATTGATCCGTACGATTTTGACTTTCACTGTATCGCCCACAGCCAAGACTTGGCTTGGGTGCGAAATCCGGCGCCAAGACATATCAGTGACATGTAAAAGACCGTCAATACCGCCAAGGTCAACAAAAGCACCGTAATCCGTGATGTTCTTAACAACGCCTTCTCGGGTTTCACCTTCTTGTAACTGACCGACCAATTCGGCGCGTTGTTCCGCGCGGCTCTCTTCAAGAATGGCACGACGGGAGACAACAATATTGCCACGAGCGCGGTCCATTTTCAAAATCATGAAGGGTTGTTCTTGGTTCATAAGCGGGCCGACGTCGCGAACTGGACGGATATCAACCTGTGATCCGGGGAGGAAGGCATTAATGCCGCCAAGATCAACGGTGAATCCCCCTTTAACACGGCCAACAATAGCACCTTGCACGGGTTCTTCTTTTTCGAAGAATTTGGACATTTTAATCCAGCTTTCCTCGCGACGCGCTTTGTCGCGTGACAGGACAGCATCGCCCAGAGCATTTTCAATGCGTTCAAGATAAATATCGACATCATCCCCGACCTTTACCTGTTCATCAGAGCCCGGTGAATAAAACTCGCGTAGCGGGATACGACCCTCTGTTTTAAGGCCGACGTCAATAATGACTGTATCTTTTTCGATCGCGGTGACGCGACCTGTGATGACAGATCCTTCGGCCATGCTGTTCGTCTCAACGGACGCCTCAAACATGGCGGCAAAATCATCGGTGGTGGGATTGAGGGTTTCTTGAGCTGCGCTCATAGGGTGACTCCAAAATATGTTCCGGCCAACAGGTTGTATCCTGCGGTCTGGCCCAGCCAATCCGGGCCTCTAAAATGTTCGGTGTGAGTTGATGAGCGCTTATTTTTTGCGCTTTAGTCACTGATTTCACGTCAGCATCGTCGAACGCGCGCTCTATAGACAATCTTTGCAGAAAGTGCAAGCGATCAATCGCGGAAATCAAATGTGTAAAAACCGATAGTTTTTAAGCCTAGGCACTGGTGGAATGATACAAATCGCTTAAGGTGCTAGCGTGGGCGTTCATCATGTTTTGGATGTTCTCATTTGAGGAATTTCGCTATGGTCGATCAATCAGCTTTAGAACGTCTTTGGGAGATGGCTCCGACATTTACAGAAGAGACCCCGCTAGCCAAAAAACTGGGTATTAAATTCGTCTCGGTTGATCGCGGACGGGCGGCCATGTCATTGCCCTATAGCAAGCACCTTATCGGGGATCCGGATACGCGTGTTATTCACGGCGGGGCGGTCACGACCTTGCTAGACCAAGCCTCGGGTCTGGCCGCTATTGCTGGATTTGACGCCCTACAGATTGTTGCAACCCTTAATTTAAGTATTGATTACATGCGCGCGGCGACGCCCGGAGAAATGATAATGGCCAAAGCTCATTGCTATAAGGTCACCCGCCATATCGCCTTTGTTCGCGGTATAGCCTATGATCTCGACGAGGATGACCCGGTGGCTACCAGCCAAGCGACCTTTATGATCGCAGACATGGCCAAAAAGCCAAACCCGGCAAATTCCTCGCAAAATCCCGCGTCTTTGCAAGATGTAGAAACCCCATAGATGATGTATATCCATGAATAAAGATCAGATAAATCAGGCGTTGGCGCGTATGCCTTTTGCCGAAACGCTCGGTGTAACGCCTTTGATTATGGGCAATGAGTTCACGCTTGTCCTGCCTTATAATCAAAGTAACATCGGAAACCCTGTTTTGCCGGCTTTGCATGGTGGGGCGATTGGCGGTTTTATGGAAATCACCGCAATAGTGCAACTTATCCTACAAGATACGTTCGCGACGACTCCGAAACCGATTGGCATTAATATTGATTATTTACGGCGGGGTAAACCGGTTGAGACATTTGCCCGCGCACAAATATTTAAACGTGGCAAACGCGTTTCCAATGTCCGGGTTCGGGCATGGCAGGATGATTATGAAAATCCCATCGCAACCCTTCACGGTCATTTCTTAACCCAAAAGACCGAGGGTGTGTAAAGTTATCATGCTATATAATTGTGGTTGAATTAAAATGGGGTCCAACATGACTTTTGCCTTTGACACTCGTCATTGATGATGAGCCTTAAATGTCTGAGACCTCGCATATTTTAAGCCGTAGACAAGTTTTTTCACAAAGTTGGCCTATTATGTTGGCGAATGCAGCGGCACCGCTTGTAGGCTTGGTCGATACATTTGTGATCGGACGTTTCGCGTCAACATCGGCTTTAGCCGGGATTGGACTGGGCGCGGTCATATATGGAATTGCATATTGGGGGTTTGGGTTTTTACGCATGAGTACGGCGGGCTTGACCGCTCAGGCCGACGGGGCCGGAGATCAAGGCGCCGTGCAGGCGAATCTGGCACGGGCTGTGCCCCTAGGCTTTTTTATTGGTTGCTGTGTGCTTTTAACCCAAGCTTTTTTGTTATCGGTCGCGTTCCAGATTTACACGGCAAGTGACACAATCGAGGCCTCCGCCGCGACCTATATTTCTGCGCGTCTGTGGGGTTTGCCGGCAACTTTGTCATCCATTGCCCTCATGGGATGGTTTGTCGGTTTAGGACGGGCAAAGCAGGCTTTACACATGCAAATAATACTCAATCTTGTCAATCTGGTTTTATCGCCACTCTTTGTGATCTTTATGGGGTGGGGATTATATGGTGTGGGCGTGGCGTCTGCCATTGCAGAATGGGCGGGACTATTGGCCGGGCTTTGGCTGGCGCGAAACGAAATCTTACGACGTGGAGGCATTCAGAGAAAAGCGCTTCACCGTGCAGCTTTGCTAGACCGTATTGCCTTGTCGAAATTGGGTGTCACGAATGGTAATATTTTCATTCGTACATTATCGCTCACCGTCGGGTTTAATTTTTTCGGAAATGCCGCCGCAAATCAAGGCGAGGTTTTTCTGGCTGGCAATCATATTTTGATGCAATTTATAACCATGGTCGCATTGGTTTTGGATGCATTTGCGCACACGGCCGAAGCGGTAACAGGGGCTGCATTTGGTGCGAAAGATCACAGACGGTTTAACCGGGCCGTCCGCTTGACGACGGAGTTTTCAGCCGTGTTTGCGATTGTGACAGGCGCGGTTATTTTTCTGTTGGGGCCTTATGTGATTAATATCCTGACCCATGATATTCTGGTGCGTGAAAGCGCGCGTCTTTACTTACCTTATTGCGCGCTCGCGCCGATTGTCGGGTTTGCAGCTTGGCAATTGGACGGTATCTTTATAGGTACAACGCAAACGCGGGCCATGCGTGACGCCGGAATTGCGGCCGTTCTGATTTATATAGCTGCGCACTATATGCTAGAGCCGCGTTTTAGCGGTCACGGTCTATGGGTTGCGTTTTTGATTTACTATATTGCGCGCGCCGTGACACTTATGGTGTTTTACCCGTCGATTACACGCCAATTGCACGACAGAGTGCGAACATGATATGGGTGTAGGGATATGACCCTTTTCAAACAAAACGAGCTGACCGATTCCCGCGTGCAGGCCTTGTTACGCGTTCATCTGGAAAATGCTCGGGCTCTAACGCCGCCTGAAAGCACGCATGCATTAGATATCGAGGGGCTTAAGGACCCGGCTGTGACCTTTTGGACATTGTGGCGGGATGATAAGGTATTGGGATGCGGAGCCTTGAAAGAACTGAGCGCGCGCCACGGCGAAGTTAAATCTATGCATACATATGAAAAATATCGTGGGCAGGGGTTTGGTGGTATGATTTTAACGCATATCCTCAAAACAGCGCGCGAAAGAGGCTATAGCCGTATCAGCCTGGAAACCGGACAACCGCCTGATTATGCATCTGCTCTGGCTTTATATAAGAAATTCGGCTTTACGGACTGTCCGCCCTTTGCCAGTTATCGTGTGGATCCCTTTTCGCGATATATGACGCTGGTTTTATAGCAAAATCTAGACCGCCGGATGTGAACCCGCGACAAACTGCACACCTCTTCTTCTGTGCCTAATATTGACTTCATGTTAAAGGCCGTTAGGTTGCGCCAACACAAAGGATAAAAATATGGCAGGTAAATGGTCTGATAGTCGCCCGATGGCGCCGCATTTGCAAATTTGGCGGTGGCACCCCGCAATGTTAAGCTCTATTTTACACCGAGCCAGTGCTATAATCTGTTATGTCGGACTGATTAAAGTCGCGCTCGGCATGCTTTTGATTGCCTTGACCGGAAAACTTCCTTTGGAAGGGCTGATCTTTAGCCCTCTGGGTGTGATAGGTCTGGCGGTATTTGTCTTTGCCTTTGTCTTTTTGGCCTTGGCCCAGCTTCGCCATGCGATCTGGAGCAAGGGGGCGATGATGGAGCCAGAACTTAATAATAAACTGTCTTACGTCATGATTGGCGTCTCTGTCATAATTGCCGGCTTTATCGCCATTTGTGTTGCATAGGAGCGGATGATGGCAAGTGGAAACGGAACATCACATTATAAACTGCACAGCGTTGTTGGATGGGGGCTCATTATTGGCTTGCCCTTTGCGATAGGTGGCGCGGTTACGGCTATAGGCGGTCAGACACAGGGCTTTATAGATTGGCTTTCAAACCCGATTGGCGGGCTAGGCTTTCTTGCCTTTTTCACGGCGGCTATCTGGTATTGTAAATTGGAATTTGACGAAGTGATTATGGATTATTTCGATGGCGGTGTACGAAGTTTCGGCCTTACTGCCAATAAAGTTATCGCGATTTTAAGTTGGCTGGCGCTGACTTATGTCGTCATTAAATTCGCATTTTTAGGATAGACCCGCTCCATGACAGATAAAAATACCCAATGGATAGACCATACATATGATGTTGTTGTCATCGGCGCTGGCGGCTCTGGCTTGCGTGCTACGCTCGGCGCGGCTCAAGCGGGACTAAAAACCGCTTGTGTGACTAAGGTTTTCCCGACTCGCTCACATACAGTCGCGGCCCAAGGCGGTATTGCCGCCTCGCTTGGAAATATGGGGCCAGATGATTGGCGCTGGCATATGTATGACACGGTTAAAGGCTCTGACTGGCTCGGGGATCAAGACAGTATTGAATATCTGTGCCGCGAAGCCCCTAAAGCCGTTTACGAACTCGAAAATTGGGGTATGCCTTTTTCACGTAATGAAGACGGTAAGATTTATCAAAGACCTTTTGGCGGCCACACAACGGAAATGGGTGAAGGCCCGCCTGTGCAGCGTACATGTGCGGCCGCAGACCGGACAGGTCATGCCATGTTGCACACATTATACGGACAATCCCTGCGCAATGATGCCGAGTTTTTTATTGAATATTTTGCGCTTGATCTGATTATGGAAGACGGCGTGTGTCGCGGTATAACAGCTTGGAAACTGGATGATGGAACGATGCACCGTTTCCGGGCCCAGACGGTCATTCTTGCCACGGGGGGGTATGGTCGTGTATTCTTCTCGGCCACATCAGCCCATACCTGCACAGGGGACGGCAATGCCATGGTCTTACGCGCCGGTTTACCCTTACAGGATATGGAATTTATTCAGTTCCATCCGACAGGTATTTACGGCGCAGGGTGTTTGATTACGGAAGGCGCGCGCGGCGAGGGCGGTTATCTGACTAATTCTGAAGGGGAGCGTTTCATGGAACGTTACGCCCCGAGCGTGAAAGACCTTGCTCCGCGTGATATGGTCAGCCGGGCTATGGTGATGGAAATTCGCGAAGGTCGCGGCGTAGGTAAGGATAAAGACCATATTTTCCTTCATCTTGATCACCTTGACCCGAAAGTCCTTGCGGCGCGCCTGCCGGGTATTTCGGAAACCGCCAAGATATTCTCAGGCGTTGATGTGACGAAGGAACCTATTCCTGTCCTGCCGACTTGCCACTATAATATGGGCGGTATACAGACTAATTATCACGGCGAAGTTTTAACCAAAAAAGGCAAAAATCCAGACGCTGTTGTCAAAGGTCTTATGGCTGTGGGTGAAGCGGCCTGTGTGTCCGTCCACGGGGCGAACCGTTTAGGTTCAAACTCCTTGATTGACCTTGTTGTCTTTGGTCGTGCGGCGGGCCTGCGCTGCGGGGAAGTTTTAGAACCGAATGCAGAGCAAAAACCGCTTAAAGCTGATGCCGGAGCGGCCTCGCTTGCGCGTCTTGATAAATTCCGCAATGCGAATGGCCACACAAAAACGGCTGATATTCGGTTGAATTTACAAAAAGCCATGCAAGAGCATTGCGCGGTGTTCAGGACAGAAGAAAGCCTTTCTGAGGGTGTCAAAAAGGTGACAGCCATCGCCAAGTCAATTGAAAATGTCTCTGTGTCTGACAAAACCATGATCTGGAATACAGACCTTATGGAGACGTTAGAACTGGATAATCTAATGTGTCAGGCTATGGTCACCATGTCCTCTGCCGATAATCGTAAGGAAAGTCGCGGGGCCCATGCCCATGAGGATTACCCCGATAGAGATGATAAGAAATGGATGAAGCATACTCTGGCTTGGTATAATGCCGATAAAAACACCGTTAAAATCGATTATCGGCCTGTGCATGATTTCACCATGACAGACGGTATTGACTATATAAAACCTAAAAAGCGGGTATATTGATCTCACAGTAGATTTATGGGGTCACAAGTGTGGGTCTGCGGAGCGGGTCATCGGGTCTGCGCTTTTTTTGATATGTTTATACACTGTAGGCCCAATATATGACTAGCTGTAATCAAGAGAGTTAAAGGAGAGCCATGTCTATTTTTCTAAACACTGTAGATGCGGAAAATCCCGGTGTGCGTATTGTAACAATGAACCGCCCAGACTCTATGAACAGCTTTAATTTGGGCCTGTTTGTAGAGATGAGAAAAACCTTTGCTGAATTGGCAAATGACCCCTCTGTCAGGGCGATTGTATTGACAGGGACGGGACGGGCCTTTTGTGCGGGAGCCGATATATCTGACGGATTTTCCCTATCTGACTCTGATTATCAGGCCGAATATGTTGACGGTGTGGCACGCGATACGGGCGGCATGTTGAACCTGGCCATTTTTGAAATGGATGTTCCGGTGATTGCGGCGATTAACGGCTCTGCTGTGGGTATCGGACTGACCATGACTTTGCCTTGCGATATACGTATCGCGGCGCGAAAGGCGAAATATGCCTTCCCCTTTGTCAGGCGCGGCATTGTGTTTGACGGCGGGGCGAGTTGGTTTTTACCCCGGCTTGTTGGGTTTTCTAAGGCCTATGAATGGAGCTTGAAGGGTAACTTTATTGACCCCGAAGACGGGCTGCGGGCCGGTTTGTTTTCAGAATTGCATGATAATGAAGATGTCTTGCCGCGCGCCCTTGAGATGGCACGTGATCTGGCCCAGAATTGTTCTCCAAGCTCTGCTGCGAATATGAAACGCTTGCTGCGCCGGTCTATGCTTGGAAACGGTATAATGAACGCTGTCCCTTTTGCCCTGCATATGCAGGAAAGCGAGATGCTGGAAAACGCCTTCACATCCGAGGATTGCAAGGAAGGGGTACAAGCGTTTTTGGAAAAACGTGCGCCTGTATTTAAAGACCGAAAATTGGATAAAACACCGTAAGCTGTAGGCGGCTGTACAGTGACATGCAAATCTGAAGTTTAGCTATTTTACAAATCCGCTTGCGAGCGTGTAGGGCAAGGCGTAAGGGAGATTATGTCTAGAAAAACAAGCCCCATTATAGAAAATAAATCCCAGATGATTGCCCATCTTGCCTCGGGGTGTAAGCCCAAAGAGGCGTGGCGCATTGGGACAGAGCATGAAAAAATTGGGGTGTGCCTCGAGAAAAACACGCCTATTCCCTATTCGGGTATTAAAGCCATTCTTGAAAAAATGCAGCGCTTTGGTTGGGAGGGTGTTTTTGAAGGCGAGAATATCATTGCGCTTAAACGCAAAGGGGCCTCGGTCAGCCTAGAGCCGGGCGGACAATTAGAATTATCGGGCGCACCGCTTGAAAATGTCCACGAAACCTGTCTGGAGGTGAGCCAGCATTTACGTGAAGTCAAAGAAGTTGCTGATGAAATTAATGCCGGATTTATCTCTCTTGGTTTTCGGCCTGAAACCCGTCTTGAAGACGTGCCTGTTATGCCCAAGGGGCGTTATAAAATCATGCGCGACTATATGAAAAAGGTCGGCACACATGGTCAGGAAATGATGTTTCGGACGTGTACGGTTCAGACCAATCTCGATTTTGGCTCAGAAGCGGATATGGTCAAAAAGTTTCGCGTCAGCTTGGCCTTGCAACCGCTAGGGACAGCTCTATTTGCAAATTCCCCCTTTATGCATGGTCAGTTAAACGGTTATAACTCATATCGCTCGCGCGTCTGGCTTGATACAGACCCGGACCGGACGGGCATGTTGCCTTTCGTTTTTGAAGACGGCTTCGGGTTTGAGCGCTATCTGGATTATGCGCTCGATGTGCCGATGTATTTTGTCTATCGGGACGGGCTTTATCTGGATGCTTCGGGCTTGTCTTTTCGAGATTTTCTTGCCGGACAACTCTCTATTTTACCCGGTGAAAAACCTAGCTTGAATGATTTTGACGACCATTTATCAACGATTTTCCCCGAGGTGCGTCTAAAAACATTTCTGGAGATGCGCGGCTCTGATACGGGGCCTTGGGGCGAGCTTTGTGCGTTTCCAGCCTTTTGGGTCGGATTGTTATATGACCAATCAGCATTAGACGCGGCATGGGATTATGTGAAAGATTGGGGCGAGGCCGAACGCGATCAATTGCGGCGTGATGTGCCAAAATACGGACTACATACGGTCTTTCGGGGGCGGACGTTACGCGATGTGTCCAGAGATATTTTAGAGATCAGCCGGGCTGGACTTAAAGCCCGAGCCTGCTTGAATGCTCATGGTGATAATGAGACAATCTTCCTGCAAGATTTAGATGATTTTGTACGCACGGGGACAAATAATGCCGATCGTCTGATTGAAAAATTTAAAGGTGAATGGGACGGTGATATTCGTCATATTTATACAGATTGTGCGTATTAGTCGTGCTTCTGATGAGAGTGCGCGAGGCCATTTAACCCTGAAAGTGTAGTTTGCCTTTAAAACGTATCTGAAATTTCTATGGTAAGCCGTCGCCCGCGTCCACGTTCAAATATTTGCCTCTCGACCAATTGGCCTGTGCGGTCGGGTTCATATAATGAGCGTATGCGGCGAAATTTTTGTTTGAGAATGTTTTGCAGCGTGATGGAGGCTTTAATGCCAAATAAATTTTTATGGGTGAGAAACAATTCGGCAGATGGGTGTGTGGTTCTGATATCGAAAGACTGATCCAGTCGAAAAAATGGGCTTTGTCTCCAATTCGAAATCTCACCGCCAATTGTCCAAGGCGAGTTGGGGAAATCCTTGCGAAACTCGACCTCATAATTCCAAATTTCTGTATCATTTATGCGGCGCGAAATGTTAGTTACGGGATCATCGATTTTACTTTCTCTGAGACTGCCCTCGGCCTCTATCCGAAGGCCCGGTGATATATCGTCCAAAAGCCATGTTACATTGCTCTCCACCCCATATTCGGTTGCGCTATCGAGATTGCCCGGGCCTTCCGAGCCATCTGCAAAGAGGATGCGGTCAATAGGGTCTTCTATCAGGCGTATAAAGACTTTTACCGTACCCGAGAATAGCTGGCTGTCCGTGCGTTCAATCTCTAGCTCTCCAGTCCAGGATTGATCTGGAACGATATCGATATTACCGCCGTTGAGGATGTCTTCGGACAAATTTACATTTGACACGAAAGTCCCGAAATCAAGCTGTCCAACCTCGCGGTCGATACGGGCTCGATATGTATAACGTGGTGAGGCTTTATAGCTGAGTGAGACAAAGCCTTTGGGCCTGAAAAATCTGCGTGCCGGATCTTCCGATGTCGTGACATTAAGCTCTGAATATTCCGCGCCGAACGAGCTTTGTAGCTTAAGCGCGTCGCTTACAGCCCAGCTATGGGTGATATTGCCTTCGGCGCGTTGTTCTTCGACCCGGACATTTGAAATTTCTAAGGGATCATCTGTCGTCGAAAACTCGGTGACACTGTCGAGGAAATTAAAGGCCCCTTCGGCGGACACTTGCCAGTCATGTTCAGGGCCGGTTTTAAAACTATATTCGGAGCGCGCGATAAATTCGCCTTCGTCTACATCGTCCGTAAATGCGGATTCAAACGCAGAGGTTCCGGTTTCAAATAATCGGAATCGATTGCCATTATCACTATTTTCAAAATTATGGAGTCCAATAAATTTCAAGTTTCCGCCTCTAAGCGGAAAGGCATAATCGCCGCTAACCTCGTAAGTATATTCATCTTCCCCTGAGTCCGAAATGCTTTGCCCATTTGTGCCCACGGCTGTGATGGCGGTGAAAGCCTCCCGGTTTTCAAAATTACGATTAAACAGAGACCCTGAGCCATTTAAATTTGCAATATGTCCATTTTCCGGCGCATAGGTTAGGTTAAAGGACAGTCTGGGGCGATTGCCGTTAAACCGGATGTCTTCGACCCTGTCTTCAAAGAGGTCGCCATTTCCGTCAAAGAACTGTTCAATGCCATCTTCTGCAAATGTAAATTGCCCCGCCCGGAAACTGGCGACATATTCGAGTGCGCCTTTTGATCCTGTCACGGAAATTTCTCCTTCGAGATTTTGGGGTTGTGTGCCTTCGGCCAGGCGGTAATTATACCGCCAGTTTCCTGAAAGGGCACCGCCGGTTGTGACAATATTGGCGACTTGGCCGGACAGGCCCGGAATATCGAGAGATGCACCATCGAGGATTTCAATTTTTAAGACGCGTTCCGCGGTTATCCGACCCAGAATTTGATTGGCATCAGAGGATTTGGAAGAGGGGCGCCGTCCATTAATCAAAATATTGAGATTGGCTTGGCCAAAACCCCGTGCCCCCTCATTTTCACCCTGAAGAGTAAACCCCGGTAAGACTGAAACCATTTCTTGGGCCGTATTGGTTTGGAACTGCGTGAAATAATCGGGCGTAAATACGCGCACGCCCGTCTTTATACC
>CAZSKN010000007.1:52017-57747 GCA_964607445.1 uncultured Caulobacterales bacterium
GTCTTTATACCCCCAGTCTTTGCATTTTGCGGGACATCTATCTCCAGCGGGGCTTGAGCCTGTGCGGTATAGGGTGAGTACATGAGCAGCACGCTGATCCATAACGCCTTGGGTTTGATCTGGACTTTTCTGTGGGCAGGATTTGGGAGCGGAGAGGCATTTACGGTCCGAGCGGGGTGCGCGTAAATCTTGTCCTTAAGTTTAATGTCTGTCATGTTGGCCCGAATGATATCTGAAATATACAGATATATGATATTAGATTTGTAACTTTTAGTCTCATAAACGGTGATTAATCGGAATTTTATGGGCGTGTTTCTTGCTGCGTTAAAGGTATCAGAAAAAAGACCTATTCTAAAATCAAATTAATCTTTCAATGTCACATGCCATAAATCCTTGTTTTCGTGTGTTAAATTTGTGTTAGTTATCCAATTGTTTGGGTAAATAAAGAAATGACTTGATGCTTGTCGCTAGGCAGGGCAAAAATAAAGAAAAATAAACCATCGGGACATCTAAATATGTTTTACTTAATCTTAGGTCTAATTGCTTTGGTCGGTGTGACCATGTGCATGTTTCAAATGCGCAATCATCCGAAAGGCTTGTTCATTCTCTTTTTCGCTGAAATGTGGGAACGGTTTTCCTATTACGGTATGCGGGCTTTGTTGGTTTTATATCTGACCAAGCATTTCCTTTTCGAAAAACAAGCCGCGTATGGAATTTATGGCGCCTATACGACCCTTGTCTATATTACACCTGTGATTGGCGGTATTCTCGCTGACCGTTATTTAGGCGCCCGAAAGGCCGTTTTGATCGGGGCTGTCTTATTGGTCATGGGGCATTTAGGCATGGCTGTTGAAGGCGATCCCGTGACCGATGCGACCGTGCGAAGCCCTTTTGTTATGAATGTTTTCTACTTGTCACTCGCCTTGATTATTGCCGGTGTAGGTTTCCTCAAGGCCAATATTTCTACAATTGTCGGAGAATTATATAATAAAGGGGATGAACGTAGAGACGGTGCGTTTACAATTTTTTATGTCGGGATCAATCTAGGGGCTTTTGGCGGGGCTTTAATCGCCGGTTATCTCGGTGAGACATATGGATGGAAATACGGATTCGGGCTTGCGGGACTGGGCATGCTTGCCGGTTTAATCGTCTTTGTTCGCGGTAAGGATTTATTGCAAGGCGCAGGAGATCCGCCTGATCCGGCGCTATTGGCACAAAAGCGTATTGGCGGATTGTCGACCCAATCCCTGATTTACTTAGGTACATTTTTAGCAACCCTATTTATCTGGTGGGCGGTGCGGTCACAAGGGACGGTCAATATATTACTGATGATTGCCGGTGGGTTGACCGTGGCATATATCCTCTACCGATCTGTCTTCACGTTAAAAGCACATGCCCGAAACCGGATATTTGTGGCTATGTTTTTGATTTCTATTCAGGTTCTTTTCTGGGGGCTATTCGAACAAGCCGGGTCTTCATTAAGTCTGTTTACTGACGAGGCGGTGGATCGCAATATTATGGGACAAGAGATAAAAACCTCGGTCTTCCAGTCTCTCAATGCGATGTATATTGTATTGCTCGGGCCGTTATTTGCCGCGCTATGGGTCTGGTTAGGCAAGCGGGGTTTGGATCCGTCAGCGCCGGCAAAATTTGGTATGGGCGTGGTTCAACTGGGTTTAGGATTTCTGGTGCTGGTCTGGGGCGCGTCGTCAGCCGGTGCTAATCTAACCCCTGTGATTTTCATATTCCTGATCTATCTCTTACATACAACGGGCGAGCTTTGTCTCTCGCCGGTGGGCTTGTCGGCCATGACGCGCCTGTCGACACCCAATATGGTTGGCTTGATTATGGGAACGTGGTTTTTAGCCTCAGGTGCGGGTAATGCGGTCGCGGCCATGATTGCCCAAGCCACAGTCGCGGACGGCGGCGGCACTCAACAGGTCTTGGCTGTCTATTCAAATGTCGGACGTATGGCTGTAGCCGTTGGTATAGGCTTAATTGTAATTTCACCCATAGTGAAAAAGTTTATGCATCTGGATACTCTGGAAGAGGACGCTAAGGCTTGGTCAAAGGAAAATGCGTAAAACCTCGCTTGTTATGTAAAAAATAACCCGCTCATTGAGCGGGTTATAAGATCTGCCGGATTATAATTCGGTATTTTGTCGCCGGGATTGTGAAAGCCTTAAAGCGGCTATTTTACCGCGCTATTTATAAATACGGTGTTTTGCTAGCGCTTCATTATCATGCCGAGGATATCATCCATTGAATTGCCATCGCCGTCCGCGTCGAGCATTTTACCGATCATGCCCAGACCGTTTTGGTGCGCGGCTTGCTGTTGGCGTTGCTGACGGCCTCTGGAGCCCGTGACAGCGCCCAATATTGCGCCTAGACCGCCCGCTTTGGCTCCCCCACCCATAAGATGTTGCATAGCCATACCTGTTAAGGCGGATTGCATTGTGGGTTGGCGCGTTTGTTTCGAGAGGCTCCCCATAGCCATAGCCGCCACAAGTGGCAGCATTTTCTTTAAGATCGAGCTATCAATGCCTGTTTTTTGAGCCGCACGCCCGGCCACATGTCGACTGACCTCTTTAGAGCCAAAGAGGTGGCCAAGAATGGCATTACCATCTTGCGTCGCTTGCGCTTGACCCAGTGTTTGTGGATTATCAAGATATTGGTCATGCGTCCCGCCTTGTAAGGCACCAAGCAGACCGGCCAGACCTTGGGGGCTACCTGTGTTTTGTTTAAGCGCTGAGGAAATCGCGGGTAAGAGGGCGGCAATTGCGCTCTGGCTTTGCTGGGGATTCAAACCGAGTTGCGCCCCGGCTTGTTGCGCAGTGCCGCCGCCTTGGGCTTGCATTATCATATCAAGTAAATTCATTGCACTCATAATATCCTCCTTAGTGTGCCCATATATGTAAGCTATAGGTGAATATGCGGTCTCGCGCGAGGTTTTTCCTCAGATGGTGTGTGTAATGGCTAACCGAAGCAAAACAAAACAATATAGCGATTGCAGATGTAATCAGGCATCATCCATTTTAAGCGCGGCGATAAAGGCTTGTTGCGGAATTTCGACCTTACCGAATTGGCGCATTTTCTTTTTACCCTTTTTTTGCTTATCCAGCAATTTGCGCTTACGCGAGGCATCGCCCCCGTAACATTTCGCGGTGACGTCTTTGCGCATAGCGGCAATGGTTTCGCGCGCAATCACTTTGCCGCCTAGGGCCGCCTGAATAGGGATTTTAAACAAATGGCGCGGGATTAGATCTTTGAGACGTTCGCACATTTGCCGTCCCCGGCTTTCGGCCCGTGATCTGTGAACTAACATGGAAAGGGCGTCCACAGGGTCGCCATTAACCAGAATAGACATTTTAACAAGATCACCCACGCGGACGCCAATGGCTTGATAATCAAAACTGGCATAGCCTTTGGAGACGGATTTTAAGCGATCATAAAAATCAAAGACAACTTCATTGAGGGGAAGTTCATATTCAACCATGGCGCGCGCGCCGACATAGGAAAGCCCCGTTTGCACACCGCGCCTGTCTTGGCATAACTTTAATATGCCGCCCAAATAATCATCCGGTGTCATGATGGTCGCTTTTATCCACGGTTCGTGGATTTCCTCGATTTTCATCACATCCGGCATATCGGCTGGATTATGTAACATCATCTCCGAGCCGTCGCGCATCTTCATAGTATAGACAACAGAAGGCGCCGTCGTGATAAGGTCGAGATCGAATTCACGTTCGAGGCGTTCTTGGATAATCTCCAAATGCAGCAGGCCTAAAAACCCGCAGCGAAAGCCGAAGCCGAGGGCAGCGCTTGTTTCCATCTCATAGCTAAAGCTGGCATCATTGAGCCTTAAGCGCCCCATCGCGGCGCGTAAGTCTTCAAAGTCGGCGGCGTCAACAGGAAAAATACCACAAAAGACAACAGGTTGTGCGGGTTTAAACCCCTCTAGAGGGGAGGGTGTGGGGCGTTTATCCTCGGTGATCGTATCCCCGACAGCCGCGTCAGCAACTTCTTTGATAGAGGCTGTCAAAAACCCGACTTCGCCGGGGCCAATCTCTTGCATATCTTCGGGCTTTGGACGAAACACACCAACTTTGTCGACAGTATAACTCGCGCCCGTTGACATGGTACGGATACGCATGCCTTTCTTGACCGTGCCTTCGATGACCCGAAATAATACAACAACCCCCATATAGGTGTCATACCACGCATCGACCAGCATAGCTTTAAGCGGAGCTTTCGGGTCGCCGAGTTCAGGTGGGGGCAAGTGAAGGGTAATCGCCTCTAAAACCTCGTCAATGCCGATGCCGGATTTCGCAGAACATTCTATAGCCTCGGAGGCGTCAATGCCAATAACCTCTTCAATTTGAGCTTTAACACGGTCGGGTTCGGCTGCGGGAAGGTCAATTTTATTGAGTACGGGAACAATATCATGGTCATGTTCAATGGCTTGATAGACATTGGCCAAGGTTTGCGCCTCGACCCCTTGGGAGGCATCAACAACCAGAATAGAGCCTTCACAGGCCGAGAGCGAGCGCGAGACTTCATAAGCGAAGTCCACATGACCGGGTGTATCCATCAAATTAAGAATATAGGTTTCACCATCTCGCGCTTTATAGTCGAGGCGCACAGTTTGGGCCTTAATGGTGATGCCGCGTTCTTTCTCAATATCCATATTGTCGAGTACTTGCTCGCTCATCTCGCGATCAGACAAGCCACCTGTGACCGAAATAAGCCGGTCTGCCAATGTGGACTTTCCGTGGTCGATATGGGCGACAATGGAAAAGTTTCGAATTTTGCTTTGGTCAATCATACAAAGAGTGTCTGTATTGAAATTCACAGGATTAGCAAGGGGGCATTATCGCTCTTTCCTGCAAGATTATGGCTTGCAAATCTCTTGAGAATAGATATTTTGCGCGCCGTGAAACGCTCTATGTTATATCATTATATATGTGTTGTCTTTGCGGCTGTATTCATTTTGTTCCAAAGTGCGACATTAGCCCATACAACAGAACATGGGGATAATTCGCATGAACATGACGGCATGGTCTGTGTCGTTGATGCTATTGCCGCTGACGTTGAATATGTTCACCCCATAGTCATTTTTGCGACTCCGATAATCTATAGCTCTGATACGAAAGTGACGACGCTGCTCAAACCGGTATTTTATGCGCGTCCACCCGGCCGCGCTCCGCCGCCCCGAAGTCCGCCAACCTTTGTTTAAAAATTGACCTAACCTCTTGGCTTTTCTGCGCGCCAGACGTGCAGATTTCTCTATTTTACAAAGATAATATTATGACATTTCAATCTCACAATGCGGGCCATATCGTGCCCAGCCTTCAACCTTCCTATAGGGGGTTAACCCGTTTCCTGCTCGGCAGCTCTTTATTGATGTGTCCGACGATAAGCTTGGCCCAATCATCGGATAATCTGTCCAACGTGGCTGCAGACGAGATTATCGTCACCGGCTCGCCGCTGGTTCGCTCTGTTGACGAGGCCATTTCAGGTGTTTCCGTTCTAACCGGCGATGAACTGGCTGACCGTCTTGCGAGCACGATTGGCGAAACCTTGAAATCCGAACCCGGTATTTCGTCTACGGCCTTCGGGGCCGGGGCCTCCCGTCCGATTATACGCGGACAGGGTGGCGACCGCGTTAGGGTCCTCAATAATGGCGTTGGCTCTATTGACGCCTCATCGGCTTCACCTGATCACGCTGTT
>CAZSKN010000007.1:57847-70790 GCA_964607445.1 uncultured Caulobacterales bacterium
CGCTGTTACGCTACGGCTCTTCGGGCTCTGGAGGTATTGTCAATGTACTTGACGGGCGTATTCCCGATAGCCTGCCTGAAGACGGGTTTGACGGCGCATTTCGTATTGGAGGCTCGACCGTAGATAACGGATTTGAAGCCGCTGGCGCTGTCGATGCGGCTCTTGGCCAGAATCTCGTTCTGCATCTGGATGGAACGTATAAAGATAGCAGTGATTACGACATTCCCGGTTTTGCCGAAAGTGAAGCCTTTCGCGCCGCCGAAGCTGCTGAAGAAGCTGAGGGCGAAGGCGAGGAGGAAGAAGAAGAGGAAGTCTTTGGCACGGTAGAGAACTCGGCGGTGGAAACCTATTCCCTTACCGGCGGATTGTCTTATGTGGGTGACGGCGGAAACTTTTTCGGCGTCGCTGTCCATCACTTTAATTCCGATTACGGTGTACCGGGTGGACATGAAGAAGGTGAAGAAGAAGAGGGCGAAGGCGATGAAGAGGAAGAAGAAGAAATTATCACAATCGGCCTGGATCAGATCCGCGTGGACATTAATGGCCGTATAAATCTCGATGGCTTATTCGAGGCTGTGCAAGTTTTTGGCGGCTATGCCGATTACGAACATACGGAATTTGAAGGTGATGAGATCGGCACTGTCTTTGCCAATGAGGGCGGCGAGATACGTCTTGAAGCCATTCAGCGCGAACGCGACGGGTGGGCGGCGGCTTACGGCTTACAATATCGCACACGGGACTTCTCTGCGATTGGTGAGGAAGCTTTTGTGCCACCGACAACCACAAATCAGTTCGGGATTTATACATTTCAAGAAAAGGAAATTGGCAATGTACATCTCGAAGGTGCGGCACGGTTTGAATCCACGTCGCAGGAAAATTCTGTGACAGGCGAGGATCGAGATTTCGATCTGTTTAGTGTCTCGGTTGGCGGGGACATTCATGTCAGTGAGTCTGTACGTATCGGCGGGACTGTGTTCCGGACAGAGCGCGCACCAACCACGGAGGAATTATTTTCTGATGGCCCGCATCTGGCGACAAGCCAGTTTGAAATCGGGGATGCCAATCTTGGTAAGGAAACGGCCACAGGGATTGAAGCCGCTTTCCGGTATCGTGATGATGGACATTTCTTGACTTTAAACCTGTTTTATACCGATTATGACGATTATATTTTCGAACGTGAAACCGGCGAAATCGAGGACGGGCTGGATGTGTTCCAGTTTACCGGTGAGGATGCCAGCTTTAGAGGGTTTGAAGTGCAAGGCGGGGCCGATATTGGCCGTATTGGTATTTTTGATGTGTCTGCGGACGGGCTATTGGAATTTGTACGTGCAGAGACTGATAGTGGGAATTTACCGCGTATTCCGCCTCTGTCTATTCTGGCCGGTATCGAAGGGAAAACAGACCAGCTTACCTTGCGTGCGGAACTGGACTATACGGACGGCCAGAACCGGCTTGCGGATTTTGAAACCGCAACAGAAGACTTCGCATTTGTGAATGTATTTGGAACCTGGCGCGCGGATGTGGGATCGCAAAATGTGGCATTGCGCCTGTCTGTGCATAATTTGTTTGATACTGAGGGACGTCAACACAGTTCGTTCTTGAAAGATCTTATACCTTTGCCGGGCCGAAATGTACGGGCGTCAATTTCGACAAAGTTTTAGCCTGATCTAAACCTCTCTATCCCCTCTTATGCGGGTGCGTTGTGAAAACCAACCGTGCCTGATAAGAGGGGGTATGACAGAGAACCTCAAACCCTTTGAGCGCTTTCAAGGCGGGAAATTTTTTGTTCTCCTTGCGGCGTTCTTGATATATTCAATTTGGTATGTATTGATTGGGCCTTATGCCCAATTACAGGGCCTTGCGCCGGGCTTACCCTTGCAGGAAAGAGGGTTTTATTCGGGCGCGTTTGCGGTTGAAACTCTGGGTCAATTGAATGCGGCGGGGCGACGCTTAAAATATACGGCCCTATTATTTGATATTCCCTTTATGGTCTTGCAAGCCTTGCTATTTGAGGCGATGATTGTTTTCGGGTTGAAAAATCTGAAACTTACACGTGCCAAATGGCGATTGTTTTTAATCTTGCCCTTGGCGTTTTTGCTGGCAGATTTTATTGAAGATAGCTGTCTTGCGCTTACGCTCGCGACGGGCGCTGCGTCTATTGGAACTGTGGCCGGAATTTTTACAGCTGTAAAATTCATGATATTTTTGCCCACTCAGTTTATAGCGCTTGGTTTGGGTATGGCGGGGATCGTGGCAAAGCTAAGACGGCACCCTCGCTGAGAATGCCATGTGTCGCGCATATAAATTTAATGATCTCTTAAGGTCTTTGGCCATAATTTCGTCATTTATTAACCTAAGTTTATCAAATATGAATCCAGACTGGCATATTTGAGAAGGAACGGCCGCTATGTATAAACCTTTGGCAGACCTAGATATTACCGATATCAGACACATTGCTATTTTGGTGTTTGGCGGTTTATGTGCCTGCGCACTGGCTCTGGCTGGATGTGCGACAGCACCCAGTAATCCCAACGGGCATAGTGATATCCGTCAAGCCCAATCCGCGCATCAGGCCAAGAGCAATAATCAGGTGCCGTCCTATAGCGAAAATGAACTGGTCAATGCCGTGTCTACCCATTTGGGCGTGACCTCTGAGTCTGCGGCGACGGCGATCGAGCGTTTGTTTAAAGATCGTGGCCGTCCTGTTGGTTATATTACCGGAGAAGAGGGCGGCGGCGCTCTGACCATTGGAGCCCGCTATGGTAAAGGCATATTATGGATGAAAGATGGACGAACCCAAAATATTTTCTGGCAAGGGCCAAGCATAGGGTTTGATCTTGGAGCCGAAGCCGGCAAGGTCTTTACACTGGTATATGGTTTACAAGACCCGAATTATATCTTTCAACGCTTTCCGGGCGTTGACGGATCGGCGTATCTTTTAGCCGGAATGGCCGTGAATTATCAGCGTGCTAACGGGGTAACATTAGCGCCAGTCCGTTCCGGCGTCGGTCTGCGTTTAGGGGCTAATATCGGCTATACCAGCTATACACGTAAGCGTAGCTTTATCCCGCTATAGCTCTGCTCTAGCTCTGTGTTTATAATTTCTCGACTGTGGGCGGTAAATTCTGGGTAATAAGTGCGGCGAGTGCATGCAGGGCGCTCACTCTCGGATAGCGTTTTCGATAGGTTAGATAAATTGTGCGTGCGGCGTTTTTATCCGAAACAGGCCGTGCGCTTAATTGCGTATTATCTGCCAATCCCGTTTCCATTACCAAAGCGGGGATCAATGTAACCCCTTGACCCGCCGCGACGAGATTAATCAAGGTTTCTAGGCTGGTGGCGCGCAAAGAATGCCCGTTTTGGGACGGTTGCGGGTGGCATATAGATAAGGCCTGATCGCGAAAACAATGTCCATCCGTCAGTAATAAAATATCTTCACTGGCCACATCTTTCATCGAAATAGAGGCCTGAGCTTGCAATAGATGTGTCGCGGGATAGGTAATCCAGAAGGGTTCGGAATACAGGGGAATGGCCTTAAGCGCGTCTGTTTCTGGCGGAGTGGCTAAAATAGCGGCATGTAAACGTCCATCTATTAAATCCCGTGTTAGGCGTTCGGTGATGTCTTCATTATAGGTGATGGTCAATTTGGGTATGTCGGCTTTTAAATGCCGGACAAATAAGGGTATAAGATAGGGGGCAATGGTCGGAATCAGACCCAGATTGATATGTCCTGCTAATGGATCTTTTGACGCTTCGGAGACGGCATGTATGCGCCGGACAGCATCTTGAGCTTCTTTAGCGATGGCAATGATTTCACCGCCGGTCTCTGTCACACGCACGGCTTTATGCCCACGTTCAAAAAGTGTCACGCCCAGTAGCGTTTCGAGTTTCTTGATCTGGCCGGACAATGTCGGCTGACTGACATTGCAGGCTTCGGCGGCTTTGCCGAAATGTCGATGTTCTGCAACGGCGCAAATGTAATCAAAATCGCGTAAATTCATAGCCTCTATGATTAAAGACTAATCGGCATCATGTCTATGCGGCCATGAGACGGCGCGATTTTCGGCCTATAGATTAATATGGGCAAGGCGTAAAATAGGCACGCATTGTGGACCTCTGAAATTTACGGGGCGAGCTCTTTTGACAGGCGATGAAAATAGCTCGGTCTCTGCGTGTGACAGGCGCGTATTCCCAAAGTGGACGGCGTTAAAAAAGGACATATTCGGGGAGGCTATTCCGCGGCGTAACACACAAAACCCCGGCACAAAGCCGGGGTTTGGAGAGTTATTATGTCCGAGAACATGTGGACATATGCGGGTTTTAATGAAGCTAAACCGCCGCCTTTATTTTGTCTGCCAAGTCTGTTTTTTCCCAAGAAAAACCCCCGTCAGAGTCCGGAGTTCTGCCAAAGTGACCATAGGCGGCTGTGCGCGCGTAAATCGCTTGATTTAAGTTAAGGTGCGAACGAATTCCGCGCGGGGTCAGGCTCATAAGGCGGGGTAGCACCTTCTCGAGCTGTTCGGCCAGAGCCGCATGTTTTTGATCAAGCTCAACATAAATCGATGTGGGCTCGGCGACACCAATGGCATATGAGAGCTGGATATTGGCCCAATCAACGAGACCCGAGGCTACAATGTTTTTAGCCAGATAGCGTGAAGCGTAAGCGGCACTGCGGTCAACCTTTGTCGGGTCTTTACCTGAAAACGCTCCGCCGCCGTGAGGGGCCATGCCGCCATAGGTATCAACAATAATCTTGCGTCCCGTCAAACCCGCGTCCCCGTCAGGCCCACCAATGACAAAATTACCAGTAGGATTAATATGAAAGACCGTTTTATCTGTGATCCAGCCTTCGGGCATGACGTCGTGGATATAGGGTTTGACGATATCTGAAATATCAGCCGGCGAGAGGCCATCTGCATGTTGTGTTGACAAGACAATGGCGGAGGCTTCGACGGGACGACCATTTTCATATCGTATAGAGACTTGTGATTTCGCGTCAGGTTCTAAGCCTTTTTCGGCGCCCGAGTGGCGTACGTCCGCCAAGCGTTCGAGGATTTTATGACTATAATAAATTGGCGCTGGCATGAGCGCGCCTTCAACTTCATTGGAGGCATAGCCAAACATGATACCTTGATCTCCTGCGCCTTCCTCTTTGTGCGTACCTGTGCCTTCATCCACACCCGCAGCAATATCAACGGATTGAGCATGTAGCAGGACATCAATTTCGGCATGGGCATGATGGAAACCGGATTGCTCATAGCCTATATCTTTGATCGCGGCTCGTGCCACAGCTTCGACTTCGGCTTTGGAGACGTCCTTGCCGCGCGTTTCACCTGCGATAACCACGCGATTGGTGGTTGTCAGCGTTTCGGCTGCGACGCGAATATCCCAAGGCGACATGCCTGCGGCTGTGGATTTCCGGAAATAAAGATCAACGATTTCGTCCGAGATACGATCAGAGACTTTATCGGGATGGCCCTCTGAGACAGATTCAGAGGTAAAATAATATGTTTGGCGGCCCATGGCACACTCCTGAGTTTAAGGCTCTTCGCTTTTTATATTTTTATAAAGAGGAGTTTAGGCGCGCCTTTATATAAGGCACGCCGGATTTTCTAGTAACGATAATGTTCTGGCTTGTAAGGGCCAGCCTGATTGACACCGATATAATCGGCTTGTTCTTTACTCATTTCTGTGAGTTTGACGCCGATTTTTTCAAGATGTAATCGCGCGACTTTCTCGTCGAGATGTTTTGGCAGCATATAAACTTTGTTTTCATATTTCCGCGTTTTGGCGTGAGCATCTTCCCAAAGCTCGATTTGCGCCAGAACCTGATTTGTGAATGATGCCGACATTACGAAAGATGGATGTCCTGTGGCATTCCCCAAATTCAACAAACGCCCTTGCGATAGCAAGATCATACGATTGCCTTTAGGGAAGGTGACCATATCAACTTGGTCTTTAATATTCGTCCACTCAAGGTTCTTGAGCGCCGCAACTTGGATTTCATTATCAAAATGGCCAATATTGCCAACAATCGCCATATCTTTCATTTCGCGCATATGTTCCAGCCGGATAACGTCTTTATTCCCCGTTGTCGTCACAAATATATCGGCTGTGTCCAGCGTGTCTTCCAGTGTTGTGACTTCAAACCCGTCCATGGCGGCTTGGAGCGCACAAATGGGGTCGATCTCGGTCACTTTAACTCGTGCACCGGCGCCCCGCAGGGAGGCCGCAGACCCTTTGCCCACATCCCCGTAACCCAGGACAACAGCTGTTTTACCAGCCATCATAGTATCTGTGGCCCGGCGGATACCGTCTACAAGGCTTTCTTTACACCCATATTTATTATCGAATTTCGACTTGGTAACACTATCGTTCACATTAATCGCAGGGAAGGGTAATTGTCCTTTTTCGACCAATTCATAAAGACGATGGACACCGGTTGTCGTTTCTTCTGACACACCGACGATTTGGTCGCGCATTTTCGTGAACCAGCCCGGGCTTTCGGCCATACGCGATTTGATCTGCGCAAATATGGCGGCTTCTTCTTCCGATCCGGGTTCGCCTTCGATAAGGCCTGTTTCACCAGCCTCGACACGCGCACCCAAAAGAATGTAAAGCGTCGCGTCACCGCCATCATCAAGAATAATATTCGGGCCCTCTTCAAACAAAAAGGATTTATCGAGGTAATCCCAATGCTCTTCCAGACTTTGTCCTTTAATGGCAAAAACAGGAACACCTGCGGCTGCAATAGCGGCTGCGGCGTGGTCTTGGGTTGAATAAATATTGCATGACGCCCACCGGACGTCAGCGCCCAGAGCCGTAAGGGTCTCAATAAGAACCCCTGTCTGGATCGTCATATGCAAAGACCCGACAATACGTGCGCCCTTTAAGGGCTTCGTATTTGCGAATTCTTCGCGCAAGGACATAAGGCCTGGCATTTCAGTTTCGGCTATGTCTAACTCTTTACGGCCATAATCGGCCAAGGCGATATCTTTTACAATGTAATCATCGGCGCTCATATTAAGCTTTCCTTATATGTGTGGTTGTCATGCCCTTAAGCAGGATTAATGCCAAGGTCAACAAGATATAACAATTCTTTTATATTAAAGATCACACATATGTGATTGTCATGACGTCTTGGGCCGCTTAACAGGTGAACATGATTGTAATAGTTATAGTAAACTATAATGCAGGGACATGGTTGTCACGTTGCGTCGAATGTGTATGCGATCAGACGGTCGCGGACTTTCGTTGTGTGATAGTCGATAATGGATCAACCGATGGCTCTCTCGAGAGTTTACCCGTCTTGGATGAACGGTTTGACATTGTAAAATTAGGTAAGAATTCCGGATTTGCCCATGCCTCTAACAGAGGCGCATACCATTTCTTGCCGCCCAATGCCGATTTTGGAGCGCAAGACTGGATCGTGATGTTAAATCCTGACGCATTCGCGCGGCCAGATTGGTTGGAAAAGCTGCTAGAGGCAAGGTTTTTTGCGAAAAATGTGACAATGATAGGGTCAACACAATATATGGCTCTGGAACCGGATGTTTTCGATGGTCTTGGTGATTTTTATCATGTGAGTGGATTGGCATGGCGCGCAGGATTTGAGCATAAGGTGCGCGCCATCGAAACCTATGAGGCTTTCGGGCCCTGTGGGGCGGGCGCAATGTATCACGGCCAAACGTTTCAACGTTTGGGGGGGTATGACGAGCGGTTCTTTTGCTATCATGAGGATGTTGACTTGGCCTATCGCATGCGGTTGGCAGGCGGTATTTGTATACAATCAGCGGAGGCGGCAATAGATCATGTCAGTTCGGCTATTTCGGGTAGAGCTTCGGACTTTGCCGTTTATCACGGCACGCGTAATCGATTTTGGACCTTTATGAAGAATACACCGACAGGATTATTGCCATTTCTCATGCCGATACATCTGGCGCTATCGCTTTTTGTTTTATTTTGGGCCGGATTACGTTCAGGGCGGTTTCGGCCCACAGCTCGGGGTCTATGGCACGGGATGAAAGGTTTGGGCCCGATATGGAAAAGCCGGAAAGCGGTTAAAGCCAGCCGTCAAATCTCTGTGCTTACATTATTGCGTAGTTTTACATGGACGATTGCACCCGTACGAAAACGTGATATTCCTAAAGTGAATCCTGTTTCCAAACCTGCTAATCCAATGCCATGACACAAAACGGTAAAGACCCTGTCACGATAGCCCGCCGCGTATTGCGTACGGAGATTACGGCCTTGGAAACATTATCCCAAAGCTTAGGACCTGACTTCACCGCCATTATTAAGGTATTAAAGGCATGTCAGGGCAAAATTATCCTGTCAGGCGTTGGAAAATCCGGCCATGTTGCGCGTAAAATCGCGGCCACGCTGACAAGTACGGGCTCAATCGCCAATTATATACATCCGACAGAGGCGAGCCACGGGGATATGGGCCTGATAACGCGCCAAGATGCGGTGATTGCACTTTCGCGCTCCGGAGAAACGCGTGAACTCGCTGATCTGATTCACTATTGCAACCGGTTTTCCATCCCGCTTATCGCCATGACGGCAAACGCTGACAGTACGCTTGGCGGCGCAGCGCATCATCTACTCTTATTGCCTGACGCCCCCGAGGCCTGCGCCGAGACCCGCGCGCCCACAACCTCGACCGTTTTACAAATGGCGCTTGGTGATGCCGTGGCCGTGGCCCTATTGGAAGCAAAAGGATTTACGGCGTCCGAATTTAAAACCTTCCATCCCGGCGGGGCCTTAGGCGCCTCGCTGCTGAGTGTGTCCGATATTATGCATAACGGGGCGCGTCTGCCTCTGGTCGGGCCCGAAACCAAAATATCGCAGGCCTTGGACGTGATGAGTGAAAAAGGGTTTGGCTGTGTCGGTGTTTGGGACAAAAAGACATTATTGGGCATGGTCACAGATGGGGATATAAGGCGGCATTTATCTGACGACTTGGCCTATCAACCGGTCAGCGCCATCATGACCACCGCGCCAAAGGTAGCGATGCCGACGGCCTTGGCCGCAGATGTACTTCGGCAAATGACGTCGGAGACCCCGAAAGTCATGCAAATGTTTGTTGTTGAAGAGGGCGTGCCGGTCGGAATTGTGCATATGCATGACTTTCTGCGGGTAGGGCTTGTATAAAGTGCTAGCTTGTATAAACCGCGCTTGCATATAGCGGCTGTTTTATAGGGGTCGGTAAACTTAAAGAGAGTTTTAAATCTTCTATTCTAAGAGACTCTATATCTAAGGATGTTAAATATGACACGTATACCTAAACCTTATATAGCTCCGAATACGCTAGAGTTTGAGACCCATGCTTTAGTCAAACCCACCGGGTTTCGCGAGTATGACGCGCGTTGGTGGTTTGGTATTCCGGGGCATGAAAAAGACCCCGACCTTAATCTTTATGGTGTTCAGGCTTTAGGCGAAGGTCTTGGGACGTTAATGTACGAGCAGGACATTGCGCCAAAAATCGCGGTCGGACATGATTTCAGGCATTATTCACTTTCTATCAAACAGGCATTGATCGTCGGTCTGATGAATGCCGGTATCGAGGTTCTCGATATTGGTCTGGCGCTTTCGCCTATGGCTTATTTCGCGCAATTCCATCTTGATTGCCCGGGTGTGGCTATGGTCACAGCCTCACATAATTCTAATGGCTGGACGGGTGTGAAAATGGGGGTTGAACCCCCGCTGACCTTCGGGCCGGATGAAATGGGACGTCTGAAAGAAATCGTATTGGGCGGACTGTCCAAACCCCGCACAGGGGGGGCTTATAAATATGTCGACGGGGTGCGCGAAGCCTATATTGCCGATATTGTCAAAGACGTAAAATTAGATAATAAAATCAAAGTCGTCGCGGCCTGTGGTAACGGTACAGCGGGCGCCTTTGTCGAAGAGGCCTTAAAGGCTATCGGGGCCGATGTTGTCGCGGTCGAGTGCGAATTAGACTACACATTCCCCAATTATAATCCCAATCCCGAAGATATGAAAATGCTGCATGCTATGGCAGACGCTTGCAAAAAACACGGCGCAGATGTCGCCCTTGGGTTTGACGGGGACGGTGATCGTTGCGGCGTGGTTGATAATGAGGGCGAGGAAATATTTGCCGATAAGGTCGGGGTGATGCTCGCGCGGGATCTTTCCGAACTTTATCCCAACGCCCAATTCGTTGCTGATGTGAAATCAACGGGTTTGTTTCAGACCGATCCCATTTTACAAAAAAACGGGGCGAAAACCGATTATTATAAAACCGGCCATAGTTATATTAAGCGACGGTCTAAGGAATTAAACGCACTTGTCGGGTTTGAAAAGTCCGGTCATTACTTCTTTAACGCCCCTATTGGGCGCGGTTATGATTGCGGTCTGACCTCGGCGGTGGCGATATTGCAAATGCTAGACCGTAACCCGGGCACGTCAATGGCGGATATGCGACGCGCGCTCCCTCAGACATGGGGTAGTCCGACAATGTCGCCGTATTGCGCTGATGAAGAAAAATACGGTGTAGTCGACCGTATCATTGCAGATGTGCAAAAATCAGTGGATGCAGGAGAGACGATTTTGGGTCAAAAAATTGTCGATGTGAACACCGTCAACGGCGTGCGTATGACGCTCGAAGACGGTACATGGGGGCTTATGCGCGCCAGTTCTAACACGCCGAACCTTGTGGTTGTCGTCGAAAGCCCGACCTCGGAAGACAATATGATCGGCATGTTTCGCGAGATCGAAAAGCGCTTGTCCAAATATTCCGAAATCGGTGAGTTTGATCAAAAGATTTAGAGGCGCGAGCCTCTGGCTTTCTCGGGCGAGTACAACCGTACAGGCATGTTGTCATCCCGGCATTATCCCTCCAGACCTGTAATCTGGAGATCTGTGACTTTGATGACGGCTTTAAAGCCGCTGATTTTATAGGTAAAACGTAGCGGGATATGCAGGCCATTGTCTGCCGTTGTTTTGAAATAGACTTTTACGGGGGTATTGCGCTCATGCTCTTCAGGCAGGTCCTCAGGGTCAAAGCCTGATAGGGGTTCGTAAAAGACATGGCAACGCAGGGTCTCGACGCGCTCACCTTTAAATTTCAGGACTTTTGTACCTGCCGCGACCATGCGCAAATTATAATGCTGCTTGCTGTCAAAAACACGCACGCCGCCTGAGCACAGCGGGCTATCCAATTTTTGCCCGCCTAACATAAGGTTAAGCACAGCCGAGAGGGTATCATCTGCGCTAAAGCGGTCTAACGGGCTAGCGGGCGGTACGCCTTGGGAGCCCAGCGGCGGCTTAATACCGACGCTGACAAGGCTCTGGCTATAATCATAATCCATCTCGACGCGGCGGTTTTTCTTGTCCTCGTTTTGCTGCACATGTTGGACGGGATAAAGCCCTGAGCGGTCAAGACGACCAGAGGTATGGGCCCATATTCTGAGCTTTTTTAACAATGCTGCCAGACCCGAGGTTCTGAGCTTGGCGCGGACATCATAGTGGGTCGGGGTATAAAATCCTTCATAATCGGCCTTGATCATGCGTAGACCCAAGACATATCCTTTTAATTTGAAATGGAATTGCACAGCGTTTGCGGGGGCAGGTGAAAGGGTCCACGCTGGATCAGCGGGGGCAGAATCACTTTGTGCGGCCGCTGTGTTGTCAAGGATATGAAAATGACCGGACAGGGCTAAATACCCGAGAATCGCGAGGCTAAAAAGAGATGCACGTATCAATATAGCCCTAGGTTGAACATGTCGTCGCCGCGCTGGCCGGATTGTGAATTTAGATATGAGCTTTCTGCCTATCATAGCTTCCTTTAAAGTCTGTTGTGAGGCCGTCAAAGCAAGTTTTGCAGTGGAATCGATCTGTTATGTTCTATTCGGCGCTAAACCGACGGTCTCTGGAACGGTGTAAGCGCAAATAAGACTTGACGGGTCACGGTTTCAGAGATACATCCCGCCCAACTCAAACAAGCCCGCAAGAGTGCGGGCCTTTTTACATTTTAAAGGTGCCCTACGATGTCACGTCGCTGCGATCTCCTCAATACTGGCCCGATGTCGGGCAATAATGTGTCTCATGCTATGAACAAGACGCGTCGGCGTTTTGATGTTAATCTCTGTAATGTGACCTTGACCTCTGATGCTTTAGGCCAAAAATATAGACTGCGGGTTGCGGCTAAAACGCTCCGCACTGTCGATTTTAAAGGCGGCCTTGATAGCTTTCTTCTCGGCACGAAAAACCATAAATTGTCAGATAAGGCCAAGAAGATCAAAAAAGCGATCTTGAAGAAAGCTGAAGAGGGCGCAGAAGCGGCCTAGTTTTCGACCATATAGATTGATTTTATAATTATAACCCGTCGTAAGGCGGGTTTTATTTTGGCTCTGTCTCGCTCATTGAGGGTTAATTGACGGAGGGCTGATAAGCGTTTATTGTAGAGTATGGAAAATGCGACAAGTTTCGGGGCGCAAGCCGATGTTTATGCGCAGGCCCGCCCCCATTATCCCGAAGCGTTATTTGACTGGATTGCACAACAGGCTCAAAGCCAAGAGGCGGTATGGGATGTCGGTACGGGTTCCGGGCAGGCGGCGGCCTCATTGGCCAATAGGTTTTCGCGCGTTTATGCAACAGATATTGACGCGGCTCAAATTGCTCAGGCTGTAAAGCTTTCAAATGCCGAGTTTCGGCAAGCTCCGGCCGAGCGTTCGGGGTTGAGCGACGGCTCTGTTGATGCGGTCACGGTAGCTACGGCTCTGCACTGGTTTGATTTTGAACGCTTTTGGGTGGAGGTCGCGCGTGTGGCCCGCCCCGCAGCATTGTTTTGCGCGTGGACTTATTACCGTGCAGAAACAGACGCCGATATTGCCAGCCATCTCGTGGATCCCGTTATGGATATTCTTGAACCCTATTGGTCGGAAGGCAACCAGATTACGTGGCGCGGCTATTTGAATGC
>CAZSKN010000007.1:70890-95258 GCA_964607445.1 uncultured Caulobacterales bacterium
TTGAACCCTATTGGTCGGAAGGCAACCAGATTACGTGGCGCGGCTATTTGAATGCGGATGTCAAATGTCCATTTGAGCGTATCAAGGCTCCGGATTTTAGCTGTGAGCTGAACTGGACACCTGCCCAGATCATAAACTTCATGCGCTCGATGTCAGCTCATAAAAGAGCACGGCTGGACGGTCATGAAAACGCTTTGGATGCGATTGAGGCGCAGGCGTTGAAAAAATTGGGGGACAGGACGCGGCCATACGCTTTGCCGTTACATATTCTGGCAGCGCGCATCGTGTGATGAGGCCAGTTTAATCAGGCCAGTTTAATCAGACAGGTTTAATCAGGCGCAAAAACCGTTCTTGCAAAGCGGGGTTTGTTTTAAACTCACCTGTAAATTGCGTGGTTATCGTCGAAACATTCGGATGGTGCACACCGCGTGTGGACATGCATTGATGCACAGCATCAATCATGACAGCAGAGCCGCGCGGCTTTAAAGCACTATCAATGGCGTCTGCGATTTGCGCGGTCATGGTTTCTTGGGTCTGGAGGCGTTTGGCAAATATCTCGACGACTTTCACCAATTTGGAAATCCCGACCACTTTGTCTGTCGGCAGATAGGCGACATAGGCTGTCCCCAGAAAGGGCGCCATATGGTGCTCGCAATGGCTCTCAACGTCTATCTCGCGCAGAATAACCATATCGTCATAGCCCGAGACGTCTTCAAACACGCGCGAAAGCTCCTCGGCAGGGTCAAGGTCGTAACCCCGATACCATTCGCTATAGGCATTGACCACACGTTTGGGCGTGTCTATCAGGCCTTCACGGTCAGGATTATCACCCGCCCAGGCTATCAGCGTGCGTACAGCCTCCATAGCCTCTTCTCGAGAGGGACGAGGCGCATCATTGACGGCTTTAAGGACTGTTTTATGGCTTTTATCTATACTCATACCGCCCTATAGCGCGAGATGTCTTAAAAAACCAGCCACAAATACGCACAGGTTTTATGCAGTCTTACACCCTAGCCTTTACATGTCGTAGGCGTGCTTAACAGGCCAAAGCGGTTAATCTCGTCGGGGGTCAGTATATGGACGGATGTGGGCGGGGCGGCCTCGCGCGTAAAGACATAAAATTCAGGGTCAATGCCCATATCTTTGAGAAAGTTTTCATGTCGTCTCTGGCGCGGATCAAACCCTGTTTTGACGGGGTCTGTGCCTTTGCCGTAGCTCCAGCGATGTACGCCGATACGTGCGCCGCAATCCATTGTTCGCTCTACGCCAGCTAAAAATAGGTCCACAGCGCCCGAAGCGATATAGCTATTGCCGTCCAGATGTGTATGCAGGCCCAGCTTACGGATACGCCGTGCTAGGCGCAAATTCATATCCGCGTCTATTGTCCCGCTCATACTTTTGAGAATAAGGGTTTCAAATTTCGGATTATCCGAGAGAAATTCTGTAATCTGACCCACAGAGCGGTCATCCGTGTGACCAAAACCATAGGCTTTTTGTCCAATGATCTCAAAGCGCAAAAGATTGCGATCTGGTTTTATCGCTTCGAAAATCGCGACAAAGGCCCCAAATAACATGACGATAGCGACGATGATTTGTTGTGTTCTCATATAATTTGTCTAAACCGTGTTTTATGACAGATCAAACCCCGCAGCTGACATTATATAATTCGCTGACGCGTAAAAGAGAGGTCTTTACACCTCAGGATCCCAAACGTGTGACGATGTATAATTGCGGCCCGACCGTTTATAGCTATGCCCATATTGGTAATGCGCGCGCGGCCGTTATTGCCGATGTGCTGTTTCGGATCTTGCGCCATATTTACGGTAAAGACCATGTCGTCTATGCGCGCAATATTACCGATGTAGATGATAGAATTATCGCCGCTGCCGCGCAGCAAGGCGTACCGATTTCAAACATTACGGAAAAATATGCCCGTATTTATAATGAAGACCTCGCAGCCATTGGCTGCTTACCCCCCACCGTACAGCCCAAAGCCACAGAGCATATTGACGGTATGATTGAGCTCATCAGTACCTTGTTGAAAGACGGTTATGCCTATGAAAGCGAAGGCCATGTCTTTTTTGAAGTCTCGAAATATGCGGAATATGGCCAATTATCGGGCAATACGCTCGACGCTTTGCGCGGTGGAAACCGTGTGGGCGAAGGCGAGGTGGCGCGCAAGAAAAATTCCGCGGATTTTGTTCTCTGGAAACCGCCATTGGATGGTGTGGGGTGGGAGGCGCCATTTGGTATAGGGCGTCCGGGCTGGCATATAGAATGTTCCGCTATGGCCAAAGCGACTTTGGATGAAACTATAGATATTCATTGCGGCGGGGTCGATCTTAAGTTCCCGCACCACGAAAATGAAATTGCGCAAAGCAACTGCGCGCATGGCAAGCCTATGGCGAAATATTGGGTGCATAATGAGTTCTTGAATATGGGCAAAGACAAAATGTCCAAGAGTTTGGGAAATGTGAAACTTGTCCACGACCTGCTCAAAGACTGGGACGGGGAGGTGATAAGGCTCGCGCTCCTTAAGGCGCATTACCGCTCGGAACTGATTTGGTCAGACGATTTACTCAAGGAGAGTAAAAAGAACCTTGATAGTTGGTATAGATCAATTTTAAAATCCCGAAATCATAAACCCATTCCAACAGGTGGGGCTATTTCTCAAAGAAAATTAAAAGCCTCTATGCCTGAAAGGTTAGTAGAAATGTTGGCTTATGACCTAGATATTATTGAAGCTATTGTGGAGCTAAATCATATGCATGATGATTTAGAAATGATGTTAACTAGTTTTGAGCATGAATTTAATGAAGAAGGAGAGCCGTATCCTGAACATATGAAACGTGCGAGTTCTGATTTGGGTGATGTGATAAATGATTTTTTATGCGAAGCCAACCTTCTCGGCCTTTTGCAAAAAGACCCTGAAGCGTGGTTCAAGGGTGGGATGGATACAGATAGCTGTGATCAGCTTGTCAAAGAATATGACGCGGTGCGGACCAAAGCGGTTGTGGCCAAAGCCGCAGGCGACAAAGCCGCGATGGGCGAAGCCTTTGCCCGTTCTGATGCGATACGTGATGAATTAAAAGCCCAAGGCATTGTTATTGAAACCGGCCCCGATGGTTCGAGCTGGCGAAAAGCCTAGGCTGATCTGGCCTCATTCTCGGGCTATCCAAGGGACTTTCTTGATTTTCTTTGTGGGCAGGCCTTAAGGTCTGCGGATGACGAAAGCCCAAAGCTGCCCTCGTTATGCCATAATCAATGTGTAAATCGTCAATAATGGCACAAATTCTTTAATTTGTTCTCTTAATGTTCTATTAATGTTCTTGTTTTATGCAGATATCATGACACAGACCTATTTTGTATATATTCTCGCTAATTCCGCGCGCAACGGCTTTTATATTGATGTCAGCCGGACGTTATCTGCCTATAAAATTAAAACGCGTGAGCCGCGCAAACTCGTCCATATTGAGTGTTTTGACGATCTGGGAAAAGCGGTTACACGCGTCGAAACCCTTAAGCGCTGGCAAAGTGCATGGGTGAGCGCACTGATAAATGAAAAGAATCAGAACTGGAATGATTTGGAGTTAAGCGCTAAGCTGGCGGCGTAAACTCCGCAATCCTTGCGTGGTGATTAACGGGACGCCCGCACAGCATGAAACTCTATGATTACCTGCCGAGCGGAAATAGCTATAAAGTCCGATTACTTCTGTCTTATTTGAACCTGTCTTATGAGTGGGTAAATTTGGATATTATTGCTGGCGACACGCAGACGGGGGAATATAAATCCAAGAACCCTGTCGGGCAAATCCCTTTGCTGGAGCTTTCAGATGGTCGGCGTATCGCTGAGAGTAATGCGATATTATATTTCCTCGGCGAAGGTACGCCCTATTGGCCGTCAAATGCATTTGATCAGGCCAAATGTCTGCAATGGATGTTTTTCGAACAATATAAGCATGAACCGACTATTGCGGTGGCCCGTTTCATCCATAATTATTTTATGGAGACGCGCGCGGATGAATTGGAAAGCTTAACTCAGAGAGGTTATGCGGCACTGGATATAATGGAGGCCCACCTGTCCGCGCATCACTGGTTTGTCGGTTCCGGGCCAACACTCGCCGATATTTCGCTTTATGCCTATACGCATGTGGCCGGGGACGGCGGATTTGATCTTGATAAATATCCGTTTATCCTAGCGTGGTTAGCGCGTTTCGAGGAACACCCCAGACATATATTGATCACGGATATACCGGCCTCATAACGGTATTTATACGGTCGTTTACACGTCTAGACCGTTTTATGCGTCGCATGGACTTGGCAATTTTAAAGCCTATAAACAGATATGACTTTTGAGGTTCTAGAAGCCCGTTATTTATCCCTGCGGAGCTGGCTATGGGGGTGTGTCCTGCCCGGGGCACTGTGTGTCTTCGGCCTGCTCATGGTTTTGGGCTATGGCACAAATGATATCACGCAATTAAATCATAATGCGGTCATTATAGGGTTTTTCGGCCTGTATATTGTGTTGGTTCGCGGCGGACATTTATTGATGATCCGGTCCTTACATTTTGATCTCAAACGTAAATATCAGGCTGAATATTATGAGCGTCTGGCGGCTTTGCCCCCGTCTTTACGGTCTTATAATATCGGATTTACCTTGGCACGGATAAAGCGGGATTTACTGTCGTAATCGACATAGAGCGTGTCTATTCCGATCTATAGGAAATAGTATAACCCGCCAGTCAATTGTTCGAAAGATTGGCGGATTATACAAGCCGGTAATAGGTGGGAGTTAGGGGAGAATAACCGGAATTATACCTTATCATATATTGGCGAGATTAACAGGCAAAAAGAATTAGAGCGTAAATGAATAGTAAAGCGACGACAGTGTTTGGGTCTTGACTCTGCGCCTCTGTCCTCCAAGATTATCCATATGAGCGACAATCTTCCAGCCCTTGTACCGTCCCTTGCACGGGCGTTTGAACCGGCCAGGCAAGAGTTGCGTCAGGCTTTAAGTGCGGAATTATCCCCGCCGCAAATCGTCGTTGAGGCTCGGCGCGCACTAGACGAAGCGGGGGTGATATTTACGGATCAAACTGACGATTCCCATATACATAAGGCGGGTCTCTGGTTGATAGAAATGGTCAAGGCGGGAGCGGGTGTTCTAGACTACGGAACCGGGGCGGAAGTGACGTGGTCCGAAGTGGCCCGTCCGCAAGCCCGCAAATGGGCCGGACGCGGTCTGTTTTACGGGGCCGCCGCTTTATTTGCCGTGGTCGGCTATATTGAAAAATCAGGACTTGTTGTTTTGAGCGCTGGCGTATTGGCGGGGTTGCGCTTCTTTGACCCTAAAGATTGGGGCCATGTCATGGCCAAATTACCTTTTGTAAAACGGGCACCGACGATTGAAGATCAAAGTGGGCGTCGCCTCTTGGCTCAGGCGCGTATCAAAGCGGATACGCAGGGGTTTATCGATAGTTTGGCGGACGCCCTAAAAACGGCAGATCATATTTTATTGCGCCTATCTGAACCGACAAGGCAAACCCATTGGCGTGATGACGTCAGGCTTATGTCCTTGGTACACAGCCTGTTAGAAGCCCGCAAAGCCAATGATGGAGATTTCGCCCTGAAGCTGATCGGACAAGAGCTTGAAACGGTACTCGCAAGTGAGGATATCGAAATTATTTCCTATTCTGTGAAAACCAAAGATATGTTCGATATTTTACCTGCCATGGGCGAAGACGGGGTCAAGGAAGTCGCCCCGGCGTTAAAATCAGGCGATAGTCTTCTGCGCCGGGGGACAGTATGGCAAGGTGAAAAATGAAGACGCCAAAAACATCTTATAAGGGGGCAAAACCCTCGGCCAAGGGTATGGAATTTATCGGCTTTGATTTGGGACATGGCGAGACCGCTTTAGCTCGGGCTTACGGTGGGACAACCCGCGAACCCGAAATTCTAGAATATCGCGGGGAACGTAGTTTTGTAACGGCAGTTGCGCGGACGAGAGACGGACTTAAAATTGGGTCGGATGCCGTGAATATGGCCGCGTTTTCTACAGACGCAAAGGCTCAAGCCCCCGACATATGGGTGAAGTTTAAAAGCCGGGATATTTTCCAGGATGATATAGCGGAGCCGACACGATTATTTACAGGCCATCTGATAAAGGCGCTAGAGGCCGATAAAAAAATCCAAGGCGTTAAACACAGCCAGTTCATTATTGGCTGTCCGTCGGGCTGGGATGACACAACGCGCACGGCATATAAAACCCTGTTTACGGAAACAGGGTTGACCTTTGCACGTATTGTCCCGGAAAGCCGTGCCGCGCTCATGACGGCGTTAGAACAGGGGTATCTGTCAATTGATGCTGCGCGGCGTACCGTCCTGATTGTTGATATCGGGTCGAGCACAACCGATTTTACCTATTGTCGCGATATGGAATCAGAAGATGTCGGGCATAATTTTCTGGGCTCAGGATTGCTCGATAGCGAAATATTCAGAATTAATTTGGCCCGACAAGATAAGCGCGAGCACATCGAAGCTTTAATCGCGCGCTATCCCCATTATCAAGCGATTATGGAATATTGGTGTCGATTGGCAAAGGAACAATATTTTAACGGGACAGAAATGCCGGTTGAAATCATAAAACGATTGCCTGTGGCTGGCGGGGTATTGTTTGAAATTCGGCTAGATAAGGTTGACGCCGATAATATTTTATCAACGCCATTAGACGCGCTTAACGGATTTACATGGCCGGAAGCGTTCCATTACGCCTTAAAAGAAACCATTGAAAATCTGGGGGGGCGGGCCCCTGAAACAGTTTTGTTGACAGGCGGGGCTTCGCGACTGCCGCTTATTCTACCTGCCTGTAAAACAGCTTTTCCTAAAGCCAAGGTCGTGCAGGGCGCGGAACCTGAATTTGCGATTGCGCGCGGCTTGTCATGGCTGGGGCGGTTCGAGGTTTTACATGCCAGTTTTAAAGCCGCGGTTGCGCAGGTTCTGTCCGAAGAGGGGGCGGTTTATAAAAAAGCGGCCAAAGCGAGCGGCGCATTAGGGGGTAGTCTGGCGCCTGTATTGGTCGATGCCCTGAGTGAAAATTGTATTCTGCCCGTTTTTCGGGAATGGCGCTCTGGCCAGATACGGACATTTGACGATATTGAAAAAGCGCTGGACGGGCGGGTGACGACATGGCTTTCCGGCGCGCAGGCCCAAGATCAATTAAAGCCCGTCATCGAGAAATGGTTTGCTGCCTTGCAACGCGATATAGAAAAGGAAACCGACCCCCTATGTCGGGATCATGGATTGCCTGCCATGGTGCTGTCGCTTGACGATAGCCAACATGTTAGTCGTCATTTGGAAGGGTTATCCGTTGCAGCCCCACAACTGGCCAGCCTCGAAAATGATACCGCGCTGATGGGGACGACGCTTACGGCTCTGATCATTGCGGCCCTATTGGCCAAGGTCAATTTATTTGCACCTTTGTTTTTAAATCCGATCGGGCTTGTTATCGGCGGAGCTGTCGCGGGCGGAGGGTATTTATTTGGTAAAAAAGCATTAGAAGGCCGATTTAAATCTGCCAATGTCCCTGTTCTAGCCCGTCAACTGATGACGGATGGACGTATTCGTAAAGCGACTGAGAAACAGCGTGGTGAGCTTATTCTGGCTGTCTCTGAGGCTTGGAACGCGGCTGCGGCGCAACGGTTTACGCAGGAATTAACCGATACCTTGCGCAAAGCCCTAACCGAACGGGCCGACGATAGGGCGGTTTTGTTTTTGATCTAGGGCTTGATTTGAACGTCCACCTCATCACTCCCGTCCATTTCGATAATGATCCGGGTTTTGGTTTTTCCGTTTTCAGTAATGACTTGCTTGTCGATTGTCAGATTGCGCCCTAGGCCTTCGAGTTCGAAATGGTCATTATCATTATTTTCCATTTGTATTTTTCCGAGTGTTTTGCCGTCAAATTTTAATGCCAATCCGTTTTTGTTTTCTTCGATCTCAATATCATCGGCAAAATCCGCCAGAATTTCCGCGAAGTTGGAAATAATACCTGACTCTGCGAGCAGGGTTTCAAGCCCCTTTGCCGCTTCGCGCATGGTTTTGGCATCGGTTAAATCTTTCGCTTCGATATCGAATTCGCGATTAAACCTCTTCATCGCTTTGTCATGTTGGCGTTCTGCGCGTTTAATTTTTATGCGTAATTTATCGGCATGACGGTTAAAATGCGTTTCAAGATCTTCGATACCCCCGGGGTCTTGGGCATGAGTTTCATCCGTATAGCTATCGGGCTTAAGACGTATTTTTTCGACATGACGGACGTTTCTATCAGATGTTTCATGTTTATCGGGTGTGACATGTGAGGCGGCGTCTTCGGAGCTTTCCCCAAAATAGGGCCAGCTCTTTTTTACGTTACCTTTTTCCTTGTCACCTGTTTTTATGTTACGTTTCGAGGCTTTATGATCAGGTGTTTTAACTGTTGGAGCCTCAATTTTGGAAGGGTTTGACGGTGTATGCGGGTGCGCGACAGCCGGAGGTGTGAGGGCGTAGCTTAGCAATACGCTCAGCAGCGCAGCTGATGTTAAAATTAAGGCGGTTGAACCGATAAGAGCAGGTTTCATAATAAAATTTTCCAAATTATATCGTTATCAGATTGTCACATTATATGTGTTAAAGCGCTTTAAGCCTCCAAAGCCCTCGCAGACACTGGATTTGTGGACATATCAATCCTAATTCGTCTGCGGACTTGTGTAAATATCTTCATACATATGGAAAACCATTGCTGTTTAACGGCGTTCAGTAGAAAAGAGCTTATGAAAGACCGTTTCTTTTATCCACTGATGAGCGCGCTTATTGCGGGCGGGATCTATTATGCTTTGTCATTTGGCGGGTCTGAGATCGCGCCCTCCAGCGCTGAAATCAAGAGAGATGGGTTCGTTTTGTCTGAGGGTAATCTTGCCTATATGACGGCCTCACCGGGTACGTCCTATAGATTTATCCCCAATAGTGGCGTGGCGGATGGGAGTCCCTATGTCACGATAGGTGCACATACTGCAAAGGAAAACGCACAACCGTCCGCCGGGGTATTTATAAATTTGGAACCTGAATATGCGGAGGCTTTTTCGGATAAATTACTGGAAATCACGATACGGGCGCGACAAAGTGCGATAAATCCGGCGACGAATTTCGAGGCGGGTTATTTCATTATTGATCAGGCCAGTAGCGGGTGGAAAGGGTTCGCCCTAGGGCCATCTTTTGAAGATCATGTTTTTTTCTATACATTAGAAGCGCGTTCCGAAGCTGTGTCCGGTACCTCGAAAGATCGTAAATGGTGGACATTTGGGCTTGGTAAAGGGGATGCGGTACAGGCGCGGCATTTGATCGGTATTTGGCCCGATACGAACGGGAGTACACGGGCTTTGGACATTGACCGCATCAGCATAAAAATTAAAAATTAATGATTCAAGTTATTTGGATTTTTCCCAAATTTCAGAGAGCCTATTGGCTTCTGAAACCATACAGAAGATATGATAAAAACTACTTGTTGGAATGGTTGTCGCGCAAGGGGCTCCATCAGCATTTATTTGATCAACCCATGTCCCGTCCGGAATAAGATAGGTTTCGCGAAAGGCCTGCATAGCGCGGGCGGCCTGTGATATGGCTGTTGCATCGCCGCGCTCGCTTTGGGCGATATGGGCTTTGATCAGTTCGGTTTGCACCCATAGGCGTTTGGTTTGCCGACGCGGTGTTCCATCATAATGTGTTTCATCATTCAAGAATATAGCGGGAAGGTGTAATTTTGAATATAGCTTTTGGGCATAATGCGCACTGTCATATCCTGTGCGTTTTTCAAATTCCCATAACAACCAGACCCATTCCGCGGAATGTCCTGGTTCAGATGTGTCACCCAATAATTCGTCGGAAATCTGCCAATCCTGCGTAAAAAACTCTCGAATAATATTGTGTTGAGAATCGTAAAATAGCTGTTCAAACAGGTCAAAGACTGTTTTAGCCATGTCCAGATATTGGCTGTCTCCTGTGGCGTCATATAGGGCCATAAAGGCCTCTAAGGCATGCATATGGGGATTTTGTCGCCGCGGCAGGTTTTGCGTGGACCCTTCCTGCCATCCGCCATATGGACTTTCCCAAGTGGTCAATAAGGCCGAGATCTCGTTTATTAGATTTCGCGCCCCGGGATGGGGGCCGTTTTGCAGAAGCGTTGCGCAGGCCAGAAGGTGAAAGGCGTGATCGTAGAAATCCCGCATGTCAGAATTGACGCTATAGTCGGGGTTAAGGCGGTGAACAAACCCCGCTTGCGGGTCTCGGCCCAAAGCTGTGTCGCACATAAAGTCAAACGTATTTTGCGCTATAGAGAGTCCGTCATACCAATCAAGTTTTGCCGCCCTTGCATAGACGTAAATCTGACGGCTTTGTACGCGGACACGACGGATAGCTTGCGTTAGCGGACGCCCGTCAAGATCGAGCGCTTCGTAAAACCCATGACGGTCGTCGATGGCGGTTTGGGCCCAAAATGGCAAGGCGGCCTTGAGGGTCCATTCTTTGAGTAACCGAGCTTGTGTCTGGAACGCGTCTATTGACATGCGATCTGCACCGCTATCAACGATAAGAGGTCACAAGGGTTTTTGCGGCGGCCCCGATTTCAGCATGATCTAGCGCATAGGCCATGACAGCTTCGAAATACCCGTATTTTGACCCGCAATCATAATCTTTCCCGTCATATTCATAGGCATAAAAATCTTGCGTTTCCATAAGGCGGGCCATGGCGTCCGTCAGTTGAATCTCTCCGCCTGCACCTGCGGCCTGATCTGAGAGCAAGCCCATGATCTCGGGTTGTAAAATATACCGGCCTGTGATTTTTAAATTGGACGGGGCCGTTTCAATCGGGGGTTTTTCAACCATTCCGGACATTTCGATTAAACGCCCATTACGGGATTTGGGCGCGATGACCCCATATGAAGATACGCGGTCTTCTGGCACAGGATCGACGGCAATTATATTTCCACCTACCTCATTATAAGCGCCGACCATTTGGGCCAGACAGCTGGTTTCGGATTTAACAAGCACATCGGGTAATAATATTGCAAAGGGTTCATCGCCAATAACATCTCGCGCGCACCATATCGCATGGCCTAGACCTTTGGCACTTTGCTGACGAACAAAACTTGTGGTTCCAGCTTCCGGTGTATCTCGGTCAAGCAAGTCAAAAATATCGGTTTTACCGCGTTCACGTAGAGAATATTCCAACTCATAGGCCCGGTCGAAATAATCTTCAATTGCCCCTTTATTGCGACCGGTTACAAAAACGAAATGCTCAATACCCGCCGCGCGGGCTTCGTCAACAACATAGTGTAAAGCTGGCCGATCGACGATCGGCAGCATTTCTTTGGGAATCGTTTTTGTGGCAGGCAGTACGCGTGTCCCAAAACCGGCGACAGGTAAAACGGCTTTACGTAATTTTTTCATAGGTCTTCATAGCATAAAGACCTTATTCAACTGTTACCGACTTTGCTAAATTTCGCGGTTGATCAACATCTGTACCCAAATGTACGGCTGTGTGATAAGCCAGTAATTGTATGGCAATGGAGATAATGATCGGTGCGACGAAATTATCACTTTTGGGCATTATAATGAGGTCATCGGCCATGTTGGCGGCGGCTTTTGCGCCTTGCGCGTCTGTGATGAGGATAATATGCGCCCCGCGTGAGGCGACTTCTTGTAAATTAGAGATAGTTTTTTCAAATAGCCCATCATAAGGCGCGATAACAATCACGGGTGTCCCGTCTTCAATCAAAGCGATAGGCCCATGCTTTAATTCACCGGCGGCATAACCCTCGGCATGGATATAGGAAATTTCCTTTAGCTTTAACGCGCCTTCATGCGCCAAAGGTACATAGGGGCCGCGTCCCAGATAAAAGGCGTTCTTTTTCTTGGATAAATCAAAGGCCATGGCGTCTATGGTCGTGTCGAGTTTTAAAGCCTCCGAAATCAAGCCCGGCATGCGGGTCAGGGCTTGGCTTAGGCGGGTCTCGTCGTCTCGGGATAGAGATTTCCGGGCCTTACCAGCTGCAAGCGTCAGGGCTGCAAGCGCGGTTAACTGCGAGGTGAAAGCCTTTGTCGAAGCCACACCAATCTCCGGCCCGGCATTAATTGGGAGCGCTATGTCGGCTTCGCGCGCCATGGTCGAGGTCATCACATTGACGAGGGCGGCTGTCTTAAGTCCAGCCTCTTTACAAAAGCGTAGAGCTGCAAGTGTGTCGGCAGTTTCACCTGATTGGGAGACAGCAATAAATAGCGATTTTTTGGATAAAACGGGTTGGCGATAGCGAAATTCCGAGGCGACATCAATATCGACAGCAAGACCTGCGATTTGTTCGAACCAATATTTAGCCACCATGCCGGCATAATAGGCCGTCCCACACGCTATGATGATAATACGGTCAAACTCGGCAAAGTTTAAGGCTTCAGGAACATTGGGTTCACTGCGAAAATCATCAATGTAATTTGACAGAGTGCGTCCGGTCGTCTCGGATTGTTCATATATTTCCTTGAGCATGAAATGGCGGTAATTACCCTTTTCCGCCATGGCAGGCCCACCTGAAATAATGGTTTTTGGGCGCTCAACGGCATTATCATTTTTATCAAAAATTCTATAGCTATCCGGGGTGAGGACGGCCCAGTCGCCTTCTTCGAGATAAATCAGAGTTTGTGACAATTGTGCAAGGGCCATGGCGTCAGAGCCCAAATACATCTCTCCGTTTCCAATGCCAATGGCCAGCGGGGACCCCGCGCGTGCGGCAAAAAGATGATCGGGCAGGCTGTCGATGATAAGTCCTAAGGCATAGGCTCCGTGTAGATCTTTGAGCGCAGACGCAAATGCATCAATGGGCGCTTGGCCTTTATTGAGCTTCTCATCGACAAGATGTGCGACGACTTCGGTATCTGTTTCGGTTGTAAACTCGCGGGTTTTGCCAAGGGCTTTGCGAATATCTAAAAAATTTTCAATAATACCGTTATGGACAACCCCGACACGGCCGGCAAAATGCGGATGGGCGTTGGTTTCGTTAGGGACGCCGTGGGTCGCCCAGCGTGTATGGGCGATTCCGGCACTGCCATCGACAGGATCCGTGCCGAGTTTTTTAACAAGGGATTTGATTTTACCTTCGGCGCGTTGGCGTTTTAAAACGCCATTATCAAGCACGGCAACACCCGAGCTGTCATAGCCTCTATATTCAAGTCGTTTGAGGCCTTCAACCAATCTCTCGGTTACGCGCGTAGCGCCAACTATACCTATAATTCCACACATATTAATCGCACCCCTTTTGGTCACGCGTGCTGTATTTATACACAATAAATATTAAGACTTGTCTATTGTATTATGCACATATCGGGCCGTTTATAACTCTGGTAAGACCTGATAAGTTTGACAAAGGTAAGCCGTGCCGTCTTCACCCATCACCGTAAGAGGGGTGCGTATATAGGCCTCGCCCTCGAAATCATCTAGGCGTTGCCAGTTTTGAGGTAAATCCGGCGAGGAAAATAGATATCCGTCAACCCATGTGCCGTGTTCTGAGGGTGTAAACCCGGGATAGCCTTTATAAGGCCCCCATTCACATGAGCCTAAATGCCCCTTTGCCACGGCTTTCTGCCAGACGCCGGTCATACCGTTCATGATGTGGTGGTTAGATCGCCCCGGTGCCAAAGTTCCGTAGATAAAAAGACGGCAATCTGTGCCAAGGGGGGTGTCAGACATGGGGGCGACCTATGCTTGTATAATCAAACCCATGCGCTTTTATATTGTCAGCCCTGTATATATTCCGCAGATCAATCATTCGCGGCGTAGCCATGGCGGCATATAGTCGAGAAAGGTCGAGCGCTCTGAACTGATCCCATTCGGTTAAAATAACCAGAGCATCCGCAGATTTTACGGCGTCATAAGGGTCTTGGGCATAGCGAATAGCGGAAAGTGTTTTTGCGGCTCCTGTCATGGCTTCGGGGTCATAGGCGGAAATCATTGCGCCATGCGCTTGTAACTCCGGTATGATAGTTAGACTGGGCGCTGCACGCATATCGTCGGTATTCGGTTTAAACGAGAGGCCTAAAACCGCAATTTTTTGCCCTTTAACATCCCCGCCGCAGGCTTGGATGATTTTGTCCGCCATTGTGAGTTTACGTCGGTCATTTGCCGTGACAACGGCGGAAACAATGGATAAATCTACATTAAAATCATGCGCTGTTTTTGTCAGTGCGAGCGTATCTTTTGGGAAGCAAGAGCCGCCATATCCCGGGCCAGCATGAAGAAATTTACCGCCGATGCGTTTGTCTAAACCAATACCCCGCGCGACTTCTTGTACATTGGCTCCGACCTGTTCACATAAATCTGCGATTTCATTGATAAAGGTAATTTTTGTCGCCAGAAAGGCATTACCGGCATATTTTATCAGTTCAGAGGTGCGTCGCGAGGTAAACAGGATTGGCGTTTCATTGATATATAAAGGTCGATAGAGGGCTTTCATAACCTCTTGAGCGCGGGCGTCTTGTGTGCCGACAATGATCCGGTCAGGACGCTTAAAATCAGCAATAGCCGCCCCTTCGCGTAAAAACTCTGGATTAGAGACAACAGAAAAGCTCTCTTTGGGACAAATCTCGGATATAATATCTTCGACTTTATCACCTGTGCCAACGGGTACTGTGGATTTGGTAATGACGACGGTATAGTCTGTAATGTGCGCTGCGATCTCTTTAGTCGCCGCGTAAACATAGCTGAGGTCCGCATGCCCGTCTCCGCGTCGCGAGGGCGTACCTACAGCAATGAAAACAGCCTCAGACCCCGTCATGGCCTGACTCAGATCTGTCGTGAACGATAATCGCCCAGCCTCGACATTAGAGCGAATGAGTATATCTAATCCCGGCTCATAAATGGGTAAGCCACCTGATTTCAATGTGTTTATTTTTTCGGGATCTTTGTCGACACAGACGACATCATGTCCAAAATCGGCAAAACATACGCCCGAGACCAACCCGACATATCCTGTACCCACCATAACAACGCGCATGTGGTCTCTCCAAAAATTAAAGGCCTAGCCTGAAATCAGAGGCCTAGAATGTGGCCTTATGGCAGCTTACAGAACTAAGAGCCATAGGGGCATTGACATTTGATATCGATTTAAGTCAGAAAATAATATGCGCGCAGGGAAAACAGATTTATCCGCGATGATACCTCCGGGATTTCCGCCGGAACTGCTGATGATACTAGCCTATGCAGCCCCCTTTTTTATGGCCAGTGTTGCTTTTGAGTGGTTTTTTATTCGTCGCAAAAAACTGACAGGGCGCTATGAAGCCAAAGATGCATGGGCCTCTATGACCATGGGGTTGGGCAATTTGATCTTTGATTTAGCCTTCGGCTTTATCTCATTGGGGTTTTTAGTCTGGCTTTGGCAATTTAGGGTGTTGGATTGGGGAGTCTCAGCCTGGGTGATTGTGTGTGCGCTGATCGCACAGGACTTTATTTATTATTGGAAACATTTTGCGGCGCATAAAGTCCGCTGGTTCTGGTCTGCCCATGTCGTCCATCACAGCTCTGAGCATTATAATCTCAGTACCGCTTTACGACAGCCCTGGAATAATCATTTTACCGGATATGTCATATTATCATCGCCGCTTATCCTCTTGGGGTTTAATCCTGTGCTGATTGGCTTTGTGGCGAGTCTTAACCTGCTTTACCAATTCTGGATTCATACCGAAGCCATAGATAAAATGCCGTCTTGGTTCGAGGCCGTTTTCAATACGCCGAGCCATCACCGCGTTCATCACGGTACGAACCCTTATTATCTGGACGCAAATTTTGCGGGTATTTTGATCATATGGGATAAAATGTTTGGTACTTTTGTACCTGAACGCGACGATACCCAAATCCATTACGGGATCGTGAAACCTATCAATAGTTTCAACCCGGTCAAAATCGCTTTTTCTGAATGGTTGAATATTTTCAAAGACGTTTTGCAGCCCGGGTTGAATTGGCAACAAAGATGGCGATATGTCCTCGCCCCGCCGGGGTATTCCCATGATGAGTCACGCCAGACCAGCTCTGACATCAAACAGGACTTTATAGATAAACATCCGGATCAATCAGGCGCGCCGGGATTGCCAAAAACACCTTCGCTTTTATCCAAGACCGCTAAATAAAGCCCGTTGTTTCAGGTTTAAGCCTTGCGGGTTTGTGACTTTTAGGCTGCGTTTATCAGGTTTTATATCAAACGCGGCGACGTCGAAAATTGTGTAATCCTTAGAGAGAACCGTATCGAGGCCGATGAATTTTGCCGCGGCTTGACCCGGCGTGATTTCGAGATCAATAAACCCATTATGCAGAGCGTTATAATAGCGTACATCCGGATTGCTTTGGGTGACAAGCAGATTGTAATCGGCTGTATTGGCGCCCATATATTTTACCAGTGTTTCGGATGAAATTGACGTCGCGCCAAGCTCTACCCCCATTTTATCGCCGGCTTGTGTTGTCAGATCATTGACCCAAAATTCATGGCTATCGCCCGTTATCACAATAATATCTTCTATATTTGCGGATTTTAACCGGGTGTAGAAATTCTCGCGGGCGACAGGATATCCATCCCAACTGTCTGGATAGACGGGCAGGTTATATTTCGAAAGTCCGACAACATCGCGGACGCCGGGCCAATCTTTTGCGAGATTGTCAATCGAAGTTTCATCAATATACGGGGTCAGGTCAGTGGTCAAAACCCGTCCCATGATAACTTGATTGGCCAATAAACGCCATTTTATACCCTTGGCTTTGGACGCTGTGAGTGTATCGATAATGAAGTCTGTTTGCGCTTGGCCGATCATTTCGCGCTCAGGCGCGTTTAATATATTGGCTTTATAGGCTTCAGGGTTATCATGAATGACTCGTGTGTCATTTTCGAATATAAGAGGTTCAGACCGGGCCATAAGGCGCGTTTCCAGTGTCACCAATGTCAAAAGGTCTCCGTAATCATAGCTTCGGAAAATATCTTCTTTCACCCGCCCGATCCGGGGTTCGCGTATGGGCATCCACTCATAATAGGCGCGTAAAGCTGCGGCTTTGCGCTCTGGCCAGCCGCCTTCACCTTCATTATGGTTCTCAGCCCCCGAAGTCCAACTGTCATTACTGGTTTCGTGGTCGTCCCAGATCGAAATGAGCGGCATTTTCGCCGTGACAGATTGCAGCGCTATATCTGTTCGATATTGCGCATGTCGTGTCCGGTAATCATCAAGTGTTATAATCTCGTGACGAGGTTCATGCAGTCGCCCTTGGCGACCAGCCGGATGATCGAGGGCATTTTCGGCCCCGTATTCATAAATGTAATCGCCTAAATGCAACAGGGCATCAAAATGAGATTTTCGGGCGATATAATCATAAACATTAAAAAACCCATGTTGCCAATTCGCACAAGAGACAACGGCAAAGCGCGCTTTATCTAACGCACCTGTCGGTAAGGTTTTGGTGTGTCCGGTAGGAGACATTTTATCGCCGGATTTGAAACGATAAAAATATGATGTTCCGGGTTTTAGCTCGGTTACATCGACCTTGACCGTCCAATGGCGCGAGGCTTGTGTTTGTGTGGTTCCGGATATAATTTCTGTCGTAAATTCAGCGTCCAGCGCCATTTCCCATATGACATCTATCGGCCCGCCTGCACTGTTTTCGGGCGTGATACGTGTCCAGAGAATAATTTGTGTGGAGGTTGGGTCTCCCGAGGCTATGCCATGCGAGAACGTACCCGTTATCATTTCGGATTTTGCCGTAAAGGACTTCGGCGCATCGGGAGCGCAGGCGTTAAGTCCTGAAGCGGTAGCCGCCGCCGTTAAACCCCCGAGTAATCCGCGACGCGTTACATCAAGGCCCGAACTCGTCACCTTGCCTGTGATATGTGTTTGTGACGGCTTGGGTTTCGGGGCTTTGGTCATGGTCACGTTATGGCGTTATAAGTTTAGGGGGTAAAGATCATAAACGCTAAATTTTATCGGGATAAATCGGTCGAATATCATAGGGGATATCACTTAAATTTTCCAAGATGATCTGGGCTTGGCTATCCAATTTGACATATTTAGCAAGAAATGCCTTTGCCGCATCATAATGTCCATCGCCCTGCACACGGACAACCTTAGCCGTCAGGTCGGATATAGCCTGTTCTAACTTTGTAAAATCAATGTCAAATTGCGCTCTGTCTTCATGCCATGTCACGGCACCGACTTCGCGGTAATAGCTATATTGGAACGCCGCGCCTTTCGCATGGGCGGCCCCCAGTCCAAATCGCATAGAGCGGAACAGTCCTGTGAAATAGGTCGCGAGCATAGCGTTTTTTTCCGCAATGGGTAACTCGCCGCGCGCCATCATATAGAGAATGTTGTATATTCCCATCACATCGGCTTTGCCTTCTTCAATTCCGCCGTAAAGCTCTTTCAAATTGGCGCTCACCGTTGTCTCAATGCCGTCAACAGTAATTGTACCGGGGCCCAGACTATGAGAGAGTTCATGGAATAATGTGCTGTAGGACATGTATTTTTTTACAGTTAATTTGGCTTGGTCCGGTATCAGAACACGTTCGCCTATCGGGGCAAGGATCCGGTCATATTTGGCCCCCAGTACATTATTGAGAATGACCTTTTTAGCGCCTTTGGCTTCGCGTACGCGTTCATCATTAGGCAGGTTAAAGGCAATGGTTTGCACGCCGTTTTCATTATCTCCACCGCCATGAACTTGATAGGTGACAGCAATCGGGCTCTCAAATCCGCGTTTGAAGTTTTTATAGCTTTCTTCAACGGGTAGGTTTGCTTCCATATCCCGCAAGTAATTTTTATATTTTGCCAGAGCGGCGGACTCTTGAGGGTTTTTAACCGTGACAAAGCTTTCATAGGCCGTTTTATATCCGAATAAACCGTCATCATAGACTTCGTAAGGCCCTATAGCGATTTCGATATTACCGTCCAAATCCATCCATGCCATTTCAGATTCGAAGTAATCATCCGTGAGAAACGCTTTGGCGCGCAGGGTCAGAAATCTTTTCAGACTATCATTCTCTGACAGGTTAGCAGCCTCGATCATCAGCTTTGCCGCCGGTTCAAGATAGGCTCTATAGGCCTTGTGATAGGGGATGGCGACCAATGAGTCCCCCTCGCGGCGTATAAGTGTATATCCCGAAGTAAAGGCGGCTTTGTCCTCCGGGTGGGCGCTAATCCAGCTTTCAAACTCTGCTTTTGTCATGTCCGGCGGGTAAAAACCGGCGCCTTTAGGGCAGGGGGTGTCCCCGTAAAATACATGCCCGTTTGCAAGGCTATCACATGTCCCGAAATGTAGGTCAAACATCTGTAATATTTGCGCCTTATCTGCGCGCGCGCTGGCGGCGATTTCAGCGCGGATTTCAGGATTTTTCGCATTGAGTTGCAGCCAATAAATCTTCGAAATATAGTCAGAGGCGTCAATCAGCTTATTGACAACTTTTCGTTCAGATTCAGATAGAAATTCCGTATCCGGTGCCATCTTCACAGGAGAAAATTTCGTATATTGTGCCGTAAGATCATAGCCGGATGTAACAGGCGACTGATCTTTAGCTTGAGGGTGGGTGTCGGATCCAGATGAACAGGCTGTTAGGGCGCATAGCGCCGAGGTCACAATCACTGAATATTTTAGATTTGCCAGCATGTAGAGATCTCCATTTATGGAGAGCTATACAAGGGTTCGAAGGCGCTGTCACCATATCACCCGTCTATAATCCGCGCTATAATCCGCGGATTAAAAAGGTAAAATGCCCATGCAGATAAGGCGTCTGGCTACCGGTATTGTTGGATGCGCGTAGTGCGTAAACCCGCCAAGCCGTGCGCTTCAATTGTACGTTGCCACGCTAAAAATTCTTCGGCAGAGAGGCCATAACGTTCACAAGCGCCATCCAGTGTTAATAATCCCCCGCGTACGGCGGCTACAACTTCGGCTTTCCGGCGGATAACCCACCGGACTGTATTGGGTTTGGGTAAATCAGCCATTGTTAACGGAGTTCCCTCCGGACCAATCACCACATTCTCTCTTTTTCTTCTTAGTTCAGACATTCTCTGCGCCCTTTTACTTATTATATTTGATAATAAGGGGTATAAGCGAAGGTTGTTAAAAAGAGTTTAAGCGTTTGAAAAAAAACGTAATAAAATCAGTTGTTTACCAAGATTAACAGAAACGGCTTTATCGTTAATAAAGGTTTACAGAAAAAATAACACATTGATTCTATTGAGGCTTTTTAGGCTTACACGCGATCAGGACGTCTCGACTTGAGACAAATTCCACCCTATATGAGCCGGAATTGGAACAAAGATTTAATAAGTTTTTTTTTGAAATATAACTTAGAGTCGTAAATGAGGTTTGTTCATGTCGGATGACCGCAGAGTTTTGAAGCCTGATACGGTCTCCAAGGTCAATACCGCGGGGGCGGTGAATTCTTTGGGGATTGCCAAACCGGTCCCCCAAACCCGTGTTGTCGTTGCGATGAGCGGTGGCGTGGATAGTTCTGTATGCGCGGCCCTCCTTGCGCGCGAAGGCTATGAGGTCATCGGTGTCACCCTTCAACTCTATGATCATGGCGAAGCGGTTCAAAAGGCCAAAGCCTGTTGTGCGGGTCAGGATATATATGATGCTAAACGCGTTGCTGAAATGAAGGGGTTTCCGCATTATGTTTTAGACTATGAAAGCCATTTTCGCGAGCAGGTCATCGAGGATTTTGCCGATAGCTATCTACAAGGTGCGACGCCTATACCCTGTGTCCGGTGTAACCAGACGGTGAAGTTTAAAGACCTTTTGCAAGTTGCGCGGGATTTGGACGCTGACTGTATGGCCACTGGGCATTATATCAAACGCATTATGGGGCCAGATGGGCCCGAGTTACACCGCGCCCATGATCATGGGAAAGATCAAAGCTATTTCTTATTTGCGACCACGCGTGAACAGCTTGACTTTTTGCGCTTTCCCTTGGGCCATATGGATAAATCCGAGACCCGAAAACTGGCTGTCGAGATGGGATTAAATGTAGCGGCGAAACCCGATAGTCAGGACATTTGTTTTGTACCGACGGGTAAATATACTGACGTTATCGAAAAATTACGGCCCAATGCTGCGACGCCCGGTGATATTGTGCATATGGACGGAACGGTTTTAGGTCAGCACCGTGGCATCATGTATTATACGATTGGGCAAAGGCGCGGTCTTGGCCTGCCGGACGGATCAGGCTCCGAGCCTTTATTCGTCGTACGGATTGATGCCGAAACGGGTCAGGTTATTGTCGGACCCCGAGAGGCGTTAAAACGCTCGCAAATCTGGCTGGATAATGTGAACTGGATAGGGGCCGGGGACTATGGGCCACATTTGGACGGACACAGCGTCTATGTAAAAATCCGGTCTACGCGCGCTCCTGTTGCGGCCGTGTTCAGACAGAGAGATGACGGGCTGATTGTTGAGCTTGAAAAGCCTGAAGAGGGCATTTCGCCGGGGCAAGCCTGTGTATTTTATGCACCAAAGGACGGGGCGGTGCGAACATGGGGCGGGGGATGGATTATCCGCACGGCTTAATCTCGCATAACGAGCCAAAGCATGACGGCGCCATTTACAAAGGGTTGGGCTTTCCACAATAGGCCTATAGCCAATCCGGCGCTTAAGCCTTCTGTGGTGGTAATAGCCGAAAAATAGAACCAGAGCCCAAAGAAAAAGACGGTATTGGCTACTAGTGACCATATTGTCAGTCGCGCGAAAAAATTTATCAATCCCATGCATGCGGCTTACATGGATAAACTTACCAGATATTGACGATTTTCGACTATTTTCAACTAAGGTTAATTATCGGTTAGGAAGGCAACCCTGCATAGCCAAACTGGATTTTGAAAGCTATGGTTTGTTAAGTCATACAACATAGGGAGAAAATTATGGCCATTATGAAATCTGTTCAGATTATGTCCGAAAGCCCGAAGTCATTCGAGCAAGCGATTAAAAACGGTGTCACGCGCATGTCCAAAACCATTAAAGGTATAAAGTCAGTCTATGTGAACGACCAGTCGGCTACGATAGATGCAGACGGAAATGTCGATATGTTCCGTGTAAACATGCAGGTGACATTCGAAGTTAAAGATTAAATCCAGACGTATTACGGCTTTCTGTCAACCGATAGTGGTGATGACAGGCTTAGGATGCGGCATTAATGTAACTTGATAAATTGAGCCCACCCCCTAGAAAGGGTGGGTTTTTTGCTGAGGTTGTAATGTCTATTGCGTCTTTATTGATCATTATTGGAGGCATTGTAATTTACACGCGGCACCGCAAAAAGGTGTCTGAAATACACCTTAGGAAATTACGTCGAAATAGAAAGGCGCAATTGGCTTTGTTAAAAGCACAAAAAGCCAAAGAAGCCCTTTCCAAAGAAACCCCGTCTAAGACGGCTCCCGATACTCAAAATCTCGCCGAGGATTAATTATGTCAAACCCTTCTTCCCAAACTGTTCAAGACCCTGTGGTAATTGTCGGCCTCGCACGCACGCCTATGGGGGCCTTTCAAGGTGCGTTTTCATCGGTGACGGCGCCGCAACTTGGCGCGGCCGCGATTAAAGCCGCCATGAATGAGGCGGGTGTCTCTGCTGATAAAGTTGAGCAAACCATTATGGGGTGTGTTTTACCGGCCGGGCAAGGACAAGCGCCCGCACGTCAAGCCGCAATTTATGCGGGTCTGGGCGAACATTGCGAGGCGACAACGGTCAATAAGATGTGCGGTTCTGGCATGCAGGCCGCGATTATGGCCCATGATGCGATTAAAGCAGGCTCTGTTGATGTGGCCGTTGCCGGCGGGATGGAGAGCATGACCAACGCGCCTTATCTTATGCCGAGTGCGCGCGGGGGTGCGCGCATGGGGGAGGCCAAAATGATTGATAGCATGATGTATGACGGGTTGACGGATGCGTATAAAGGAAATGCGATGGGTGTCTTTGCCGATATGATTGCGGCGGAATACCAATTTACCCGTGAAGCCCAAGATGCTTATGCTATTGAATCTGTGCGCCGCGCGCAAACAGCCCAAGAAAGCGGCGATTTTGATCGCGAGCTTACACCCGTGACTGTCAAAGGCCGCAAAGCCGATACTATTGTGTCTGAGGATGAAGGGCCAAAAAATGCACGCCCTGAAAAAATACCAAATCTACGCGCGGTGTTTACCAAGGACGGGACGGTCACTGCGGCGAATGCCAGTTCGATTAATGACGGCGCGGCAGCGCTTGTTATGATGAAGAAATCTGAGGCCGAGTCCGGTGGACATAAAGTGCTGGCTGAAATCGTGTCTCACGCGGCCCACGCCCATGCGCCCGCCTATTTCACCACGGCGCCGGTTCATGCGATGAAAAAGGCACTCAAGAAAGCGGATTGGAACGCAAGCGATGTTGATCTGTGGGAAATCAATGAAGCCTTCGCCGTCGTCCCGATGATCGCTATGCAAGAGCTTGGCCTTGATCATGATAAAGTCAACGTCAATGGCGGTGGCTGTGTCTTGGGTCATCCTATCGGCGCGTCAGGCGCGCGGATTATAGCGACATTAATCGCAGCGATGGAAAAACGCGATGCCAAGACAGGTGTAGCCAGTCTTTGTATCGGCGGGGGTGAAGCGACAGCGGTGTGTTTACGGCGGGCTTAAATGTCGCCAGCATTGTCTAAACTCTGTCCTGTCCGGCCTTGTCCAGTCCAGCCTATAAATAATATAGGCGGCATTAGCGGCGCGATGGCTATGAGGCACATGAATAGTGCGCTCAGCGCCGCGGCTTAGCCAAGTTTTGATCAGGCCAAAGCTTTCTCGAACAGCGCGAGCTTACGATCCCATGCCCTATTGGCCATGGCTTCATTATAGACGGCTGAATCGGGCGGGCACCAGCCATGTAGCGTGCCGGCATAAACTTCGATTTCGGCTGGCAGGTTTGCGGCCGCAAATGCCGCTTTCAATACGGTTTTGGACTCCGGATTGCGCGTGTCATCATTTTCGGCCACGGCAATCAAGTAACTGGCTTTCATTTTTGGAATAAGCAGGTGTGGACTATTGTCTTTGTCGGTATTCAGACCTCCGCCATGGAATGACGCACCCGCGCCGATACGGTCGGGCCTCTCGGCAGCGGCGATCATAGTCATCGGCCCGCCCATGCAATAGCCTGTGGTCCCGATTTTGCGCGAGGTATCCACGGCGCTTTGCGCGTCGAGCCAGTCGACAAAAGCGCGCGTATCCGTGCGGTTTGTGGTTTGGGAGAGCGCGCGCGCATAAGGAATTATTTTTTCCCGTACGCCGGGGTCGCGAAAGCTTTGTC
>CAZSKN010000008.1:0-24516 GCA_964607445.1 uncultured Caulobacterales bacterium
TTAATCAACTCCTATTATCCTGCCCTATATGACACGTCCAGTCAGGATTAGAGGAGATGTATTCGTTTAATGCCTATTTATATGTCTAATGTGTCCAAGGTAATTTACGATCATAAGCAAAATTGTCTGCATAGCTACGCGGGATACGTTTGACGGTTTTTGATTGAACGACTCTATGGGGAATATTGTTTTTTTTGGCGTAAGCAACGGCCTGTTCAAGACTATCGAATTTCAAATCCAGTTGCGCCCGCATATCTGTCGCGCGAAATGTACCCGTCAAAGGGTCAATTTTACGCCCGTTGGCTTTACGGGAGAATTCCAACACCCATTCACCGTCTTGCCCCCGACCTGATGTCATGGCAGAGGGCGAGGGCTGATAAATTTTGGCGAGCATAGTCGCGACTCCTCAAATTAGAAGGCTGGAATACCTATCTTAGGGTCATCTGTAAATCTCTTTCACACAAACGGCGTCGATTTAAACTTTTTACCGATTGATTCGGTTAACTGCCCCTATGAAAGGCCGAATTCAATATGCTTTTTACGTCCTCAAGAGATTGCGGCTTAGGGATATTCTCCAAAGTCGACCGGACCTTATCGACGGGCGTGCTAGTTTGTATAGCACTCACAGATTGGCGCACGGCTTGTCTGGCTGATATTGACGCTGAAGCGGGAACACTATTGGGATTATTTGAGGCCATGGGCTGTGGATGAGATAGCTGCGGTCTGCTGGCTTGCGGCGCGCCCCCAACTTGCCTCGACGTCTGAGGACGATTTTGTACAGCCGCCCGCCTTTGCACAGGAGCTATTGTAGGTTGGGGCCCCGTCTTGGTATTTGGATTTCGAGTGCGCCATTTCTGGAAGACATTCGCCATATATTCCGGCGTGTGTTCTCCAGATTTCCATCGCTCAGAAAAACATGCACTGGAACTATGAGGACGATATTCAGGCGCCAGCCTGTTTAACATCACGCGCATGGGCAAATTAACACTTTCACCAAAGATCATAGCTTCCGCCGTCCCTAATGAGGGTAGGAAGGATAGCAATTGTGCCGCACCATCTGGAATGGCCGCTCTTACAAAATTCTGGTCAATTTCATTACCGAGGCGCATGGAAAAAATTGTTGAACATTGCGACAGAGTTGACGGCTCCAATTCGGAAGGCCTTTGCGACACAATGGCCAGGGACACACCATATTTCCGCCCTTCTTTTGCGATTCGGGAAATAGCGCGGCGCGTCGATTTAAATCCGAGGCTCTTATCGGCTGGAATATAGCGGTGTGCCTCTTCACAAACCAGTAAAATCGGAATGCTGCGCTCGCTCCACATCGCAAGTTCAAAAGCAAGGCGGCTCACAACAGAAACAACGATATTTAGAGCTTCTGACGGGATACTGGAAAAATCCAGAATAGATATGGGTTTGCCCGCAACGGGAATTCTGAAAATCCGGCCACATATATTTTCAATGGAGTCCGGAGCCGCTTGATTGCGGAAGACAAATTGATAGCGCGGATCCGCCAACAATGTTTCAATGCGTCTTTTTAAACGTTTGTAAGGCCCCAGATTGGAATTATTTTCCAACTTACCCATGTTGTGTTCGAGCAGGCGTAACAAATCCCTTATCCTATAAGGCACAGGGGAATCGAGTGAAATATGCGCGGCAACCCGGTGAAGTTCCTTCTCGACATCTTCCAGTTTCACCTGAGAGGAGACATCCGGTTTTGAACGCGAGCGTTCAAACAATTGTTTTGACTTCAAGACAATATCAGACAGAACTTCGACTTCTTCACGCGCATGATCTTGGATCTCGCTCGTCAATAATTCTACAGTTTCTTCGAAATTAAACATCCATAGGGGTAAATCCAGCGTGTCATTACGAATCACATGCGCTTTGCTACCAAAACTATTGGAATATTCATTATGTGGATCAAAAAGGACGACATGACCATATGAACTATCTTTTAAAACAGACTGCAGGACCAAGGCCACAGTACAGGATTTACCAGACCCCGTTGAGCCAATAATCGCGAAATGTTTTGATAATAAGTCATCTATGCGCACACGCGCGATAATAGAGTTATCTTGCTGCAAACGTCCGACCTGAATATCAGCTTCGCCTTGAGTCGAAAAAATAAGTTCAAGATCGGCAGTCGACATATTATAAACGGCTTCATTAAGAACAGGAAATGACCGTACCCCTCGGAAAAAGCGCGTTTCTTTCGTTGTTGGATTGGTTGTGATTTCACCCATAATATCAAGGCGCGCTAAACATCCGTCATTTATGCCGTCATTATCCTGTGATCCGATTTTAAGGGACGACACCATGGCAACAACGATTGAATTACTGGTGACGATTTTTAATACAGTCCCCAATTGCGCCATATGTAATTGATTATTACGGATGATCACCTTATTGATCGTGATCATAGCCATTGAGGACCCCACAGATATTACGCGGCCGATTTCAGTGCGTTTATATGCATTTTGCTGTGAAGGCGTAATTTGTTGTGTCTGAAGGTTCATATCCCGTACCCTTTTTAACTCGGTATACGGGCTTATTATTAGCAAAGGCTTACCAAATCCTGCAAAATACAGCTTTGAGGTGTCGTCGGAGAGATATCTTGGGCAAGAGGGTAAAATGGTCGGGGCGGACAGATTCGAACTGCCGACCCTCTGTTCCCAAAACAGATGCGCTACCAGGCTGCGCTACGCCCCGACGATTTGCGCGCTTATTATAGATTACGCGCCAAAGTGCAAGCTTAGTTTGCGACTATTGTGCGTTTTTTTCAGATAGTTCGAAAAAACGGTGTTTGACGACATCACCAGGCTCAATTCCCAGTTCACGCGCCCGTCCTCCGATAATTTCAACAACAGCGGCTACAGGGGCTTCTGATGAGGCGCTGCGCAGCGTATAGGGTTGGTGCGAGTGTTCTATCTTTAATATTTTTCCGTTTTTTCTGACGAATAAAACATCCAGTGGAATGGGAGTGTTTTTCATCCAGATCGTTTGCACTTCCGATTTTTCAAAAGCGAATAACATGCCTTCATCCCCCGGAAGTGATTCCTTAAACATATAGCCATGACGTTGCTCTTCGCGTGTATCTGCCACCTCGATCTTGAAGGTGTGCGTTCCACTCTCAGAAATAATTTGCAAATCTTCCTTGGGGCCGAAATCGACAGGGTTAGGATCGCCCGTCTGGGCGAGCGCAAAAGAGGATGTTAAAAACAGAGATATAAGGGCTTTGAAAATCTTCATACGTCCGCATAAACAAGGCGTAGCAGAAAGCCAAGTCGTTTTTATACGCAGATTACGAGTTATCGGTTTCTAATGCCCATGAAATCTTGGTTTTTATGAAAATCGGGCTTGAAAGCGAAGCAAAGCCGCTATATATCCCCTCTCGCTGATACAGCAAAGATGTTTTCGCGGTCCCTTCGTCTATCGGTTAGGACGCTAGGTTTTCAACCTGGAAAGAGGGGTTCGATTCCCCTAGGGACTGCCAACATCAATAAAATCCCGTATATATTCACTTACAAGCTGAACACCGCTGGCGTTTAGGACTATACAATACTTGGCAATACGTGGATTCTATTCGTCACTACACCTCACATATATCCATCAGTTGAAAATCAATTTTACTGCGTCCTTTCCATGTGTCCCTTTTCAGGCGGCCAGCAATATGAACTCGCGGAGCCGTAGGAGACAGTAAAATATCAGATAATCCCGTTTCATCAGCACGAAAACATATGCCTGACAATCGCGCACCGCTAACATCTTCAAAGGCACAGCGCACATGCCCGCCGCCTAGGCGTTGCGCATAGGCAATACGCATATTCTCAAACGCAAATACGGGTTGAGGATTTCCTGCGCCGTAAGGCCCGACAAGTTCAATAACATTCATTAAGTCATTGTGAACAGACGGTATTGTGATCCAGCTATCAATATATAACCCGAGGTTTTGGCGGGCCACATCAACATCATCTACTAAGGCCGTATTTAAAAACACTTTCAAAGCCGGAATATCTTCTGCCCTAACTGATAAACCTCCCGCCATTTCATGACCGCCCCCACTCGATAATAATCCGGCTTGTTTGGCGTTAACAATCGCCTCTCCAAGATTGACCCCTTTAATAGACCGTCCTGACCCCTTCCCGTCCCCGGCAGGGTTTATGCCAATAACAATCGCCGGCTTGTCAAAATGATCTTTAAGCCGCCCCGCAACAATGCCAATAATACCCGGATGCCAGCCTTCCATGTCTACAATAATCACCGCATCATCTTTACAGGCATTCGCCTGAGACAGGGCTTCTTCCAACATATGGCTTTGTAGCGTTTTTCGCTCCGTATTAACCCGGTCAAGCTCCGCTGCATGAGCATAGGCGAGCTGACTATTATCCGTTGAAAGCAGTTCAGCCCCCATATCCGCGCGCCCGATACGTCCGCCGGCATTCAGACGCGGTCCCAATACAAATCCTGCATGATAGCTGGTTAATGCCCCGGTCGTTCCGGCGATATCTGTAAGGGCGCGTATCCCGGGGATGTCACGTCGAGATAAAACCTTAAGCCCCTGTGTAACAAAAACGCGATTTAACCCCGATAGATTGACAACATCGCATATTGTACCCAAAGCCGTTAAACCTATATAATCCAATATGTTAGGTATATTTTTTAAACGCCGTCGTTTGGCCTCACGCGTCAAAGCTACAAGTAACATAAATACGACACCGGCAGCTGCAAGATGCCCTAAGCCACTGCTATCATCATGTCGATTGGGATTAATGATGGCGGCGGCAGGCGGCATTTGCGTTTCCATCAAATGATGATCGACAACAATAATAGGCAGGTCAATATCAACCGCCGCCTTAAGGGCGTCTGTCGCCGCCGCGCCGCAATCTACGGTTATAACGAGATCAGCACCTTTGGCTTTGAGCGTCTTAAAAGCCTCTATTGAGGGCCCATAGCCTTCCGCAACTCGGTCAGGCACATAGAGACCCAATTCAGTGCCTATAGCCCTCGCCCATCGAATCAATTGGGCGGCGGACGTAGCACCGTCGACGTCATAATCTGCAAAAACCACGATTGATTTTTTTGCGACAACAGCCTCTAAAATAAGTTCTACAGCCTTATCCATATCCTGCAATGATAACGGATCCGGTAATTGCGTCTTTAATTTCGGGTTTAGAAAATCTGAAATATCGTCAGCCCCAATGCCCCTCCCGGCCAAAAGACGGGCCAATAAGGGCGAAATCCCCCCATCTTGTTCAAGCTGTGTAATTGCGGCTTCGTCCTCACACCGATCTTTCCATACCTTATTGCGAACCGAGTGTGTCTCAGCCGGTAGGATATGTTCGGAAGAAAACGTGAGGTTAGCCAATTTTAAACAGGGCGGTTAGATCTTAGGCGTTGCACGGATCTATCAACAGAGTTCATAACCAATGTTTCGGTACTCACCCGACCCTCTTTAATACGCACACCGTCCAATAAACTTCCGGGCGTAACCCCTGTTGCCGCAAAAATAGTCGGGCCGGCTGCCAAGCCGTCAAGGTCATATTTCTTATCCAAATCATCAATACCCGTACGACGCGCGCGTTCGACTTCAACATCATTTCTAAAATGCAAACGGCCTTGCATCTGCCCGCCTACGCATTGGAGAGCCGCAGCGGCCAATACACCTTCCGGTGCGCCGCCTTGACCAATATACATATCAACCTGCGTGTCCGGATCAGTCGTGTTAATCACGCCTTGCACGTCCCCATCCGTAATCAGAAGTACACGCACTTTAGCGTCACGTAAGTTATCAATAATGCTCATATGGCGCGTTCTATCCAGAACGCAGACCGTTAGCTGGTCCATGGCAACACCTTTGGCTTTTGCCAAGGCTTTGGCATTATCTGCCGGCGACTTATCCAGATCGACAAGTCCGGGTTTGAAACCGGGGCCAATGGCGATTTTATCCATATAGACGTCAGGAGCATATAACATTTGCCCTTTGGGCGAAAACGCCATTACAGCCAAGGCATTCGCCATAGCTTTGGCCGTCAATGTTGTGCCTTCTAGCGGGTCCAGAGCGATATCAATTTTTGGCCCCTTTTTTGTTCCGACTTCCTCGCCAATATAAAGCATAGGGGCCTCGTCGCGTTCCCCCTCCCCGATAACGACACGTCCATCGATATCCATGGCGTTAAGATAGGTACGCAAGGCATCAACAGCCGCCTTATCAGCCGCTTTCTCGTCCCCTCGCCCGACCATATAGGAGGCCGCGATTGCCGCGCGTTCAGTTGCCAAGGCCGCTTCTAGTGCCAGTTTTGCATCAAAGCCAGAATAAGTGCTCATATGAGATCAACTTTCATTATTGCGCCGCACTCACCTTGGAGTGTTGGGCGTTAGATAGGAAGGGTTTTAAATTTCGTGCGGCTTGTCTAATCCGTTGTTCATTCTCAACAAGAGCAATTCGAACATAGCCTTCGCCATGCTCTCCAAACCCGTTGCCCGGTGACACGGCCATACCGGCTTCAATCATCAGTCTTTTAGAAAACTCAAGAGACCCTAGATGTTCAAAGCCCTTTGGTAAGGGCGCCCATGCAAACATAGACGCCTCAGGAGGCGGAATTTCCCACCCCGCGCGCCCAAAGCTATCGACCATGACATCCCGTCGCGCCCGGTAAATAGCGCGCGCATGTTCCACGCAATCTTGGGGCCCATCAAGCGCCGCACACGCCGCAACCTGAATCGGCGTAAAGGCTCCGTAATCCAGATAGGATTTCACCCGCGCAAGCGCAGCGATTAAACGTTTTGATCCGACAGCAAACCCCATACGCCACCCCGCCATTGAATAGGTTTTAGACAGAGAGATGGTCTCAATAGCGACATCTTTGGCCCCGTCCACTTGGAAAATTGACGGCGGCGGACTGGAAAAATAAATCTCGGAATAGGCTAAATCCGAGAGAACGATAATATTATGCTTTTTAGCTATTGCGACAATTTCTCGGTAAAATGCAATATCTGCGACCCGCCCCGTTGGATTAGACGGAAAGCAAACCACAATGGCCATAGGTGGTTTTTTGGCCTTAAGCAATTCTGCTTTCACCCCTTGTAAATATTGCTCAGCCGTTATGGCTGGAATACCCTGAATTTTAGCCCCCGCAATAATAAATCCATAAGCATGTAAAGGGTAAGATGGGTCCGGTGCATATATCACATCCCCGGGCGCTGTAATGGCTTGCGCCAGATTTGCAAAACCTTCTTTTGACCCCAGTGTGGCAATGATTTCATCTTTCGGGTCGAGTTCTACATCAAATCGTCGCGCATAATATCGTGAACATGCTTGTCTTAAACCCATAATACCGCGCGATACAGAATATCCGGTCGTGCGGGGCTTTTGTACCGTTTCAATCAATTTTTCTATGACATGTTTAGGGGTTGGCAGATCAGGATTACCAAAACCAAAGTCGATAATGTCCTGCCCCTCTGCGCGAAGTTCGGCTTTAAGCTTATTGACCTCCGCAAACACATAGGGGGGCAATCTCTTTATACGGTAAAACTCTTCCCAATTATCGGAGGACGTCGTCATGAGTAGCTCTTCTGGTCTATTTTATTTCGCGTTAATTTTGAGGGTCATCAAGTTTATAAGCCCGTACCCGGGCTTTTAAAACGTCCACCTCATCACTCAAACTCTCTGTAGCAGGTTTAAAATCCGGAGCTTCAGACGCCGTATAGGTTTCACGTTGATCAATAATGGCCTTGGCTGCGTCATCCCATGCTTTCGCAGACCGGACATCTTCCGGCGCTGAAGGTGCATCAGAAACCTTGGGGTAGTCCTTGATATTCCTAGCTTCTTCTAGAAATTCAGGGAATTTTATAAAATCGATATTCGGTACTTTAACGGTTGAACAGGCTGACATCATCAGGCTGGCTATAACACCAATGCTCATCTTTAACCTTGTCTCGAACATATTTATATCCATATCCTAAACCGCAAAGGAGAAAATCTTCCGACTCTGGTCCTTTCTGACACTTACCTTTTAAGGGAAAACAGGGGCAATATCCAACCCTAATGTCTCCTGCCACCCTTGCGTCACATTATAATTTTGCAAGGCCTGCCCCGATGATCCTTTGGTCAAATTATCAATCACAGAAATTATAATCGCCCGACCTTTAATCCGATCCTCGAATATGCCGATACGACAATGATTACTGGCCCGAATATGACGTGTTTGCGGCACGCCCCCTTCGGCTTCAACATGTACAAAGGGTTCATGACTATAGCGCGCCTGATAGGCCGCCCGCAGATCACTTACCGTCGTCTTGGGCGCAAGGTTTACATAACATGTCGCAATCATTCCACGGTTCATCGGAATAAGGTGAGGCGTAAAAGACACCTGTACAGCTTGCTTGGACATATGACTTAAAATTTGATCTATTTCAGGGCCGTGGCGATGTGAGCCGACGCCATATGCATGTGCCCCGTCGGAAACTTCACTGTAAATCAAATTGGCCGAGGTTTTTCGTCCTGCGCCTGTCACACCGGATTTCGCATCTATAATGATAGAACCCGTCTCAATAAGGTTTAAGTCTATAGCGGGCATAAGCCCCAAGAGGCTACACGTTGGATAACAGCCCGGACACGCTATAAGTTTTGCGGATTTTAAGGCGTCGCGGTTAAGTTCCGTCAAGCCATAAACTGCCGTTTTCAAAAGATCCTGATTGTCATGTGGTCGCCCATAGGTCGCCTCATAAACCGCAGGATCCCAAAGGCGGAAATCTGCGGAGAGATCAATAATAGTTTCGACCTTATCTGTGATCTGCGCGATTGTGTCTTGACTAGCCCCGTGAGGCAAGCAGGCAAAGGCCACATCAATATCAGCCCAGTCAACATCATCCCACCGGGTTAGAACCGGCAGATCAAAGGGGGCAAAATTTGGATAAATATCCGCGAAGTTTTGCCCCGCGCGACTGTGTCCGGTTAAAGCCTGTAGTTTCAATTTGGGATGACCGAGCATCAAGCGTACGGCTTCGGCCCCTGTATAGCCCGAAGCGCCTAATATCGCCGCATTTTTCATACTTCATCCCCCTGCCTGTTACGGCTAAACGCCAGATTAAGACACAAAAGGCGCCCCGATTCTCTCGGAACGCCTTTGCATAAACATATAATATGTCGTTTTCTTTAACGTTTCGAGAATTGGAAGCTCTTACGCGCTTTCGCCTTACCGTATTTCTTCCGTTCAACAACACGTGAATCGCGGGTCATAAACCCGGCAGCCTTTAGAGGTTTACGCAAAGCCGGTTCATAATATGTCAAGGCTTTCGAAATGCCGTGACGCACAGCCCCGGCCTGACCTGACAAACCGCCGCCTTTGACTGTCGCCGTGACGTCATAAGAATCAACACGTTCACTTACCTGAAAAGCCTGCGCGATAATCAACCGTAATACAGGACGTGCAAAATATATCTCCTGATCACGACCATTAATGGTGATTTTGCCATTTCCGGGCTTGATCCAAACTCGGGCAATTGAGTTTTTTCGCTTACCTGTTGCATAAGAACGACCATGTTCGTCAATTTTAGGCTCCGGCAAAGCTTGGCTTTCCACAGCTATTGTTTCGCCATCGGCCCCCGTTGGGGTCGCCCCCTCCATAACAGACTTCAAGTCTTCGAGCGTATTTGTATCAGCCATGTCTTAGGCCCCCTTTGTGTTTTTCGGGCTTAGGGATTTGAAGTCTATAACTTCCGGATTTTGCGGAGCGTGGGGATGCTCTGCGCCGCCATAAACCCGCAAATTGGAAAGCTGCTTGCGCGCTAAAGGACTTTCCTTGGGTAGCATACGCTGAACGGCTTTGCGCAACACCCGTTCCGGGAACCGACCGTCAAGAATTTTATCCGCCGTACGTTCTTTCAACCCACCCGGATGTCCTGTATGCCAATAATAGACCTTGTCACTGCGCTTTTTGCCTGTGAAAACAACTTTCTCAGCATTAATAACAATAACATTATCACCACAATCAATGTGCGGAGTATATGTCGGGAGATGCTTACCCCGAAGGCGCATCGCAATAAAAGTAGCCAGACGACCGACAATGACACCTTCAGCGTCGATCAAAATCCACTTCTTGTCGACGTCAGCCGTCTTTAAGAATTGTGTTTGTTTCATATTTGCCTCTATGCATGTTGCAAAATCAGTTTTGACAACATTTTTATAAGAATGCGGCTGTCTAAGGGGCTAAACGGATAAGGTCAACACATAATTTTCACCTGCTATATTAAATTATGCTTTAATTTCAACACCTTAAAATACCGGTATTATTTTACCGTATTTAAGTATGATTTTTTGCGTTCATCACAGCTTTTTTTACAGACCCCCTTATGATTTCAGGTTACTTAGGGGTATGAAATATACTCTGTATCAAATTTTTGTTCTTTTCTGCCTTGCCTTATGTCTGGGAGGGTGCGGCCCAAACACGGACACCACCCCCAGTTCCCCAGATTTTGCACAAACGACGGATATCACCCTAGAAGCCACAACAGATTTTGAAACTCCGGCCAAGATCATTCGTGCAAGTTTTGTACCCAATCTGACGGCCAGCTGGGTCAGTCAAATTATCATGGTTGATGAAAACGGAGATCTGCACCGGACGGTTACATCTGGGCTAAAATCCCAACCCCTGCAAAAAGGGACATATATTGACGTATTTGGAGTGACGCGAAAGCAGGCCGCCGGTGCGTTTCTAGCACTCAAAGACGACGGAAATGTGGACGCCTTCATAGAAATAGATGACGCGGGTAATTTTAAACCTATTCCCTTATCAAGGGCGTCAACCCCGATCCGATCATTTTGCTCGCAAAGCCAAGCGCTGCCCGTATCAGAAGGGGGGGATATAATATGGGCATTGAGTACAGAGGGACATCTTCTTAAACTAAAACTCAGACTGACGGATAATCAAGCTGCGAGTCTGGAAACTTTACTAAAAAAAGATAGCTCCGGTAAATATAGGCATTGCTCTGTCTCGCAAAATTCCGGAATTTTTGCAAAAACCTCGGATAGTGAATTTTTATTCCGCTATGACCCGGATAAGAATGCCTGGGCTTCCACCCGATTAACAGCGGGCCCCTCACCCACCTCGGAAAAAAGACAGGGGTTCATTACCATATCCGAGACACCAAACCCCTTATTTCTAACGACGAAGGCCAAAGCCCTGACGCTATTCGATAAGAAGGCGGCTAATCGCGTCGAAATTTCAAATGGTCTAAGCATAGCAGGTGTCGCAGAATCCGGCTTTGCAACTCTGACATCTGCCCAGTTGGGCGGCGCCTTGAATTCAGGTGCAGTTTTAATCGCAGATAGCCAAAACCCGCGTATGGTTTTAATTTCGCGCGGATATATGATGCAAGAATTGGCATCAAAGCCTTAAAATCGCAAAGGTTTATGAATTTCGCGCGCGCCGATAAACCGATAAGGCTGCTAAAAATACAAGAATGCTGGAGAATTGATGTAAGAGCGATAAATTCAACGGGGCTACTTTTAATAACGTCCAAATACCCAGCCCAATTTGCCAAATAAGAAGTCCGAACAGCCAGGTCATATTTCGACGTAAGCGCGCGTCTAAATATGGTTTACGGGTCGATATAAACACCCACAGACCCAGTCCGAAAATGAGATAAGCCAATAGGCGGTGATTAAATTGTATCGCCGCAGCATTTTCAAATAAATTACGCCAAAACGGAGACATAATACCATATCCCCCCGGAATAACTCCGCCGTCCATCAGCGGCCATGTATTATAGGTTTTCCCCGAATGTGTGCCGGCAACAAAAGCCCCGGCTAAAATCTGCAAATAAATCATGACAGCCAGCACGCCCGTTCGACCCGTCAAAAAATGCCTCCCCTGCCCCTTACGGGATTGCTCTGAAACATCGCGCCACAGCCAATACAAGGTGCCTAAAATAATAAAAGCCAGACCCAAATGAACGGCAAGGCGGTACTGGCTGACATCTACACGGTCATTTGTTAAACCGCTGGCGACCATCCACCATCCGATGCCGCCCTGAATTCCGATTAACAATAAGACCCAAAAAAACTGAAAACCCCGACCTTGAGGTAACCGTCGTCGAAAATATAAGTAAAAAAACGGTAGTGCGTAAACCAAGCCAATGAGACGCCCTAGCTGGCGGTGCGACCACTCCATAAAATAGATAAATTCAAACCCTTTTAAATCCATGTCAGGATGTTCAGCGCTAAATTCAGGGATTTGTTTATACTTCTCGAACTCTTCGAGCCAGTCAGCCTGAGAAAGCGGCGGTAAAGCCCCGGTAATCGGTCGCCACTCGGTAATAGAAAGTCCGGAATTGGTTAACCGCGTAGCCCCGCCAAGTACGATCATGGCCATAACCAGAACCAGCATGACACATAACCAATTCCGGATAAAATGATCGGAATTTATAAACGATTTAAAACGCATAATGCGCTATAAATTAAATAGTATTAAATGTAATGTGACATTTTTAGCATTTGTATAAATGGTCGGAGCGATAGGATTTGAACCTACGACCCCTAAGCCCCCAGCTTAGTGCGCTACCAGACTGCGCTACGCTCCGACGATTCATCTGGCTTATAAGCGGGCAAAACAAACGGCGCAATATTGAAAAGACGGTATATGACGCCTAATGTGTCATAAACGCAGTTAACGTTCACTATCTGCGCTAAACGCCTGCCACTGACGACGTAACCCCAATAATCGGTCTAATGCCGCTTCTAGCTCTGACAAGTCCACTTCATCTTTTAAGACCATACTGGTGTCGGCGCGGGTATCAGCATTGACAGGCGTCTCAGTTTTGTCCGAGCCCAATTGTCCAGACACTGCAACCGGGCTTGAAGGCTCAGAAGCGGTGACGGCTGCCTGTTTTGGCGCTTCTGAACGTTCAATACTGGTAAAGGGTAAAACGCGGTCAGACTTGGCAATAACATCTGAGATATCATTTGGGGCCTTCGCAGTGTCATTTGATGTTGCAGACGATTGTGCTTTGCGTTGCCTAGACTCTATTATTCTTTTCGGAATCAGAACTGTATCCACAATATCTCTATCTTGCGAGGCACGCTCGACAGATTGCCCGAGTTCAATAACGCGTTGCGGACCTTTAACACGGATAAGTTTTTGTACGTCTTTAATCGGGTGTTTTTCGTTATGGAGCAGGATTTTGATCCCGCGCAAAAACTCGATATCTTCCGGCCTATAAAACCGTCGACCGCCACCACGCTTTATCGGTTTTATTTGTGGAAATTTAGACTCCCAAAACCTCAGCACATGAGGTTGAAGATCTAATTCATCACCCGCTTCACTAATTGTTCTGAATGCCCGTGTCGTTTTTTGCATATTTTTCTCTATCAAAACAAAACAGACACACTCCGAATCGCTTCAATATGCTAATATATCACTTTTTTGGGCTTAAAGACGAATCCACGCGCTCACGTAAGACTTGCGACGGTTTAAACACTAAGACCCGCCGCGGCGTAATCGGTACAGGTTTCCCGGTTTTCAGGTTTCTGCCGATACGTTCTTTTTTATCGCGCATTGAGAATGTCCCGAATCCAGCGAGTTTTACAGTCTCGCCCCGCAGCAAGGCTTCAATAATACGATTAATCACATTTTCGACAAGTACAGCGCTTTCTGATCGTGACAAGCCTATTTCTCGGTATAGAGCTTCAGCTAAATCGGCGCGTGTTACAGTTCCAGTACTCATTTCGATTGTTCCCCTCAAGCAGTTTTACCGACGCGAATTTCACGATACATCATAGCATAGGTATCAAAAAACTAACCCAAGGTATAATATAGCATAATACATATAAGTTTAAAAGGGTTAGACTCGTAACAATGCCGCCCCCCAGGTAAAACCACCACCAAACGCTTCCAACATAACTAAATCACCCGACTTAATCCGTTCATCAGCGACTGCAGTTGAAAAAGCCAGAGGCACAGACGCCGCGGACGTATTGGCATGTTGCTCAACAGTTGAAACCACTTTGGCCGGATCAATTTTTAAATGTCGCGCCACGCCATCCAATATTCGCTGATTGGCCTGATGCGGCACAAACCAATCTATGGTTTTGAAATCAATCCCGGCGTTATCAGCGCAGGTTTTCATAGCCGAAGAAATATCCCGAACGGCATGTCTAAACACCTGATTTCCCAACATACGCACATGTCCGACAGTTTGTGTCATAGAAGGACCACCATCAACAAATAATAACTCGCGATAACGCCCATCAGACCGTATAAAAGTTTGTAAAATCCCGGAACGGTTTAAATCATCCGTATCACCGGTTTGTGCCGAAAGAATAAATGCACCCGCCCCGTCGCCAAATAAAACACAAGTCGTTCTATCCTTCCAATCCAAAATCCGTGAAAATGTTTCGGCCCCAATGACTAAAACATTTTGCGCACTCTCGCTTCGGATCATGGCGTCAGCCACTTTCAAGGCGTAAATAAACCCGCTACAGACCGCCTGAACATCAAATGCCGCGCCGTGACGAATTTCTAATTTTTCCTGAATAAGTGTCGCTGTCGACGGAAACGTATAATCAGGGGTCGTCGTCGCAACGATTATAAGGTCAATGTCTTGCGCGTCCATACCAGCATTTTGCAAGGCCGCTTTTGCGGCGTTTGTGCCTAACATAGACGTCGTTTCACCGTCGGCAGCGATATGTCTTTGCGCAATACCTGTTCTTTCCCGAATCCAGCTATCCGACGTTTCGACAATTTCAGACAGCTGGGCATTGGTCATAACCTTTTTAGGAAGATAAGCGCCAACGCCGCGTAAAATTGAATGCATGCCCATTATGCAATGAACCCGATATTATCGTCTTCATCATGAAGTTCAGAAAGTGTACGCTCTATTTCATTTAGAAAATCACTTTCGGCAAGTCCAATGGCGATTTCCAATGCATTTGCGAATCCGATTTTATCCGTACCGCCGTGACTTTTAACGACAATACCGTTCAGACCCAGAAATACGCCGCCATTAACACGCCTCGGGTCGATACGTTTTTTAAGTTTAAGTAAAGCAGGTAAGTTAAGCCATGTTACAAATTTCGACCATATATTACCTTGAAGGGCATCCGTAAAATACTGACCAATGATCTTGGCCGTGCCTTCAGCGGTTTTTAATGCTACATTTCCTGTGAACCCATCCGTTACAATAACATCTACCTCTCCAAGCGAAATATCATTCCCTTCAACATAACCGATATAATTGAGGCCAAGTTCACTTTCTGACAGACGCTCATGCGCAGCTTTTACAATCGCATTTCCTTTTTCTTGCTCAACCCCCACATTCAAAAGCCCAACACGGGGTTTTTCAATCTTATACAAAGCCCGGTAATACGCTTCGCCCATAACCGCAAACTCAGTTAATTGGGCCGCATTACAATCTACATTTGCACCAACATCCAAAACCACTCCCATGCCGTTCTTTTGGGGCCATAGGGCGGCAAGCGCAGGTCTTTGCACACCCTCCTTTGAACGCAATTGCACCATGGACATCGCCATTAAAGCTCCGGTATTGCCGGCTGAAACCGCTAATAGCGCGTCTTTAGATTTAACCGCCGCAATTGTATTCCACATAGAACTCCCCTTCCCGCGCCGCACAGCATACGAAGGTTTGGTCGTCATATCTATGGCTTTGTCGGTATGTGATATCTCCGACCGGGCGGCCGTTTTCGGCGCTTTCGTCAAAAGCGCCTTTAAAACAGCTTCATCGCCGTTTAAAATAAAACGGGCTTTGCGTTTTTTACCCGAATGCTTAAGAAAATACTCTATTCCCTCTATCACAATAGCCGGAGCATTATCCCCGCCCATAGCATCAATCGATAGAATGAGACCGTCTAGCATTCACGCTCCTTATTTTTTGGTTTAGCCGTAATTATAGGTTCGGCGAATTAACAGGTAGAATATTTAGATGTCGCTATAACAGATTACGGTTTAAGCGCTATAAAAACCTTTGTAATACAGCCATTTATTTTAACTGTTAAATTCGAATTTAGCTTTTGCGATATCAGACAATGAACGTCCTTGCAGGCGAGCACTAAAATCCAATGTATATTGGGCAATGTGATCTATAAACGCTTTCGGGCTGTCCTTGAGCAATCCCGCCGCTAATGCCGTCTGAAAAGCCCCCAAGCTATCCGTTTCCGTGAGGGCGTCATCATAAACCTTCAATCGCGTATAGAACAGTTCAATAATAGGTTTAATTCTGCGCGAGACGCCTTTATCGGATAGGCCTTCTTCCCTTAAGGCAATATCAAAATCATCGCGCATGACATCAAATATAGCCTGAGACAGTAAAACCCCGTTCTTGGAATGGCTACTATCCTCATATTTTCGTAAAACTTGGAAAACAGGCGCTAAATGTAAAGTCAAAAAATCCACACGACCGTCATAAGTATCCGGCACACGACCTGTCCCATAAAACTCCGTGCTACGGGATTGTTTTAACAATGTCTGATAAATGCGTTCAGCATCTAATATTTGCGCGGGCTGGCCTCCGAATATACGGGAAAGAAATCCCATTCTGTACTCTCCATTAAATTTACATATCTGGCCTTGCCAGAGCGGATCGTATTGGGTAGGTCAATCTTGTAAATATTGCAAATGAAAGACATCTATGTCGTCACCACTTGTGAAAGTTTTAGGCTTGGCAGGGATTTGCCTGTTGATGACGGCCTGCAATCCTATTCTGCGAACACATGGTTACATCCCAACGGAAGAAAAGCCTCAGGCTGTAGAACCTGAATCAGATACGAAAGCGAGCGTCCTTGCCCGCTTGGGCAATCCGTCTACTAAAGGGACTTTCGACGAAAGCTTAGACCAAGATACTTGGTACTATTTGACCAGTGTACGCCAACGTGTGGCTTACCTACGCCCGCTTGTCGAAGACCGTACAGTCACGGCCATATCTTTCAATAAAGATGGACAGGTCAAAAAAGTAACAGAATATACCGTTGAAGATGGACGTTTTGTCAATTATGTTGACCGCAAAACGCCTACTCGAGGCCGCGAACTTTCAGCGCTTGAGCAGATTTTCGGAACCATTGGCCGACTGCCTACCGAACAATTAGGCGGTCAGCGCGATATCCCGGGGGGGAGTGGAGGACCAGGCGGCGGATAAGCCCTCGCCTAACCTTCATGGTAAAAACCCGGGGCAGACCCTCTATAGCGTCTGTTCCGGGTTTTTACACATTCAACACCAACACTTTACGTCAAACATTTTAAGACAAATGTGAAAACCCTGTATGTGTCACAGAGATAGGCTGGCCATCTGCATTCAATACACGTGTGAGGTTCTGTCCGGCTATAGGGGCGCAAACGCGCCCAATTTTGGTTATTTGCAAACCCAAAGCATTGGCACGAGCTAACAAATTGGTTTGGTTTTCCGGTGAGGCGGTAAAGCCTAACTCATAATCATCGCCTGCACTGGCTAGATCCAAGCGCGCGGTTTCGCCTTTGCCTTGCACCCAGCTTTGCGTATGTGATGATAAAGGTATAGCGTCGAGTTTAATATCAATCCCGACCTGACTGGCCGTTGCGATATGTCCTATATCAGAAATCACGCCATCTGAAATATCGCTACAGGCTGTTGCAAATTCTCGCAGCACTTTTCTGAGCAATAAGCGTGGCTCAGGGCGATAATAAGCCTCTTCCCACATCCATAACGCCTCTCCAGTTGGAACCGGGGTCATCGGTTCACCTAAAAGGGTTTGCAAGCCAAGATAGGCGTCTCCAATAGTGCCGGTGATCCAGACATCATCCCCTATATTTGCACCGCTCCGTGTCACCATTTTCCCATGAGGCACCAATCCAAGCAAGGTCGCGGATACAACCATCGGCCCGTCTATGGAAACTGTATCACCACCAAACAATTTAAAATCATAGGCGTGCTGGACATTTTTCAAGCCTGCGCAAAACCCGGCGGCAAAGTCCTGAATGGAGGTGTGTTGCGGCCATGCGATAGAGAGTAGATATCCAACAGGTCTGGCTCCCTTAGCAGCAAGATCAGAAAGATTAACGCGTAAAAGCTTTTCGGATGTATCTCCGCCGTAATGCCCTTGCGGAAAATGCACGCCTTCAACCATAACATCTTTGGTCAACACAAGATCATATCCGGCGGGGGGCTGATACAAAGCCGCGTCGTCTCGCAAATCAAGACCTTCAGCTCCCGCAAGAGGAGACAGGTAAGTCGCAATAAAGTCAAACTCACCCATCGTCGATATCAGTCTTCTGGTTGCGCAATATTGACAGCGATAGCCCCTCCGATAAGACCGAATTCTGCAGCGCGTATCTTTTTAGCTATTTTTTCTAAAATACCATTGATAAATCCGGATTCTTTAGCGTCAAAAAAATCAGAAGAAATCGATACATATTGATCAATAATCACAAGCGCCGGCACATCCGGCCTGCGCATAATTTCATAAACCGCAGCCCGAATAATGGCCCGCAAGGTTTTATCCAAGCGTTTCAAGTTCCATTTTTTTGAAAGATGTAAAGAAATTTCTGTATCAATGTCGGTTTGAAAAGCCACAACACCTTTGACAACATCTTCAAAAAACTCCGTGTCAACATCGATTATGTCTGCGTCTTGATCCTGCCCAAACCGATGGTTCAGAAACTCCCGAATAACGGTGTTGGATTGCATACCGCCAACATCCATCTGGTAAAGCGCTTGCACGGCATTCAGACGACCCGCACGGCGCAATTTCGAATGAGGTCCAGATGTCATTTTATGAATCAAATTCGCGTCGAATTTTGATCATTTTCAGAACCGCATTGGCAGCAAACCCGCCTTTATTTTTTTTCGTCTTTGCCGCCCGTGCCCACGCCTGATCTTCGTTTTCGACCGTAATAATTCCATTGCCAATCGCGAGTTGCTGGTCAACGGCTATGTCCATAAGTGCCCGGGCCGAATGATCGCAAACATAGTCATAATGTGTAGTTTCACCGCGAATAACGCATCCCAAGGCTACATATCCATCATAGTTCACGGTCTTTGACGCCTCAGAATATGAAATGACGTGCGGTATTTCCAACGCTCCGGGTACATTAACCTTGGTAATTTCGGCACCAGCACTTTGGAGCACCTCTAGCGCGCCTTCGAGCAATGCATCGGAAATTTTTTCGTAATAACGGGCTTCAATAACTAATATTTTCATAAGGGTTATTTTCCTGTTACAAGTGGCGTAATACCGCAAAGTTCAAGATCATAGGCGTCCAGCCCAATCAGCTTGGGCATAGTATTGGTGATTAACCGCATTTTTGTAACGCCTTGATCAACTAATATTTGCGCCCCTACGCCGTATTCGCGAATGTTTTGTTCTTTCCGGTCAATCTGGCTTTTATGCGCGCCTAATCGTTCAAGTAATGTATCAATACTTCCCTCGCGTATCAGCACTAGGACAGAGTGACCATCATGGGCTGCCAATTGTTTCATAGCATCCCAGATCAAGCCTGAGCGCGGACTGTCTTCATATAAAATATCTCCGGCAAAATCGACTTTATGAACGCGAACCAAGCTAGGCTCTCCGTCAATCGCATGTCCCTTTGTCAAGGCGACGTGTTCTTTATTGTCGAGAAAATTACGATAGACATGGATTTTGAAATCATCACCGTTTTGAGACGTAAAATCACTCGATGCGACAGGTTTAACGAAATGGTCTTTTCGCATGCGATAGGCAACTAGGTCTTCAATCGTACCAACTTTCAAGCCATGAAATTGTGCAAATTTCACCAAATCATCAAGCCGTGCCATCGTGCCGTCATCATTCATAATTTCACAGATGACCGCAGACGGGTTTAAACCGGCCATGCGTGATATGTCTACAGAGGCCTCTGTATGGCCTGTACGCACAAGCACACCGCCATCTTTGGCGATAATCGGAAACATATGACCTGGTGATACAATATCATCTTGGCGACTATCCGTATCGATAGCGGTCTGAATGGTATGCGATCTGTCACCGGCACTAATCCCTGTTGTCACACCTTCGCGCGCCTCAATTGACTGCGTAAAGGCGGTTTCGAAGCGAGACCGATTATCACCCGACATATTGCTTAAGCCCAAAACATCGGCCTTAGCTTGTTCGAGCGCCAAGCAAATCAGTCCGCGACCATATTTAGCCATAAAATTAATCGCATCCGGCGTCGCGAATTGTGCCGGAATAATAAGATCCCCCTCATTTTCGCGATCTTCGGCATCAACAAGAATATACATTCTGCCATTACGCGCATCTTCGATAATTTCTTCCGGCGTTGCGAGATTATAGACATTTTGAAATGTCGTTTCATTTAAGTCTGTTTTCACCATATTAAGCTTTCATATGCTCCAGATAGCGAGCGACATAGCGTGCTATTAAATCAATTTCCAGATTTACTTTATCGCCGGGTCGTAATTTACCCAATGTCGTGACGTGCCAAGTATGCGGGATGATATTTACGGAAAATTCGGTATTATCTACTTTATTCACAGTTAAAGACACGCCGTCAATCGTAATAGAGCCTTTAGGCGCAATACCATAGGCCATGTCGTCAGGCGCTCTGAATATTAACTGATGCGATCCCGCAATATCCTTTATGCTTACAAGAGTTCCAACCCCGTCAACATGTCCCGTGACCAAATGTCCGCCCATCTCGTCTTTACCGGTTAAAGCCCGTTCGAGGTTAATCTGCCGCCCGGTCGCCCAGCCCCCCATAGTCGTTTTGGAAAGGCTTTCATCGGACACTTCGACCTTAAACAGGCCTTGCCCCTTTTCATTTCGACGCTCTATCACAGTCATACACGCACCTGACATAGAAATACTTGCGCCAATATCGATATTCTGCGCATCGAACCCGGAGGCGACGGTCATGACCGTATCGCCCCATGTCCCGCTGCAATCGCGAGAAATGGACTGTATGGTTCCAATATGTGTTATAATCCCAGTAAACATTAACTTATGCGCTCATAGCTCTCATACAAATCATGGCCCAGTTCCCTGACCTCTTCACGTTTGAACTGCGCCGCCATATCCAGAGTTTCAAGACCAAGATCACCGATACCGCTTCGTCCATCACCTCCTAAAATAATGGGTGCGCGAAACCAAGCTATATGATCAATATAACCTCCAATTAAAAAGCTCGCCGTTAGCGTACCTCCACCTTCAAGCAAAAGTCGTGATATTCCCTGGCGTTTCATGATATCCAGAGCCGTTCCCACATCCAAACCCGTCTCCGCCTTTACGGGTACAGGTAAAATCCGACATCCGCTTTGCGTTAGAGCATCATAGCTATCGCCGGACTTAACGGCACTAAATATCCAAACAGGAATATCTTTAGCCGTGAGGGCAAGATTGGAGTGAGGCGATAGCCTGAGCGAGCTATCGAAAATAATACGTACAGGATCAGAGGCCCCCGAAATACGGGAGGTTAGCTGAGGATTATCTAAAACTGCCGTGTTCGCACCTATAGCTATAGCGTCATGGCTGGCACGTAATTTACGACCTTCCGCGCGTGATTTCTCTCCGGTTATCCATTCGGATTGTCCATTAGACAGGGCGATTTTTCCGTCTAGAGACGTCGCGAGTTTCAAAGTGATAAAAGGTCGGGACAATTATTCTTCTTCCGATTTCTCGACGAGCATTTCTTCCTTCATGAAGTCCTCAAAATCTTGTGTCGCCCGAAAATCCCGATATACTGAGGCATAACGGACATAGGCCACTTTATCTAATCCAGATAACCCTTCCATAACCAATTCACCGATTTGGTCGGATGTAACATCCAAATTGCCTGAACTTTCCAATTGTCTAACAACGCCACTAATCATTTGTTCAACCCGCTCCGGATCAACAGGGCGTTTTTGCAAAGCAATTTTTATAGAGCGCGCAAGCTTGTCACGATCAAAAGGCACACGGCGTCCCGATTTTTTTACAACACTTAACTCCCGCAATTGTATACGTTCAAATGTCGTAAAACGCCCCCCACAAGATCCACACAAACGCCGTCTGCGCACCGCGGTATTATCTTCGGCCTGACGGCTGTCTTTGACCTGTGTATCTTCTGAACTGCAAAACGGACAACGCATGAGTCAAGCTAGCATATTTGTGAGCGGGTGCAAATGGCTTTGCGGCTTGGGGAGCTTTCCTCTCCATACGCATTAACGTCCCAGCCTGCGCACATCAGGCTATTGGTCATTAGCCTTCATAGATAGGAAAGCGCGCCGTGAGCGCTTTGACCCGGTCTCTGACAGCGGCTTCAACATCGGGATCACCCTTTGGATTATTAGCCAAAGCATCCAGAACTTCTGCCATTAATTCGCCAATCTGGCGAAATTCTTCGGTACCAAAACCGCGGGTCGTTCCGGCCGGGGACCCGATACGAATACCGGATGTGATTGTAAATTTCTCTTTATCAAAGGGAATGCCGTTTTTATTACAAGTAATATAAGCGCGCCCGAGCGCTTTTTCGGCTGACCGGCCTTTTACACCTTTAGGGGATAAATCAATAAGCGCGAGGTGCGTATCCGTTCCGCCAGTCACCACAGCATATCCCGCCTCGACAAGGGCTTCTGCCATTGCTTTGCAATTATCAATTACAGCTTGGGAATACGCTTTGAATTCTGGTTTTAAAGCATCACCAAAAGCCGCGGCCTTACCCGCGATCACATGCATAAGTGGCCCTCCTTGTAATCCGGGGAATATGGCGGAGTTAAACTTTTTTGCGAGGGCTTCATCATTAGTCAAAATCATACCACCGCGCGGCCCGCGCAAGGTTTTATGTGTCGTTGTCGTCGCCACATGAGCATGCGGAAAAGGCGATGGATGGGTGCCACCTGCAACCAGTCCGGCAAAATGCGCCATATCCACATGCAGATAGGCGCCGACTTTATCGGCGATTTCGCGGAACCGTTTAAAATCAATTACGCGAGAATAGGCAGAGCCTCCACAAATAATCATTTTAGGTTTATGCTCAAGTGCCAAGGTTTCTACCTGATCATAATCAATAAGGTTCGTATCTTTTGTGACACCATAGGAAATGGCATTAAACCATTTGCCTGACATATTCGGCGGTGCCCCGTGTGTCAGATGTCCCCCAGATGCCAAATCCATCCCTAAAATTGTATCCCCTGGCTGTAAGAGCGCCAAGAACACACCCTGATTGGCCTGCGACCCTGAATTGGGTTGAACATTAGCAAACCCGCAATCAAATAAAGTGCAAGCCCGATCGATCGCGAGACGTTCGGCCACATCAACATGTTGGCAACCACCATAATACCGTTTCCCAGGATAGCCTTCGGCATATTTATTTGTCAAAACCGAACCTTGGGCTTCAAGCACAGCTTTTGAGACGATATTTTCCGAAGCTATCAGTTCGATTTCGTATTGTTGACGATCATATTCGTCCTGCATGGAAGCAAAAAGTTCGGGATCACGCTCTTTCAAACTTTGCGTAAAGTAATTTCCAAGATGGGCTTTACTTTGGGGGGTATCCATCGTGCTCATTATCGGCTCCGGCATCATAGATTAGGTTATGGCGACCTCATAGGCAGATTGCCCGATAATCGCAATGCGTTTATGTCGCTAACTCTAAATTTTCACAGAAAGCTGATCTTTAATGCAACGGGTCGTTAGAGTTCACGACGTCGTGTAATATGAACCCGCAATTCCCACGCCTTACCCCTTGATAATCCTCTATAGACACGTAATGTCTCGCCATAGATACTTCCCTGACCGAGCATGAAAGGATAACAAATGATCGGATATACAACTATCGGCGTGACCGATATGGAAAAGGCAAAGGCATTTTACAGCGCATTATTCGCCGACCAAGGTGCGAAAGTTCAAATTGATGCCGGGCGTATTGCAATGATTGGTTCAGCTATGGACAAGCCTATGATTGCTGTCTGCACCCCTTATGATGAACAAGCCCCGACGCCGGGTAATGGCGTCATGGTTGCCTTTAATGCCGACAGCAAACCCCATGCCGACGCTCTCTATGAAAAGGCGATATCTTTAGGAGCGACCTGTGAAGGCAAACCCGGTCAGCGTGTACCGGATAGGTTCTATGGTGCATATGTACGCGATCCTGATGGCAATAAATTATGCTTTTTTAATTTCAGCTAAAGCTCAGGCTCCAAGATATCTACGTCGTTACTGACGGCGTAGAAATTATATCGCCTTATAAATTAGGCTGCTGTCATAGCTAGAAACACTATGTCCCCTATAATAGATACCGACAGACTCCAATTAAGACATTTAAATCTCGGAGACGTTGAGGATATTCAACGTAATATTCATGACCCCCGAATATATAAAATGGTCGTGCCTATTCCACCAAATCAACCCTATACAGCTACAAAGTCCTGGATAGAGTCCCAAGGTTCTGGACGCGCCGCCAACACAGATTACCCTTACGCCATAGTCCAAGACCATAAATTCATCGGTGTTGTGGGTTTGCACCGGACCCATATAGCAAAGCCATTTGAGTTGGGATATTGGATATCTCCCGAGGC
>CAZSKN010000008.1:24616-45690 GCA_964607445.1 uncultured Caulobacterales bacterium
ACCGGACCCATATAGCAAAGCCATTTGAGTTGGGATATTGGATATCTCCCGAGGCTTGGCTAAAATAACAGCGCAAGACGTAATATACAGCCTAGGTCGCGCACAAAATGTGGAGCGTATCCTTATGAAGCGTAAAGCGAGTGAAACCTACCGTTAAATCCGATTGAATTATGCGACTTTTTCGCGCTTTAAGTCAAATTCAGCCCAAACACTTTCCAAAGCCAGCATAAGATCATCCATCATGGCGTCTGTATGAAACGGGCTGGGCGTAAAGCGTAATCGTTCTGTGCCACGCGGAACTGTGGGGTAATTAATAGGTTGGGCATAAATACCAAAACTCTCTATCAATCGATCTGAAATCGCCTGACATTTCACCGGATCACCCACCATAAGCGGAACAATGTGTGTCTCACCATCGATAAAGGGGTATCCGGCAGACCTCAAACGGTCTTTTAGCGCATTTGCCCGGTCTTGGTGCTGCATACGTTTTTCGGGTGTGACTTTCAAAACCTTGACAGATCGAAGCGCTCCTGCGGCTGTGCTGGGCGGAATGGATGTCGTAAAGATGAAACCAGAGGCCAGTGAACGGACGGCATCTATAATTACATTATCTGCCGCGATATAGCCCCCTATCATGCCATAGGCCTTGGCCAAAGTCCCTTGAATAATATCAATACGGTCCATTAAGCCTCGGGCTTCGCAAATACCGCCACCCCGGGGGCCATACATACCCACAGCATGGACCTCATCAATATAGGTCAAAGCATTATACTTATCCGCCAAATCACAAATCTCTTTGATCGGCGCAATATCAGCGTCCATGGAATAGACACTTTCGAAAGCGATTAATTTGGGGGTGTCAAACGGTACAGACTTAAGCAAGGCTTCAAGATCGTTAAGATCATTATGTTTGAAAATACGTTTTTCGCATAAACCTGATTTTTGAGCACGTTGAATCCCTGAAATCATGGAAGCATGATTCATTTCGTCTGAAAAAATAACCAATCCCGGCAGTATTTTACTCATCACACCGAGAGTGGCTTCATTTGCGACATAGCCCGATGTCAAGACAAGCGCATTGTCTTTGTTATGTAGATCAGCAAGTTCGGCTTCCAGTTGAACATGATAGCGGGTCGTACCTGAAATATTGCGAGTCCCACCGGATCCTGTCCCCGCCGCGTCGACGGCAGATTTGACGGCCTCGATCACACATTCATTTTGGCCCATGCCCAGATAATCGTTTGAACACCAGACCGTCACGTCTTGTTCACTATCGGATTTAAACCATGTGGCTTGCGGAAACGCCCCTTTTTTCCGGCGTATATCCCGAAAAATACGGTAACGGCCCTCTTCGCGCACGTTATCTACAGCAGATTTAAACGCATCTCGGAACTTCATGCTCATCAAAATAGCCTTTTAGTCACTCATATGCCTTATATGTAAAACGAAATAGGATTTCCAATAGTAAATTGAAAGAATGTGACTTATGTCGCACTTATCTTATTGAGTATATATAAATATAATTGTTTTTGGAGTTTATCGTGACTGACTATCCTCTTACAAGGTTACGCCGCAATCGTCGAAACGATTGGTCTCGCCGACTTGTGCGCGAAAACAGGTTAGCTGTCGATGATTTAATATGGACGATTGTAATATCTGACGGGGATAAACCCCGCGTCCCCGTATCCAGCATGCCCGGCGTCGATCGGCTTAATATCGAGGAAGTCGTTGCGGCGGCTCACCAGGCCCAAGATTTGGGAATTCCCACGATAGCCTTATTCCCCCATATCGACCCCAAATATAAAGACGGGGCCGCGAGTGAAGCTTTAAATCCGGATGGGTTGATCCCCCAAGCCGTCAAAGCCGTTAAAGCCCATGTCCCCGATATAGGTGTGATTGTTGATGTCGCCCTCGACCCCTATACAGATCATGGTCATGATGGCCTTTTAAGAGACGGCGAAATATTAAACGATGAAACTGTCGAAATTTTAGCAAAAAGCGCTGTTATACTCGCCACATCAGGTGCCGATATTGTCGCCCCGTCAGATATGATGGACGGACGCGTAGGTGCTATTCGGAAGGCTCTAGAACACCATGGGTTTAGCCAGACCCAAATTATGTCATATGCTGCAAAATATGCATCGGGCTTTTACGGCCCTTACCGAGAGGCGATAGGCACGGCAACAGCTTTGACCGGTGACAAAAGAAGCTATCAGATGGACCCTGCAAATGCCCATGAGGCCATTCGGGAAGTGGCATTGGATATATCAGAAGGTGCCGATATGGTGATGATAAAACCCGGCCTACCTTATCTGGATATTATCCGGCAGGTAAAAGACCACTTTGGAATGCCGACATTTGCCTATCAAGTCAGCGGCGAATATGCGATGATTATGGCCGCGGCCCAAAATGGCTGGCTAGATGAAAAGCGCGTGATTTTGGAAAGCTTAATGTGTTTTAAACGCGCGGGTTGTGACGGAGTTCTAAGCTATTTCGCACCGCGCGTCGCAGAGTGGCTAAATGCTGGTGACGACCTTTAAATTCCGGCTTATCCTACCGCATTTTGTATATTTGGTAATACTGACCACTGTTCAAGGCATTGTTGCAAGCCTTTGACGGCAATGGGTTTGGACAGATAGCCGTCCATACCTTTTTCAAGACATGTACGCTCATCCCCTTTGATAGAATGGGCTGTAACTGCAATAATCGGTGTTTTAGAGCGACCCGATATATTTTCGAGTTCCCGGATACGCGCCGTGGCATCATAGCCGTTTAGGTCCGGCATTGACACGTCCATCAAAACGATTTTCGGCGATAAATGTTCCCACTTTTCAATCGCTACACGTCCATTAGGGGCAATTTCAAAACTCAAGCCCAACTCTTCCATGACATAGCTTGCATACATTTGATTGACCTCATTATCTTCTGCAATCAAGACGTCAACATGCGGGTTCATAATGGGACTTAATTCGGGCATTTTCGGATTTACATTTACTGAAGCTTTATCAGGTGCAGACACCTCAGCGACTCCAGATGCATCGATCAAGTTATGACCTGGAGTAAAAACACCGGAGGCTTCATTAACTTGACCTTCTTCTTTTATACCTTTGTAATTACACAACTTTTTTACTGAAAACCCAGAAACCTCGGCCGATTTTCCAGGGCTAAAAATAGCGTCTGATATTTCCTGTCGTAAAACAGTCGCCCGTGAAGGTTTAGTCAGAAAGGCTTTCACGCCCAAGTCAAACATAACCTTTTGAAGTTCGCTTTTATCGACGGACGAGAGCATGATTATAGGGATATCCTTAAATGTGTCCCGGGCTTTCAAGGACCGGACAAAACTTTCACCCGACGAAACCGGCATTTGATAATCGACTATAATTAAATCAAATACGATATTTTTTAACTCCCCTCGTTCTAGAACACGAATCCCCTGAGCGGCAGATTCTACGGCCATCACACGACATCCCCAATAGTCTAATTGTTCTGTCAAAATATCGCGATTGTCTTTATTGTCATCAATAATTAAGATCTTAGCCCCCGCAATATCGCGCAGCGAAGGCGTCTCAACAACAGTATCTGTGTGAACCGGCAAGGCAATGTTAAAGGTAAATTGAGAGCCTTTTCCGACGTCGCTTTCAACAATTATATCACCGCCCATTAAACGTACTAATTCACGGGCAATATTTAACCCCAATCCTGTACCGCCAAATTCTCGCGTTGTTGACACATCGGCCTGATTAAATTTATCAAATATTTTTGTGACCTTGTCTTGAGGTATCCCAACACCCGTATCAGACACAGTAAAACGCAGTGCGCATACACCCTCTTCGCAGACACCGCTAATATCGACTAAGACGTGACCTTCATGCGTAAATTTAACAGCATTACCGATAATATTCGTCAATATTTGTCGCACGCGCCCGACGTCACCTAAAAAGGTTTTGGGTAAATCCGGTTGGATACGCAGCAGTAAATCAACCCCGCTATCAGACACGCCAGAGGCCAAAAGCGATGTCACATCTTCAACACTATCCCTTAACACAAAGGGTTCGCTCAATAATGAAAGCTTTGCAGCTTCAATTTTAGAAAAATCCAATATGTCATTAATAATGGTCAATAATGCATTACCTGAACGCTGGATAATATCAACGAAATCCTGTTGTTTAGGTTGCAGATCACTATTGTTGAGTAATTCGGTCATCCCCAATATGCCATTCATTGGCGTTCGGATTTCATGGCTCATATTCGCGAGAAATTGGGATTTAGCCCGCCCCGCCATCTCTGCTCGCAACTCGGCTTCCTTCACATCCGTGATTTCATAACTCGTTCCAATCAAAGAGATTAGCATTCCATCATCATCAAAAACCGGAATGGCCGTGGCATGAGCCCAATATACTTTCCCATCAGATGGCCGAACTATCCGGTAATCGACAGCATAGGTTTTATTATTTTTGATAAGTTCAAAAATACCGTCTGTAACAGCCCCTAAATCTTCAGGATGCACGAGGGCTTGGAATTCCTTAACAGACAATATCTTATCCGGTGGATATCCAATTTTTTCCAAGGCATTTTCGGGGCATCTTATTTCTTGGCGTACCAAATCCAGCTCCCAAAACTGCAATTTGGAAGACCGAACGACGGCCGAAAGTTTTTCATGATCAAGCTTATCGATCAGGTTTTTACATATATGATTTTTGTTCATTTTTCGAACGCATTTCGAAAGCGCACCCACAGTTCATCCACACTAGTTAACATAATGTAGACTCAACATGTAAACACAACGCTAACATGACCCGTCTAGGCCTCATTAATAATAGCTTTTTCGTTTAAAATGAAGTCTACACCCGCCCTTTACGCCGTAGATTTTATTTAAGCCGTCTTAATAAACTAGACGTATCCCACCGTCCCCCTCCCATGGCCTGAATATCAGCATAATACGCGTCCACTTGCGTCGCTAAGGTTAAATCAGCGCCAATTTCATTGGCCGTTTTAAGCGCTATACCTAAATCCTTCCGCATCCAGTCCACAGCAAAACCGAAGTCATATGCATCCTCGCCCATTGTCGTGGCTCTGTTATCCATTTGCCAGCTCTGGGCAGCACCTTTGCCTATCGCTTGCACGACTTCATTAATGTCCAAGCCCGCCTTTTGCGCAAAATGAACACCTTCGGCTAATCCCTGAAGAATACCGGCTATGCAAATTTGATTAACCATTTTTGTGAGCTGCCCGGCTCCACTCTCGCCCATAAGTTTTACGGCTTTTGCATATACATTCATAATCGGTAAAGCCTGCATAAAGTCATCTGACCGTCCCCCGCACATGATCGTCAATTGCCCTGAAATGGCCCCGGACTCACCACCAGAAATAGGCGCATCGATAAACCCGACAGTTGCCTTTCGAGCCCATTCATTACAAGTTTGCGCACATTCACTGGAGGCTGTGGTATGATCTATAATAAGAGCCCCAGCGGACATTGCCGACAAGGCGGGCTTGACGACCCCGTAGACATCGGCGTCATCACCAACACATAGAATTACAAATTCTGCATCTTTGACGGCCGCCTCGATCGTTGACGCGATTTGGCCCTTATATTTAGCCCCCCAAACTTGGGCTTTGGACGAAGTTCGGTTCCAAACTGTTACCTCATGGCCATTATCAGAGAGATGACCCGCCATAGGGAAGCCCATAACCCCTAATCCTATAAATGCACATTTTGCCATAATAACCCTCCAAACTTTCGTTTAAAACATTGATTTTCTCAGCCTACCAATGTCATGATAGGTCGACTGCAGCAAGGGTGAAACAATGGAGGCTTTAGAGTCAGGCACAAATTGGCAAATGTGGGTAACTATGGTCATTATTGGTGTCACAGTTTACCTATATGTTCGCGAAAAATTTTCGATTGAAACGATATCTGTTGGTGTCATTGTTGCTCTGCTCTTATTTTTCCACCTCTTCCCGATCCACCTTGCAACTGATCTGCCTCACCCCGAACTATCATCGTCAATATTAGGCAGTAGTCAATTGCTCTCAGGCTTCGCAGCCCCGGCTTTGATCGCCATCATGGCCTTATTGGTGGTTGGGCAAGGCCTCTTCCATACAGGCGCGTTAGAGGGGCCTATAATGGGCGTGAACAATGCCTTGGATAAGCGCCCTCGCCAAACGCTCGCCTTTGTCTTCATCATAGCCTTTAGCGTATCTATGTTTATGAATAACACACCTGTTGTAGTGATGTTTATCCCCGTAATTTCGGCTATGGCCTCACGTTTGAAGGTTAGCGCCTCGCATTATATGATGCCACTGAGTTTCATCTGTATCCTGGCCGGGATGACGACATTAATAGGCTCATCAACCAATTTATTGGTCAATGATGTTCTGGTAAGAGATACAGGTCAAGCTTTAGGGTTTTTTACACAAACTGGGTCCGGACTTGTGTTTGCCGTCATCGGAGCGATCTATATCATATTTGCCGCCCCCCTTTTATTGCCCAAACGCGAAAGCCTAGAGGCCGAAGTTAGCGAGGCCGGACATCAATATATCGCTCAAATCCGTGTAACTGAAAACCATCCCCTCAATGGAAAATCCCCGACGGCAGGTTTATATCCGGCGTTAAAAACCGTCACGGTTAGAATGATCCAGCGCGGTGATCTTAGCTTTTTACCGCCTTTTGAACAAAAGCTGCAAGCTGGCGATATATTGATTATTGCCGCCACCCGGAAGTCCTTATCGACACTCTTATCATCTGATACGCAATATCTCGAAGGCATGCTCAATATTGCAGGGTTTCACGATGAAAGCCGTGCGAGTGAAAATACGGATGCTATTGTCATTAGCGAAGCCGTGATAGCGCCGGGGTCACGCATGATCGGACGTAATATCGAACAGATCGGATTTCGGCGGCAAACAGGATGTCTGGTCTTGGGTATCCAGCGCCGCACGCGTATGATCCGTAAGCGCATGTTGGATATTCGATTGGAATCCGGGGACATTTTATTATTATTTGGCTATGCTGGAGACATGCGCGATATGCGCACAAACCGCGACGTTCTTTTACTCGATTGGTCAACGCAAGAGCTTCCCGATATTCGAAAGTCAATCTGGGCGCGCATTCTTTTTATGTCGACGATAATCACGGCCGCCACGGGCCTCTTACCCATTGAAATCGCCGCGCTCTGCGGGGCTTTAGGCATGATCGCAACAGGTTGCCTCAACATTCGACAAGCTGTCCGGGCGCTCGATATGAAAATATTTCTATTAATCGGATCTGCTTTTGCAATGGGCTTGGCATTAGAAAAGACAGGCGCTGCCGCATTTATCGGTATGACCGTTGTTAATCTAACAGCCCCCTTTGGACATACAGTTTTAATCGCGACTTTATTTTTGCTAATTGCAATGATGACGAATATAATTTCAAACAGTGCAACCGCGCTGTTATTTGCCCCTATTGCGCTCTCTATCAGCGCACAGACGGGATTGGATCCAATCGCTATGGTATTGACCGTCGTCTTCGCGGCCAATTGTTGTTTTGCGACACCGATAGCCTATCAAACCAATTTATTGGTCATGGGGCCGGGTCGGTATAAATTTGGCGACTTTGCAAAATTTGGCATTCCCCTGATTTTAATCCTATGGGTAAGTTTTTGTCTGATGATACCTCTAATTTTTGATATCTAATGGTAAAATTCACTGATATAAAACTCTTATGACTCGTCCGTTTGACCCGCACCGTCTTCAATTTTATCTTACGATACCCTCGCCCTGCCCTTACCTTCCGGGTCGCATGGAACGCAAAATATTTACGCAACTTGATCCTCTATCAGGGCCGCATTTAAATAATTATCTCACCCATGCCGGGTTTAGGCGTTCGCAAAATGTTATATATCGCCCAGCCTGCGAAAGATGCCAAGAATGTCGATCCTTACGAATCGTCACAACACCGTTCAAAGCCAGCCAACGTTTTCGCCGCATTCAAAATAAAAATGCAGACCTTCAAGTCCATATAAGCGAACCCTATGCCACAGAGGAACAATTCCGTCTTTTGCGACGTTACCTCACCACACGACATTACGGTGGGGGAATGTCCGATATGGATTTTGTCCGTTATGAAATGATGGTTGAGGAATGTGCCTCTCAAACGGAAATAATCGAATATCGTGACGAGAGCGCTAGATTGATTGCCTGTGTTCTGATAGACCGCCTCTCAGACGGAATATCTATGGTCTATAGTTTTTTCGATCCGGAAGAAAACTCCCGAAGTTTAGGGAACTTCATGATACTTGACCAGATAGCCCGGTGTAAGGCGGAAAACCTTCCCTATCTTTACCTTGGTTATTGGGTCGAAAATAGTCCTAAAATGGACTATAAATCCCGTTTCACACCCTATGAAATCTTGGGCCGGGACGGCTGGAAAGCCGCAAAGGTGGTATCATGAAACGCAGAGAGCTATTAGCGGCGGCAACCGCCGTAGCTACAGGGGCCGGTGTTGTCGGTGTGTTAGGGCGCAAGACCCAACACAAATCCTCCCCCTTAACAACGTCCTCGAAAACCCCGCCAAATGAAACCGCGCTTCCGTCTCCCTATATTAGCAAAAACAGACGCCAGTTTAGAATTGCCACCTCTTGGCCAAAAGATTTCCCCGGATTAGGCGTGATGCCCAATCGCTTCGCAGACGCCGTCAATCGACTCAGCGAGGGGTTAATTGAAATCAAAGTCTATGCCGCAGGCGAATTGGTCGGGGCAGCAGAATGTTTTGACGCGACCTCCACGGGCGCGGCGGATATGTATCACGCCGCCGAATATTATTGGCAAGGCAAGTCAAAGGGATTTTCGTTTTTCACCGCCGTACCCAATGGTATGACAGCCGCAGAAATTATGGGATGGGTTGATTTCGGCGACGGACAGGCGCTCTGGGATGACTTGTCAGCTCGGTTTAACATCAAACCCTTTCAGGCGGGAAATACAGGACATCAGACCGGTGGTTGGTTTAAGAAAAAAATTGAAAGTCTGGAAGACTTTAAAGGCTTGAAGATGCGCATGCCCGGACTGGGCGGGGAAGTTATCAGACGATTAGGAGGCGCGGCGGTCAAATTATCGGGTGGAGAAATTTACCAAGCCCTGCAATCCGGATCCATAGATGCAACTGAATGGGTGGGGCCGTGGAATGACCTCGCATTCGGGTTTTACCGTGAAGCCCCCTATTATTATGCACCGGGATTTCATGAACCGGGAGCCTCGTTATCAATAGGTATAAACCTTGATGTTTGGAATGGGTTTTCTCCAAGTGAAAAAGCCATGATTTCATATGCATGCAAATCTGCCAATAATGACAGCTTGGGCGAATATACCTATGAAAACGGAAAAGCACTAGAGACTTTAAAGCGAGATCATAATATCTATCCGCAGTTTTTCTCCGAAGAAATCGTAACGCAAATCGGGAAAATCAGCGAAGATGTGGTGCAGGATCTTGGCACCTCTGATCCTGTCACGCAAAAAATATTTGAAAGCTATCTAAAGGCTAGAAATGAAGCTCGCGGCTGGACAGAAATGAGCGATGGCCGATTTATTGCGGCCCGGCGTGCCGCCTTGGGTCAATAATGTCACCTGACGGCCTGTCTATCATTGGCGCAGCGCTTAGTGCTATAGCGTGGGCGTTCTTTCCATTTGTTTTATTGCCGCTCCTTATGTTGATTTTCCCGAATTTGCGTGGTCTAAAAGCTTTTTGCGATAGCTGTATTTTACTGATTGACGGCGTGAATACTCTTATTGGCGAAACTGTAAAATGGGGATTGCCGTTGTTGGTTTTTTCTGTTGCCTTTAGTGTTTTCGCGCTCTCCATTTTCGGATTGTCATGGACAAAACTTTTCGAATCCGCGAAATATTTCCATGCCAGCGTCATCATGCTGGGCGCCGCGGTGACATTACTTGCAAGCCAACATGTAAGGGTTGATATTTTCCATACCCAAATGCGACCCAGATCGAAAGCTCTTGTTGATTTTTGCGGATTTTATTTATGTCTGTTACCAGTATGTCTGATTTTGGTTTGGAATTCGCAATCCTTCACAGCGTTCTCCTGGTTAATATTCGAAGGCTCTCCAGAAGCCGATGGCATTCGCGGCGAGTTTCTTCTCAAAACGCTCATACCCGTTTTTGCGATTATGATGATTGCACAAGGCTCGTCTATTGCTTTACGCGCTGCAATGTGCCTGCGAGACCGTCCTCTGCCAGCTCGACCTTCACATATTCCTCCCCTCTTTCCACACAGCAGACGATATGATGCGGGATCGACGTCTGAGCCACGCGAACACACGTCGTCATGAGTTTACCGGAAATCCTCGCCCTCTCTATGTTTGGACTTGCCTGTTTCGGGCTATTGGCCGGCTATAATGTTGCCTTTACACTTGGGGGTATTTCATTGGTGTTTAGCGCAATAGGCGTAGCAACCGGTACATTTGACATTGGATTTTTAAATGCGCTCCCAGGTCGAATTTACCCGCTAATTACCCGAGAAATTTTAATGGCGGTTCCGCTTTTCGTCTTTATGGGAGTCATGTTGGAGAAATCCCGTATTGCCGAAGACTTGCTTGAGGCCATGGGTGATCTTTTTGGCAAATTACGCGGAGGCCTTGGTGTCTCTGTTGTTTTTGTCGGTGCCTTACTAGCCGCCTCAACGGGGATTGTCGGGGCGACGGTTGTGACAATGGGTTTATTATCCCTACCGACGATGCTAAAACGTAATTACGCCCCGTCTTTGGCATCAGGGGCAATTGCCGCATCAGGTACTTTAGGACAAATCATCCCTCCCTCAATTGTCTTGGTCATATTAGGGGATCAGATTTCAAATGCCTATCAGGAAGCCCAACGCAGCCATGGTTTAACCAACGGCGGCGTTGTATCTGTCGGAGATTTATTTGCAGGCGCGCTCATTCCCGGTTTGATATTAGTCGGATTTTACGCGCTTTATATCGCGATTACGGCATTTTTAAAACCTGAACTCGCGCCCGCACAAGACTGGCCAGAAGACGTAAATCCATGGGTGTTTGTAAAACGTACCCTTAAAGCCATGCTTCCCCCCATTATACTGATTATTGCTGTACTCGGGTCTATATTATCCGGATATGCCACACCAACCCGTGGAGCCGCACTCGGGGCATTAGGCGCCATATTGCTTGCGGCGTATAAAATGAGCGAAACCCCATTCACACGTCGCGCGATTATCGGAGCCGTTACAGGTCTGTTTTGTCTTATTTTGATAGATTTGACCGGTATCGATATGCGGTTCAATCAAACAGGCTGGACCTCCGTGGAGATACTCGCCGTTATAGTCGCGCTATTCTTAGCTATATTGTCCATAACGGGCGCAGGCGCAGCTATAGTACCGTTATTACGCAATCAGGCGCTTTCAGATGTTTCACGCTCGACCCTACATATTACCAGCATGGTATTTATAATCTTGATCGGGGCCACTGTTTTCAGTCTTGTTTTTCGTGGCTTTGGCGGGGACGATCTCGTTCAACGTTTATTAGAGTCCGCGCCGGGCGGCAAATGGGGAGCCTTGGCGCTCGTAATGTTTGTCATGTTTATATTGGGCTTTTTTCTAGATTTTATCGAAATCACCTTTGTCGTCGTCCCCCTTGTCGCTCCGCCGTTACTTGCACTTGGTATGGACCCGATATGGTTGGGCATTCTCATGGCGCTTAACTTGCAGACAAGTTTCCTGACCCCCCCCTTCGGGTTTGCCTTGTTTTACTTGCGCGGGGTTGCCCCTGTCGAGGTGACAACGCTTGCGCTTTATCGCGGCGTCCTTCCATTTATCGCGATACAATTCATCGTTATCATGATGGTTGTTTTGATACCTGAATTGGCCACAACCCTGCCAAAGGTGATGTTAAATTAACGCCCGCGTGATCAGACAGATAGCTGAAACACACATGTACACCCCCCGACTTTAAGAAAAGGTGGGGAGGGTTTACCACACCCTCTATTTTATCTCGGCTCCGTCCTCGTCAATCAGAACGACCGGATAGCCAATGCGTTTAACATCATTTAAATGTTTGTCTTTATCCCCGACGACCAGCATAATCATATCGTCCAAGTTTAAGTGTTTTTTAGCCAATGCATCTACTTCTGCTTTGGTCAATTTGGCAAGAATGTCATTTTGCGTATCAACAAAATCGGACTGCAAATTATAGGTCATCATACGCTGTAAAAAGCCGAGCTTTTGACGCGGTGTCTCATAAGAACGCGCATCTCTTTGCCCAATTGCACTTTTCGTAAATAATAGCTCTTCCGGGCTGATACCGTCTTCACGGAAACTTTCAATTTCAGAAATAAATTCGGCAATCGACTCAGCTGTGGCATCGGCTTTCACACCAGCTTGCGCCCGAAAATATCCGCGTGTTTCCGACCCGCTAAAGAAAGAGCGTGCGCCATATGTATAGCCTTTGTCTTCGCGTAGGTTCAGGTTTATACGGCTATTAAAAGCGCCGCCCAAAGCGTAATTCATTAACCCGGCCCTAAAATACTCTCCTGATGCGTCATACGGTAAAGCCCGTTTTCCAATCCTGATCTCTGATTGGGCTGCACCGGGTTTATCCATGAAATAAATTTTGGTACGCCCTAGGTCCGGAAAAGGGTTTGACGCCGGAATTTCGACAGCGTCACCATTCCAACTGGCAAAAGGCGACAAAGCAGACCTCATTTTAGCTGAAGAAATATCACCCACAGCCACGATAGTTGCAATTTGGGGGGAGTAATAGGTTTTATAAAAATCAGTCACATCCGCCAGAGTTATGCTCTCAACCGTCTGTTCTGTGCCGGCATTACTATAGGCAAAATTATTATTATCACCAAATAATTTTCGGTTAAAGGCCTCTGATGCCACGACATCTGGTTGCTTTTTCGCCTGTCTTATACCTTGTATAGTATTGGCTTTGACCCGCATAAAATCTTCAGGGTCAAATTTTGGATGAAAGAGTTTTTCAGCCGCAATCTCTATCGTCTCATCCAAATTCTTGGTCAGGGTTCGTATACTCAGCGTGGTTGAATTATCCGCACTTGAAACCGATACGCTAGAGCCTATCTTATCCAGTCGATTGGAAAGATCTTCTGCACTGGACTTGGTGGTTGCCTCATTAAGCATAGCCGCTGTCAGAGCCGCCAATCCCAGCTTATCCAGACTTTCATTCACTTGCCCGGCTTTCAGGCTTAGATTTATGGTCGTTGTTGGCGTCTCCGCGTTCACGGCGCCTAATACTTTGATACGATTTGTAAGCTCTGTCCTATAAACGTCAGGGGCTTTGATGACAGGGTTTTTCCCTGCTGGAGGGATAATGGACCTATCAAAATCATCCTTGGGTAAAGCCCACTCAAAATCTGATGTGGCGCTCGCCTCGGGGATCGTGCGTTCATATCGCTGCCATGTATCGGGTCTGGCAATCATCCCGCTCTGCCCCTTGGGTACAATGCTCATGATCACCGCAGATTTATTCTTAATATACTGATTATAAACGCGCATCACATCGGCTTTACTCACAGCTTCATACCGCGCGATATCATCACCTATGCCATTAGGATTATTCCGAAACGTTTCATAAAACGCCAATTGCCCGACTTTACCGTTTACACTTTCAAGACCGTAAATCATTCCGGATACAATTCCGGCTTTAACACGGGTGATATCGTCATCTTCAACACCACGCGCCTCGAATTCATCCAAAGACTCGCGAATAATGGTTTCCATATCAGACAGTTTTTGCACGCGCGCCGGATTGGCAAGGGCAAATAAGGTGAAACTACAATTAAGTTCGCGGCACCCATGTCCCGCACTGGCCTGTACTGTCAGCCCCGGTTTTTCCAAATTTTTATACAGAAGTGACGTCTGTCCCGTACCCATTATTGACATCAAAACATCCAATGGGGCTTCGTCGGCATGGTTTACATGGACAGTTGGCCAAGACATGAATAAGAGCGGCAATTCGACATTATCTTCGAGCGAAATATATCTGTCTTTATCCAGAGTAACCGGCGTATATACCGGATCTGCGACAGGCGCCCCCATAGGTATAGAGCCAAAATATTTTTTCACCCACGCCAAAGTTTGTGCTTCGTCAATATCTCCGCCTATTGTAATGACCGCATTATTAGGACCATACCAGCGTAGAAAAAACTTCTTTAAATCGTCAACCGTCGCGCGATCAAGGTCTTCTAAATATCCAATCGTTGACCATGAATACGGATGACCTTCCGGAAATAAAGCCTCACCAACCCGCTCAAACAACAACCCATAAGGTTGATTATCAACACGTTGACCCCGCTCATTTTTGACTGTTTCTCGCTGGACTTCAAATTTTTCTTGGGTAACAGCGTTCAGAAAATACCCCATACGATCGGCTTCAAGCCAGAGCATTTTTTCTAATTGGTTTGACGGTACGGTTTCGAAATAATTGGTACGGTCCGCATTTGTTGTACCGTTCAAAGTCCCGCCAGATTCGGTAATAAGTTTAAAATGCTGCTCATCCGCTACATTTTCAGACCCTTGAAACATCATATGCTCAAAGAAATGCGCAAACCCCGATTTCCCAATATCCTCACGCCCGGACCCAACATGATATGTAACATCAACATGAACCAGAGGGTCGGATTGATCTTGGTGCAATACGACAGTCAAACCATTATGCAGCGTGTATTTTTTAAACGGGATAACAACGTCACCATCTGAAGGCTCGACAGATTGCACAAATGTGAATCCATCAGACCGCGGAGATTGATCTGTAGTTGGCGTTGACGGCGCCTGACTACAGCTTGCCAAAACAAGCGCGGATACAGCGCTGAGTAAAAGAGTACGAGCCATAATAAAACCTCTCAATTGCCCTTGCAGAAAAATTATAATTTTAGGGCTTATCGTTTTTCAAATTTACTACCTATAGCCTTAAGGGCTGTCTAGTCGTGAAATCGAGACCTTTAGGCCTAAATGGTAAATATATGGGCTTAACGCGGTGGCGACCACGGGCCACGCCGCCCGAATTGTGTTCGCCCGAGTGTTTTTCGATTGTGGCGACCCGATTTAACAAATCGAGGTGGCATTTTACTTTGCGTGCCTAATTTTCCACCCCCATATTTGATCAAGGCCTCTATTCTCTTTTCTATCGGTGGGTGCGTAGCAAATGCGCCTGCAAATCCTGTACGCGGGTTTTCAAAGGCCATTTCTCGGACTTCAGCGGGCGCATTTAATTCTGCGCGTCCTGAAATTTTCTGTAAAGCGCGTATCATTGCGTCAGGATTTTTTGTTAAATCAACCGCGCCAGCATCCGCCATATATTCCCGTTGTCGAGACAATGAAAACCGTATCAACATTGCAAATAAATATGTCAGACCAATGATAAGAAAAGCAAATAAAATCAAGGCGCCTGCATTACCGCCTCCGCTTCTGCGGTGATGTGTACTGCGGGATAGATTCGTACGAAACATCGTCCGTACCAACCCTTCGCCGACAAAGGCAAATATCCCGACAAAAATGACAGAAATGATCAAAACACGCACATCTTTATGACGTATATGCGACAGTTCGTGTGCGATCACGGCTTCGAGTTCTTCGTCGTCCAAATTTAGCATAAGGCCACGCGTTAAGGTAACGGTATAATTTTTATCCCGTATACCGCTCGCAAATGCATTCATCACGGGTGTTTCTATAACTTTTAATTTTGGCATAAGCTGCCCACGTGAAATGCTAAGATTTTCCAGCATTTTATAAGCGCGCGGTTCTTCGCTTGGTGATACAGAATGAGACCGCGTTGCCATGTCTATCATGGCTTGATGACCAAAAAAGGCGACTGTGAACCATGTCCCCGCCGCTCCAAATGCTATCGGGGCGGCGGCCGGCATAGCCGATGCGGCATATTCTAGCCCTTGGGAAAATCCGTATTCGCTGGTTAACCCCGTAAATATCAGAACAAGCGCATAGGCCAAAAACAACAAGAGAATTGGAAATAATATAAGTAAGATCACCGACCTTAAATTATTATTCCAGATGTGTGTACGAAGACCGTAAGCTTCTAACATTGCCGATATGCATCCTGCGTCAGGTAGTAAATATTAGAGCTCTCTAAAACTGAACCTCAACAGGTTGTTGTAAGGCTTCTCGCCCTTCCGGAGCCTCAAAAAACTCACGCTCTGTAAACCCAAAAGGTCCCGCAATCAAAACGGCGGGAAATTGTTCTCGACCGGTATTATATTCTTGCACAGCATTATTATAAAACCGTCGTGCGGCCGCAATCTTATTTTCAATATCTGCGAGTTGATCCTGGAGTTGCAGAAAATTTTCATTTGCCTTTAATTCCGGATAGGCCTCGGCAAGCGCAAAGAGTTTGCCCAAAGCTTGAGACAACATGCCTTCCGCAGCGGCTTGGGCACCCGGCGTATCCGCGCTAACAGCCATTTGCCGCGCTTTGACGACTTCTTCAAAAGTCGTTTTTTCATGCTTGGCATATCCCTTTACAGTATTGACGAGTTGCGGGACAAGATCTTGACGCTGCTTAAGCTGAACCTCAATATCCGACCATGCCTGATTACACGTCTGGCGCAAGGCAACCAAGCGATTGTAAATTCCGATAAGTATAACGGCTAACAGCACGATTATACCTAAAATAACCAGTAAAACTTCCATATTAAGTCCCCTAAACGACATCTTAGCTTGTATTATCATAGCGGAAGACGCGATCAAAAAACAAGCTTTTACTCAAAACAATAGCTGCGAATTACATTATAAGAACCCGAGCTTGAGGGTTCATTTTAGTCTTTTATCGGGTGCAAATACACCGGCTCTTGAAAACCCTCGCGGTGCCATTCGGCCAGCTTGTGCGCGCTTACCCTCTAAAAGCGTCCAATCCGGAACACTATTTCGACGTCCGGCATTGTCGATAAATGTTAAACCCGCCTCCGGATCAAATGTTGTGATATCGGCCAACCCACCATCTTTAAACTTTTGTAATCTAACGCCCTTTCCGCGCCCCATTTGGGGGAGTTCTTCAAGGTCGAAAATCAATATTTTTCGATTATGCCCTATAGACGCTAATTTCGGCCCTGTAACTTCCACACACCGCAAAGCTTCGACGTCACCGCGGACATTAAGAGTTTTACGACCACCTTTTGTAGAGGCCACAATATCTTTTTCCAGAACCCTAAACCCATACCCATCTGAACTGGCGATAAGTAACTCGCGTTCAGGGTCATGCACAAACAGCCCCACAGGCACATGATCATCTTCCAGATCAATCATTAATCGGACAGGCTCCCCATTCCCCCGTCCACCCGGTAATTTATCAACGGAAAGTGTGTAAAACTTACCATTAGACCCAAAGAGAATAATTTTTTCCGTGGTAAAGGTTGGAACAATAAAAGCTTCTTTATCACCTTCTTTGTATTTTATCATTGACCGGTCTTCAATTTTACCCTTCATGGACCTTATCCAGCCCTTTTCAGATAAAACAACTGTGACCGGTTCTCGGGTGATAAAGGCCGTTGCCAGATCAATCTCAATATCAGGTTGGTCTGCAAATCCGGAACGCCGCTTATCGTCTTTAAACGTCGTCTTTAACGTCTTTAATTGCTCTGCAATGGCTTTCCATTGTAAATCATCCGACCCCAATAATGTCTCTATCTCTTTTTTCTCCAAAGCGAGCCCATCATATTCAGTTTTTATTTCGATCTCTTGTAATTTGTTCAAGGCGCGCAAACGCATATTTAAAATGGCGTCCGCTTGTCGGTCCGTAAGTGCAAAAACCTTTATTAATTCGTCTTTGGGCTTATCTTCATACCGGATAATCCGAATAACTTCGTCAAGATTTAGAAAGGCGATCATATAGCCGTCTAAAACGTTCATTCGATCTTCAATTTTACCCAATCTCTGACGTGAACGTCTTTGCAAGACGTCGCGTCGATGATCCAAAAACGACTGGATAACTTCACGTAAATTCATCACGCGCGGCGTCCGGTTGGCGTCCAAAACATTCATATTTAGCGAGACGCGGGTTTCAAGATCCGTGAGCTTGAACAGGCTCTCCATCAACATGTCCGCTTCGATGTTTTTACTCTTTGGCTCCAGCACTATGCGTACATCTTCCGCCGATTCATCACGCACATCCGCCAACCAAGGTATCTTCTTGGACTCAATCGCCTCCGCCAATTTTTCAATCAATCGGGATTTTTGCACCTGATAGGGTATTTCAGTGACAATGACTTGCCATTGTCCGCGCCCTACATCTTCCTTGAACCAACGGGCTCTTACCTTAAATCCGCCCCGCCCGGTCGCATATGCTTCCAGCATATTGGCATGCGGTTCGACAATGATACCGCCAGTCGGAAAGTCAGGCCCTTTTATATGGTCCATCAAGGTTTCAATTCGAGCGCGCGGCGCCTTGATAAGATGCAGGGCCGCATTGCATATCTCGGTCAAATTATGGGGCGGAATAGATGTTGCCATCCCCACGGCGATGCCCGTGGCCCCATTGGCCAAAAGGTTTGGAAACCCGCCCGGCAGAACGACAGGTTCTTGATCTTCCTCATTATAAGTCGCCGTGAAATCGACGGCGTCTTCGTCAATACCTTCGAGCAAGGCAACCCCTGCGGCTGTCATCTTGGCTTCGGTATACCGCATAGCCGCGGCGCTATCGCCGTCAATATTCCCGAAATTCCCTTGTCCATCCACAAGCGGATAACGCGCTGAAAAGCTTTGAGAGAGCTTAACGAGAGCATCATAAATCGACGCATCACCATGGGGGTGGTATTGCCCCATCACATCTCCGACGATACGCGCACATTTTTTATGAGCATTTTCAGGATTTAGTTTTAACTGCCGCATGGCATATAAAATCCGTCTGTGAACGGGCTTTAAACCATCGCGCACATCCGGCAAGGCACGCATTGTAATGGTTGACAAAGCATAGGCCAGATAGCGCGAAGACAAGGCCGTATCTATATGTTCTTCAATAATCGCGTTCTCGCCCGGGAGACCGTTATCTGTCGTTGTCGTCATAGCTATAAAATCATCCGAATTAGACCCCTAATCGGAAAGAATTTCCGCTGATTCGGGCTATGTCGCAAAGGGCATAAATTATAATTTAAAAATATGTCCTGTAGATTTCAGTCTCTTATCTCATTTCACCTATTTCATGTCACTTATTCCATGTCACCGACCCCACATCATCTATTGCATATCAAGCGTGGGATGTCGGGTTTTCCATGTCACTTGCATATCCCATTTCTTTTAGACGGGAAAACATATAGGCGCGCGCCTCGGGCAATGTTTTATTCACACCCCATTGCACCCGTGTTTCTAGAAAATATCCGGTAAGGCGTAATCCGGCGGTTACATCATCAGGTGTAATCTCGGCTGCATGTCCCTTTAAAAACAGAGGTAGGGTAAGGAGCTTATCTTTGTAAGGCTGTGCAGCCTCTTCACACACTGCCCGCCCAGAACGCGGAGACACATAGGTAAGGTTTTCCAACTGCCCTGTGGCCACGCATTGTTTAAGGTCAAGACCATAGCCCATTGCCGTGAGCAAACCGGCCTCCCAACGAATAAATAAGGCCGGCCATATATCCGGATCATGCATGTTTTGCAAAACGATTTCAAACGCATCATACACAGATGGAAACGCCTCGCGTTCCGGCAGGGTTTCGCGCGCAATCGCACACAGCGCGTTTAATCCGGTAAGAGACAGACGATCATCCATAAATTCGGCAGATCGAGAACTTATGGCTTCGACAGCAAAATAACCTAAATGTTCTGATAAGCGTGCGCGCCAATCCAGTTGCACCAAATTTCCGGCCTGTAGAACCGGGCGTAACCGTCGGCCTACGCCGCCGCGAACCAAGCCGAGGTGTCGTCCCCGTTCGCGTGTAAAAACCTCAACAATAGCAGACGTTTCTCCGTGTTTTTTAACAGAGAGTATATAGCCTTCACCTTGCCAATCCATGCCGTCAGCCTTTGCTTAGAGAGATGTCAAAAGACTCACTCGCACACATGTAACCTTGTCAGCCCAAATGGGGCAAGGTGTTTTAAGGCGTATATATTGTATATGTCACATCGGCACCGATAGTTCCGGTTCCTAATGAAAAATCATAACGACTGGCGGTGCGCCTATTAGACCCGCTGTCTGCACTATCGGAAAAGGCGTACCGAATATTAAATGAAACAGATTGTTCTAAAATACTACCGCGGGATCGGGCTGTGCGACGTCCGCCGTCAAAAAACTTTACGGGCCCGCCATTCATATCCCCAAGGTCATTGATGTTTCTATCAATACCCGTACCGCCAACTTGTGGCGTTTGAGCCGCATCCCCCCAACGTCCGGCTCCGGACCCACCGCGGCGGTTTATTCGCGCTCTAAATCCGATGTTTTCCAGACTATAATCCGCGAAATCACCCGATGTCGATAAATTCGTACTTTCAGCAAATACATCAAAGGCAACATTCGAGGCGACTAAAAACCGGGATACATTACGCGCATTGCGAATATTAAGATCTGTCTCATCGGCTAAACCAAAGGCCGTAAGCCGGTCTGTATCTTCCAGATAGTCGACATCCCCACCTCTGGCTCTTGAATTAAAGTTCCCACCGCTAACCTCGTCGGTAATAATCAGACGGGACGCGCCGCCAGAAAAGTCATGTCCGGGGTCAAAGCCACTATTCGAATTCACCACGAATCCATCTAAATCGATCAAATCCGGAGCCGCTTGCCCGCTTGTGTCCGGCGTCAATAAGTTGAAATCTACAACGACAGGCGCAGTCCCGCCATTGGTTTCATCATTGGAGGCCGCGATAACAATAACAACAGATTGAGCCTGTAAAAATGGCCTGTCAATAACACTGGCAATCGCGAACGACGGCCATGTAACGCCAAGGGCGATACCCGAAATAATAATATTTTTTTTCCACATAATAAAATAAACATATCAGACCGATTTTAAATTTTATTATAAAATCATCCTTTATTTTTATTTACTAAAAACCCTTAACAATATCTAAACATCGAATTCAAGACCATTGCCCGCATAACGCGCCCTGTCATTAATCC
>CAZSKN010000008.1:45790-62954 GCA_964607445.1 uncultured Caulobacterales bacterium
ATCTAAACATCGAATTCAAGACCATTGCCCGCATAACGCGCCCTGTCATTAATCCAGTTCGCTCGCACTTTCACAAATAGAAATAGATGCACCTTCACGCCCAACCAATCCTGCATATCATGTCGAGATTGCGCACCAATGTCTTTTATTGTACGTCCACCTTTGCCTAATACAATTGGTTTTTGACTATCGCGCCTTACAAAAATCACTTGTTCAATCCGAATGGAACCGTCCTTCTGACGTTTCCAACTTTCTGTTTCAACAGTCGAGGCATAAGGTAATTCATCATGCAATCGCAAAAACAGTTTTTCCCGTGTAATTTCCGCAGCCATTAAACGTGATGGAATATCCGCCGCTTGATCGGGCGGATATAAATATGGGCCTATAGGCATGGCATTAATGAGTGCCTTACCCAGCGTTTCAATTCCGTCTTGGTTTAGAGCCGAGATTAAAAATATCTCTGAATACACATTTGTTTTATCAAAAATGGCAATCAGTTCGAGCAACTTCTCCCTTTCCAATTCGTCAATTTTATTGAGCGCCAGATATGTGTATGTGCCGCCCCGGCGTTTTAATCCGTCTGTGACCCGGTAGGTATCATCAACGGATAACCTGTCTTGCGCGCTGCCCTGCCCGTGTAACTGTCTAAAATAGGCCGGGGCATCGACGACATGGACGCTAGCATTGGCATCTTCCGCGCCTGTCCAAGCGGCATGCACCATAGATCGGCCTAAACGGTCGCTATCTTTTGCTTTAAATATTCCCGGCGTGTCCACCAAAACGATCTGGGCATTTGCTAACATAGCAATCCCCCGGATTTGAAATCGGGTTGTTTGCACTTTATGGGTTACAATAGAGACCTTTTCCCCAACCAGAGCATTTACCAATGTCGATTTACCTGCATTGGGCGCGCCAATAATCGCTGCAAACCCAGACCGAGTTTGAGATTTAGCTATAGCTGCATCCTGTTCCGCTAATAGACTTTGACGGGGTGTTTCACCTACTTGTTTTTGCAGCTCTGGGCGTGGGGGTTTTGTCACGGCTGTATAGTCATAGTGTTGTGTCCGGCATGTGTACCCTCATTAACTGGGCCAATTTTCTATAAGGTGTGTTGCTGCGTAACGTTCGGCATCTTTTTTCGATTTTCCGGTACCCTGAGCCTTACCGATCCCCTCCACAGCCACTTCAATGACAAATAGGGGACGATGATCAGGGCCGGACCGATCTATGACGTGATAAACAGGGACCCCGCCTCCGGAACTTGACGCGCGTTCTTGTAATTCCGTCTTGGGATCTTTGGCTGAAATTGTTGCAACTTTTTCAATCTCTGACGCCCAAAACTCATCAAAAAAAGCCCATGTCGCGTCTAACCCGCCATCGAGATATAGCGCTGCCAATAGAGATTCGCAGGCATCTCCAAGGATAGAAGTCTTATCCCGTCCACCCTGCTTGTCTTCCGCAGTTGACATGAGCAAAGCGTCACCCAATCCGATTTTAAGTGCGATACGCGCACAGGTTTCCTTACGGACTAACGCATTCAGGCGTCGAGCTAAGGCACCTTCATCATCAGGAATAAGGTCATAAATGCGTTTTGCCGTCATCAAGCCTAACACCCGATCTCCTAAAAATTCCAATCGTTCATTATCTTTACGTTTACGTCGTCCATCTCCATAGGAAGAATGGGTTAGCGCGGTTATGGCTAAGGTTTTATCTTTGAAAACGTAATTTATGCGAGTTTCTAGATCTGTGAGGCGACGTAGGGGAATCTCAGTCATTCTATGGCCTTAAAAAAGCGATTTTTTCTTAAGTTAGCCCACGTCCAAGGTTTAAAAATAGAAAAATTATCATTTATAGATAATAATACAATAGTGGCTTTGCCCATTAAATTCTCTGCAGGTACATAACCCGCGCCGCCTCCGCGCGTCGGTACACGACTGTCGGCAGAGCGGTCACGGTTATCGCCCATGAAAAAATAATGACCTGCCGGAACAATATATGTCGATGTATTATCCGATTTACCCGCCGGATCAATATCATAAATAAAATGTCCCGCATTATTATCGCTAAAATATTCTTGAAGCCGTGTGGCCGATTCACGTTTCTGACCTGAGGTCAATCGCGTTTCCACCCCAACAACTTCGGTTTCCACACTAACGCCGTTAAGATATAATCGCCCATCAATGATTTGAATTTCGTCTCCGGGCAATCCAACAAGACGTTTTATAAAATTTTTATTCTGCCCCTTTGGCCGGAAGACAATCACATCACCCCGTAGAGGCTTACGTTCAAATAAACGTCCCTTGGAAATTGGAAAAGGCAAAGGTGTGGCTGCAAATTTTCCATATCCCAATGAATATTTGGTCGTAATAATATAGTCGCCCTTCACCAACCCGGGTTCCATCGACCCTGACGGTATATGGAAAGGTTGAAATATGAATGTGCGTATAATCAAGGCTAACCCTAAAGCCCAAATAAATGTCGAAAGGCTTTCTCGAAATTCTGACTTCGAAGATGTCGTCGAATTATCGGGCCTCTCAGACTCTTTGACTGAGTTTGCGTCATTTTTGGATGTATTATCGGACATTTAGAGGATCAAATTCATTTTAGACTAGCTTCAATTATGGCAAATGCGACAGCATAAGGATAGTCATCACTTAAACTTATTTGAATATTCCCTTTATATCCGTCTGGGATATGCGTGTGAAACCTGTCCAAGGCCCCATTATATAGCACAATTCTGGGACGTCCGCTGGGATCATTACGTACCTCCACATCCCGCCATGACAATGATCCTGTATCGGATTTAGCCAATGCTTTGGCAACGGCTTCTTTAGCGGCAAAACGCTTGGCGTAATATGCGGCCTTACCTGAACGCCCTTCGCAATATAACCGTTCATGCTCTGTGAAAGTTCTGTCCAGAAACCGGTTTCCGAACTTTTCAAGCGTTCCCTCTATTCGGGTAATATTACAAATATCTGTGCCAATGCCGATAATCATGTCCGTGCCAAGTCCATCAGACGCCGCATTTCAAATATCGCTTCGTCTAATCCCATAAAAAGAGCTTCTCCGATTAAAAAGTGACCGATATTAAGTTCTCGACCCTCACGGATCGCGGCAATTTCGTGCACATTATCAAAGGTCAATCCATGACCGAAATGTACTTCCAAACCTAATTCGGTTGCGTGTTTCGCGCCCTTTTTAAACGCGGCCAATAGGGTCTCGACTTTATCGAGATGACCTTGGTCGAGCGCATGTGCATAGGCGCCTGTATGAAATTCCACGACAGACGCTCCACTTCGCGCAGCTGCATCTATTTGCTTCGAAACGGCTTCAATAAAGAGAGATACGCGTGCGCCCATATCCGTCAACTCTCTCACCATAGGGGCTATGCGGTTGTGTTGAGCTGCAACATCTAACCCGCCTTCTGTTGTGCGTTCTTCGCGCCGTTCTGGTACTAAGCATACGGCATGCGGTTTTAGGGCTTTCGCTATAACGAGCATTTCATCTACAGCGGCCATTTCCATGTTTAACGGAATATTTTCACTCCTGCACAGGATTTGCAGACGCGCCATATCGTCGTCACGAATATGACGACGGTCTTCGCGAAGATGCGCCGTAATCCCGTCAGCCCCCGCCTGAATAGCGGCCCATGCCCCCGCTACCGGATCGGGATGCTCGCCGCCCCGCGCATTTCGCAATGTCGCAAAGTGATCAATATTGACCCCTAACCTCAGACGTTCATCACTCATGAAAGTCCACGACTGCCGGGCTTGATCGCTGGAATATTTGCAAGTTCAGGCGGCAAGGCATCCTTTGAATACGTCGGAAATTTCCGCGCGGCCAAGCTGATTAAAGGAACACCAATATCGGCTTCACCTCCCGAACGATCAAAAATACAGGCACCGCCGATCACTTTGGCACCTGTGTTTTCAATACTTTTGATACATTCGCGCGATGATAGACCCGTCGTAACAATATCTTCGACCATAAGGACGTTTTGACCCTTTGACAGGGTAAACCCGCGTCGCAATGTAAACTCGCCGTCTTCACGTTCGGTGAAAATTGAGTCCAGTCCCAGATGCCGCGCCGTCTCATAACCGGGAATAATGCCTCCCATTGCCGGAGCCACAATAATATCAACTTCGGTATCCAACACTGATTTCACCTTTTCGGCCAAAGCTTTACATAAAAGCTCCGTTGTATGCGGGTTTTTAAAAATAAATGCTTTTTGTAAAAACACCGGGCTACGCAAACCAGATGATAAAATGAAGTGTCCTTCCAGTAAGGCACCTGCACTGCGGAAAATTTCCAGAACGTGATCTGTATTCATAAAGGGTCCTGATAAACTACGGGGTTAATGTTTAAGTAACGGCATGCGCCCGGTGCGCGGACACGACATAAATACTGGCGCGCATAGCGGCAATAATTTGTAGTAAATGCCGATTATCTACGACCTCGATATCAAAAATCATATCAAAAAACGCAGAGGTTCGCCGAATGGTCTTAATATTATTTACATTGCCATTGGCTTCCCCAATCACTTTCGTAATATCAGCCAAAGCCCCGGGCACATGCTCTACAGTCACAGTGACACGCCCGATAGAGGTCGTTTGAGCCGCCGCGCGCCTCCACCCCAAATCCAACCATTTATCCTGATGGGTTTCAAGAGCCTCTAAAACATCGCAATCAATTGTGTGGATGGCGACGCCGCGTCCCTGCCCTTGTTGATAGCCAACAATACGGTCTCCGGGAATAGGAGAACAACATTCCGACAGGTGCAAACTCACCCCTGCTGTCAAACCATCGCCTTTAACGTATAACTTCGCGGTACGGTCTTCAATAAGATCGCGATTAATATCAAAACTTACCGCCTGTGAGGTATCGCGCGCCGGGAATACGGCTGCCATATAGTCCGTAATCGACATATCGCCCCGTCCCAAGACCTCATAAAGCATATCGATATTTTCTAGGTTCAATCGTTTTAGCGCATCCTCCATCGAACTTTCGCTGAAATCGCGCCCTTCACGCGCAAAGGCATGGTCGGCAATCATGGCCCCGATCCGACGAAATTCAGAAACTTCACTGTCCCGGGTCAATCGGCGCAATGCGGATTTTGCTTTTCCAGTGATGACGATATTTTCCCATCCCGCTTGGGGTTCGGGCTGCCCTCCGCGTATAATCTTTACAACATCGCCATTTTTCAATTGCGTGCGCAATGGACGCTCACGTCCATTTACAAGCGCCCCAATACACGTGTCTCCTACCTTGGTATGAACCGCATAGGCAAAATCAATCGGCGTGGCCCCCCTCGGTAAAGAAATAAGATCCCCTTTTGGCGTAAAGGTGAAGACCTGATCCGCGAACATTTCAAGCTTGGCATTTTCCAAGAATTCGTCAGCATCCCCCGTATGCTCCATCATTTCCACAAGCGGTCGAATACGCCGTAGCGGATCACCACCACTTTCTTTGGCCCGTTCGGGATCATAGGCATAAGACTCGTTTTTATATGCCCAATGTGCCGCCACACCCCGTTCTGCAACGTCCTCCATACGTTCCGTCCGGATTTGCAATTCTATCCGTTTGTTATCCGGCCCTAAAATAGTTGTATGCAATGATTGGTACCCATTGGGTTTGGGTACCGAGATAAAATCTCTAAACCGTGCGGGAACACACCGGTAAGCCTTATGCAAAACCCCTAATAGGCGGTAGCAATCTTCTGGGTGCTCAACAATGGCGCGAAATGCATAAATATCGGCAATATCATCAAAGGAAATACCCTGTCTTTGCAACTTTTTCCAAATCGCGTAAGCACGCTTCTCTCGTCCATATATACGGACTTGCAAGTCTTCAGTGTCCATTAAATCGCGCAAAGCAATCGACATTTCCGATATCGCGATACGTTGTTCATCGCGCCAATTTGTCAGACGTTTTGTAATACTCTCAAACCCGGCGGGATCGATATATTGAAAAGATAAATCTTCTAATTCCGAACAAATTTGATCCACACCTACACGCCGTGCAAGCGGCGCATAAATGTCCAGTGTTTCGCGCGCAATCCGTTCTCTAGACCTCTGTTTAGGGTGATGATGCAATGTTCGCATATTATGAAGCCGGTCACATAATTTTACGAGTAATACGCGAACGTCTTTACTCATCGCCAAGACAAATTTTTGAAAATTCTCTGCCTGTTGACGTTCCCGCGTGGGATTGGGAATGGATAATTCCACCTGACCGAGTTTGGTTACACCTTCCACAAGCTCGGCAATTTCGGGCGAAAATGTTTCTGCCAATTCCGCATATTCTGTATCCGTATCCTCCAGAACATCATGAAGTAAGGCTGTGCATATACTCGCAACATCAAGATGAAGCGAAGCTAATATACCCGCGACTTCGATGGGATGGGCATAATAAGGATCTCCAGAATGACGCTTTTGATCGCCATGGGCTTTCATTGAAAATACATAAGCCCGATTGAGCAGAGCCTCGTCAACCGAAGGGTCATAGGCGCGTACCCGTTCGACAAGTTCAAATTGTCGAAGAAAGGTTTGGCCTGATGGCCGGATATTAACGGGCTTGTTCACATTTTTCCTATAAGCCTGTTCGGACCGCGTCGCAAAAGAAAAAGCGTGTGTCGCAGTATCAATAAAAAAGCCGCCTCATGTGAAGCGGCTAAATCACGGTCATTTAAATAACATTAAAAGCGATTATCTGGCCCGTTATCACGGTCTCTTTGCAAAGCAAGCATAAGATCAGCTTCTGACATTTCTTTCGCACCCGAGGCTTCACCATGCTCAAGTGCAAGAATAGGCGCTTGCTCTTCTTCGTCAGGAATATCATCGTCAATGATAACCCGCTGCAAGCCCGTTACGAGACTTTCCCGAAGATCGGTTAAATCCAGAGTTTCTTCTGCCAATTCACGCAATGACACAACCGGAGTTTTATCATTATCGCGTTCAATAGTCAGAGCCGCCCCCGCAGATATATTACGAGAACGATGAGAGGCGAGTAAAACCAGATCAAACCGGTTCGGTATCTTATCTACACAATCTTCAACAGTAACACGGGCCATAAAGTCTCCTAGACACGGCAAACATGAAAAGCGGGCCTAGGCTCGCAGGATTCGGGGCTTATAAGCAGGTTTATACAGTCATGCAAGCCTGATTAGACATCAAACCGATACAAACTGAGCTTTCTTGCAAAGCTTTCTTGTTAGGCTTTCTTGGCTTTGGGTAGCTTTATACTTTGCCAGCCTTGAGACCCCAGCGTCTCTTGTAATTTGATATAATTATGCAAATCGCGTGCGCGACGGCCCGGATCGGGATGGGTAGATAAAAGTTCAGGTTGGCGTCGTGAACTTCCCGCGGCCATTTTTTCCCATAATTTTACACTTTGATACGGATCATATCCAGCCTTGTGCATATATTTTGCGCCCAAAAGATCAGATTGACTTTCGTGACGCCGGGAGAATGGCAATAAAACACCCAATTGGACGCCCATACCCAAAGCGCCATTAATCAAGCGTGTATTTCGATTGGCTTGACGCAGGCATTGATTGCGTTGCGCGTTCTGATATTTCGCGCACCCCCGCGTGGCCTGTCGCCCTGCCAATATAGTCCCGCCCACAACAGCAAGTTGTCCGGCCATTTGTTGACTGACACGTTCCGCAGCATGACGTCCTGTCACATGACCAACTTCATGGCCCATGATTCCGGCAATTTGGTCATCATTATCGGCAAAATCCATCATTCCCTTGTAAAACCCAACCCGGTTTCCGGGTAGAACAAAAGCATTTCGTGTGTCTTGATCGAAAACAGCATAATCCCATTGCTCATTGGCTTTGTTCGCACCGCGCGCAATTCGCCCGCCAATATTGCGTAAGCGACGCGTGTAACGCGGATCATTTGACGTCGGGGTTTTTGATTTCACATCCGCCCAACTCGACGCGGCCATCTGGCTTAACTGTCCATCCCCGACTAACAAGAGTTGTCGAGCACCTGTTTCGGGGTTCGTCGCACATCCTGATAGAACCGGCGCCGTTGCGCTTAGAACACCTCCGGCAGCCAAGCCTTTAATAAGTCTTCGACGTGCCAACATGCTCTTGTCTTCTTTTGTCTGCGTGACATTATAATCATGATTAAAACACATAGCTTTCTCCTCATTTCATTATAATTTAACCCTATGTGACCACAGGCTAACAAAATAACTATAGCAATTTTTTTACAAAATACAGCATTGTCTACATTTTCCATACAGTTAGAAATTTTGGATCCTTATTATTTTAGAAATAGCTGTGATGAAATCGCGTCTAAAAATGCCGGAATCAGTCCATATCAGTCCAAAATTCCCAGTGATGCCACCTGGATGGCACCCGAGAGTATATTCTTGCGCCAGCTCTCTCACAATAAATTAAACGCGCATGAAATTTTCATATTTTAAGCTATTTATAGCAAATAAACTCTTATTTATCTCCTTATAGTTAAAAACATACCACATCGAGACTCATATGAAGATTTTTGACCCTGTCATAAACGAACAAGTCCCGCGCCCCGATTTCACTATCGATCAAAAATGGGAAAGATATACCCGCTCAGAACATGCTGTATGGTCAGAGCTATACGCGCGCCAGATATCAGTACTGGAGGGTCGGGCCGCAGCTGAATTTTATACGGGTTTAAAAAGCCTTGATTTAAATGTCGGCGGAATTCCAAATCTAGAAACTCTCAATGCAACGCTATACGAACTTACCGGATGGACGGTTGTGATGGTACCACATCTTGTTCCCGATGCCATTTTCTTCGAACACCTTGCCAATCGACGGTTTCCCGCCGGACGTTTTATTCGTGACCGAAACCATATGGACTATCTGGAGGAGCCAGATATTTTTCATGATATATTCGGCCATGTTCCGCTTCTAACCCAAAAGGTTTTTGCCGATTATATGCAAGCCTATGGGCAAGGCGGCATGCGGGCTCTGGAACATAATCGTCTCGATAATCTTGCCCGCCTTTATTGGTACACGGTTGAATTTGGCCTGATGCAATCGCCAGACGGATTAAAAATCTACGGCGCCGGTATTTTATCCTCGAAGTCAGAATGCCTCTTTGCCCTAGAATCACCCTCTCCCAATCGATTGCATTTTGACCTTGAACGGGTCATGCTGACAAAATACCGCATAGATGACTTTCAACAATCTTACTTTGTTATCAATGACTTCAACGAATTATTTGAAAGTACACAACAGGATTTCGGCGATTTTTACGCACGGGTTTCCCAAAACACGCCCGTGAATTCTGTGTTTAATATTCTACCATCAGATAAAATTTATACACATGGTACACAAGCCTATGCTCTCCAACCGCCTAACCGGTAAATGTCAGATTGCAGACCAGGATCAACCAGACCTCACAAAAGTTTTACTTAATCAGCCAACATAGCCCCAGATAATCGTTCCGGTTTAGTATATATTCACATTGGTTATGCTCTGAATAGGGGCTGGGCAGTTTGAGGAATTAGGCATGAAAAAGTTATTCATTGGCATATTTTTAATTGGCGCCTTACTCATAGCCGCCATTATAGCGCTCCCAAGGTTAATTTCATCGGATGCCTATAAAGACAAAATTCAAACCCAGCTCAGTAAAGAGCTAGGTCGTGACATTGTTATAAAGGGCGATGTCAGCGTATCCGTTTTTCCCGTACTCAAAGCACAAACGGGCCGCATTACAATTGCGAATGCGGCAGGATTTCAAGCCGAACATCTTGCTCAGATGGACGGTCTAGATGCCCGGGTCAAACTCCTCCCCCTCTTATCCCGTAAAATAGAGATATCGAAATTTTCACTTCTCAACCCGGTTATCGAGCTTGAAAAAAAGGCCGATGGCACGGCGAATTGGACATTTAGCGCCTCTGAAAACCAGATAACAGATACGTCCACAGAGAAGCGTCCATTTAAACGCGATGGTCGTTATCAAGAGCTTGATCCCCAAATTGGAAAATTTTCAATCGAGAATGCATCTATTCGTTACCGCGATGCTGCCACGCGCACCTCACACACGCTCTCAAATGCCAATCTCGGTTTCACCCTACCTAGCCTCGCCGCACCTGTGACCCTTAAAGGTGACCTTATATTTGATGGCACACCGATTGATCTCAACATTTTATTGAAAAGTCCACGGAGCTTTCTAGACGGTCAACTGACGCCCGTTGAAATATACGCCAAGACCGATTTTGCGAAAATTGACGCCAAAGGTGAATTTTTAGCCAGTCCGGAACTCGCCTTTAATGTAAAACTTGACGGTAATATCGATGACGTTGCACGGGTAAAAGCTTTGCTTCCAAATGATGTGCCCAATCGCGACTATCTCGATCTGGCCAAAACTGTAAAAATTGCCGGAAACTATAGCTATGATGGCACTTTATTTACAGCAAATAACGCTGAATTTAGCCTCTTGGGTACGGATTTAGATGCACATTATACTGGCGATATTACCTTGGCAGATACTCCTGTTTTGAATGGCACGTTGAAATCCAACATCCGTAATGTCCCCAAAATAGCCAAATTGCTTGACCAAAACATCGATGGTATAGAACAGATCAAAACCTTGAATCTATCTGCAGATATGAAAGCGCAAGGTAAAGGGTTTTCTGCGAGCAATATCAAAGCGGATGTAACCGGCACAGGTATACTTGCCAGTTTTAAGGGGCAAGGCAGCTTCGCAGACTCTCTTTCATTAAATGGGCCTTTTACCGCAAATATTGATGGGCTGCCGCGCCTGCTCTCCGCCTTAAAACAGGATATCCCGCAAGCTGCGGCCATTGAAAAACTCGATATTTCAGGCACGCTCTCATTACGTGATAAAGATATTGCCATAGACATATCCAATTTAAAGACGACCAGCGAAACCCTGCAAGCTAGATATGTCGGCAAAGTTTCCAAGACGGGAGATATTATCGCCGCAGCCGGAAATTTTGAAGCCGATATTGCGTCCATGTCACGTCTGAATCAGCTTGCTGATCTCAAGATCACACAGGCGGACGCTATAGGGTCAATTGCCTCTAAGGGTCTTATTCATTATGATGGAAACAAAACATCATTTACAGATCTGAAAGTTGATATTCTCGACGGCGCCTTAAATGGAAACTTCCAAGGGTCGGGTGCTTATGACAAAGCCATATCCCTTAACGGTGCCTTCTCGGTAGATGTGCCCTCAACCCAAGCCCTCGCGACTGCGGCCAAGATAGACACCCCCTATGCCCGCTCAATTGGTAAACTGTCATCTTCTGGCACCTTAGCGTTAAACGGGGACAGGTTTTCCCTCACAGGCTTAAATGCAGATTTAAAAGACGGCCAGCTCAACGGGTCTTTTTCTGGCGAAGTAACCAAGACTAATGACATTTCGGTGACAGGCACTCTGGAAGCTGATATCCCCTCTCTTCGGGCCTTAGCCAAAAATACAGGTACAGAGCTTCCCGCCAGCACGCCAGCCGGCGCGATATATGAGCGCTTTAAAATTGCCGGACGCGTTTCAGGCACGCCTCAAAACATCGTCTTTGAAGACGCCACACTTGCTTTTGACGAGATAACCGGAACTGGACAATTTTCTGTCAAAACCCTGAGCAACACGCCATTTGTAAATGGACGATTAGCCTTGAACGGTCTTGACCTTCGCCCTTATATGGCAAGCTATGCAGCGCAAAACCCTACAGGAGACATTCAACCGTGGAGCCAGACCCCGCTTAACGTCTCAATGCTGAAAGTCTTGGATGGGGACTTTAAAGTCTCCACCCCCAATATTGTCACAGATCGTTTATCCCTAGAAAAATCTGATATCACAGCTAAATTATCTGGTGGGAAACTTACAGCTAATTTCCCGAACATATCCCTTTATGGCGGAATTGGAAATATGCGCGCAACGGTTAATGCGGCAAGCTCCGTGCCTGAAATTGATATGACATTCGACTTGGCCCAACTGCAATCGAATAGTTTTTTGAAGGCTGTAGCCGGATTTGCTCAAATCACGGGCACGGCCGGCACACAATTGAAGATTACAGGCCGCGGCTTATCACAAGCCGATATCATGCGTTCCTTGAGAGGCGGTGGTGATTTCAAAGTGCTAAACGGTAAAATTTCAGGTGTCGATGTAAGTCAATTCGTAAGTGGCATAGATCAGGCGCTCACCTCACGGTCATTACCTGCCGGATTAGGCCCTACTTACCAAACTGCATTTAGAGATCTGATAGCCGCTATCACTATTGAGAACGGTATTGCGAAAATACAGAACTTTAATCTGAACGGCCCTGGCGTGTCGGCAACGGGGGGAGGTCAAATGAATCTCGGTGCGCAATCCGTGGATTTCAGTCTCCGTCCACGTCTAACCGGTGACAAGGCAAAAGGCTTAGCGGGGTTCGGCATCCCTATCAGATTGCAAGGCACTTTCGGATCTATCAAAGCTGGCCTCGATACAGATATGTTAGGCCAGATCGTTGCTGAACGCGCGCAAGCGCGAGCCCGCCAAGAAGCGGCAAAACTGATCACCAAAAATGTCGGCGGTTCTGCGGGTCAAATATTAGGGTCTGTTCTCGGTACGTCACAGCCTACAACCGCCTCAACACCGTCTTCGGCACTCCCGCAAGGCACATCTACCCCCCCGGCCTCGACAGAAGAGGCGATAACGGGCCTCTTAGGCGGGATATTAGGTGGACAAGGTCAAGCGACCCCTAATTCGCAAACCCCGACAGCCGCGGGTAGCACTAAAGCAAATGAGCCGTCAGTCGAAGATGCCTTAATTGGATTATTTGGCAAGAAAAAGAAAAAGAAGAGCAATTAAGCCCCTCACCACACAAATGTTTATGGGCCGTGGAGCCCCGCGGTTTACAATAATAGCTTTACGATCAAATCCACGGATTATGGACGCCGTCAATGTGTCGGCAGGAGGCGGCTTGGAGCCGCCTTTCGACCACATAGAGCTATGTCAAAAAACCTTTTCTCTCGAATAAGTGGTTTTAGAAAACTGGCTATAATGACAACGAAACCGGATTTAACGTAGTTAAATTCTCTGAACACTTTCGAAAAACGCCTGTCATAAAGCACGCATCTTAACCTACGAATTGCATCGCAAGCCAATCCGCAATCAGGGCAGGTTTATTCTGCCCTTCGATATCGACACTGACCTCGTAGGTTATGAGGAATTGTCCGGTTTTTTTCTCGACAACGTCTTTGAGTACAAAGCGTCCTCTTACACGCGCTCCACTCGGTACGGGCGCAAGAAATCGAACTTTCTCAAATCCGTAATTTACCCCCATCTTTACACCTTCTATGACAAGGCCTGCGCCTTCTGCAAATTTGGACAAAAGGGATAATGTAAGAAAACCATGCGCTATCGTCCCCCCGAAAGGAGTCATTTTTGCCGCCTCTTCATTTATATGGATAAATTGATGATCTTCGGTTACATCCGCAAAGACATTTATACGATCTTGGGTGACTGCAATCCAGTCACTCACCCCAACTTCACTTCCAATAAGTCCTTTAAGGTCTTCTTTTTTAACAGTTTTCATTACGCCACCTTTCGATTTATGTCTTTTGCAAGTCTACCGCCCTTTGTATAAATTTGGGCCCTTGCATGCCACCATTTGTAAACTCCTGCATATTACCCTCATCAGAGATAGCCGCGAAATGTTTCGCTACATTCTCAGCCGTCTGCTCTCCGGGTGGAAAACTAAGTCCGTCTGTCTCAAATACTTTCGTGACAGCATAGCCACCAGCCCCTGCACATAAAATTGTCCGGTTTGGAGCGTCATCACATACTAAATAGACGACGCCTTGGGCCACGCTTTCCGTCCCTAAAAGATCGAGCGCTTCCTGAGGCATTAGGTTTTCCGTCATGCGTGTCGCCGCAACAGGCGACAACGCATTCACACGAATATCATATTTCGCGCCTTCGAGACAAAGCGTACGCATAAAGCCCGATAACCCCGCTTTAGCCGCGCCGTAATTCGCTTGTCCGAAATTACCATACATACCCGACGAAGATGTCGTCATAACGATACGACCAAAGCTCCGTTCTTTCATATGATTCCAAACAGCTTTTGTGCAAATTGCAGACCCTATGACATGCACGTCCAAAATGGCCCGAAAATCATTCATCTCCATTTTGGAAAATGACTTGTCGCGTAAAATACCGGCATTATTGACAAGAATATCAATATGACCAAATGCAGAAATCGCCTCTTCGACCATTTCAGCCACTTCATTTTCTTTGGTGACATTTGCCCCATTGGCTATTGCCTCTCCGCCAGCGGCTTTGATTTCTTCAACGACCTTTTGCGCCATTGTTTCCGATCCGCCCGTCCCATCAACGGCACCGCCAAGGTCATTGACGACTACTTTGACACCACGCTGCGCTAAAGCCATAGCATGTGCGCGCCCCAGACCGCCCCCTGCCCCTGTCACAATTGCGACACGGTTTTTAAAGTTTATAGTACTCATGTTATGTCCTAAATTAGGCGACTTCAAATAAGCCTGCCGCTCCCATACCACCACCGACACACATCGTCGATACGACATATTTAGCACCGCGGCGTTTACCTTCGATAAGTGCATGAGCCACCATACGGGCGCCGCTCATTCCATAAGGGTGACCGATAGAAATAGCGCCACCATTAACGTTCAAATTTTCCATTGGAATACCCAGCTTGTCACGACAATAGATAACCTGCACAGCAAAAGCTTCGTTAAGTTCCCACAGGTCGATGTCATCCATTTTCAGACCTGTTGCTTTGAGTAATTTTGGGATCGCAAAAACAGGACCAATTCCCATTTCATCAGGCTCCAGTCCAGCGACAGCCATACCCCGGTAAATACCAAGCGGACTTAAGCCCCGCTTTGAAGCCTCCTTGCCCTCCATCAATACAGAAACCGATGCACCGTCAGACAATTGAGAGGCATTACCCGCCGTAATAACAGCTTCAGGGCCACGCACGGGTTTCAGACCACTCAAACCGTCTAGCGTGGTTCCAGGACGATTACCTTCATCTTTTTCCAAGGTCACATCTTTTTGGGAAACCTCGCCCGTTTCTTTATTCTTGACCATCATAGTCGATCCAAGAGGTACGATTTCATCATCGAATTTACCCGCTTCTTGCGCGGCATGTGTGCGTTGTTGAGACATAAGCGCATAAGCGTCCTGTGCCTCACGCGAGACGCCGTAACGTTCTGCGACAATTTCCGCCGTATCTATCATTTGGATATAGGCTTGGGGATGTTTTTTAACCACATTCATATCTGGCGCCACACGCATTTCAGCGGTTTGCACCATTGAAATAGATTCAACCCCTCCCCCAATCACTATTTGCTGATTATCGACAATAATCTGCTTTGCTGCCATGCCAATCGCAATCATACCCGAAGAACATTGCCGGTCGATGGATTGCGCCGGTACGGTAACTGGCAAATTGGAGGCCAAAACAGAATTCCGGCCAATCGTAACCTGAACACCTTGTTGCATGGCACAGCCCATATTGACATCTTCCACCTCTGCGCCTTCAATTCCGGCGCGTTTAACGGCTTCATCAATACAATGTGCAGCAAGAGTGGGTGACGGTGTAGCGTTAAACGCCCCGCGATAAGCTCGCCCAATAGGTGTTCGAGCAGTAGACACAATAACGGCTTCACGCATTTTACAATTCCTTTATTTATGCAATTTGTTGCATACTATTTAACGTTCACTATTTTAAAAGCAAGGCTTATTAATTTCAACTTGATATCAATTTAATATCAACGTCCCGGATCACACGGAAGGGCTTGAGGATACTGGTAAACAACTGGCTATAACGGCCTTGTGCTTTGCCTTCCCAAACTTAAGATTGTAAGCCCCGCTGCCCAAGATACCCATTTCTCTATTATGTCTGCCCCTACACCGTCAATATTTGAAAATATAACAGCCGTAAAAAACCCTATGAATATAGCCGCAAAAATATAGGCTCCATTTACGTGCCACCCTAAACATTTCGTCAAAATACTCGGCCCGAACGCCGCACCTAATGCCACCCAGCTAAATAACACCCGACTAAAAATATCCTTCGGTAGATATAGTGTCAGCAAAACCGCGAAGATTGCGACGCCGACCATCGCCAACCGCCCATAAAACAAAGCTTGCTGCGGTTTTGCATAAACAATCCCCATATCATGTGATACGGCTGACGCGGCTGCGAGTAACAAGCTATCGACAGTAGACATGACAGCGGACAATACCGCAGCGGTCACAATCCCCGCCAAAACCGGTGGCAAATAAGTTTTGGCCGCTATGAAAAATAGGCTTTCGCCGTCTGCACCAAGATTGGCTGCTCGTCCAGCAAGCGCCAAACACACAAGTCCACTATAGATGATCGTACCCCATACGACGGTTATCACGGTAGCCTTCAAGCGCTCTTTTTGCGATTTTACCGCCATAATCCGGTTGAGCAATTGAGGTTGACCCAAAGCCCCCAGACCTGTCCCTAATAACCCCATGGCAAATCCAAGCCCTGCAATATTTGCGGCCTTACCTGTCAGGCTAAAATAACTTGCAGATTGATTTGATTGTAAAACCTCCCAAATAGCGCCGAGTCCGCCTCCGGCTTTAACGGCAGCGATCGGAACTATAATACAGGCTATCATCATGACGCCGGCTTGCAGGGCATCTGTCAAACTGGCGGCTAGAAACCCGCCCATCAAACAATAAGTAATAATAACAATAGCCCCTAGAATTATGGCCTCCGCAACACTTAATCCAAAGACAGAACTTAAGGCATTACCCGCAGCCTGAAATTGGCTAGAGATATAAAAAACAAAACAAAACAATATCATAGCCGCACACATTATACCGATCGGGCGCACATATTTTTGCTGCACATCCGCCGTTATAAAATCAATGATCGTTAAATGACCTCTCACCGCAGTGTCAGAATTAAGGCGTGGCCCCAAGACCAGCCATGTCAGCAAATATCCTGAAAAAATTCCCGGCACCAACCAAAGCCCGACTAATCCGAGAGAATAAACCAAACCTGTAAACCCTAAAAGCACCCATGCCGAAGAGGTGGAGGCGGCATAGGAGAGACCCGCCGTCCAAGCCCCCAAACCGGCATCTGACGACCCACGCCGGCTTAAAGGCCCGCTATCTAAAGGCCCACT
>CAZSKN010000008.1:63054-86165 GCA_964607445.1 uncultured Caulobacterales bacterium
CCGCTGTCTATAGTGTCACGGATGGGTTGATTACCGCCTTGTCCGGCTAGAAAAAAATCGGTTTCCGTTTTCACTCGCCGTGACGCCCAAAACCCGATCGCTAACAAAATGATTTTATATGTGACCAAGGTCAGCAATACCACTGTCGTAGAGGTCATAAATTCTCCACCTTATCTATGTGAGACGTGTACTGTATTTTCAATTTTCACCGGAATGGCATTAAGAACCGCATTCCCCGAAAGATCATCCAAGATCGCCGGATCCGTCAAATCATTAAGCGAAACCCCAGCATGTTCTGATGCCACAGAAAGCTTAACACCTTTGCGACCATGCCCATATCCATGTGGTATGGACACAACGCCGGGCATAATGTCTTCGGTAATTTCGGCAGGAACGCAAACCTCTCCGACGTGATTTGAAACCCGCAATTGATCCCCGTCAGATACATTCAACGCCCGTGCATCATCAGGATGCAATAAAATTGTGCATCTATTCGGCCCTTTCACAAGACGATGGCTATTATGCAACCAGCTATTATTACTCCGGATATGTCGCCGTCCGATAAGCAGATAATCCCCGACTATGGGGGAATTTAAATCCGCTCTAAATGCCTGTAATGCATTTACCAAGATGTCTGGCGCGCAGTGAATTGTCTTATCTTCGGTTTTAAGCCTTTCAGGCAATCTGGAACGTAATGGCCCCATATCATAGCCATTAGGATGTGCCTCGACGTCTGCCAGTGTCAGTTTATGGGGCGACGCGCGCATGATTTGATCTAACACGTCACGCGGATCGAGTTCAGGATTAGGCGTATTATCTCCATTTGCGGCTCTAATGGCGTAATCCAGTCCTGACATAATTTCGAAATCCGTTTTACTGCCTTCGGCTTTAGGAAATAATGGCGGAGAATAAGCCGCATAATTCCGGATAGCCAATGGCGTAAAAAACATCGGATAGTGATCGCGTTCCAATGGCCCGCAGGGAGGTAATATATAATCGGCATGACGCGATGTTTCAGTGACATACATATCTATACTGACCATCAGATCAAGCGTGTCCAACGCCGCATCCAAATGCTGCCCGCCCGGCGCGGATATGACGGGATTGCCAGCAATTACGAGCAGCGCTCCAATTTGCCCCTCACCTTGTGTTGTGATTTCAGCGGTGAGTTCCACAGACGGTAATTCACCCAAAACTTCCGGTCGTCCCGACAAACGGGTTTTATAGCGTCCATAGGAACCAGTGCCGCTACGCTCTACAGGGTCAATAATCGAGTCCGGGAACATCACACCGCCTTCGCGATCAACATTTCCTGTGGAAATATTAAGAATCTGTATGAGCCAATGGTTCAAGGTTCCATGCTTGGTAACGGATACGCCCATACGACCATAAACAATTGCGGGTTGGCCATTACCCAACTCTGCGGCAATTTCACGAATTACGTCTTTAGATATTCCGCAATATTCGCAAAGCGCCTCAAAATCAAAAGCTTTAATGGATGACCACGCAGCCTCCCACCCCGAAAGCATAGGCGTTAAATGTCGAGGATTTACGAGACCGGCGGCATCCAGGGCCAATAAAAGCGCGAGAAAAAAAGCTGTATCTGTACCCGGACGCACAAAATGATGGGCATTGGCGATTTTTGCGGTCTCGGTACATCGCGGATCAATGACCACAAATTGACCCCCGCGTTTTTGCAGACGCTGGATGCGTTTTTTTACATTTGGCACAGTCCATAAAGACCCGTTGGACGCCAAGGGATTACCGCCGACACATAACATATATTGTGTGCGATCAATGTCCGGAACCGGAAAAAGCGCATTATGTCCATACACCCATTTTTGACAGATCATGTGCGGGAGTTGATCCAATGTAGAGGCCGAATATATCCCTTTTGCGCCCCAAGATTTGATTAGCCCCCGGGATGCAAATGAACTGGAGTAATTATGGCTATTCGGATTACCCATATAAATAGCGGCAAACTTTTTTGACTCCAGCATATGTCGATGTCGGGTCGATATTTCTGAAAAGGCCATCTCCCAGCTTATCTCTTCCCACTGATCCCCTACCCGTTTTACGGGCGTTCGCAGCCGGTCTGGATCGTTTTGGATATCAGGGATAGCCGTAGCCTTGGGACAAATATAACCTTCGGAAAGTACATGATCGGGATTTCCCTTAACGGATAAAACTTTGTCACCTTCAACCGTTAACAACACACCACAATTCGCTTCACAAATGTGACAAGTTCGAGCGTGTATGTGGCTCATCATTATCTCCCAATGCCCTTTTTACGGCCTTGAGTATGGCAAGTTAACAAGGTTTTGCAAGCCCTAGGATAAAATTCAGAAATCCGCACTAAAGTCAGAAAAAATAACAATAAATCCGCCGTGAACTTGGTTAAAATTAACTCAAAACTAAGCTTTTTTACTCATAAAATTTCCATAAATAAATTATATTATAGGGATGTATATGATTATCAAATATAAAAAATCGTGGGCAAAACTAACCGCTTTGGCGTGGGCAAGTGCGACACTGGCAATCTGTGCGGCACCGCTGGCTACGGCTTTCGGTGTAGGTGTTCAACCGTCCACGGTAGAAATGACCGTAAAACCCGGCGACCGCAAGACTCAAGTGGTTACGATTGGTAATGTTCATACCTCTAAAACTATTAGTTTGACTATGGGTTTAGCTGACTGGAGTCTGGATAACAACGGCAAATTAGCGCTTTCTCCTCCCGGTGAAAGTCCACGGTCGGCCGCAGATTGGGTGCGTTTTTCTCCAGCTAAAGTAACCTTGAAACCCGGCACATCACGCGATGTAAAGGTTGAAATAAGCACCCCCTATAAAGTCAATTATAAAGGCGATCATAGATTTGCACTCCTGGCGAGCACATTGCTCCCCGAACTTGATGAACGGGGCGATGCATCCGGAGTCTGGAATCGGTATCAACTGGCCTCTCTATTTTACCTGACATTGACACCGTCAAAAAGCCTGCCGGAAGTTACAAGCGTGGCCATTAACGAAACAGACCGTTCATTGATTAGAATGAACATCAAGAATGATGGCGATGCTCACGCCCGCCTCCAAGGCACGGCCTATGTAAAAAATGCCGGTGGTGATGTTGTGGCTGAAACACCGTTAAACGCCGTTGTTTTAAATGACGGCGAGCGGGCATATGATTTTAAAGTCGATAATGAAGGCGCTCTTGAAACCGGCCAGTCCTATACTATTGATTTTTCGATGAAAAATACATTTACGCCGCAAAATAAGTTTAGAGCTCTCAACGTACCCGTAGATACGCTGTCTTATCCCATGCCGTAATATGACGTTGGCGCCATCCACATATCGAAATATTTTGGGCAGTTTTACTGCCCTTTTCGCCTTTACTGGAACCGCGCACGCAAGTTTTTTAGACACAGACTTTTTTTGCCGCAATTTTGGATGTGCCGTCGTAAGTGATGGTCGAAATGTCGATATTTATGATAATTGGATATTTGCATCCAATCGGTGTTGCGTTGCAATTGGTGAACGAATGATCCCCTTTTCATCATTGGTCTCCACGCCGAATTTAACCGGTACACTCGATACAGCTGCGGGCACGGCGCCCTCTGAATCTCAAAGCTTTCAACTCGGAATTGCCGAAGACGGCGTTAATATTTCACAATCCGTCATAGATAACGGGGACGGATATCTAGATGCGAGTGATGCTTTGTCCAGATTTTCTCTCAATAGCAATACAGATATTCAATTGGACGGAACCGGGCGTCAATATTCCCATAGTTTTTTTGTAACATCACGTAATACCCGGTTTTCACTCCGCGCACGGACATCCCGTGTCGAAGCCTCTGGCGATTTCCGGGATACAATAGGCTTAGAAGATATACGCTTACGCTCCTCTATCCAAACATCAGGCAATGATGATGGTTTCAGATTTGGCGATCTTGCAACAGCATCCAATATCACCGTTATAAATTCGGTAGATGATCTTGGAGACCTGACCGGGTCGTCGAGGCAAATCATCGACTTTGGCAGACGACGAGGCATTCGACAAAGTAATGGCGATATCGGCCCTCAGACCCTACGGCTCGATTTTTTATATTCAATGCCGGATTACGACCTTTCACTCGGCGTAGGTGCCTTGGATGTCGACATTGTTTTTGACTTTCATAGAGAGCCGTAACTCCCTAAATTAAAACAAAAAAAGCGGGTTTAAAACCCGCTTCAGATTAAGGTGGCGCTGGACCTTTTACGTCCAGAACCCGACTGTTATCTTTATCTGGTGGATCGGAATTCTTTGCCAATTTTACCTTGTCTTTGGGTTTAAGGGGTATTTGCACCCTCATCATCAATCCATCGGCTTTTGAAAGATCAACTGTTATAGGCGCTGTGGGTTCATATTGCGCCCTGTCGTTCTTGTTGACACTGACAATATAGGTTTCCGCGGCAAGGTCATCAAAGGCAAATTGCCCAAAGCTCGTAGTATGTGCGAAGATCGGATCGCCACTATCCTTATGCTGCGTCTCACGCTTTAAACTTAGTTTCACACCGTCAATACGTTTTTCGCCTGACGTAAATTTACCGTCACCATCACTATCAATAAATGTGAACCCGCGTATTTGGCCACGCTGTACGATGGGGATAGAAATATCCGTAATTTGACCATCTACAATGGATACACGCCCCACGAAACTATCCGGCATAGCAAAACCTAGCGGCAAGCTCTCATTATCGACAATGATCTCATGGAGACCTTCTTTTATGTTTTGAATAGTGAAAGCACCGCCAATTGCGCTTCGCAGCGCCAATCCTGTATTCCGGACTTGCAATAAAGCCTGATTGACCCCAGGTTCACCATCTTGTTTTTCGCCGTCCCGGTTTTTATCCAAGAAGACACGCCCCTTTAAGATACCCCGGCCTGACTCTGTACGTTTGTATTTTCGGCTCTCATTAAACTCGAACCGTCCATCTAATTGTAATCCAATACGTTGATTGCCTCTAAGGTCATTACGATAGGCCAGCCCTAATGACATATTATTACCGATTTTCACCTGACGGGCGAGCGTCATAGACAAAAACTTATCTGTTTGGGCCCCGGCCCGCCCTCCAACAGATTGCAACACACCCAAGCTAGCTTGAAGAGAGGTCTTTTTTCCCAGCAGTTGTCCAGAGTTCAAATTAGCAATCAATCCGCCGCGCACGCCCACATCTTCCCCGTTCCAATTCGCCGTGGCCGAAGGCGTAAGATTTAGACGCGCTGATTTCGGCAAAGTTACAGTAAATGTCCGGGTTGTAACTGTCGCACTGGCATTTTCAGTTAAAGCTTCGCCGCTACGTCGGCCCCGATCATATTGCGCCTGTAGTCCAAAATGTTGAAAATCTTTCGAGGCCCGAGCGCCGTAACGCCAACTCCGCTCAACATCACGATTATCTATACTGTCTTCCTCCGGTACAGTCGTCTCGATGACAGACGCATTTTTAGTTGTCACATGAACCTGAGAGGCATTTAAGGCTAAGTTCACGCCTGTATTGGCGATAGCTGTACTGATATTCGTCCCATAGCTTAAGGATGTGATGCTCCGGTCGGTGCCTGAAACTAGACCCGTTTTGCGACCTTGCGCCCGTACAGACACAGCAGGTCTATCCAGCACACCATAGTTTTTTCGCGGAGAAAACCTGATTGAGCCGCCCAATAACGCTTCATCAGCGCCGCGTCGTCGCGTATCTGGACCTAAACGCGTATCAATAACAGTCTCTTCGTCTTCAGACAGTAAAGCCCTTTCTTCCTCAATTTGATCTTCAGCATCAAGGTCAGATCGCAAAAACTCTGCGCCCGTATATTCTGCACCCACATCCAATGTCAGGGATTCGGTTATGTCATAACGCACATTTCCGGACGCGACGATATCGACAGGCTTTTCTCGCCTTGGGCCATTAAATACACCCAAATCAGCGCGTGCATCCCATTGCAGGCGATTTCCGCGTTTCCGTCCTAATTTCCCACTAATAGCGGATAAAACGGCCATTTGATCCTTGTTAAGCGTATCCACGTTAAATGCGGCCCCCGCTTCCCAACCCTGCGCACTCGCATATCGTGCGCCTCCGGCAATGCCGCCAAACCTTTGACGGGATTGGTTATCAGAAATGCGCCGTCCCCCGATTACGGGAGCTCCCGCGGCCAAAGCCCACCGACCTTCGCGCGTTTCCTTCACAGCAGATACGCCTCGAATACGCCGAATGCCGACCCCGTCAAGTTCACGGAAGTCGGCAGCATAATCCCCGATAGAGCCTGTAATCCCATTGAGGTGGGCAAATTCCACACTCAACCAACTGGGTTCGGCCTCCGCGATTGTGGTCGGCAAATCTGGAACTTCGAATCGCAACCGCCCATTAACGGCTCCAGTCCGAAAATCCGCCTCTACCTGATTAAGACTATCAGGGCCAAGGTGAAAGGTGACACTTTCGGGTGTAAAGGGTGTGTTTTTTGCAATGTCACTAACAGAGGCTTGGGGTTTAACAACATTTTTCAATCGCCTATCAAGTTCAATATCAATTCTGTTAGACCCGCCGCTGACCGTCACATGTGTCCCCGTCAAGGCTTCAAGTGCGCTAACAGGTAGCAATAAATTTATATCATCAATATAAGTCACATCCTTGGCCACGCCATATGGACGGTCGCGTAACTTAATCAAACCCGTATCCAAGTTTAACGTAAAGATCGCACTATCCTGTGCCCGGCGGACCCGAATTATATTCGTTCCATCCAGTACGCGCACATCATGCCCTAGTTCTTCGGCAATGGGTATTAAGGGTAAAAGCAAAACCGACCCAATAGATTTGGGTTCGGGGCTGACATTGACCAGCGCAATATCGTTTACGAAAACTTCGAACCCTGTCGCTACACGCAAGCGCGGGTCAAGTTCAAAGTCAAATTGATTACTCGCATTATCAAAGGTTCCGGTAGCGCCGGACAAAACAGCGATAGCATTAGGTGTGAGCAAAAACCGACCCCCTGAAACCTCACCAAAATGCTTGAGTTTACCCAAAGCTTTACCATTGGCTTTGACCAAGCCGGTATCCGTATATAATTCCATCACAGCATTATCTTGGGAGCGCCGTACAATCAGAGCCTTCAAATTTTGATCATATTCAAACTCGTTATTGAGCGCCGAAAAAATCGGAATAGCATTTACATAGAGCGCGCCGTCATCTGACCGATGTACATCTGTGCTCTGTAAAGTCTCCCCGTCCAATGTAACTGTAATCGTGGCGTCGACCTCTGCGATCAAAGTGGTGTTGACAATGGTGGTTTCTACCGGAGGAATTTCAGCCACAGACTCATGTGCCGTTTCTTTTGGGGACACGTCAGCAGGGCTTTCTGCCGGAAGGCGTGTTTCCACCGTTTTAACAATATCCGCAGTGGCCCCATCCGACGTCTGCCTATTATCGGGATGGGTGTGTCCGGATTTTTTAGATTGCGCATCTGAAGAATTTGGCGCGCTAGAGGCAGAGATCGTTTCAACACTGGATACGACACCGCCTTCAACCGCTCTATCCTCAGCATAGGCCTCAGAAACAAACACAGATGCAAAAACCGATGTAAACACACATAAAACACTTACCAAAAACAACTTAAGCCATTGTTTTTCATTGTTTTTTAGGTTTTTTTTATAAAAATTTCGTCCTAACACCGCTCCGACTCCATGCGGCGACGGCACGTTGGATCCTGTGTACAGGTCTGATTGACCCGCACTGGAACTAACGACCATCCACCCCGCACGGAGTTGAAGACTTCAAGAGTTACCGGATGGGTCGCCATGTTAAATCGAAACTGTTGACGCAGTTCCACTTGGCGCGTTCCCATTCGGACATTCTTCGAGAAAACCTCGGATATCATTGAATTTACTTGAGAATTTTGTCTGTCATTCGACTTATGATTTCCCGATTTCAGGGGGAGTTCATATCGGCATTCACCAACGACCCACCAGGCCTCATAAGCTTTTTTATCAATCATAAATGCTGTCGCCCCATTAGCGACATCAAGAACAACCATTTCAGTCTGGTGATCCGCCGTCTGCGAAGACACCGGATTACCCTTTGTAGACCGAGCATAGGCCATGAAGTCTATGCAAAGCACAAACACTAAAGCCGATATGTAGAAACGGGATCTCATACGATCAAATTTTACCAGTTACACCAAATTTGCGATCTTTGTCGCTTGATGTAAACTTACCAAATTCGCGTTTAAATACTCTTAAATTTGGGCCTAGGAACCTTAACGCTTCTGTGTAAAATCATCGGAAAACCAAGGGCAAATCTTAACGCCCTGAAATAGTATAACCCTAAGCCCTGAATATTATTCCCACTCAATCGTACCGGGGGGTTTTGAGGTGATATCATAGACCACACGGTTAACACCGCGAACTTCATTTATGATACGAGTTGCGGTTTCACCTAAGAACTCATGGCTATAGGGATAATAATCTGCGGTCATGCCATCGGTGGACGTTACCGCCCGTAGCGCCAGTACATTTTCATAGGTGCGTTTATCTCCCATAACCCCAACGGTTTGCACCGGCAATATTACAGCAAATGCCTGCCATATCTCATTGTAAAGATTGTGCTTTTTTATTTGATCTAAATAGATCGCATCCGCTTCGCGTAAGATATCCAATCTATCCTTGGAAATAGGCCCCGGACAACGAATTGCGAGACCTGGCCCGGGGAAAGGGTGACGTTCGACAAAATCCTTATGTAAACCAAGCTCTTGGCCCAGCTTTCTAACCTCGTCTTTAAATAATTCTCGCAAGGGTTCAACCAAAGCCATATCCATACGCTCGGGTAGACCCCCAACATTATGATGAGACTTAATCGTTACAGAGGGACCACCGTCAAAAGATACGGATTCAATAACATCAGGATATAAAGTCCCTTGGGCAAGGAATTTCGCCCCACCGATTTTTTTAGCTTCGCGTTCAAAAATATCAATAAAGGTTCCACCAATGATTTTACGTTTACGTTCCGGATCAGAGACGCCCTCTAATAAGCCCAAGAACTCATTCCCAGCATCAACATGTATGAGGTTCATATCATAATGCTTTGAAAACAAAGAAATAACTTGCTCGCTTTCCCCTTTGCGCATCATACCTGTATCCACATAGACACAGCTTAATTGATCTCCAATAGCGTGATGGATCAGCACAGCCGCAACGGAACTATCTACACCACCGGATAAACCGCAGATCACTTTACCGTCTCCAACTTGTTCCCTTATCGCCGCAATTGCTTCATCTTTAAATGCAGCCATTGACCAATCACCTTTAAATCCAGCTATTAAGTGCGTGAAATTACGTAATATTTTGGCGCCATTGACGGTATGGACAACTTCGGGATGGAATTGAACACCGTAAAACTTACGCGCATCATCAGCGATGGCCGCATAGGGCGCATTTCCAGATTTCCCTATAATTTCAAAGCCTTGCGGAAGTTCGCTAACGCGATCTCCATGTGACATCCAAACACGTTCATTTGCACTTAATCCCTGAAACAACGGAGAATGCCCTGTAATCTCTAAATCGGCACGTCCAAACTCGCGTTCGTTTGAACTTTCCACCTTGCCCCCTAATTGCGCGCACATGGTTTGCTGTCCGTAACATATCCCCAAAACCGGCACACCGAGCGCCCACACCGCATCATCGGCACGCGGCGTTCCTAAACCTGTTACACTATTAGGCCCTCCCGACAGAATTATGGCTTTAGGGTTGAAACGTTCCAGCATAACCCGATCCACACGATTGAACGGATGGACTTCGGAATACACTCCAGACTCTCTGACTCTACGGGCTATTAGTTTTGTGACCTGAGATCCAAAATCGATAATAAGTAATTGTTCATGTTGATGTTCACTCATGCCGTTTTCTCCATGACCGCAAAAAAGAAGCCGTCAGTCTGCGTCGCGCTCGGCGTCAATGTTAAGGTACATCCGTCTTCAGACCACGGCTTTGGGCCGTTTGCGCCAAATTTATCTTCCCAAACTTCACCGGCGGATAAAAGCGTGAAATCAGAATTGTTTTCAAGAAATTTATAAACCTGACCTTCATTCTCTTCGGCCAACATCGAACACGTCACATAGAACATGAGCCCTCCCGGACGCACATAGGTCTTAGCTTCCGTCAAAACTATAGCCTGTTCTTTATTCCGCCGCTCAAGCGCCTCTTCAGACAATCGCCATTTTGCATCCGGCTTTCTGCGCCATGTCCCCACCCCCGTACACGGGGCATCAATCAAAACGCGGTCTATTTTTCCTTTAAGGTCATCAAGACTGCCCGCAGGGGGTTGGCGAATGTCAATAATGCTGGCCCCTGCCCGCTGCGCACGTTGATAAAGTGGCGCCAGTCGACGCTTATCTATATCAAAGGCAAAGACTTGACCTTGGTTCTTCATATCAGCGGCCAAAGCCAGAGACTTACCCCCACCGCCTGCGCAATAATCCAGAACTGTCTCACCGGGTTTTGCATCTACCAACAAGCTAACCAATTGAGAGCCTTCGTCCTGAATTTCAATAGCGCCTTTTTGATAGACTTCGTCAATTTGCACATTAGGTAAACGTCCGTCACCCTTTGTGGCGCCAATCCTAAAGCCAATAGGAGATAAGGCCATGGGCACGGCGGCATAATCCGATAACGCCTTATAGACTAACGGTAAATTAGATTTAATAGTATTGCAGCGTAAATCCAAGGGCGGTCTCTGTGTTAAGGCTTGTCCTTCCGCAACGGCGTTCTCCGCGAAATTATTTTCAAATGCAGGCCAAAGCCATTCCGGCACGTCGGCGCGCACCCAATCCGGAGCCCCGGTCAACCCAATCGCTCCGCTCAGATTCTGTTTCTCGGTTGCACTTAGCGGGCTGGGTGCAAATTTATCTCCGTCAAACGCGTCAATCACCGTCTCTAGCTCATGTTTACCCATGAAGACGACAGCCCCTAAAATGAGGGCACGAGGGGTTTCGCTATCCATACGATAACCCAGAGACAATTTACACCTTAACGCATCATGGACAAAATTGCCTATGGCTGATCTATCTTTAGATCCTGCGAACCGGTGCGATTTACCCCAATCCCTCAGAGCCATATTCACAGGCGTACGTTTTTCTAATACGTCTTCAAGAACCTCGATTGCAGCCTGAACGCGACCGGCTAATCTCACAAGACTCTCACTTGTAAGACCGCACTGATAAACATTACGATGATCGCGCAGGCACTTATGACAAAAAACCCGAAGCGATAGGGGAAAATAATATTGATGGAGAGTTGCACAGCCGCATGTAAAATTCTGGCGATCACAAACACCCAAGCCGTCGCATATATCAAAGGGGTCACGGTGCCGGAATGCATAAAAAACAAACACAGAGCGTAAAACAAAATAGGTAATTCGAATTGGTTTTTATAATTATCGCTAGCGTTCACCGTATAAGGCGGGAACCCGTTTTTTTTGATCTCAGCCATCCCAAATTTTCGAATATTACTGACACGGCCAAAAGCCAACCAGAGTAAAACAACAAGCGTTAGACCGATTTGTGTTAGAAACGGGCCATAAAGAAAAGTACTTTCCATAATCTCGACCTTTAACTCGGCATTGTATAATTAGGTGACTCGCGCGCGATTGTGACATCATGGACGTGACTTTCCCGTAATCCCGCATTTGTAATACGGATAAACTTAGCGCGTTCGTGTAATTCAGAGATGTTTTTGGATCCCGTATAGCCCATTGTGGCGCGTACACCGCCAATCAACTGATGTAATATAGGTGCGACGGGCCCTTTATAAGCAACCCGACCTTCGACACCTTCAGGTACGAGTTTCATGGAGTTTGAAACTTCTTTTTGAAAATATCTATCAGCCGATCCTCTTGCCATGGCCGAAACCGATCCCATACCCCGATAGGATTTATAGGATCGTCCCTGGAATAGAAACACCTCGCCGGGAGTCTCTTCGGCACCCGCCAACATAGACCCGACCATGCAACTTTCCGCTCCGGCAGCTAGGGCTTTGGCCATATCGCCCGAATATTTAACCCCCCCATCCGCTATGACAGGCACATTCGCTTTTTGGGCTACGGCACAAGCATCCATAATCGCCGTTAATTGCGGCACACCTATACCCGCGACAATACGTGTGGTGCATATAGACCCCGGCCCGATACCGACTTTAATCGCATCTGCACCTGCACCTATAAGAGCTTTCGCCGCCTCTTCAGTAGCGATATTGCCCGCAATGATTTGCGTGCTTGAAAGCTCTTTCTTAAGCCGCTGAACTTGTTCTATAACCATGGCATTGTGACCATGGGCCGTATCAATAACAACGGCGTCTACGCCCGCATCAACCAAAGCCATGGCACGCTCATAGCCGGCCGCCCCTACCGTTGAGGCCGCAGCAACGCGTAAACGTCCCTGATTATCCTTACAGGCATTTGGAAAGTTCTCGGCCTTATCCATATCTTTAACAGTAATCAATCCAACACACCGATAGTCATCATCAACAACCAAAAGCCGTTCTATGCGATGTTCATGTAACAAGGACCGGGCCTGAGCTTCCGTAGCCCCGACTTTGATGGTGACTAATTTTGTCGTCATGAGGCGAGAGACTAATTCATTAGGGTCGGTCGCAAACCGGACATCTCTATTCGTGACAATCCCAACCAATTTACCATTGGGTTCGACGACGGGAATACCGGAAATATTGTGATGTTCTGCAAGCGCTTTCAACTCGGCCCGGGTGGCCTTCGGGCCAATAGTTACCGGATTTACGACCATACCGGATTCATACCTCTTGACTTTACGAACCTCTTCAGCCTGTTCTTCATTGCTCATATTACGGTGAATGACACCGATGCCCCCAGTTTGAGCCATGACGATAGCCAAGCGGGCCTCGGTTACAGTGTCCATAGCCGCAGACACTAACGGCACATTAATCTTAATGTCCCGCGTCAAGCGGGTCTGCAAATCCGCATTGGCGGGTAATATATCTGACGCACGGGGCTGCAAAAGCACGTCATCGAAGGTTAAGCCTTCTCGAATCTCCATCGGAGTCTCCTACTTTTGCAAGCGGGGGTTATCAGTAAAGTCGACAAGGTGCAAAGAGAAAATGTTAGCAATAGGTTAAATAATACATACAATATGATATGATATGGAACCCAAAGGATTTGGATATGTCTTATCGCAAATTTATCGCTTCTATATCCCGACATTCGGGGAACTGGATCAAAATCTGTATCATCAGCGCAATTCTATCAATCGCGGCATGCCAGCAAGGTGAATCCCCTGCCCCCCAAAATAAAGCCAAAAACACGACATCTGAGACCGAAAAAAGCTGTTCGGTTCAGTTTCTTATACTCGGCACCTCTCAGGACGCCGGCACACCGCAAATTGGCACTGTAAATGACCCTGCGTGGACAAATACAAACCTGAAAAAATATGCGACGTCTGCTGCACTTATAGATCATAGATCACAAGACCGGTTTTTATTTGAGGCCACACCGGACATGCGCGAACAGCTTTACTTTCTGGATAAAACTGCACCCATACATATCAATCAAAAAAAATTAGGACTGGCAGGTATTTTTCTGACCCATGCTCATATCGGTCATTATGCCGGGCTCATTTACGCCGGGCACGAGTCGGCTGGAACCGATAAATTACCCGTATTTGCAATGCCCCGAATGGCTAATTTTTTACGCACACAAGGGCCGTGGAGTCAGCTCGTCGAGTTTAAAAATATTACAATTTCTGTCCTACAAAATCGGGTTGAACTCCCCCTGTCTCGGGACGTATTTGTGACGCCATATCAAGTTCCTCATCGGGACGAATTTTCTGAAACTGTCGGCTATGTTATTAAAGGGCCAAGCCGGAAGGTTCTGTTTTTACCCGATATTGATGATTGGGATAAATGGAACACAGACTATAATATATCCATAGAAGATATGATAAAACAGGTTGATTATGCTTTCATAGACGCCACATTTTTTAGCGATACCGAATTACCGGGGCGCGATATGTCAGCAATTCCTCACCCGCGTGTCGAGCACTCCATGGCCCGTATTGAACACGCTATACCGGCGCATAAAGACAAGGTACATTTCATCCATATCAACCATACCAATCCGATTAGATATCCAGATAGCGCGCAATCCCTTACTTTAAAGCGTCGAGGGTTTCATGTCGCCCGTCTGGGAGACAGCTATTGTCTGAGCCAATAACTCAGCCTTTAAACCCTTTGGCGACAAGATATACCTCTGGACTTCCCGCTCGCGACGCATTCGGCTTAGCATGTCGCACGGTTTTGAAGCGTTTCTTTAACGTTTCCAACAATTTACCCTCAGCGCCACCCTGAAAAACTTTGGTAATAAAATGTCCTCCGGGGGCCAATACGTCCATAGCAAAATCTGCAGCCGCTTCTACAAGTGCGACCGTACGCAGATGATCCGTATTCCTGTGACCGGTAGTATTGGCAGCCAAATCAGACATAACAAGGCTAGGTCGGGTTTTCAAATATGATTTAATCTTGGCGGGCGCTTCAGAATCCATAAAATCCATTTCGATCAAATCAGATCCGGCGACCATTTCTACGGGCAGTATATCAATACCGACAACGCGTCCGGCCCCGCGTTCTAATCCGACTTGAACCCATCCACCGGGGGCGCATCCAAGATCAACAATAACGGCCTTTGGTTTGATAAGTTTAAACCTCTCATCGAGTTCAGCGAGTTTAAACGCCGCCCGAGAGCGGTAGCCCATCGCTTTGGCTTTGGCGACATAGGGATCATTAATTTGACGTTCCAACCAGAGTTTAGAGGACAATTTACGTCCCTTTGCAGTTTTCACCTTATGCGTCATCATACGTGCCGCATCTTCGCCCGACATTTTCTGAGTTTTCCGGCCGCGTTTCTCACCACCGGGTTTATTTCCACTCATACGTTTTCGACCACGCGCAGGGGCTTCAAAACTTTTAGATTTCGGCGGGAATTTAGGTGGTTGGGTCATCGGTGTTTATATATTCATCATTTACAGCCTGAGATCTCATAGGCGGCCCGGATGGTACGACCTTCGTATTCGCTAAAGCTTTCGGTTTTATATGAATTTTTTGGGTTTGGCGCATAAGCCCCATTAAGATACCTTCGCGCAACCCCCGATCAGCGACACGAATTTTTTTACAAGGCCACATTTCACAGACGACATCCATAATCGCACATCCAGCCACCAGTAAAGCCGCTCTATCCTCACCTATACTCGGCTCTTTCGCACGCTCATCAGTTGTCAACCTACTCATATCTCGCGCAATTTTAACTACGGTTTTTTGTGAAATCCATAACCCGTCAATTTTATCACGTTTATAAGATGGAAGTTTTAAATGCACAGCCGCCAATGAGGTGATCGTTCCAGACGTACCGATAAGGTGCCCACGGCCCTGTCTGAATGTTTTGGTAAATCGTTTGTCACATCCTGCGGCGATGATAGCCTCCCTTACCGCAGCCTTCATATCTGCATATCTGGCCTCAAGGTCAGGGGTTTCGGGCACTTGCTCAGATAATGTTACAACCCCCAAAGGTAAAGACGCCCAGGCACTAATGGGGGGACGATGAACCCGTGGCGCTTGCATGGAAATTGGCAGCGTCTCGTCTTTAATTGTCGCAGAGTGTTCGGTTTGATCTGCCCCGCCTTGATCATGTTTGGATGACCGGCGTAAGCGCCTTACGTCAACCCAACTCAATTCGGTCGACCCTCCCCCTATATCAATTACAAGGGCGACATCTTTTGATGTATCAATCAGATTCAGACATCCCATCACAGAAAGACGCGCTTCGACCCGGGGTGAAATCACCTCCAACATAATACCGGTTTCGGATTTGACGCGTTTGACAAATTCATCACAATTCGAAGCTTGCCGACAGGCTTGAGTCGCCACGCAACGCCAGCGTTTCACGCGTTTTAGCCCCATTTTCTTAGAGCAGTGCTGAATAGCCTCAACGGCGGCGCTCATACTGTCTTCCGATAATCGTCCGCTCGTCGATAAACCCGCCCCGAGGCGCACGACTTTAGAATATGAGTCGACAACCCTGAACCCGGTTTTCACGGGCTTAGCAATTAAAAGTCGACAATTATTCGTCCCTAAATCTAGGGCCGCATATGTATCCGGCTTACGTCCTGAACGCCCCCGTCGCTTACGAGGCCTATTCCGAGGACGTTTCGCTGAGTCAGATATAGTTTTCTGTACCTCAGCAGCACCGGACGTGATATCGTCACCCGGCATATCTTACTTTCTGGCGAGGTCGCATAATTGCGCCGCTTACGCCCATTCCCGTATAACATAACGTAATCTTGCATAAGTGCAAAGAGAAAGTCTTAGGCTTATCCGGACGGAGTCGGCTCCCGTTTTAAACTGTGGCATCAATGAATATCCATATGATCTGAAAGCTGGCTCCAATCCGGATCGGGTTCAAGAGCTTCCATAGCTTCATGTTGTGATAAAAATATCTGACCACTTAAATTTTGTATTAAATTTGATCTAAACAGGCGTTCTTTAACCCGGCTTTGTATATCAGAAAAATGCATATCTATAGCGGCGCTTCTAAGTCGTTTATTTATCTCCTCAAGACTAGATAAAGCACTAGCATCAATATGGCTGACCGCCGTACACATTAAAATTAAGTCAGTCATTTCAGGACTTTCCGAAACGATTTGCGCCACACGGTCTTCGAGATATCGCGCATTCGCATAATATAGGCTCTCGTCAATTCGCAGCGTTTTGACCTTTTCATGTGTTTCCACATTAAACCGGGATGCATCTCTATAGTGCTGCGTACCGGGAAATCGTCCGACAAGAGCAATATGGGGCCGCAATGTCGCCCGAATGTGTAACGCCATAGCCAAAACAACGCCGACCAACACCCCCCACTGCACCCCAAAAAACAAGACAGACAATAAAGTCGCAAGCGCGGTTACACCATCGGCCCGATTATATATCCATGTTCTCCACAGGCTCTTGAAATCAAACAGACTAAAACACGCGACAATAATCAATGCCGCGAGAACCGCTAATGGAAGATTTTTCAAAACCGGTGTAAAAAACACCGCTGTAATGGCCATCATGGCCGCGACTAAAATACTGACAACAGGCGTTTTGCCACCCGCCGTGAAATTCACCGCAGACCGAGACATACTGCCATTTATAGGATAACCCCCACTTAACCCCGCCACTATATTGGACGCTCCTAATCCCAGAAGTTCTTTGTTAGAGTCGATGCGCTGTCGAGACCGCGATGCCAATTCTTGCGCTGTAGACGTACTGTCCACAAAAGCCACTATCGCTATCACAATCGCCGGAACAATCAGATTTTCATACTCTGGAATATCCATGCTAGGAAAAACGAAAGGCGGCATACCGGCAGGAATTTCTCCGACTACCCGAACGCCATAACGGTCTGGTAAGTCGAGAATTTGACTAATAAGAATATAAATGGCGATGACTATAATAGGCGCCATTCTTGCGATTAATTTGGCGTGATAACTCCGTATACGAAGTTTAACCAGACCAAAAGCAAGATATTGTTTTACGCCCCAAAGTACAACAATGGCGGATAGGCCAACATAAAGTGCGACTATATTAGTAAGTACAAGTTTTGACGATAACTCCACCCATAGCTCCCAGACGGTTCCTCCCCCGGAATCCACTCCAAAAACATGCTTTAACTGACTGAAAACAATCAATAAAGCAGCGCCAGTAATATAAGCAGACACGACAGGTCGAGACACAAAATTCATGACAAATCCGGCGCGAAATAATCCGGCCAAAATGAGAACTACACCCGTCATAAAGGCAAGTGCAGCCGCATTCAGCAAGCGTGTTTCAGGCGGCAATGTCGCGATTATCGCTGCCGTCATAAGCGAAATGACGGCTGTTGGCCCGACGTTCAAATAATTAGAAGACCCAAATAGCGCATAGGCTATCAGGGGTAAAATCGAAACATAAATCCCCACTTGTGGCGGCAGCCCCGCTAACAGCGCATAGGCAAGCGATTGCGGAACTAAAAGAATAGTCACGATAACCGCCGCTAAAAAATCATCCGCAAATAGTGTCGTCGAATATCCGCTGATCCATCCCCATTGATTAAGGACACTCTGTTTCAGCCCAGAAGGGCGTGCATCTGGTGAATTTTGCTTAGGAACAATCGCCATGACTCTAGACTGTCAGGATTCAGTTAAATTATCAATATCAGCTATATGCCAATAAAATTTAAGTTTTGCTGGCAAGATAACCTTCGAGCGGCACACGTAATTGTTCTAAGCCATATCCTGCTGCAGATACCGCGTCTAAAACACCGTCCACTCCCAGTTTTTCAACATGCGCAAAGCACCACAATGCCGATGAACGCGTGCCACTGGCGCATAACGCGACAATCGGGCGTGGACTCTCCTCAAAAGCGGTACAACTGGCCTCTATAAGACCAGCGGTTAATCCCCCTGCCATAGGAATATGATGATAATCTACGCCGCAACCCTGAGCCATGGCTTCTAAAGTTTCTGAAAGCGGTTGTAAGGGCGCTTCCATATCCGGACGGTTATTAATGAATGTCATAACCCCCTGCTCGGCGAGAGCTTGTATCTGCGCCGGTAATAATTGCCCCGTTACGAAAACATCCCCCGGCAGCTCCTTCATCTAACGCCCTAACATAGCTTTGGCTTGGGCGATTATAGCCGCCGTCGTAATCCCGAAATGTTCAAATAAATCCGCTCCGGGCGCAGAGGCGCCAAAACTCTTCATACCAATAAAACCGCCATTGCGGCCGATCAAACGGTCCCATCCCTGCCGAATACCCGCTTCTATCGCGATTTTAGGTAAATCTTTCCCGATTACAGACCGGATATACATCTCATCTTGCTCAAGAAACAAATCCATACATGGCACAGACACGACCCGTGCTGAAATATTTTCCTGACTTAAAGCTTTGTGGGCTTCAACGGCCAAATGTACCTCAGACCCAGAGGCCATAAGGACAATATCATCACTTCCGGCGCCCGGTTCCAAGACATAGGCGCCTCGCGCGCACATGTTTTTAATCGCAGATTCGCGCACAGCCGGCACCCCTTGACGGGTCAATGCATGTAATGACGGTCCCGAAGTACGTTCGACAGAGAGTTCCCAGCATTCTGCCGTTTCAATAGCGTCAGCCGGCCTGAACACATAAAGATTAGGAATAGCGCGCAAGCTCGCGACATGTTCAACGGGTTGATGCGTTGGCCCATCTTCCCCAACGCCGATACTATCATGTGTCATCACATAGATCACACGCGCTCCCATCAAAGCCGAAAGCCGTATAGACGGGCGACAATAATCAGAAAAAACTAAAAATGTGCCTGAATACGGAATGATACCCCCGTGTAAAGCCATTCCGTTCATCGCCGCAGCCATGCCGTGTTCACGAATACCGTAATTCATATATCGTCCACCGTAATTATCGGCTTGTATCTCCGAAGCTGTCGCCGGGGTACGGGTTTTGTTCGAACCTTCAAGGTCAGCAGATCCAGATATCATATTGGTTAAGCTATGGGTTAAAACCTTCAACGCATTGCCCGACGCCGCGCGCGTGGCTAATTTGGGTTGGGCTTGCGCTAGCTCATCTTTATAAGCCTGCATGGCGTCTTTCCAACCTGCATTTAATGCGCCGCTAATCGCCCGTTCAAAATCATTTTTATGTTTATGCGTTTCAACCCGTAACTTCCACGCCTTATGCTGCCGGCGACCTTTGCGCCCGGGACGCGCCCAGACTTTATAAATATGATCCGACACCTCAAACGGCGGATACTCCCAGCCTAAAGCCTTGCGTGTTTCTGCAATTTCATCATCTCCTAACGGCGCACCATGAACTTTGGACGTCCCCGCTTTTGTCGGGGCCCCTTTACCAATTGTCGTTTTACACGCAATCAATGTCGGTTTATCCGATTTTTTAGCCCGTCGTAGCGCATTTGCGAGTTTGCGCGCGTCATGACCATCACACGCTATCACATTCCATCCTACAGCTTTGAAGCGGGCGGTTTGGTTGGTACTGTCCGACAAGGCCACGGAGCCATCAATCGTGATATTATTATCATCCCATAATACAATCAATTTATGTAATTTCAGATGTCCAGCCAGAGATATAGCCTCTTGAGAAATCCCCTCCATCAAACAGCCATCACCCGCAATAACATAGGTATAATGATCAACCAGCTCATCACCGTAACGCGCATTCATATGTCGCTCGGCCAATGCAAACCCGACGGCATTTGCAATGCCTTGACCTAGGGGGCCGGTTGTTGTTTCTACACCTGGTACATGTCCGTATTCAGGATGCCCGGCAGTGATGTAGCCGAGTTGCCGGAAATGCTTTATCTGTTCCATTGTCATGGCTTTATAACCCGTCAAATGTAACAGGCTATAGATCAACATAGACCCATGCCCTGCGGATAAAATGAACCGGTCGCGATCAGGCCAATCTGGATCTTTGGGATCAAATTTCATAAATTTTGAAAATAAAACCGTCGCCGCATCAGCCATACCCATTGGCATGCCCGGATGCCCGGAATTAGCCGCCTGTACAGCATCCATCGACAGGGCTGCTATAGCATTTCGCATATCTTTATGTTCAAGTTCTGATTTGGATAATTCCGCCATAACATGTCTCGCCATCACACCATTAAGCCCTCTTGTGGGGCCAGATTCTATAGGTCAATGCCATGACAGGAGATCAGAGTACAGATGTAAGACGTCCTCAAATGTGGATGACTACAAATTAGACGCTATAACCCGAACGCTAGAGCCAGATGATAAGTCGCGCCAGCCGCAATATAGGCGAGTAAGAAAAGATAAACAAAAGCGAAGATGGGCCATTTCCAACTATGTGTTTCCTTACGCATAACCGCAAGTGTTGATAAACATTGCGGGGCAAAGACAAACCACGCCAGAAAAGCTAAAGCCGTGGGTAGTGACCATGCGGATTGCAAGGTCTGGGACAGGCGCTCTTCGACACCCTGCCCGCTCAATGCGTAAATGGTGCCAAGCGCCCCAACCACAACTTCGCGTGCCGCCATTCCCGGTATAAGTGAAATCGCAATTTCAAGGTTAAATCCGATCGGTCTGAGAACAGGTTCTAGAACACTCCCTATTTTACCTGCAAATGTTTCTCGGATCGTTGATGATTTTGCAGGATAACTCGCCAAAAACCAGATAATGATCGAGGCTGGTAAAATGATCCGCCCGGCCCGGTTTATAAATATCATCGCCCGTTCCCAAACACCGCGAATATAATCCTTAAAGACAGGCATTTTATAACTGGGCAGTTCGATTAGCAGCGATGACTTTTCACCTTTCATCAAAGTACGCTTAAAGATAAAGGCCATAATCATAGCAAAGACAATTCCAACAATAACCAGTCCAAATGCAACAAGCCCTTGAAGGTTAAACCCGCCAATTTTAACAGCCGGGATAAAGGCCCCGATGATCAGAAAATAGACGGGCCAACGCGCCGAACATGTCATTAGGGGCGCGATGAGAATAGTTGTCAGACGGTCTCGTTCTTGCTCGACTGTTCTAGCCGCCATAATACCCGGAATGGCGCACGCAAAACTGGACAGCAACGGAATAAAGGCCCGACCATTAAGACCAATCTTCGCCATAAGCGTATCGACCAGAAAAGCGGCACGCGCCATGTAACCGGAGGCTTCGAGTAGAAGAATAAAGGCAAAAAGAATAACAATCTGCGGCAGAAAAACAATCACGCTGCCAACGCCGGCTATTATCCCATCCGTTAACAATGAACGCACCTCATTATCAGGCAAAACAGCGTTAACACCGGATTGTAGAATTCCGATACCACCCTCGATCATTTCAATGCCCGGCCCGGCCCATGAATAAACTGCCTGAAACATTACAAACAGGATGCCAAGCAAAAGCAAAACGCCGAGAACGGGGTGTAAGACAAAGGCATCGACACGATCGGTAAATGTATCAGCCTGTTCTATCCTGCTCACTGTCTGACGGGTCATCTGACGTGCGCGAACTTGTAGGGTTTTCAAATCCCCAGCTTCGGCTTGAGGGGGTTTGACCGACTTCGTTTTTAATTTTCGGGTCCAATCAGATAAATAGGCCCGCAAATGAGCGCGCCCTGAAGCTCTAACGGCAACACATGAAATTACGGGAATTTCCAGTGCCGCCTCTAAAGCTGTTATATCGATATCAATGCCGTCACGGGCCGCCATATCCATCATATTCAAAACCAGAATAATCGGTAGCCCGTAATTCTTCGCCTGTAACACATTATGTAAATGGGTCGTGACATGGGACGCATCCATCAAAAAGACAATTCCGTCAGGAGCGCGCTCTCCGATTAGATTTCCGCGAACGGCATCTATCGCTACGCGTTCATCCATACTGTGTCCACAGTCACCGTACACACCGGGCAAATCCAGTAATTCTATAGCTTTAGAGTCTGTTTCAAGCGTAAACTCGCCTTTGCGATATTCCACCGTAACGCCCGGATAATTCGCGACTTTGGCCTTGCCCCCTGTTAAGGCATTAAACAAAGATGTTTTCCCGCAATTGGGCGCCCCCAACAATGCCAATCGCACATTGTCAATTTGATCGATTTGGCTATTCACTTGCACGGGCTTTCGTCAGGCGCGATACGTGAATCGCATTGGCATCTTGCCGTCTAAGCGCGATCAAGGCTCCATTAAGACGCACCGTCATAGGATTACGGCCAAACAGACCAAAATGCATGGCTTCGACATGATCCCCCTCGGCAAACCCTATTTCACGCAGGCGCGTTATCAATTCCGGCTTGGTGCTTTTAAACTCTGTTATAACCGCCAATTGATTTTTTTCTAAATCACATAATGTCATTTCATGCTCTTAATGCGAACAATTCTTAAATGCAAAATAAAATCAAGTTAAAATTGTCAATTTTCAGCATAGACAGCCGCAATGAGTTTCCCTATAACGCCGCTTCATTAGCGAATGCATTCGATAATGTCGGGCCCGAATAGCTCAGTTGGTAGAGCAACGGATTGAAAATCCGTGTGTCCCTGG
>CAZSKN010000009.1:0-85470 GCA_964607445.1 uncultured Caulobacterales bacterium
CCTCACTTTTAATGAGGATGTCCACGGTTCAAGTCCGTGCGGGCTCACCATTTTCATTTAATTGCATGAATTTGGTGAGGTGATGCAAAAAAGCAACGTTCCATATAAAAACACTTAATTATAATCGTATCTTTTTGTTTTTATTGACGTCACCGCTAAAAATTGCGTAAGGAAGGAAGACTGTCTTGGAGGCAGGCATTATTCAGGCCTACATAATGTGGGTGAAACAGGGTTTGTAGATTGCGCCTTTTGCTTTTACGCCTTAAAGTTATTGTAAAAACTTTAAGGGCTTAATTGACTTTAAGGCATAATTTGCATTATGACATTCTAAACGTGTTCGGCATGGTGCCGCGACAGGGGGAATATATGAAATCTCATCTTTTTTTAGCAACTGCCATCACCGCAATAGTGGCAGTTCCATCAATGGCCTTTGCCGATGATGACGCGGGTTGGTACCTGCGCGGAAATATCGGTTATGGCATTCACAGTGATGATGCTTTTGTCGGCGACATTAATGGTGCTGTCCAAAGTGAAGGCAATGTAACAGCGTCTGTCGGTGTAGGTTATGAATTCGGAAATAACTGGCGTCTGGAATTGGATGGTGCAAACCTCTTTACAGATTTGGGCGAACTTGGAAATTTCCCGGGATCGACATCAAAGCTAAGAACAACTTCGGTTATGCTCAATGCTTTATATGATTTTCAGGACTTCGGAAACTGGGAGCCTTATGTGGGTGCCGGTTTGGGTCTAGCACGCGGTAAAGCCAAAGTTGCGGCTCATACAGCTAACCTCACCCCTATTCCCGGATGTGCGGGAGGTATTGCCTGTGGCATTCAGGATTCCGACACAAGTCTAGCTTGGCAAGTTCTTGCAGGTCTTGGGTATAAGATTACGGATAACCTCACATGGGATACTCACTATCGTTATCTTGATGCTGGAGAGTTCAACTTTCTTGGCCACTCTACAGCCGCTGACTTTTCGTCTGGACCGGCTGCGGCAAATTTCGATACGGCCGCGCATTCTCTCTTAACCGGGTTCCGGTATAGATTTGGTGGCTCTAAAGCGACACCACCACCACCACCACCACCTGTTGTACGTCAAGAGCGTATAGCGCAATATACGTGTCCGGATGGAAGCATTGTTCCAACTGCAGATACTCAGTGTACTGTTGTGACGGGTGAGCGGGTAGCGCAATATACGTGTTGGGATGGAAGCATTGTTCCAAGTGCTGATTCTGTATGTCCTCCACAAACCGTACAAGTCCAGCAACCTGTTGTCGTACAACAAGTAGTCTCAAGCTATAATAATTGTGGCGCCTCTAATGTTGCGATCTTTAACGTACCTGCCGGCAGCACACCTAAGCAACTTACACGCTTAGGTACATTGCCTGAATTCGGTGATTCACATGAACTTTCTGCGACTCAATTCTTTGAGAAGTTGCAAGGTCGTTATGCCTCTGATGCGGCTGACCGCGCATATTTGAACTATCTGTTCAAGTCTATGGGCTACACAAATGGCTTTAAAGACGCCCAAGCCTATATGTTCTCTGAAGAGACATTACCAGTGGGTACAAGCGGTGTGCTTGGCCTCGGTAAGTCACATCATTATGCATACTCTGTCCTACCGAGTAATACGAAAGATCGTGAAGCGTTCCGTATTCAAAGTGCAAATGGCACAGTCGTTCACTTCATGAAGACTTGTGGTAACTATTTCTACCCTTGTAACTAAGCGGTAGCATTTAATTTAAGACGGGGTCTTTGGGGCCCCGTTTTTTTTTGGAAAATTTCTGCGCTAAATGCCTCAGAATGAAGGTTTTATTTCTCTTTAAGACAGTTTAGCGTTAGACATATCTTGTCTGGAGTTCCGTTTTGCCATCACCGTCTATTAGACTTTCGCGTTTAGAAGATCAGCTTGTTACCCAGCTTGATGACTTCCAAGCGGATATGACGGCTCAAACGCTAAAGTGGTCAGCGCAAAATTCCGGCAGTCATCATTCATCCGGTCTTAAAAAAATGCGAGCCTTACTACGGGAACGTTTCTCCGAACTACCGGGGGATATATCCGAACTCCCTCTCATGCCGGGTCGATCGGTAAACGCTGCGGGACTTATGCAAGACACGCATTATGAGCCGGCGCTTTGTGTAACTGTTCGTCCAGAGGCACCAATACAGTTAGTGCTGACAGGGCATTATGATACCGTGTTTCCTAAAGACACACATTTTCAAACGTCAAAATATATTGATGCGGACACGATAAACGGTCCCGGCACGGCCGATATGAAGGGCGGACTTCTGGTCATGTGTCAGGCCTTACAAACGTTAGAGCGGTCTGATGTTGCCAATACGGTTGGATATACGGTTTTGATGAGCCCCGACGAAGAAATTGGTTCTCCCGGATCTGCGCCATTATTAGCAGAACTTGGTCAAAAATGTCATGTTGGTCTGACTTACGAACCTGCTTTAGCGGATGGGTCGCTAGCCGGTGCCCGAAAAGGAAGTGGTAATTTCGCGCTTATCATCCGTGGTCGTGCTGCACATGCCGGACGAGAGCATCATTTGGGGCGCAATGCGATTGCAGCCATGTCGCGTTTCGTAGCAGAATTGGACGACTTGAATGGCCAGCGTGACGGGGTGACTTTCAATATCGCTAAGATTGATGGGGGGGGCGCCTCAAATATTGTACCTGATTTGGCGATAGGTCGATTTAATATTCGATTGCAAGAGGATGATGATACGGTGTGGATACGGAGGCAGTTAGCAAAACTGATTGCGCATATTGACGTCTCGGACGGCTTAAGTGCCGAGCTTACCGGAGACTTTACCCGTCCCCCCAAACCCATGTCCGCAGCAAATGCGACTGTGTTTAACTGGGTGCGTCAAGCCGGAGGCTTACTGGGACAAGATATACGGTGGGCACCCAGTGGCGGCGTATGCGAAGGTAATAATTTATGGGCTTCGGGATGCCCGAATGTGGATACATTAGGTGTTATAGGGGGGAATATCCATTCCGATCGCGAATTTATGAAATTGTCTAGTCTTGTCGAGCGGGCGCGTTTATCGACGGTTATATTATTAAAAATTGCCAGCGGTGATTTTGACGCTATTGCGGTCAAGAAAGTGGCTCAAGATCATTGCGATGCGGCTGCGCATAATACACCATGTTAATAGTACGTCCGGCCAAGCTATCAGACAAGGCGGCTTTGTTTGAACTGGCTCGACTTGCGGGTGATGGGTTTACATCACTGGCTGTGGGAGAGAAGGCGTTAGAGCGACGTCTAAAAAAATCTGTCGCTAGTTTTAAGTCAAAAACTGATTGTTCACCGGATCATATCTATCTCTTGATGTTGGAAGATTGTCAAAGCGGCGAGGTTGTTGGGGTGAGCGCTATAAAGGTAATGATTGGTCTTAAAGATCCGTTTTTCAATTTTAGAATTTTGAAGATAGCGCAAAAATCTACTGTGACCCAAAAACGGTTCGATATGGATGTGCTTATGTTGGTGAATGAATATGCAGGGGCCACAGAAGTTGGATCATTATATTTGAAAAAATCCGCGCGAGGGTCCGGGGCTGGACGGTTGATCTCTCAAGCCCGATATATGCTGATGGCCGGGGCTTTAGAGCGTTTTGGCGATCAGGTAATTTCTGAATTACGCGGGCATGTTGACGAAAATGGTATCTCATTGTTTTGGGAGGCATTGGGACGTAAATTTTTTCATATGGATTTTACGGATGCTGATAAAATTTCGGCTGAGGAAGATAATCAGTTCATCCTCGATCTTATGCCTAAATACCCCATTTATGCCGCGCTCCTACCCGAAAAGGCTCAAAAGATTATTGGTGTAACCCACCCTGAAGGTGTCGGAGCTAAACGTTATCTTGAAGCGGAAGGGTTTCGATTTAATGGGGTTATCGATATTTTTGATGCAGGCCCATCCATGAGTTCGCCCCTTCGTGATATTCGTACCGTGCGTGATAGCCGGATTGTAACTGCACGCGCTGGAGAGGGAGATTTTATTCTGATGGCGTTGATTAGTAATAACCGGATGCATGATTTTCGCTGTGTAATGCACGCCCTACGATTTGACGGAACAGATATTATTGTACCTGCAAAAATACTCGAAAGACTTAAAGTTAAATCTGGCGATGATGTTCGTATCTGGATGAAGAGATAATATGGTACAGTATATTAACGGTAATTGGGTCACAGGAGACGGTGCGTCATTTGAGAGTATAGACCCGTCAAATGAGCGGCCGGTTTGGTCGGGGGCAGCAGCATCCAAACTGCAAGTTGAAGCCGCTTTTAAGGCCGCGAAATCAGCCTTTCCCGCATGGTCAACGCTCTCTCTTGACGAACGTAAGGGGTATATTTTACGGTATCAACGGTTAGCGCTGGCTGCGAAGGCCAATATGGCGGAGTTGATTTCTCGTGAAACCGGAAAGCAATTATGGGACAGTAGCGGAGAAGGCGGCGCGCTTTCGGCAAAGGTCGATATTTCACTACAGGCTTATGAGGACAGGACAGGTGAGTTAAACCGAGAAACAGCCTTTGGTCGTGCAAGTTTACACCACCGCGCCCATGGTGTGATGGTCGTTTTAGGTCCTTATAATTTTCCAGCTCACTTACCCAATGGTCAAATTATTCCGGCCTTAATTGCCGGAAATACGGTGGTTTTTAAGCCTAGCGAGCAAGCTCCAGCGGTGGGTGAGGCTTTGATAAAATTATTTGAAAGTGCCGGCTTTCCGCCCGGTGTTGTCAATATGGTGCAAGGCGGACGTGATACGGGCACCGCTGTTCTGCAAAATCCTTTTCTGGACGGGGTTTTATTTACGGGGTCTGCATCTACGGGCGCTTATATTCATAAATATTTTGGTGGACGTCCGGAGATTATTCTCGCGTTAGAAATGGGCGGCAATAATCCGCTCATTGCGTGGGATACGACGAATATCGAGGCCTGTGTCAGCCAAATTGCACAATCTGCCTATATGACATCAGGTCAAAGATGTACGTGCGCGCGTAGATTGATCGTGCCTGATGATAAGCGGGGAGAGGATATTATCCACGCCCTGTGTCAATATATAGATCGTATGACAGTCGGGGCTTGGAATGATGACAAATCTGCCTCGCTCGGGCCTGTGGTGAGCGCTGAAACGGGGAGTTTCGTCGTCGCAAAGGCGAATGGCCTTATAGAAAAGGGCGCCACGGTTTTACGTGCCTGTCAACCGACCACACGCGGAGCGGCTTATCTTTCACCCGGTTTATACGATGTCACAGGGTGTGACATTGAAGACACCGAAATTTTCGGGCCCGTGTTACAGCTTATTCGTGTAAAGGATTGGGAGAGCGCCATTGCGCAGGCCAATCGGACACGATTTGGACTCGCGGCTGGCCTTATGTCGGATAAAGTCGAACTTTGGGATGATTTCAAACAGCGTATCCGCGCCGGAGTCGTAAATTTTAATCGCCCGACGACAGGTGCAGCGAGTTTCTTACCATTTGGAGGACCGGGAGCTTCGGGGAATCACAATCCTGGAGCCTATTATTCGGCTGATTTCTGTGCGTGGCCAATGGCGAGCCAAATTTCTGAAACATTAGATGTTTTACCCCTGCAAGGATTGAAATAATGTCCAGAGACACACAGGCTATGGAAGCCAATTTTGATGGCTTGATCGGGCCTACGCATAATTATGGCGGCCTATCTGATGGAAATTTAGCCTCTGCGAAAAATGCGGGTTTAATAGCCCGCCCTAAAGCGGCGGCTTTGCAAGGCTTGGATAAAATGGAAGCGCTGCATAATGCCGGAATTTGGCAAGGCGTTTTACCACCACAACAACGCCCCCACCTCCCGACATTGCGACGTCTCGGATATAGGGGGTCAAATATCGATATTTATTCATCGGTTTGGGAGAAAGACCCGCGTTTGGCAAAGAATATGATGTCGGCCTCAAGTATGTGGTCGGCAAATGCTGCAACCGTTAGCCCCTCTGCTGATACTCAGGATGCTCGCTTACATCTTACACCGGCTAATCTAACGACAATGTTGCATCGCTCCATAGAGGATAAGCAAACGCGCCGCGCCCTAAAAGCGGCCCTGCCATTTGCCAGAGTACATAAGGCGTTGCCCCATCGCTCCGTATTTGCAGATGAAGGCGCGGCCAACCATGTGCGGCTTTGTGCGGAGCGTGGGCAAGCCGGGGTGGAGCTATTTGTTTATGGTCGGGATGGGTATGCTGGCACGCAGGGCAAATTTCCGGCACGACAAACCCTGCAAGCGTCTCACACTATTGCCCGTAACCACCGCTTGCATACGGCTCAAACGGTTTTCGCGCGTCAATCGCAAACGGCGATTGATCATGGCGCGTTTCATAATGATGTGGTCTGTGTCGGAGCTTTGGATTGTTTATTTTATCATGAGCTTGCATTTGCAGATACGGCAAAGTTGCAACTCGATATTAGAACCGCCGCCCAAGGTAAATTTTCACCGCAATTTATCGAGGTTTCATCCGCAGATGTACCTCTTAAGGACGCAATTTCAGCGTATTTGTTTAACTCTATGCTCGTAAAAATTCCGGGTGAGGCGCGGTTGACTTTGATCGCGCCTATGGAAACGAAGGAAAATGCAAAGACGAAAGCCTATTGTTCTAAGTTGATTTCAGGCAACGGGCCAATTGGTTCTGTGCACTATGTGGATGTTCGGCAATCTATGAAAAATGGTGGCGGCCCCGCGTGTTTACGCTTGCGGATTACGCTGACACCGGATGAATGGGCACAGGTAAATCCAAAGATGAAGATCGACACGGCGTCACTGACACGATTACGGTCTTGGGTGAATAAGCATTACCGTGAAGATTTGGCGCCAAAAGATTTGAAAGATCCGGCTTTAATGCTCGAAAGTTTCACAGCTTTGGATGCGTTATCAGCTATTCTAGATCTTGGGTCAGATTTTTATCCGTTTCAGCGAAATTAGATAACAGATTACAATCAGGATGAAGATCGAAAGTGCAATCGTTTTAACGCTCTGAGGTCTAGGGTTTTATCGTCTGGGATTTTAGTGTGTTCATTTTATCGCGGAGCCGGGCAGCCTCTTCGAATTCGAGATTTTCAGCCGCAATAAACATTTGTTTTTCAAGGTCGGCTAAAACCGTTTGCAGGTTTTGTCCAATGTAAGGCTCGCGGGCCTCTTCGAAAATGCCGCGAGCAGGCCGTCCGACTTTTCCGCCTTTTCCTGTCGATTTTTTGAGACGGCCAGACGGGGTATATTGTGCAGCTTCGTCTTTAATTTCCTTTGCGGCTTCTGAATCTCCGACCAGATCAATAACACCGCGTGCGACGGTTATCGGTGTAATACCGTGGTTTTCATTATGTGCTATTTGGCGATTGCGACGACGATCTGTTTCGTCCATAGCGCGTTGCATAGAGCCCGTAATTTTATCGGCATATAGTACAACATGGGCTTCGGAGTTTCGCGCAGCGCGACCAATGGTTTGAACAAGCGAGGTTTCCGAGCGTAAAAATCCTTCCTTATCGGCATCAAGAATTCCAACAAAGGCGCATTCGGGAATATCCAGCCCTTCGCGTAATAAATTGATCCCGATAAGGACGTCGAAAACGCCCAGCCGCAGATCACGAATAATCTCAATACGTTCCAATGTGTCAATATCACTGTGCATATAGCGCACACGGATGCCCTGATCGTGCATATACTCTGTGAGGTCTTCGGCCATTTTTTTTGTCAATGTCGTGACCAGAGAGCGAAACCCTCTATCCGCGGTCTTGCGGACTTCATCGATCACATCATCAACCTGAGAGGCACCGTCTTTGGCTACAGGGCGGACTTCGACAACCGGATCAATTAAGCCCGTGGGTCGGATGACCTGTTCAACAAATACCCCCGCGGTCTGTTCTAATTCCCACTTTGCAGGCGTCGCCGAAACATAGATGGTTTGTGGACGCATGGCGTTCCATTCTTCGAATTTCAGTGGCCGGTTATCAATACAGGAAGGCAGCCGAAACCCGTGTTCTGATAATGTCGATTTTCTATTTAAATCGCCCCGGCTCATCCCGCCAATTTGCGAGACCGATACATGGCTCTCATCCATGAATAAAAGGGCATTTTCAGGGAGATATTCAAATAAGGTCGGAGGAGGATCTCCCGGGGCGCGACCTGTCAGGTAGCGGGAATAATTTTCAATGCCCGTACAAAACCCTTGCGCCGCCATCATTTCAAGATCGAATTCTGTGCGCTGACTTAGGCGTTGAGCTTCAAGGAATTTTTGTTCTTTATCATAGATGGAGAGCTGCTCTTTAAGCTCTTGCTTTATACCCTTGATTGCGGACTGAAGCGTCGGCCTGGGCGTGACGTAATGGGAATTGGCATAAATGCGTACAGTATCAAGCTTATGAACGGATTTCCCTGTGAGCGGATCAAAGGCTGTAATACTGTCAATTTCGTCTCCAAAAAAATCAAACCGCCAAGCGGTATCATCATAATGAGCTGGAAAAATTTCTATAGTATCTCCGCGCACACGAAACGTCCCCCGCGTAAAAGCCAGATCATTGCGGCCATATTGTAATGTAACCAGTTGTGACATCAATTCGCGGGGGTCAATGGTTTGCCCTTTGGAGAGATCAACCGTCATGGCCGTATAGGTTTCAACGGACCCAATACCATATATGCAAGAAACAGAGGCGACAATTATACAATCATCGCGTTCTAATATCGCCCGCGTAGCAGAGTGGCGCATGCGATCAATCTGTTCATTCACCGAGCTATCTTTTTCTATAAATGTATCTGTACGAGGTACATAGGCTTCGGGCTGGTAATAATCGTAATAGGAAACGAAATACTCAACTGCATTATCCGGGAAAAAGTTTTTAAATTCGCCGTAAAGTTGGGCCGCTAGCGTTTTATTAGGCGCCATGATTAAGGCGGGTCTTTGGGTCTGTTCAATGATCTTGGCCATTGTAAATGTTTTACCTGAACCCGTTACACCTAATAAAACCTGATCACGTTCAATAGAGTTTAATCCCGCACAAAGCTCTTCTATGGCGGTGGGTTGATCGCCTTTGGGTTCAAATTCAGACACAAGACGGAAGTGTTTTCCACCTTCCGATTTATCGGGACGGCATGGGCGATGGGGTTGCCATAAAACAGGCGCTTCACCTATTTCATTATGTGATGTGATTGGCATGGCTGTAATCTAGGCGGCATAAGATGAAATTCAAGTGGTAATGGCGATCATCTTTTCAATATCGTCATTTAATATTAATAATACTTCTGAGTAAATTTTTAGAAAATTGCTCATATAAAGGCTCGGATGAAAGGTCAATTTATGCACTTTCGAGTATGTAATATATCATCTTTGATGAGGTATCTGGAACGTAATATTGCTAAACTCGCAATATTAACGACGGCGGCTGCCATTGGAACTACGGTATCCGCTTCGGTTATCGATCGACCTTTTTTGCAAACATCTTCCGTCGTTATTGTTTTCGGAGGGTCTGATTTTGCCGAGAACGGCGGTGAAGCCCCGGTTGTTTTTGATTTTAATGTTTTGGATGGTGCTACGTCGAATGAAGCCGCTCCAGATATTATCGGGCTTAATGGGCGTACAGTTAATTTTAACACAGGACAGTTCAATCCTATACAAAGCGGTGCTGAATCCGGGCAAGAGTTTGAAGTGTTAGACGCAACATTTGGGGGTGAATTCAACAGTGTGGGCCCACACCAAACCTTAGATGCGAACGATAGCTATAATGCTTTTGGATTAGATGATGATACGGATATTGATCTTTTGGGTAATGGTGCGCGCGCATCCAGGTTTTTTGTCGCATCAAATACGGCATTTGATATTTTTGGAGAAGCACAAAATTTAGAAACTTCCGGAGATTTCGAAGGCTTGGATTATAGCAATATCCGGTTCCGCCTGCGCGTGCAAACCACAGGTGGATCGGGTGTAAACAGATGGGGACGTAGCGCACAAGATCCGTCTTTGGGAGGAAGTGGTGTCGTTATTGGGCAAACCAATGCCTTTACCCTTGAAGACCTTGCGAGCGGGCCCGTGAAAGTTTTTGATGGCGGGCGACGTACAGCCAGAACGCGCGGGTCAATTTTCGATCACTCCGTAAGTTTTCAATCGCGTTATAATCTTATCGGGTCTGCCATTAATGGTAGTAATTACGATTTTTCACAAGGTATTGGCGGTATTGGGGCGGACGTTGTGTATACTATTTATACACCGTAACACCCGTTAAGATTACCGGAATTGAGTTTAAAAATCCGATGTTAATTTATAAATTTCTACTTGATCGCCGGCTTTACGTTTAGTTGCTCTTGGCTGTTGTCGTATTAAGGCATTGGCTTGGGTGAAGGGGGTTAATAGCGAACTGTCTTGCCGGGCTAGGGGGGTTACGACGAGTTGAGCCTTTTTCGAAATTGTGTAGCGGGCCCGATGGTAGGTTTCGCGCGGGCCATTTGTCCCGAGATCTTGATCGAGTATGGCGGGGATCAATAAAGGTGTTGCACAGGACGTTCCGGTGAGCGCCTTAATCAAGGGACGTAAGAATAAATGGGCGCAGACGAGTCCAGAGGCCGGATTCCCCGGTAGGCCCAAAACCCGCGATAAATGAGTCTGGACGTGCTTATGTGCAAACCATGTAGGCTTTCCGGGTTTAACGGCAATTTTTTCAAAATCCGTAATATATCCAGCCGCCCTAAATGCCGCCTTTACGAGATCGAAATCCCCGACAGAGGCACCGCCAAGCGGCACAATAATATCGCATTGAGTGAGGCGTGAAATAACATTTGCCAAATCAGATTTATTATCAGGAATAATACCAAAAAATTCCGGCTCTGCCCCCCACGCCTCAATAAGGGCATGAATAGCAAAGGGGGTGGAGCTTATAATTTGCCCCGCATGAAGGGGCGTGCCTACGGGCTTTAATTCGTCCCCATTTGCGAAATACCCGACCTTAGGACGTCGAGCGATGGGAACTGTTTCGATGTTGGCCGCGGCTAAAGCACTCAAATGTATCGGGCCTAAGCGCGTACCTTTTGTAAATAAAGTCTCTCCGGACATAAAATCAATTCCGGCCTTACGAATATGCGCCGGCGGATATTGGGTATTCGTAATCGTAATGGTGTCTTTATCCTTGGATACATCTTCTTGGATGACAACATGGTCGGCGCCGTCCGGCATGATGCTGCCTGTAAACAGGCGCAGGGCTTGGCCCGCGTAAACCTTGCCGGCAAACATATGGCCGGCGGGTGCTGAGCCAATGATCTTCAGCTTGCGACCCTCTATAGCGTCTTCTGAGCGTATGGCATAACCGTCCATGGCTGAAGCCGTAAACGGCGGTTGTGATAGACAGGCTTTCACATCCTTGGACAGCGTGCGTCCATAAGCGGCCATAAGCGGTACATTATCCTGCGAAATTGGAGTGGCCGTACTCAGAATATGCGCGCGAGCGCTATCTACGGAGATAAGATCAGCCATTTTAGGTCGATTTCATATAGGTGCCAGATTTTCCGCCCGTTTTTTCAAGGAGTTCAATCGGGCCGATAACCATAGATTTATCTGCGGCCTTAAGCATATCGTATAATGTCAGGCAGGCGACAGAAACGGCGGTTAAAGCTTCCATTTCTATACCCGTTTGTCCGTTAGTTTTTACCTTGGCTGTGACGGTAATATTGGTATCGGAACTTACCTCGATATTGAGCTTGGCTGAAGTGATGGGTAAGGGATGACACAGGGGAATTAAGTCGGCTGTGCGTTTCGTCGCCATAACACCGGCGATTTCCGCAACCGTCAAAACGTCGCCTTTTTTGGCGGTGCCTGTGCGGATTAAGGTAATGGTATCGGATGAGGCCGTTAACCGTCCCTGCGCTACCGCGATACGGTGCGTGATAGGCTTTGTCCCGACATCGACCATATTCACGCGTCCATCTTTATCGATATGAGTGAGTTCACCTGACATTTATTTAGCTTTCTAGAAGTCGGGGCATCAGTTCGACCATATTACAGGGCTTATGACGGCTATCGAGTTGGGCGGCGATAACTTTATCCCACCCGTCTTTTACGGCTCCGTTCGAACCGGGAAGGGCGAAGATAAATGTACCATTGGCCAGACCCGCAACGGCTCGGGATTGCAAGGTTGATACCCCGACGGATTGAAAGCTGACCTGATGAAAGATCACAGAAAATCCATCTATAGTTTTGTCAAATAATGGGGCAATGGCTTCTGGGGTTATATCACGCCCCGTCAGCCCTGTCCCGCCGGTTGAAATCACCACATCGACGTCTGAAGCGTCGATCCAGCTTTTTACAATCTTTCGCACCTTTGGAATATCGTCACGGACGATTGAACGATCCGTAAGTATATGTCCTGCGGTTTCAAGGCGCTGAACAAGGAGATCGCCTGATGTATCATTTTCCAGAGTGCGCGTATCGCTTACCGTGAGAATAGCTATTCTTACGGGCGTAAATATTAGATCGTCTTGTATGCCGTGGGTCATAGCGTATCATTTCTAGGCGGTTATTCTGATTGGCGTTATTACCAGTATGGCGCCAGCCCTTACCAGCTCTGGCGAGCCTGTTTATCGCTCTCTTTGGGTTCAATCCAGTGGGAACCGTCCGCTCGCACTTCTTTTTTCCAAAATGGTGCATCTGTTTTAAGGTAGTCCATAAGAAAGCTGGCAGCCTCAAAAGCCGTTGCACGGTGCGGGCTGGCGATGGCGACAAAGACAATAGGCTCACCGGGAGAGAGGTCTCCGTAACGGTGAATGATAAGGCTGCGGATACCGGGCCATCGCGCACAGGCTTGCTGCTCAATCGCTTCAATCTGGCCTTGGGTATATCCGGGATAATGTTCCAGATGTAAAGTTGTGACAGATACAGGATTTGAAATATGACAGGCATTGTCTCTAACATGCCCCGTAAAGCTGACGACCGCGCCCATATCGGTATGTGAGCGGGTGAAGCCATTAAGTTCGGCGCCAGGATCAAAGATATCAGACTGAACCCGAATCACTAGCCGCCACTCAGCGGGGGTAAAAAAGCTAACTCTTGGGCGTTGGAGAGGTCACCGTCATCAACCGCGATCTCATTATTAATAATTATGCGTACTGTCGGCGCGTTCAAGGCTTCGGACATATGGGTATTGCCCTGCGCCAGAAAATCTACCAATGCCGCTCGTGTGCTTATAGAAGCGGGAAGGTCTATTTCTGTCTGCCCATAACCCATAAGGTCTTTCAAGGGGCCGAAAAACATGAGTTTAACCATGATGATCCTATTTCGTTAAGACGTAAGTTTAACGCGCAAAGCCGTAAATTGGAAGACTTTGATGAGGGTTTGTTTCGCGTGACTATATTATTGTGTATAAAGCGACAGGCTTGACAAGATTTCCATTGCATTCATGTGGTCATCTCTCTAGGTTCCCGCCCGATTGTGGGGCAAGTTAAGGTGAGTCCATTTGGGCTGAAAGAAACGCGGACGAAGAACTGATATGTCAGAATTCTTACTCGGATATCTTCCTGTAGTAATCCTTTTTGGTTTGGCGTTGGGCTTGAGTCTCGCTTTGCTTCTAGGTGCCAAGATATTTGCCCCCGCCAGCGCAGACGCCGAGAAAGTCTCGACATATGAGTGTGGGTTTAATGCTTTTGACGATTCACGTATGAAATTTGATGTGCAATTTTATCTGGTTGCTATTCTATTTATTATTTTTGATATCGAAATTATTTTTCTGTTTCCATGGGCTATAGCTATTGGTGAGGGGACTATGAGTATTTATGGGTGGGCTATTGGAATGTTATTCTTGGCAGAACTCGTGGCCGGACTTTATTACGCCTGGAAAAAGGGCGCTCTGGACTGGAATTAGGAGGGCGCAATGTCAAACCTTATAACACCTGCCAATATAACGCCCTCGGGACAATCGGCCCGGGATATGGGTACACCCGCCTATGACCCTAAAAAACATGATCCGTTTTTTGATGGTCTTTCAAATCAACTGGCCGATAAAGGCTTTATTACTGCTGCATCCGATGACCTTGTAACATGGGCCCGAACAGGCTCTCTTATGTGGATGACATTTGGTTTGGCCTGTTGCGCGGTCGAAATGATGCAAGCCTCGATGCCGCGCTATGATCTTGAGCGCTTTGGCTTTGCTCCGCGCGCTTCCCCGCGTCAAAGCGATGTCATGATCGTCGCCGGAACCCTGACGAACAAGATGGCCCCGGCTCTGCGTAAAGTGTATGATCAAATGCCGTTTCCACGTTACGTCATTTCGATGGGCTCATGTGCGAATGGGGGAGGTTATTATCATTACTCCTATGCTGTTGTACGTGGATGTGATCGTATTGTTCCTGTTGATATTTACGTGCCGGGCTGTCCACCAACCGCCGAAGCCTTGGTCTACGGAATTCTTCAGCTCCAGAAGAAAATTCGCCGTGAAGGGACGATTGAGCGCTAATGGAAGATCTAAAAAGCCATATAGCAAATCAAATGGGCGACGCTGTTAAGGCCATCACCTTTGCAAATGATGAAATGTGCCTTGAAGCGCGTCGTGCAGAAGTTCTGAAAGTTATCGGCTTTTTACGGGACGACCCTTTGTGCAAATTTTCTAGCTTGATTGATATTTGCGGGGTTGACTACCCTAACCGCGAGCGCCGTTTTGATGTGGTCTACCACTTGTTGTCCATGGGCCATAATATGCGCATTCGTGTTAAAGTTACGACAGATGAGGCCGTCGCTGTGCATTCTGTTGTCAGCTTGTTTCCAAATGCCAATTGGTATGAACGCGAAGCTTTTGACATGTACGGCATAATTTTTGACGAACATCCTGATCTACGTCGTATTTTGACAGATTACGGCTTTGAAGGCTATCCCTTGCGTAAGGATTTCCCTCTCTCCGGCTTTGTCGAAGTTCGGTATGACGAAGAACGTAAATCCGTTGTCTATGAGCCTGTGAACTTGCCCCAAGAATATCGCAGCTTTGATTTCATGTCCCCATGGGAAGGTGCGAAATATATCCTCCCGGGCGATGAGAAAGCCAATGACAAGAAGAATGAGGCTTCGAAATAATGGCCAAGCATGAAGCGCTCCTCGAAGGTGATGACCGAAACTTCACAATTAATTTCGGCCCGCAACATCCGGCGGCCCATGGTGTGTTGCGCCTTGTCCTTGAACTCGAAGGTGAAATTGTTGAGCGGGTTGACCCGCATATCGGGCTTTTGCATCGAGGCACGGAAAAACTAATAGAGCATAAGACCTATCTTCAAGCTATTCCCTATTTTGACCGGCTTGATTACGTCGCGCCGATGAACCAAGAACACGCCTTTTGTTTGGCGATTGAAAAACTGATGGGCATAGACGTGCCCCGACGCGCAGAGTTTATCCGGGTGATATATTCCGAGATTGGACGTATTCTTAGCCATATGCTCAATATCACGACGCAAGCCCTGGATGTTGGCGCATTGACACCGCCTGTATGGGGTTTTGAAGAGCGCGAAAAGCTCATGGTGTTTTACGAACGTGCTTGCGGCTCGCGTATGCATGCTATGTATTTTAGGCCTGGTGGTGTTCATCAGGATCTACCGCCAGCGCTGATTGCTGATATGTTGGCATGGTGTGAACAATTCCCCGCCAAGCTCAAAGACATTGAGGCCCTTTTGACGGAGAACCGGATTTTCAAGCAGCGTAATGTTGATATTGGCGTCATCAACCAACAAGATTGTTTTGAGTGGGGCTTTTCTGGCGTAATTGTACGTGGGTCAGGCCTCGCGTGGGACTTACGTCGTAATCAACCTTATTCCATATATAATGAGCTGGATTTCAAAATTCCATTGGGTAAGAACGGGGATTGTTATGACCGTTATCTTTGCCGCGTCGACGAGATGTATGAGAGTTGCAAGATCATGAAGCAATGTCTTGAGATGATGCCCGAAGGCCCGGTAATGAGCACGGATAATAAAGTCACCCCGCCGCGTAGGTCGGACATGAAGCAAAGCATGGAAGCGCTGATCCATCACTTCAAGCTTTACACGGAAGGCTTCCATGTGCCCGCCGGCGAAGTCTATACATGTGTTGAAGCGCCCAAAGGTGAATTTGGTGTTTATCTGGTGTCTGACGGCTCTAATAAGCCTTACCGCTGTAAAATCCGCGCGCCGGGTTTTCCGCATTTGGCGGCGATGGATTACCTCAATAAAGGCCATATGCTAGCCGATGTGTCGGCTATTTTAGGCTCGCTTGATATCGTTTTTGGGGAGATTGACCGCTAATGGGACTTTTATCATGAGCGCACGCCGCCTTGCCATACGACAGCCTGAAAGCTTTGCCTTAAGTGCATCGGCCAAGAAGGATATTGCGCAATGGGTCAAGAAATATCCCAAAGGCCGACAGCGTAGTGCGCTGATACCGGCGCTGTGGATAGCCCAGAAAGACGCGGGCGGTTGGTTGCCAGAAGCGGCGCTACGTGTGCTCGGGGATATGCTGGATATGGCGTATATCCGCGTTTATGAGGTCGCGACTTTCTACACAATGTTTAATCTAGAGCCTGTAGGGACACATTTCGTCCAGCTTTGCGGGACCACGCCGTGCTGGTTGCGTGGTTCAGATGAGCTGATTGCCATGCTAAAGCGCAAGATCGGCCCGCAGCGTACGATTTCAGAAGATGGTAAGCTCACATGGCTCGAAGTGGAATGTCTTGGCGCATGCGCGAATGCCCCAATGGTGCAAATCTCGAATGCGGAGGGTGATCATTATTATGAAGACCTGACTGCGGAAAGCCTTGAGGCTGTACTTGATGATCTCGTCGCGGGTAAAACACCAAAGTCTGGCCCGCAAAACAGCCGCCACACCTCCGAGCCTGAAGGTGGGGCTATGGTGCTGAATACTGCGGGCCTTTACAAGAAGGTCAAAGCGCCTACCAAGCTCCCGCATGCCGAGAAAAAGGCCAAGGTCAATTATTATGAATGGGATCCGAAAGAACGTCGCGCCACGCGCAAAGGCTGGGTTGATCCGAAACGCAAAGCGCATCCCGACCCGAAAAAACGCGGGAGTAATCTAGGTCGTGATTTGACAAAAGGTCTGGTAGATGATGACCCTAATAAAGGCTTGCCCAAAAAACGATCAGCTAAACCGGTGTCGAAACCTAAAATTCTTTACACAGACGGGCCCACTGATGGCACTCCTGATGACTTGAAGAAAATTAAAGGTATTGGGCCGAAATTTGAAAGTGATTTAAATTCAAAAGGCATATATTATTTTCGCCAAATCGGCGCTTGGAAAGCGGCTGATGTAAAAATGGTCGAAGGTGTCATTGATAGTTTTCCCGGGCGCATTAAGCGGGATGAATGGGTCAAGCAGGGTAAGGCTTTGGCAAAAGGACGCGCATCGCGCAAAATGAAGACGGGGAAGACCTAATGGCTGACCTTCTTCAAGATAAAGACCGGATTTTTACAAATCTTTACGGTCTACAGGATTTCGGGCTTGAGGGGGCCAAGAAACGTGGAGCGTGGTGCGGGACATCTGCCATGCTCGAGCAAGGCAAGGACTGGATTATAGATCAAATAAAAGGCTCAGGGCTTCGCGGACGCGGCGGGGCGGGGTTCCCAACCGGATTGAAATGGTCTTTCATGCCCAAAGACGTGGGTAATCGTCCACATTATCTTGTGGTCAATGCTGACGAGTCTGAACCTGGCTCTTGTAAAGACCGTGATATTTTACGCCATGACCCGCACTTGCTGATTGAAGGGTGTCTGGTAGCGTCTTTTGCTATGCAGGCCCATGCCTGTTATATTTATGTGCGCGGGGAATATATTCTGGAACGCAACCGTTTGCAGGCGGCTATTGACGAAGCTTACGCGGCGGGGCTTGTGGGTAAAAATGCGTGCGGTACGGGCTGGGATTTTGACATTTACATGCATCACGGCGCAGGGGCCTATATTTGCGGTGAGGAAACGGCCTTGCTTGAAAGCTTAGAGGGTAAAAAGGGACAACCACGCTTAAAGCCACCTTTTCCGGCAGGGGCAGGTCTTTATGGTTGCCCGACGACCGTTAATAATGTCGAGTCTATCGCTGTTGTGCCAACGATTTTACGTCGCGGGGTTGACTGGTGGACACAATTTGGCCGCGAAAATAATAAGGGCACGAAAGTGTTTTCGATATCGGGTCACGTCAATAAGCCGTGTAATGTCGAAGAAGCGCTATCTATTCCGATGAAGACATTGCTGGAAGAATATGCAGGTGGCGTGCGCGGGGGCTGGGATAATCTAAAATGCGTGATACCAGGCGGCTCCTCTGTACCGCTACTGCCTAAAGAAATTTGCGATCATGTGTTGATGGATTTCGACGCCCTGCGCGAACATCAGTCCGGCCTTGGCACGGCGGCCGTGATCGTCATGGATAAATCCACAGATATCGTCAAAGCGATTGCAAGGCTATCCTATTTTTACAAACATGAGAGCTGCGGCCAATGTACGCCGTGCCGTGAAGGCACAGGCTGGATGTGGCGTGTCATGGAACGCATGGTACGCGGTGAAGCGCGAACCGAAGAAATAGATATGTTACTAGCTGTCACGAAACAGGTTGAGGGCCACACAATATGCGCGCTAGGTGATGCGGCGGCGTGGCCAATCCAAGGTCTGATACGTCACTTCCGTCACGAGATTGAAGAGCGCATAGATAATTACCGCGCTGGCAAGCCCGTTTTTGTGCCGCAAGGCGTTCCAGAGGCGGCGGAGTAAGGCGATGGGAAATTTTTTAATATTGGGTGCGGTAGTTGGGACGATTTGCGATACTCTTGTGGTCTTGATTTTAAATAAAAGAAGCGGTTTTTAAGTATGTCTGACCTCCGCAAAATCAATATTGATGGCACTGAATACGAAGTACCGGCGGATTATACGCTGATGCAAGCCTGTGAAGAGGCGGCAGGAGCTGAAATTCCGCGTTTTTGTTATCATGAACGTTTGTCTGTTGCAGGTAATTGCCGGATGTGTTTGGTCGAATGGGTCGGCGCACCTAAACCTCAGGCTTCATGTGCTCTCCAAGTCAAAGACCTTCGCCCGAATCGCGACGGGACACCTGCCAATATTCGCACAAATTCAGAAACGGTGAAAAAAGCGCGCGAAGGCGTGATGGAATTCCTGCTGATTAATCATCCGCTAGATTGTCCAATTTGTGATCAGGGCGGGGAATGTGATCTGCAAGACCAAGCTATGGCTTATGGGCGTGATGGCTCGCGGTTTGAAGAAAACAAGCGTGCTGTTGATGATAAATTCATGGGCCCGCTGGTCAATACGGTCATGACGCGTTGCATTCAATGTACGCGCTGCGTGCGGTTTGTGACGGAAGTCGCCGGCGTTGAGGAAATCGGTCTGGCTTCGCGCGGTGAAGACGCGGAAATTACGACCTATCTTGAACAAAGCCTGACATCTGAAATGTCCGGAAACGTAATCGATTTATGCCCTGTGGGGGCGCTGACGTCCAAGCCTTATGCCTTTAACGCACGCCCATGGGAATTGGATAAGGTTGAGAGCGTTGACGTGATGGATGCCGTTGGGTCTAATATCCGAATTGATAGCCGCACAGGACGTGTGCTGCGGATTATGCCCGTGGTAAACGATGCGATTAATGAAGAATGGATTTCTGACAAAACCCGTTTCGTTTGGGACGGGCTTGGCCGTCAACGACTAGACCAACCCTTTATTCGTGAGAACGGAAAATTACGGCCTACCGGATGGGACGAGGCCTTGGCGCGGGTCGCAGATAAACTCAAGGGTGAACCCGAAGAAATAGCTGCGATCGCAGGCGATCTTTGCGATGCAGAAAGCATGAAGGCGCTTAAAGATCTGCTCGATAGCTTGGGTGTTAAAAACATGGATTGTCGTCAAGACGGCTCTATGCTTGGTACAACTAAAGGTAAGCGGCAGTCTTATTTGTTTAACACCACACTTAACGGGCTAGAGCAGGTAGACGCACTATTGATTATTGGCGCGAACCCACGTCTTGAGGCTCCCCTTGTCAATACACGGATTCGAAAACGTTGGTTGACCGGGAAGTTGGACGTCGCCTTGATCGGCGAAGCGGCTGATTTGACATATACATATGATCATCTGGGTGCGGGGCCAGACGCAATTGCGACATTGACCAAAGCATCCAAGGGGTTTGCCAATAAGTTGAAAAAAGCAAAAAAACCGGCGGTAATCATCGGGGCAGGAGCACTTAATCGTGCTGACAGCGAACAGATTTTACGCGCAATTGGCGTACTATGTGATAAATTTAAGGTCGTGCGCGAGGGGTGGAACGGGTTTAACATTCTCCACACAGCCGCCAGCCGTGTTGCGGGTCTGGATATGGGGTTTTTACCTGGTGAAGGCGGTAAAGATACACGCGCCATTTTAGACGGGGCGGCGTCAGGGAGCATTAAAACGGTGTTTCTACTCGGGGCTGATGAATTGGAAACTGCAAAACTTTCGAATGCGTTTGTAATTTATCAAGGCAGCCACGGTGATGCGGGCGCGCATATTGCCGATGTGATTTTACCGGGGGCGGCTTATACAGAAAAAGATGGACTTTATGTCAACCTTGAAGGCCGTGTGCAAATGGGTGCGCGCGCCGTTGCCCCCAAAGGCGAGGCAAAAGATGATTGGGCTATTCTGCGTGCACTATCAGGTCATATTGACCGTATTTTGCCTTATGACAGCCTTGAAGCTTTACGAGAAAAACTTTTTGCGGATCATCCGAGTTTTGCCAGCCTTGATCATGCGCCGGGGGCGAATGATGCGATGGAATTCGATGTTAAATCTATGGGTGCGTCTGGCGCCGTGTCGGGGCCAATTTTTGTAAATTCTGTTACGGATTTCTACATGACCAATCCGATTGCGCGCGCGTCTACTGTAATGGCGGAATGCTCTGAATTGGTAACAACGCCCTTGATAGAGGCAGCTGAATAATGGCCTTGGATATGATGATACAGTTCTGGTCTGATTTATCGCCTCTGGCGTGGCTTGGACTTAAAAGCTTACAAGTTACAGGATTTGTTTTGATCTTGTCTGTGATTTTGGCTTTTTTAATCCTGATGGACCGCAAAGTCTGGGCCGCCGTACAAATGCGGCGCGGGCCCAATGTTGTTGGCCCTTTTGGCTTGTTACAATCATTTGCTGATCTTCTAAAATTCGTCTTTAAAGAAATTATTATACCCGCTGGTTCTGATAAAGTTCTCTTTATACTCGCCCCGATTATAACGCTGGTTATGGCCTTTGTTGCGTGGGCGGTTGTACCGATTGCACCGGGCTGGGTGATGTCTGATATTAATATTGGCGTTTTATATATTCTCGCAATATCGTCTTTAGGGGTATACGGGATTATTATTGGGGGGTGGGCGTCAAATTCCAAATATCCATTTATGGGCGCACTGCGGTCCGCCGCACAGATGATTTCCTATGAAGTGTCTATCGGATTTATTATTTTAACGGTTATCTTTTTAACGGGCTCTATGAATTTGAGCGAAATCGTCAACGCCCAAGCGGGCGGGTTTTGGCAATGGCATATGTTTATGTTGGATTTTTCCAAACCACTCTCTCTCGTTTTGTTTCCAATAATGTTCTATATGGGTGTGATGTTCTTTATTTCGGCCTTAGCCGAGACGAACCGCCCGCCTTTTGATTTACCAGAGGCGGAATCAGAACTGGTTGCAGGGTTTATGGTGGAATATTCGTCCACCCCATATCTGCTCTTTATGTTCGGGGAATATCTTAACATGACCTTGATGTGCGCGATGTTCACCATATTGTTTTTAGGGGGATGGCATGCACCGATTGATATTGGTGTGCAATTCATTCCGCCTATTTTCTGGTTTACACTTAAATGTCTCGTGATGTTTTTTATGTTTGCGATGGTGAAAGCTATTGTGCCGCGTTACCGTTATGACCAGCTTATGCGCCTTGGCTGGAAAGTGTTTTTGCCAACATCGCTGGCCGCCGTTGTCTTTGTCTCGACTTGGGTCGTGTTCTTTGGCGATAAGATTTAGGAGCGCAGAGATGTTACGTATCAAACAGGTTCTACGCGGCGCGCTTTTACTGGAGTTTATCGGCGCGTTTGTACTGGCGATGAAATATTTTTTTCGTCCAAAAGTCACGATTAACTATCCCTTTGAAAAAGGGCCATTATCTCCACGTTTCCGCGGTGAACATGCTTTGCGACGTTACTCAAGCGGTGAAGAGAGGTGTATTGCGTGTAAATTGTGTGAAGCGATTTGCCCTGCTCAGGCGATTACCATCGAAGCCGAACCTCGCGAAGACGGTTCCCGCCGCACAACGCGTTATGATATTGATATGGTCAAATGTATTTATTGCGGCCTGTGCCAAGAGGCCTGTCCGGTAGATGCAATCGTCGAAGGTCCGAATTTTGAATTTGCAACGGAAACCCGCGAAGAACTTTACTATGATAAAGAAAAATTATTGGCCAATGGAGACCGTTGGGAACGTGAAATCGCAAAAAATCTTGAATTGGATGCGCCGTACCGTTAGGGACGCGCCGGACTTAGGGACTTATTGAACGTGCTAATCGCCATCTCATTTTATCTCCTCGCAACCATTGCCGTTGTCAGCGCTTTTATGGTCGTAGCGGCCCGTAATCCTGTGCATTCAGTCATGTTTTTAATCATGACGTTTTTTTCGGCGGCAGGCTTGTTCATTCTAATGGGGGCCGAATTTTTGGCCCTTTTACTGGTGATGGTCTATGTGGGGGCTGTAGCTGTATTGTTCTTGTTTGTTGTAATGATGTTAGATGTGGATTTCGTTGAAATGAAACAGGGGTTTTTACAATATCTGCCCATGGGTGCCTTTGTAGCCGTAGTTCTATGTGCTGAAATGTTATTGGTGGGTGCTGCTTATTACACGGATAAGCCCACGACCGTCGTTGAAGATGAAGACGGGAAATCCAATCTACAAGCCTTTGGCGAGGTGCTTTATACAGATTACGCCTTCTTCTTTGAAGCCGCTGGTTTCGTGCTTCTAGTCGCTATGATCGGTGCCATTGTTCTGACATTACGCGAGCGTGAAGGCGTTAAGAGCCAAGACCCGTTAAAACAAATGGCCCGTACGCGTGAAACAGGTGTCGAGCATGTTGATATTGCGCCGGGTGACGGTCTGAGCATGAAAGGGAATACGCCATGATTATCGGCCTGGCCCATTATCTTGTCGTCGCGGCGATTTTATTCACAATCGGCGTTTTCGGCATTTTCGTAAACCGAAAAAATGTTATTATTATTTTGATGTGCATAGAGCTTATTTTATTGGCTGTGAATATTAACTTCGTCGCCTTTTCTACGCATATGGTAGACAGTGCAGGCAATAACCCCATGGCGGGACAAGTCTTTGCATTATTCGTTTTAACGGTTGCCGCAGCTGAAGCCGCTGTGGGCTTGGCTATATTAGTCGTCTATTTTCGTAATCGTGGCACAATCGCTGTCGAAGACATCGACTTAATGAAGGGTTGATCAGTCATGCTTTACAAGACACTCGTCTTCGCGCCGCTTATCGGGGCTATTATCGCAGGTATGGGCGGGACGCGCTTTGGCGGCAGTAAGCTCGGCGAAAAGTCGTCTATGGTGATAACGACCGCTTTGTTATTTCTATCCGCACTTTTGTCATGGATTGTCATGTTCAAGATCGGATTTGGTCATAATACGGCAGATGTAACCTTATTGCGCTGGATGGATGTTGGCGATCTAAAGGCCAATTGGGCCTTAAAAATAGACACGCTTACGGCCGTTATGCTCGTCGTTATTACAACGGTATCGTCACTCGTGCACCTCTATAGCTGGGGCTATATGGATGACGACGCCTATAAACCCCGTTTCTTTGCTTATCTTTCGCTTTTCACATTCGCTATGCTGATGTTGGTTACGGCGGATAATTTTATTCAACTTTTCTTTGGCTGGGAAGGTGTGGGGTTAGCTTCATATCTCTTGATTGGATATTATTTCAAAAAACCATCAGCCAATGCGGCCGCCATAAAGGCTTTTGTAACCAACCGTGTCGGGGATGTGGGGCTGGCTTTGGGTGTGATGACGATATTCTTTGTCTTTGGGTCTGTTGATTTCGATACAGTTTTTAACGCAGTTCACGATAATCCTGACCGTATTGTTGATTTTCTAGGGCTGCAAATTAATGCAATCGAGTTAATCGCCGCACTTCTGTTTATTGGGGCTATGGGAAAATCAGCGCAATTTGTGCTGCATGTGTGGTTGCCTGATGCGATGGAGGGGCCAACTCCGGTATCGGCGTTAATTCATGCTGCGACGATGGTGACAGCGGGGGTTTTCCTAGTCTGCCGGGCTTATCCTATCTATGAATTGGCGCCTATTACATCGGGATTTATCACAATTGTGGGGGCGTTTACGGCCTTTTTTGCCGCGACGGTGGGGTTAGTGCAAAATGATATTAAGCGCGTTATTGCTTATTCAACCTGTTCGCAGCTTGGTTATATGTTCTTTGCTGCTGGTGTAGGCGCTTACAATGCAGCTATGTTCCATCTCTTCACCCATGCCTTTTTCAAAGCGCTTTTGTTTTTGGGGGCAGGGTCGGTCATTCATGCCATGCACCATGAACAAGATATGCGTAAAATGGGCGGTATTCGTAAAAAAGTCCCGCTAACGTATGCGGCTATGATCATCGGGACATTAGCGATTACCGGCGTGGGAATACCTCTTTTAGGTTTCGGGTTTGCGGGCTTCTTTTCCAAGGATGCTATTATAGAATCCGCTTATGCTGTTGGCGCCGCTGGCGAAAGCAATGCTGCAATTTTTGCCTTTTGGATGGGTATAATCGCAGCCTTGATGACGAGTTTTTATTCATGGCGTTTAATCTTTATGACGTTCCACGGTAACTATCGTGGTGATAGACATACCTTTGAACACGCCCATGAAAGCCCGATGAATATGCTTGTACCGTTAGGGGCTCTAAGTTTCGGGGCTGTTTTTGCAGGGGGTGTTTTTTACTCTAAATTTATGGGCGGAGATGCTGGGCATTTTTGGAATGGTGCTTTGCCAGCTGGGGGCGGAGGACATGCGCAAATGGCTGCCGATAATTTGTATGCATCCGCCGCGGCCGAAACGTCCAGTGATGCAGATTACGGGGGCGATCATGGCGGCGGGCATCATGATTTTCCGCTTTGGGTGTTATTTGCCCCGCTCTTTGTCTCGGCACTCGGTTTTGTTGCCGCCTGGTATATGTATATTCGCGATAATGGTACGGAAAAAATGCTCGCGAAAGAGGGGGGAATGTTTTATAATTTTCTCCTCAATAAATGGTATATTGACGAACTCTACGATGCGACCATCGTTCGAGGTACGCGCGTTCTAGGTGATTTTTTCTGGAAGACCGGAGATCAGAAAATCATTGATGGTCTCGGGCCCAATGGATTTGCAGCATTCGCATTGGGGGCGGGTAAGCGCTTGGCGAAAATACAAAGTGGAAAGCTATTTCATTATGCATTTATCATGCTAGTGGGCCTCGCTGGCATTATAGCGCTCGTCTTCTCACGTGTAGGAGGGTAGATCATGTTCGATAATGTTCCAATATTGTCACTCATTACCTTTATCCCTCTATTGGGTGCCATGGTTTTAATGGTGACATCTGTGTTGGCCTCAGACGCGGCGGCAAAAGCTCAGATTGAAAAAAATGCGCCCCGCGTGGCTCTGGCTGCATCTATCGCCGTATTTATCTTGTCAATTTTACTGGTCATGGATTTTGATCCTGGCACGGCAGACTTTCAGTTCTTAGAGGATACTCCGTGGCTTGGAGGTGGTATTGAATACCGCTTGGGTGTGGATGGTATTTCGATATTATTTATATTGCTAACGACATTTTTGACGCCATTGTGCATCCTTTCAAGCCAGAGCTCTATTAAGACCCGCATGCTGGATTATATGGTGGCATTTCTTGTGCTGGAAACCTTTATGATCGGGGTGTTCTGTGCACTTGATCTTGTGCTGTTTTACCTCTTTTTTGAAGCCGTACTGATACCCATGTTTATCATTATCGGCGTTTGGGGTGGTAAAAACCGCGTATATGCATCCTATAAGTTTTTTCTGTATACCCTGCTTGGCTCTGTCCTGATGTTGGTTGCAATTTTGTGGATTTATTATTTCAGTGGTCAGCAACTTGGCGCCGCGACGACAGATATGAGAATTCTTGCAAAAGAGCTGGATATACCGGGCGGTGTCCAGACATGGTTGTGGTTGGCTTTCTTTGCGTCATTTGCTGTCAAAATGCCGATGTGGCCTGTCCATACATGGTTGCCCGATGCACACGTTGAAGCTCCGACAGCTGGATCTGTGATCCTTGCGGGTATTTTGCTAAAGTTGGGTGGGTACGGGTTTTTACGGTTTTCACTTCCTATGTTTCCGGATGCCAGCTTGCAGCTTGCGCCGTTGATTTTCTGGATGAGTGTAATAGCGATTATATATACTTCGCTTGTCGCTTACCGTCAGCATGATATGAAAAAGCTTATTGCCTATTCTTCTGTCGCGCATATGGGGTTTGTGACAATGGGGATTTTTGCCGTAAACGCTCAAGGTATTCAGGGGGGTATTTTTCAAATGCTCTCGCACGGTATTATTTCCGGGGCGTTATTCTTCTGTGTTGGGGTGATTTATGACCGTATGCACACGCGCGAAATTGCGTTTTATGGAGGCTTGGTCAAACACATGCCTGTCTATGCTGCATTTTTAATGTTGTTTACAATGGCTAATGTTGGATTGCCGGGTACATCGGGCTTTGTGGGTGAAATATTGACGATGATCGGGGCTTATCAGGTTAACCCATGGATTGCATTCGGAGCCGCGACGGGTATGATTTTATCGGCTATCTATGCCCTATACCTATATCGGGCGGTGATATTTGGTGAACAAACCAATGAAAAATTAAATGATATTGAAGATATGACGCGCGGTGAAATTTTCATTTTAGCGCCATTAGCGGTCATGACTATCATTTTGGGTGTTTATCCCGCACTCATTACCGATATAACAGCTGTATCGGTTGATAGTCTTATCGCAGACTTTAACACGGCGACACAAAGTGTCGCGACTTCGGCGATTGCGGGGAATTAGGACGATGCCAAATTTCTTGCTTATAGCACCAGAACTCCTCCTTGCCGTTATGGCAACTCAATTACTTGGGTTCGGGATTGGCGGTAAAAAAGACCGGTCAGACCTTATACGGTATATTGCGATTGGCGTATTACTTTTATATGCCTTATCCGGTTTTGTTTTAGGTATGCCTACGGGAGACACGTTTAGCGGAGCGCTTATTTATGATGGCTTTGGCTATTATGTGAAATTTTTTATCGGGATTGCGGCGGCGGCGGCTTTGTTTTTTGCCAAATCCTTTTTTAAGATCGAAAAACTAGATAAATATGAATATTCAGTGCTTATGCTTTATGCCGTCTTGGGCATGAGTGTGATGGTCTCGTCTAACACATTATTGACCCTTTATATCGGTATTGAACTTCAAAGTTTAGCCCTTTATGTCATGGCCACTTTTAACCGGGATAGTTTACGAGCATCCGAGTCCGGGCTGAAATACTTTGTGCTTGGCGCCTTATCATCTGGCTTGTTGCTATATGGCATATCTCTGGTTTACGGCTTTACAGGGTCTATTCAGTTCTCGGGTATTGCGGCGGCTATTGAAAATGGCCTCACACCGGGCGTAATCGCCGGCATGGTGTTTATGTTATGCGGATTAGGCTTTAAAATATCCGCAGCCCCGTTCCATATGTGGACGCCCGATGTCTATGAAGGCGCGCCGACGCCGGTTACGGGGTTCTTTGCGTCTGCGCCTAAATTCGCGGCTATGGCCTTAATAGCGCGTCTTGTGATGGGTCCATTTGGAGGTATCGTTGATCAGTGGCAGCAAGTTATCATCGTCTTTGCTGTTTTGTCGATGTTTATCGGAGCGTTAGGGGCACTTACCCAAACCAATATTAAACGGCTTATGGCTTATTCTTCTATTGCAAATATGGGGTATGCGCTTGTACCCCTTGCGACCGGAACGATAGCGGGCGTTAAGGGGATGATGATCTTTATGTCGATTTACGTGATTACATCTATCGGCATATTTGCATGTATTTTACAGATGCGAACCCGAAATGGCATGGTGGAACAGATTAGGGATTTGTCGGGGCTTTCTAAAACAAGAAAACCACTCGCGATATGTTTTACGGTTTGTATGTTGTCTGTTGCCGGTATTCCTCCTCTTATTGGATTCTTTGGTAAATGGATGGCTTTTGCACCGGCTTTTGAAGCTGGTTTATCATGGCTTGTGGTTTTAGCCTTGCTCGCAAGCGTCATTGGTGCGTTTTATTATTTGCGGGTTATTAAGACAATCTGGTTTGATGACCAAGACCATGAGTTCGTCAAAGCACCGTGGGATTTAAGAATTATATCTCTTGTCTCTGCTGTATTGATCCTGCCGATGTTAATGTTACCCTTTATTGCTATTCGCGCGCAAATCTGGGTCGCGCAAGCGGCGCAGAGCTTGTTCTAGCGGTATTTGTTTTGCGTTTCGTTTTTCTGGAAACGGTTGATTCTACGAATGCGGACGCGCGGCGGCGTGTCCTAGAAGGTGAGACAGCGCCCTTTTGGGTTGGAGCTAAATTACAAACACAAGGGCGTGGCCGGCGCGGGCGCGAATGGGTGTCGGTTTCAGGAAACCTGTTTTGTACGGGGGTTTATCCGGCTTTAGCCTCACTTCAGGATACAGCTAAGTTAAGCTTTGTTGCGGCTATTGCTATTTTTGAAACGCTTAAAGCCTATGTACCGGAAGATATCATTGTGCTAAAATGGCCAAATGATGTTTTGCTCGACCGTAAAAAGGTCTCAGGTGTTTTATTGGAACACATAAATGATCATGTTTTTATTGGGGTTGGTATTAATCTGATATCCCACCCACAAGACACAGCATATCCTACAACCCATGTACTCGCCCATATGTCCGATAATGATATAGATAGCCCTGAACCCGTTATGACAGGGCCGCAAGCGGTCATGGCTTTACTGTCTTCACGGATTACTTATTGGTATAATGTTTTTCAAACCGATGGTTTTGGGCCCGTAAAGGCCAGATGGACTGAACATGCCATAGGATTGAACGGATCGGATATTACAGTCAACCTGCCTAATGAGAGTTTTAAAGCCCGTGTTTTAGGTCTGGGTGAAAATGGAGAGTTGCAGGTCAAGCTTGAGGGTGGCACGATACGCCATATTCATGCGGGTGATGTCTTTCTTGAAGGCACGACCGGAAGAGGAGATTAGATGTTACTTGCGATTGATACAGGTAATACCAATACATTGTTTGCGGTACATAATGGAACCTCGTGGGTAGTGGACTGGCGTATTGCCACAAATGTTAGTCGTACAGCTGATGAATATGCGGTTTGGTTTAACCAATTGCTGAGTATGCAAAACCTTACGTTTAAAGACATTACAGAGTGCGTTATTTCTTCTGTGGTTCCGCAATCTCTCTTTAATATGCGTAATCTATCGCGGCGATATTTTAATATTGACCCTATTATTGTCGGAGATCCGGGGGTGGATATAGGCATAGGGGTTCGACTTGATAATCCCGCGGAAGTCGGGGCTGACCGTCTTGTCAATGTTTTAGGGGCGCGCCGTAAATATCCAGGCCATCTTATATTGATTGATAGTGGCACAGCGACCACATTTGATGTTGTATCGGAAGACGGGTTTTTTGAAGGCGGCATTATTGCTCCCGGGATTAATTTATCCGTTAGAGCCTTACATGACGCGGCGGCTCAACTTCCCCGTATCGCGATCAAAAAGCCGAGCTCGGTGATCGGAAAAGGAACAGTTTCTGCTATGCAGTCAGGAATTTTTTGGGGGTATATAGGTCTTATTGACGGATTGGTAAGGCGTATTAGGGCCGAAGATAGTCGCGAATTTACAGTGGTAGGCACAGGAGGAATTGCTTCCTTGTTTGAAGGCGCATCTGAAACTATCCAACATTATGACAGCCAACTAACGGTGAATGGTTTACTGGAAATTTGGCGGCTAAATAAAGATATAAAATGATAGAATCTACGGATGAGCTTGTCTTCTTACCTTTAGGAGGGTCAGGTGAAATCGGCATGAATTTGAATCTGTTCGGTTTTGGACCAGAACATAATCGAAAATGGATTATTGTTGATATTGGGGTTACATTTGGCGGTGCCGATACGCCCGGGGTCGAAATCATTATGCCGGATACGGCCTTTATTGAAGCCTGTAAGAAAGACTTATTGGCCATTGTACTGACCCATGCGCATGAAGATCATATGGGTGCCTTGGCGCGCCTTTGGCCGCGTTTGCAATGCCCTGTCTATGCCACGCCCTTCACGATGTATCTCGTTAAAGATAGATTGTCTGAATTTGGTTTATTGGAAGATGTTGAATTGCACGAAGTGCCACTTGGTAGTAGGTTTGACATTGGTCCCTTCGATATTGAAATGATATCGCTTACCCATTCTATTCCAGAACCCAATGCTTTGGCGATTCGAACCTCGCGCGGGCTGGTTTTGCATACGGGGGATTGGAAAATTGACCCGGACCCTCAAATTGGAGACCCTGTTGATGCGGCGGCCATTCAAGCCTTGGGCCGCGAAGGCATATTGGCGATGATATGTGACAGTACGAATGTGTTTTCTCCGGGTATAGCGGGATCAGAAGCCGGTGTTCGCGGCGAACTTACCAAACTGATTGGTGAATATAAGGGGCGTGGTGTCGCTGTAGCTTCATTTGCGTCTAATGTGGCCCGTCTTGAAAGTGTCATGGTTGCGGCACAGGAAAACCACCGCAGTGTGTGTCTTGTAGGGCGGTCTATGCACCGCATGGTACGGGCGGCAAAATCAGTCGGGCTTCTTGCCCACACGGCCCCGATTTTAACCGAAGAAGAGGCTGTCAGCCTCCCCCAAGAACATGTGCTTTATTTATGTACGGGAAGTCAGGGCGAACCCAGAGCCGCGCTTTCGCGCATAGCTAATCAAGACCATCGGTATATTAAATTTAAATCTGGGGATGCTGTTATTTTTTCATCTAAAATTATTCCGGGAAATGAGATTGGAATTTTTGCATTGCAAAATGCCTTGGCGGATGAAGGTATAGAGATTGTGACGGAAAAAAACCGTCCTATTCATGTATCTGGTCATCCGTGTCGCGATGAATTAGCGCAAATGTATGCGTGGGCAAAACCTGAAATTGCGATCCCTGTTCATGGAGAACGCCGGCATCTTTTAGAACATGCGAAACTGGCGAAGGCTCTGGGCGTGAAACAAGCTGTTGCGGCCCGCAATGGGGAAATGCTGAGATTGGATAAGGATCATGTTGAAATTATCGACATTGTGCCGTCTGGGAGATTGCACCAAGATGGAAATGTGATTGTGTCGTCTTTAGATAACGGGCTTAGACAACGTCATAAAATGGCTTACGCTGGACATGTCGCTTTAAGCTTGGTCTTAGGGGGCAAAGGGCGTATTATTTCAGGCCCGGAACCGCGTATTTCTGGGTTTCCCGAAGGCGAGCATGGTGATATGTTGGACGGGCTGCTAGATGACGTAGCCGAAGTTGCAGAGCAAGCTCTTAAAAACTTACGCAGCCCTGAAAAGTTAAATGAAGATAATATTGAACATCATATTGCGGCGCGTGTTAAAAAATTTATGAAAATGAAAACCGGAAAACGCGCCATTATTGATGTGACCGTACATAAAATTTAAACTGGATGTTCGCGCATTACCCTAAATTACCCAGTAAGACGAAACCGAGTAGAATAGGTGACAGCTAAGGAGAGTGAAATGGAAACTAAGTTTCAATTAGGGCCGTTAAATCATGTCGGAATTGCCGTGCCAGATATTGAAGCGGCAATTAAAATGTATAGAGATGTATTTGAAGTTACGGATATAACGGACCCTCAAGATTTACCGCCACAGGGTGTGACCTATGCCTTTGTAAATTTGCCATCAGGCCAAGTTGAATTGATACAGCCATACGGAGAGGCATCACCGATTGCAAAATTTCTGGAGAAAAACCCAAAGGGCGGTCAACACCATATTTGCTTTGAGGTGGTGGATATATATGCCGCCAGTGAAGCTATGAAACAAAAGGGGATGCGTGTCTTGAATGCCCCGCGTTTGGGCGCGCATGGGACACCGGTTGTCTTTCTACATCCCGGGGATAGTGGCGGTGTGTTGATAGAACTTATGGAAACGCCACATGCGAAACCCTAAAGCCCGAACTTTAAAGTCTACAGATTGAAGGTCGTGCTGTAATGTCTCCATTCTCTATATTTGTTGTCTATTTACTTATTTGGTGGATAGTTTTGTTTGCAGTTTTACCTATTGGTGTTCGCGGACAAGCGGAAGAGGACAATATTGTACCGGGTTCGGAACCCGGGGCGCCGGTTGATAGTCAAATGAAGAAAAAAATTATAATGACGACAATTATTGCGACTTTGATTTGGGCCGTGATCTGCTGCGTTATCATATTCGGGTGGATTAAATTATAAGCCTTTGCTTATGTTATTTTACAGGACGGAACTTGTCGGCTTGCTGATAAGAGGATAGCGTAGTCCAAGAAGAAAAGGATTCTTATCCATGCGATTATCGCGTTATTTTTTACCTGTTTTAAAAGAAACCCCTGCTGAGGCCAGTATTGCCTCTCATCGCTATATGTTGCGGGCAGGGATGATTAAGCAAAACAGTGCTGGCATTTATACATGGTTACCCATGGGCCATAAAGTTCTTAAGAAAATCGAACATATTGTACGCGAGGAACAAAACCGGGCCGGTGCGGTTGAACTTTTAATGCCAACCATTCAATCCGCCGATTTATGGAAGGAAACCGGACGCTATGAGGCTTATGGACCGGAAATGCTACGCATAACGGATCGTAGCGACCGGGAAATGCTTTATGGGCCCACGAATGAAGATATGATTACGGATGTGTTCCGGTCTTTTGTGAGGTCTTACAAGGACCTACCGCAATGTCTTTATCATATTCAATGGAAGTTCAGGGATGAACGGCGCCCGCGTTTCGGTATTATGCGTGGGCGAGAATTCCTTATGAAAGATGCCTATTGTTTTGACATAGATGCAAAGAGCGCCAGACGGTCTTATAATAAAATGTTTGCAAGCTATCTTAACACTTTTGCGCGTTTGGGGGTGACGGCCGTGCCTATGCGCGCAGATACGGGGCCTATCGGCGGTGACTTGTCGCATGAGTTTTTGATTTTGGCGGATACAGGTGAGTCCGAGGTGTTTTTGCATAAGGATTTGATTGAAATGGATCCGCCCGGCGACGTAGATTTTGACAGTGATTTGTCTCATATCTTTAAACAACGCACTGAACTTTATGCTGCGACTGAAGATATGCACGATGTTGCTGAATTTGAAAAAATTCCTAAAGACAAACGCCTGTCAGCACGCGGAATAGAGGTTGGGCATATTTTCTACTTTGGAGATAAATATACAGCGCCGATGAAAGCAAAAGTCATGGGGCCGGACGGGAAAGAACATATCGCTTTGGGGGGGTCTTATGGGATCGGCGTGTCGCGCCTTGTTGGCGCAATTATAGAAGCCAGCCATGATGATAGAGGTATAATCTGGCCGAAATCTGTTACACCTTACGGCGTTGGGATACTTAATTTGAAAACAGGTGACGCTGAAACCGATGCGGCTTGTAACAAGCTTTATGAACAATTAACCCAGGCGGGAGTTGATCCGCTTTATGATGATAAGTCTGATCGTGGCGGGGTTAAATTTTCACGTATGGACCTTATTGGTCTACCTTATCAGATTATTGTCGGGCCTAGGGGATTAAAAGAGGGTATTGTCGAAGTCAAAGAGCGGGCGACAGATGTGCGTCAGAATATGACGGCTGAAGCGGCCATTGCCTATATTTCTGATGCCTATGCAGGTCTTGTTTAGGTGAATGAAATTTCCAATATCGGCCCTGAATTTATTGGACGGCAAAACAAGCCTTTTGGTAGTGTTGAGCGTGCGATATCGCGTCGTTATTTAGGGGCTAAAAAATCGGAAGGCGGAGTCGCGGCAATCGCATGGATTTCGTTTATTTGTATTGTTTTAGCAATTATCGCCATGATTACGATTATGTCGATTATGAACGGTTTTCGGGCGAAGCTTTTAGAACTCACTATTGGATCTCAGGGGCATATGTATGTGCTCTCCTCGACACCAAACCCGACTCCGGAAAGCTTGCGCCATATGGAGGCGCGTTTAGCCGCTGTCCCCGGCGTTGATGAGGCCTTTGAATTTACCGAAAATTTAGTTGGTGTGCAGGCTAATGGTCAGATTACGATTGGGCATGTTATCGGTATACGGCCTGATAATCTCGATAGTTTCGAGTTGATAAATAACAGTATTGAATATGGCACTTTGCAATATTTTGGACAGGGGCGCGGGTCTGACCATCAAATTGCGATCGGGGCTTTTATGGCCTCGGAGCTGGGTTTGAGCCTTGGCGATAAATTGACGATTTACTCGGGACGAACCCGAAAAACAGTTACAGGTGAAACGCCCGTAATTAAGGCCTATACGATTGGGGCGATTTTTAAAACGGGGCTTTATACCACGGATTTATCGACCATTTATATGGATTATGATCAGGCTGTTTTACTTTTTGAAAATGGCAAGGTGCCGGGTAGTATACAATTGCGCTTGAAAGACCCGGATAAGATTGATGCGCTTTACGGTGATATACAGGCAGCGGCGGCACAACCCGTTTTTATCCAGACCTGGAAGGATAAAAATGCGACAACCGCAACGGCTTTGCGTACAGAGCAACTTGCGATGCGGTTTATCTTTATTATCGTTGTCGTGATTTCTACCTTTCCGATTTTGGCTGCGATGATCATGTTGGTAAAAAACAAGTCCAAAGATATCGCAATATTACGTACGATCGGGGCGTCGCGGGCCTCTATATTGCGGATATTTTTTCTGGCTGGTGCTACGGTGGGTACATTGGGGACACTGACCGGGCTGATTCTGGGGATTTTACTTTGCCTGAATATTGACGGGGTTCAGGCCGTTATCGAATCGATCACGGGCGTGCCGTTATTTCCTCCTGATGTCTATTCGATTTCCGGCGGTATTCCGGCCAAAGTTGTTTGGGCAGAAGTGATAGGTGTAGCAATTTGCGGTTTCGTAATTTCTGCCGTGGCGACCTTTTTTCCGGCGTTGAATGCCTCGCGTATCGATCCTGTGGAGGCGTTGCGTTATGAGTAAACGACCCATTTTATCAGTACGAAATTTACACCGCTCCTATAAGTCTGGTGAAACTATTTTGCAGGTATTACGCGGCGCTGATATTGATATTTATCCCGGAGAGATGGTGGGTTTAATCGGGCCGTCTGGCTCAGGTAAGTCGACGTTGTTGCATGCAGCGGGGCTTCTTGAAAAACCCAATGCTGGCACGGTTTATATAAATGGGCGTGAATGCTTGAAATTATCGGATGATAAACGTACGGCTATTCGGCGGGAAACCATAGGGGTTGTGTATCAATTCCACCATCTGCAAAAAGAATTTACAGCCGTCGATAATGTAGTGATTCCGCAAATGATCGCCGGTAAGGCCCGCGCAGAATCAGAAGTGGAAGCGCGGCGGCTCTTGGCAATTATGGGTTTGTCTGAACGTGAACATCATAAACCCTCGCAAATGTCTGGCGGTGAACAACAACGTGTGGCGATTGCGCGGGCAATTTCTAACCACCCGCAGATTTTGCTTGCGGATGAACCGACAGGCAACCTTGATCCCAATACATCAAATAGCGTTTTTCAAAGCCTGTTTGATCTTACCCGTCTTGAAGGCGTCTCTGCCCTTGTCGCAACGCATAATATGCATTTAACGCAATTTATGGACCGGGTATTGACCGTGCGTGACGGTCTGGTTGTCCCTTACACGCCTGACGTCACACGTGGGGCCACGCCAGCACTTTGAGTTAGCGCTTAATTGAATTTGCCGCGCGCATTGATATAAAATCTATGTCGTCGGTTTGCGTTCGAGGTGTTTGGATATCAGATAAAATGCGACGCCGACTAAAATCACGCAGACGCCAAAAAGCGCTTTCTGGGGTTCTTCTTTGACAACATAAAATAGGGTGAACGCTGTGAGGGCAAGATAAATTAGAGGAACGATTGGATAGCCCCAGGTTTTGTAGGGACGTGGCAGATCGGGTTCACGATACCGTAGGATAAATACACCCAATACAGCTAAAAAGCTATTAAAGGCCAGCATAGCTCCGGCAAAGATAACAATGGTTTTAAAGCTGGATGTCAGGATAAAAATAAGGGCAATCGCGGATTGAAAATATATGGCATTACGGGGCAGCTTTTCTGTATTGGTTTTACCCAGAAACCGTAATGCCGGAAAGTCTTCACCAATAGCTTGTAAGGCTCGCGGGCCCGCGAGTGTCATAGCGCTAACGGTCGAAATCAGAAGTATGGCCAACATGCCACCTGCAATACGCGCGCCGGTTTCACCAAAGATGTTTTGTGCTGAAATATAGCCAATTTCGACCTTATTGACGAGTTCTTCAATTGGAGCCGTATAAAGGAATACATAATTCAGTAATACATAAAGCCCCATGACGAGACCCGTACCCAATATTAATATGCGTGGTAGATCACGTTGAGGGTTTTCAAGCTCGCCGCTGATATATGTTGCGGCATTCCATCCGGTATAGGCGTAAGATACATAGATGAGGGAGATTGCGAAAGCGCCGCTTTTGATAACATCTAGGTCACCCGAAACGGGTGTAATTGTCAAAGGTTGCGGAGATTGGGTGAAGAGGAAAGCAGCGAAACAAAAACAAAGAATAAGTCCGATTTTGAATGCTGTGAATATGGTTTGAAACCGGCTGCTATCGTTACGGTTACGTCCATGAATTAAGGTGACAATGATGACCAGTAAACAAGCCAATAACTTTTGTGTGGCATTGCTATAATCGCCGGGGATGGCTGCCGTGCTATATTTACCAAAAGCAATGGCAACCGCAGCAATCGGAGCTGCAAACCCAATCGTTGCAGATATCCAGCCCGAGATGAAACCCGCGACCGGATGGTAAATACGACCAAGAAAATTATATTCACCTCCAGATCGCGGCAAGGCTGCCCCGAGCTCTGCGTAAGATGCAGCGCCGCACATGGCGGCGATTCCACCAAAAATCCATAATAATAGAATTGGAAACCCCGTCTTGATGTCTACGAGTTGGAAGCCGAGACTGGTGAAAACACCTGTTCCCACCATATTGGCAATTATCACGGCGGTCGCTGCACGTGGGGAATAAAACTGTGACACATCAACCTCGTTTATATGGGGACGTTTTTTCAAATAGAGGAGGTGGGCCAAAATGAGAACCAATCTCCATAAATAAGGTGTGTGTATGATAAGTCCCTTGACAAGAGAGAGGGGATATTTGTATAAGAACAAAAAGTGAACATTTGGAGTTTAACTGGGGATAATCACATGAAGCAACTTGTTATGGATATTAGTGCAGGTATGGTTATGGCAGGATTCGTGTCCATGATGACAATATGGATGGTTGTGCTGGGGGGGTAGCTCAATGACTGAGCATATATCTCCATAGTTTTAGACCGAAGTGTTTATGAATAAGGTTTTATAGGGGATCATATGAGCGCACCGTTACAATTTGTGCACTTGCGCTCTCGGTCTCCATATTCAATGCTCGAGGGTGCATTGAAAATGAAAGAGACAGCAGCGCGCGCGCGCGAATGGCGAATGCCAGCTTTGGCCTTAACCGATACGAATAACATGTGCGGCGCTCTGGAGTTTTCCGATATTATGACCAGTGCCGGTGTCCAGCCTATTATGGGGGTAACACTCTCGATAGATTTGGGCTTGGCGGATCAACCCGGTATTATAAGGCGAGAACCTGAAGGTACTTTGGCGTTACTAGCTCAAAATGAGCAGGGTTATGGCAACCTCATGGCATTGTCGAGTTCTGCCTATCTTGATGTCGAGCCGACAGATATTCCGCATATAAAAGCCGAAAAGCTAAAATCATTGAATGCGGGTGTTATTGCTTTAACGGGTGGGCCTGATGGCGCGTTGAATAGGTTGATTTGTGACGATAGATTAGGCGACGCTGAACGTTGGTTGGATCAACTTATAATATTGTTTCCTGATAGATTATATGTGGAATTACAGCGTCACAAAAGCCCCGAGGAAATTAAGGCTGAAAAAACATTGATTGCTTGGGCTTATGAAAAGTCATTACCATTAGTAGCTACGAATGAGCCCTATTTTCTCGATCCTGATTTGCATAAGTCTCATGATGCATTATTGGCGATATCAGAAGGCTCATATGTGCTAGAAAAGAACCGTCGGAAAGTCTCGCCGGATCATTATTTTAAATCGCCAGAACAAATGGCGGCTTTGTTTGCTGATCTTCCGGAAGCTATTGAAAACACTTTAGATATAGCTATGCGCTGTGCTTATAAATCTGAAAAACGCAAACCCATTCTGCCGAATTTTGGGGATGGGTCGTTAAGTGAAGGTGATATTTTAGCCCAACAAGCGCGCGATGGGCTTGAGGCCCGTTTAGAAAAGATCGATATGGCGGCGACGCGTGAAGCCTATTTTGATCGATTGGATTTCGAGTTAGACGTTATTCGGGAAATGGGCTTTCCGGGATACTTTTTGATCGTATCCGATTTTATTAAATGGGCAAAAGAAATGGCTATTCCGGTCGGGCCGGGACGCGGGTCGGGGGCGGGGTCGGTCGTGGCCTGGTCTTTGACGATTACCGATCTTGACCCATTGCGTTATGGTTTGCTGTTTGAGCGGTTTTTAAACCCCGAACGTGTATCTATGCCAGATTTCGATATTGATTTTTGTCAGGAAAGACGCGGTGAGGTTATCCGCTATGTTCAGGAAAAATACGGAGACGATCAAGTTGCCCATATTATCACTTTCGGAACCTTGCAGGCGCGGGCCGTTGTGCGCGATGTCGGACGGGTATTACAAATGCCGTTGGGACAAGTTGACCGTCTGGCCAAATTAGTGCCTTCGAATCCTGCTAGCCCCGTGACGTTAGCGGAAGCGATTACTATGGAAAAGGGATTGCGCGAGGCTCGTGATAGTGAACCTGCCGTGCGTGAACTCCTAGATACAGCATTGAAACTCGAAGGTCTTTATCGCAATGCCTCTACCCATGCGGCGGGAGTGGTGATCGGTGATCGTCCATTGACCGAATTGATCCCGCTTTACCGGGACCCGCGGTCTGATATTCCGGCTACACAATTTACCATGAAATGGGCCGAGAAGGCGGGTCTTGTAAAATTCGATTTTCTCGGGCTGAAAACGCTTACGGTGATTGACCGCGCCTTAAAATATCTTGCGGCACAAGATATTGTTCTGGACCTCGATAATGTCAGTACGAATACACCAGAAGCGTATAAATATTTAGAAGAAGGTTTATCGGCAGGTGTGTTTCAGCTTGAAAGTTCAGGCATGCGGGACGTGCTTCGCAAAATGGCACCAGACTCTATCGAGGAATTAACTGCGCTGATCTCGCTTTATCGTCCGGGACCGATGAAAAATATCGACACCTATATTGATCGAAAATTTGGACGCATAGAGATCGCCTATCCGCATCCTATGTTGGAAGATATTTTAAAAGAAACTTACGGGATTATTATCTACCAAGAACAGGTTATGCAGATTGCGCAAGTGTTGTCGGGATACTCACTTGGCGAGGCCGATATATTGCGCCGGGCTATGGGTAAGAAAGACCAGGCTGAAATGGACCGTCAACGCTCTCGGTTCGTTGAAGGTGCGGCGAAAAACAATGTCGAGAGTAAACTTTCCAATAGTATTTTTGACCTCGTCAATGAGTTTGCGGGCTATGGATTTAACAAGTCCCACGCGGCAGCTTATGCTATGATATCATTTCGAACGGCCTATCTTAAAGCTGTTTATCCGACAGAATTTGTAGCCGCGACTATGAGCCTTGATATTACCAATGTTGAAAAATTAGCCCAGTTTTATCAAGAAGCAAAGCGGATGGGAGTCGAAATTGTTCCACCGAGTGTTAATGTCTCATTTGCCGATTTCGAAGTTAAAGACGGGGCCGTGTTATATGCTTTAGGGGCTTTGAAAAATGTGGGTGTCGAGGCCATGCGACATGTTGTGGTCGAACGTGAAACGCATGGGCCGTTTCTAGATTTGTTTGATTTTGCTCGCCGTGTTGATACGCGTATTGTCAATAAACGCGCCTTTGAAAATTTGGCCCGCGGCGGTGCATTTGATTGTTTGGAACCCAATCGCGCCCGAGCACAAGCCTCGGCGTCAATATTGCAATCAATTGGTGCGCGTGCGGCTCAGGAACGGGCGTCGTCACAAGTGAGTCTGTTTGGTGATGCTGTTGAAAATATGGTCGAGCCTGACCTGCCGACACCTGTGCCTTGGGAAAAAATCGAACAACTTGACCACGAATTGACCGCTATCGGGTTTTATTTGGGCGGGCACCCATTGGAAGGATTTGCACAGGTTTTAAAGCGTAAAAAAGTGGTGTTATCCTCTGATATTGATATGAAATATAAAGCAGGAATGCGGGCTATGCGGTTTGCCGGGGTCGTGCGGAAACGCCAAGAACGCATGTCCAAACGCGGTAAACGCTTTGCCTATTTATCTTTGTCTGATTCTGCCGGAGATTTTGAAGTCTTTGTCGGTGAAGACTTATTAACGTCCAGTCGATCGATATTGGAAGCCGGATCAATTGTAGAAGTGACCGCGAAAGTGGATGAACGGGACGGCGAAATGAAGATTTTTTCCAACACGATAGCCGCTTTGGAAATGAGTACGGCAGCACGAGTGGCAGGGCTTAAAATTCGCCTTAGGTCAGCATCTATTGAAAATCTCGATGCTTTACAGAAATGCCTTGAAACCCTTAAAACGGCACCGGCAAAATCTATGGGATATATCGAAATTATTGCCCCTTTAGGCGAACACCGGGAAGGACATTGGCGGTTGCCGGGTAAAATCGGTGTGGACGGGGCTGTGCAGGCCGCAATTAAAGCCACAAAATTGGTCGAAACGATTGAAGAAATCGCCGCTTAAGCTGACCGTGTTAAAAAAATCCAGCATATAGGCTGTGAGGCCCGTGGGCCCCTTTGAGATAAAGCTTGCATAATGTGATAACTCTGTTAAAGGGCGAGGCTTAAATCGCACGCGGGTGCCGGTTTTGACCATATAGGTCTTAATCGATTCCGGTGGAACTTTTGTTTCTACACCCCGCGTCAGGCCAACCGGAAAGAGGAGATATCCATGGCTTTACCTGAATTTTCAATGCGTCAATTACTTGAGGCGGGTGTGCATTTCGGACATCAAACGCATCGTTGGAACCCGAAAATGGCACCGTACATATTTGGTGCTCGTTCAAATATTCATATTTTAGATTTATCCCAAACTGTTCCGCTTTTGCATCAAGCCTTGGTTCAGGTACGCGAAACGGCATCAAAAGGCGGGCGTATTCTCTTTGTAGGCACGAAGCGTGCAGCCTCTGATCCGGTTTCGACAGCGGCGAAACGATGTGCGCAATATTATGTCAATCACCGTTGGTTAGGGGGAATGTTGACCAATTGGAGCACAATCTCCAAATCTATTGGTCGGTTACGTGAACTCGAAGGTATTCTAGGCGAAGAAGGTCAAAATTCTTCAGGTCTCACTAAAAAAGAACTCTTGAAAATGACGCGCGAGATGGAAAAGCTTGATAAAGCTTTGGGCGGTATTAAGGATATGGGGGGTAAGCCCGATCTTATGTTCGTGATTGATACCAATAAGGAAGCTATAGCGATTAAAGAAGCGCGCCGTCTGGACATTCCGGTTATTTCAATTCTGGATTCAAATTGTGATCCCGAGCACGCTGATTTCCCAATTCCGGGGAATGACGACGCGGCACGGGCTATCAGCTTATATTGTGATTTGATCGCTGATGCCGTTTTGGATGGTATGACAGAGTCACAAGTGAATATGGGTGTAGATATTGGTGCTGCGGCCAATCCCGTAGAAATGGCTATTGCTGCACCTGAGGTGACGCCGACGGCAACAGCTGTTGCTGAAGCGCCTATTGAAGCCGCTGTAGCGGCGCCCGAAGTTGAAGCGCCAGCCGTCACGGATCCGGCCGAAGATATGTCTGAATATCTACGTGTCACGCGTGAATATGATGCCGCAGCTGATGAAGCCGTTGTGACCAAGATCGAAAAACATCTCGGAGCGTCATTGAAGAGTCGCGATGCAAAATACGTCGCGTGCTCAGACGAAACCGAACTTGAAACCATTGTAAATGGATTTATGAAAAAGACGCTCGGTATAGACGACAAAGAAGCCGCGATGGAAAAGGTGAAGGCTGTGTGTACAACCATGAAGCCAACACGGATGAAGAACCGCGTAACGTTTTATTACTTGCTTGCTAAAAACGAAGGTAAATTGGGCGAATTTTAATCGCATTACCTTCATTTGATTTTGTCTGACCTCTCCTCGGGGCGGCGGACATGGTTTAATTTACTCACTCAAAGGAGATAACTATGGCTCAGATAACAGCCGCTCTCGTGAAAGAACTGCGTGATAAAACATCCGCAGGTATGATGGATTGTAAAAAAGCGCTATCTGAAAATGATGGTGATCTTGAAGCGGCTATTGATTGGTTGCGTAAAAAAGGTATCGCGAAAGCTGACAAAAAAGCCGGGCGTATTGCAGCCGAAGGTTTGGTCGCAGTTGCATTAGCTGACAAAGTCGGGGCTTTGGTTGAAGTTAATTCTGAAACTGATTTTGTCGCGCGCAATGACGGATTTCAGGCGGCTGTGGCCGAAGTTTCCCAGCTTGCGCTGACTGTCGACAGTTCAGAAGCTTTAGCCGCAGCAAAAACAGCAAGCGGTGAAAATGTAACGGACTACCTAACAAAACTTGTCGGCACTATCGGTGAGAACATGAGCTTTCGTCGCATGACGAAGTTGACGGTCTCTGAGGGTGTGGTTGCTGGATATATGCATAATTCTGTGACTGAGGGCATGGGTAAGATCGGCGTGCTTGTCGCGCTAGAATCATCAGGTGATAAGACCGCCTTGCAAAACCTTGCTAAGAAAATTGCTATGCATGTGGCGGCGACAAGCCCATTGGCGCTTGGCGTTGATGACCTTGATCCTGCTGTGGTGGAAATGGAACGTAAAGCTTTATCTGATGAAGCGCGTGAGTCTGGAAAACCCGAAGCTATTATTGAAAAAATGGTTGAGGGTCGCATGACGAAATTCTTCAATGAATCTGTTTTGATGTCACAGATTTTTGTTATGGACGGCGAGCGCAGTATCGAACAGCTTATTGCTGCCGAAGGAAAAGCGCTCGGGGCTGAGATTAAACTTTCCGCATATTCGCGCATGGAACTGGGCGAAGGTATCGAGAAAAAAGAAGAAGATTTTGCCTCAGAAGTCGCCAAAACGGTTGCTGGCAGCTAGCTAGCCAAATTTAGTGGACAAAAGTCCATGTAATTACAGCGGCGTGTCATATTTTTGACGCGCTGCTCCGTTAAATATTGTACCCCCGTATAGGCAATTCGAGGCGAGTCGTTTATAGCGACGAGAAGGGGAACGTTATGACAATAAACTACCAATATAAACGTGTGCTTCTAAAGCTGTCTGGCGAAGCCCTGATGGGCAATCAGTCTTATGGGATTGATGTCGAGTTTACTGACCGTATAGCTAAAGAAATTTCAGGCGCTCATGAAAAAGGCCTACAAATCGGGCTAGTTATTGGTGGCGGAAATATATTCCGTGGGTTGTCGGCGTCCGCAGCTGGTATTGAGCGCTCGACAGCAGACCATATGGGCATGTTGGCCACAGTTATGAATGCATTGGCCATGCAAAGCGCCCTAGAGCGTCAAGGTGTAGATACGCGGGTCATGTCTGCTATTCCTATGACGACTGTATGCGAACCTTATATCCGTCGCCGCGCTGTACGCCATATGGAAAAAGGACGCGTGGTTATCTTTGCCGCCGGGTCAGGAAATCCTTATTTTACAACAGATACGGCTGCGGCTTTACGTGCGGCTGAAATGGAATGCGAAGCCTTGCTAAAAGGTACACAGGTCGACGGGGTTTATGACTCAGACCCCAAATCAAATCCGACTGCAAAACGTTATGATACGCTCAGCTACCAGAAAGTGCTTACAGACAACCTGAAAGTGATGGATGCGTCCGCAATTTCATTAATGCGTGAAAATAATATTCCCATAATTGTGTTTTCATTGCATACAGAGGGCGGCTTTCATGCGGTTATGCAAGGAAAAGGCGTGTGTACCACAATTCGGTCTTAAAGTGACCATGCTGGATATATATCCGGCTTGAAAGGAGAAACTATGTCAAACGACGGTTTTAATTTGAAAGATTTCAGAAAACGTATGGACGGCGCCGTTTCATCATTGAAATCAGAGTTTGCAGGACTGCGTACGGGGCGTGCCAATGCGGCCTTATTGGACGGTATTACGGTTGAAGCTTATGGGGCGCAAACGCCGCTTAATCAGGTGGGCTCCGTATCTGTGCCGGAACCGCGTATGCTGACGGTTAGCATTTGGGATAAAAGCCAAGTCGGGGCTGTTGAAAGAGCATTGCGTCAATCCAGTTTAGGGTTGAACCCTGTTGTTGATGGTACGACGCTACGCATTCCTATGCCGCCTTTAACCGAAGAGCGCCGCAAGGAATTAGTTAAGATCGCAGGTGGATATTCCGAGACGGCTAAAGTCGCCGTAAGGAATGTACGTCGTGATGCGATGGATCTGCTTAAGCGTCTCGAAAAAGACGGCGATATGAGCGAAGATGAACAAAAAGCACATTCAAGCGATGTTCAAAGTGCTACGGATAGTGTTGTGGCCGAAATTGATGATGTACTGAAACAAAAGTCTGAAGAAATCATGCAGGTTTAAAACGTTTGAAACCGAACAGAACATATGATGGAAAATTTCCGGCCCATATCGCTATAATAATGGACGGGAACGGACGGTGGGCGCAAGCTCGCCATCGACCGCGTGTGTTCGGTCATCAAGCGGGTGTCAAAACGGTTCGGCGTATTGTTGAACAGGCGTCTGAAATTGGTGTGAAATGTTTAACGCTATATAGTTTTTCAACGGAAAACTGGACGCGTCCAAAAGCCGAGATTGCGGCTTTATTTGAACTCTTGCGAAAATATGTTGAAGATGATCTTCAGACATTACATGCGCGGGGTGTGCGGGTACGAATATTAGGTGCGCGTACAGGACTAACGCCGGATTTGTGTGAAATATTGGATAGGGTTGAAGCCCGGACGCAAGATAATACGTTGTTTAATCTCAATATTGCATTTAACTATGGGGGGCGCGATGAAATATTGCGGGCCATTCGTAAAGCTCACGCTGCGGGTGAGGACATGCAGAGTTTGGACGATAAGGATATTGATAAATATTTGGATACATTTGGTTTGCCCGAGGTGGATTTAGTCATCCGCACCAGTGGTGAAAAACGGATCAGTAATTTCTTGTTATGGCAAGCCGCTTATGCTGAATTTGTATTCACAGACGTTCTTTGGCCCGATTTCACGAAATCTGATTTAGAAACAGCCATTAATATATTTCAAACCCGGGAACGCCGCTTTGGCAATCTGGGTGTTGTCGAAGTAGCCTAGATTTCGTGGGCCCGCCATCTCATTCACATCAGTCTGAACCTCGCCCTTCAGATCCGGAGAGCGGAAAACCCATTATCTGGAAAAACCTAGGCATAAGAGCCGTTTCGGCCGTTATCTTTGCGGTTATTTGTTTCATACCGTTATATTTTGGCGGTATATTATGGGCCGGTTTTGCCGCCCTCATTGGGGCACGTCTGTACTGGGAATGGGTCAATATGTCTGACCCTGAAGCCAGATGGCCTGCTGTGTTTATTCCAGTGGTGGGATTAGCCGCTGCGATTTATTTTTTATATATCCAAGATTATAACCGCATGGCTATTATCGTCGGTCTGAGTGCCATATGTGCAATGGTATATAGCTTAAAGCGTGGCCGTATTTTGTGGACGGTTTTAGGTGTGTTTTACATTGCGATTCCAAGCTTAATGATGGTGTGGTTGCGCGGCGTTCAACCCGGTTTTGCGTCTCAAGGCTTTCAGTCTTTAATGTTTATTATTCTGGTAGTTGCGGCGTCAGATACAGCGGCTTATTTTGGAGGTTCTTTTTTCAAAGGGCCAAAAATTATGCCCAAACTTAGCCCGAATAAAACATGGTCGGGATTTGTGTCTGGTTTTATATTTGCACTGTTCATTGCCTTTATTTTCGCAATTTTACTGGCGTGGCCTCGCCCGGTTATATTGGCGTGGGGCGCATTCATTGTAATTATATCCGTAGTGGGTGATTTTTTTGAAAGTGGGCTTAAACGCCGATTGAATGTTAAAGATGCTGGAGAACTATTGCCGGGGCACGGCGGAATGCTGGACCGGTTGGACGCCTTGATGATGGCCAGCGCTATTGTCGGCTTGGTCTTAATTTATAATCCAAATCTTTGGTTCGGGGTATGAGTAACCGGAATTTATGACACGAACAATTTCTATACTCGGCTCAACAGGGTCTATCGGTGAAAGTGGAACGGATCTTATTCGGCGTGCAGACCCCGGGGCATGGCAAGTTGTAGCCCTCACGGCAAATCGAAATGCAGAAAAACTTGCCGCTCAAGCTATAGAGTTCGGCGCGCAATATGTGGCACTCGCGGATGAAACGGCCAGTGCGCCTCTCAAAACATTATTAGACGGAACCGGTATTGCGTATGGGCTCGGGCCGGAGGCTGTGATCGAAGCTGGACGTCGGGGGGCTGACTTTACCTTGTCGTCAATAATGGGTGCAGCGGGGCTAGAGCCGACTTTGGCGGCTGTGGAGCGCGGTCAACATGTGGGTTTGGCAAATAAAGAATGTCTTGTGTGTGCCGGTGATGTTTTCATGTCACATGTGCAAAAGAGTGGAGCGACTTTATTGCCCGTTGATAGCGAACATAATGCCATTTTTCAGGTTCTGGAACAAGATAGGCCGGAGGGTGTACGGCGCTTGATCTTAACGGCAAGCGGGGGGCCGTTTCGAGGCGCGACCCAGTCCGAACTTGACGCCGTGACACGTTCTGATGCTTTAGCGCATCCAGTATGGGATATGGGCGCCAAAATTTCTATTGATTCTGCAACCTTGATGAATAAGGGGCTGGAACTTATCGAGGCCAGCTATCTATTTGCTCGCCCATCACGGGACATTGATGTTATTGTTCACCCGCAATCTATTGTGCATTCTATGGTCGAATATATTGATGGGTCTATCTTGGCACAATTAGGGTCTCCGGATATGCGTACACCGATTGCTTATGCAATGGGGTGGCCTGACCGTATGGAAGCCCCGGTTCGACGACTGGATTTGGCAACAATGTCTCAATTATCTTTTTTCGAACCGGATTTAGAATGCTTCCCTGCATTGCGTTTGGCGCGGGAAGCCTTGGAGGCAGGCGGGAAGGCTCCCAATGTTCTAAATGCAGCTAATGAAATGGCCGTGGCTGCGTTTTTGTCCGATCAAATAGGTTTTACATCTATCGCGCGTGTTGTCGAAAACGTATTAGATATCCATAGCGCTGAAAGCGATTTTCTAATGTCAGCTAAATCTGTGGAAGAGGTGATCGAAACCGATAGCCAAGCCCGCCGTAACGCCAAGGCTGTTTTACCGCAGTTTAGTCGTAAATAAGACTATTTAAATTTCTTATAAACCTGCTAGATAGGCCTATGATTTTATCCTTGTTTTACGCATGTGTTTTTGCGCTAAGCTTTATCATTGTAATCTCTTCTCTCGTTTTTTTTCACGAATTGGGACATTACTCGGTTGCCCGATTTTTTAATGTCGCGGTTGAACGGTTCTCGATAGGTTTTGGCAAACCCTTGACGCGGTGGAAAGCAAAGTCGGGGACGGAATGGACGATTAACGCCATTCCATTGGGAGGGTATGTCAAATTTTTAGGAGATGCAGGGGCGGCGAGTAATCCCGATACTGATAGACTTGAGCAAATGAAAGCTGAAATAGAGGCTGGAAATGCATCTGGAGAGTCAGAGGTTGAACTGACGTCATGTTTTCATTTTAAACCGCTTTGGCAACGGGTCTTAATTGTTTTAGCGGGGCCTGTTGCGAACTTCATACTGGCGATCGTGATTTTTGCCAGTATTGCCATGATAATTGGGACGCGGGAAATACGGTCGGTTGTTTTGGACGTTTTACCCGAGAGTGCGGCGCAACACGCCGGGGTTATGGCCGGAGATCAGTTTTTGACACTGGACGGCAAAGACGTGTCTTTATCGAGTGATTTAATAGCTTATGTTGCGCTTCGCAGTGATGTAACCTTAATGGCACGTGTAGAGCGGGGCGGTCAATTTGTAGAATTTCCGATAACGCCGAAAAAGCAAGTTCGCAAAGATTTTATCGGCGGAGATAATCAAGTCGGGACGATTGGCGTGCGAATCGGGGGTGAAAACGCCGTGATGCAACGCAATTATGGTGTGTTTTCAGGATTGAATTACGGAGTTTCGGAGGTCGGTCGTTCTATCGCCATGACAGGTACTTACATTGGACGCATATTTACGGGCAAAGAGGATGGTAAAGCTCTAGGCGGCGTTGTTCGAATTGCAACGATGACGGGAAAAACGGCAGTAGACACAGTAAAATTGGAACTTTCTGTTATGGATCGGCTCAAAGCAATGGCTTTGAACCTCTTGCAACTCTCCGCAGCGCTCTCTATCGGGTTAGGTGTCGCAAATTTAATGCCGATTCCAGTTCTCGACGGTGGACATTTGCTGTACTACGGCTATGAAGCCGTAGCGGGTCGTCCGCTAAGTGAAAAGAAACAGGAGTTGGGGTTTAGAATAGGATTTGCAGTTCTGATGACATTACTTGTTATTTTAACATGGAATGATATTGGATATATCAGTAGTCTATCCTCCTAAGTGGACGATTTTATGAATGAAATCGCAAAAACATTGGATGTCATGCCTCGCGCTTTCTTCAAAGCGCTGGGAGTCGTTTTCGCTATGTTTATATGCGGGTTTCAAGCGCAAGCCCAAGATACAGATGGCAGCGGACCACCGCCTGTGCGCGTCGAGCGTCCAACCGTCATTAAAACCGTACAAGTCCAAGGCAACCAACGTGTGGAGGCCAATACTGTGGCCTCATATTTACTGTTTGCACGCGGGGATCCTTATAGCGATGAACGTATCGATCTTTCGGTTAAAACACTTTATGCGACGGGGTTATTTGCCGATGTCGAGATTGAACCGCGTGACGGAAATGTGCTTATCCGAGTGATTGAAAACCCGATTATCAACCGGGTTATTCTGGAAGGCAATAAATCTCTAAAAACAGATAAAATTACCGACGAAGTTGAAGCCGAACCTCGGGCCATTTTTACGCGCGCAAATGTTCAGGCGGATGTGCAACGTATTATCGAACTTTATCGTCAATCGGGTCGGTTTGCAGCCAACGTGACTCCGAAGGTTGTACAGCAACCACAAAACCGTGTTGACTTGATTTTCGAGATTACGGAAGGTCCTGTTACAGGGGTGAAACGTATCAATTTTATTGGTAATAATGAATATTCAGACCGGCGTTTACGCAAGGAAATTGTCACTGAGGAATCCATTTGGTACAAATTCTTCTCTTCCAATGATAATTACGACCCGGGACGGTTGGAGTTTGACCGTGAACAAGTACGTGAGTTTTATACAGATAGAGGTTTCGCCGATTTTAGGGTTGTGTCTGCGGTCGCGGAATTAACACCTGACCAAGAAGATTTTTATATTACATTTACCGTGGATGAGGGTGAGGAATATACATGGGGCGAGATTGACGTCAAAACCGAACTGGAAACGCTTGATGAAGATTTACTGTTACAATTGGTTCCGATTTACACGGGTGAAATTTATAAAGCGAGTGTCGTAGAAGATGCTATTGATGGTCTGACCTTTGCTTCGGGAGCTGCGGGTTATGCATTTGTCGATATACAGCCAAGCATCCGTCGAAACCGGGATACAAAGACCGTTGACCTGACCTTTAACATAACAGAAGGCCCTCGGGTTTATATCGAGCGCATTGACATTGTGGGCAATACCCAGACACTTGATCACGTTATTCGACGGGAATTGGAGTTGGTTGAAGGTGATGCTTTTAATCGTATTCTACTTGACCGATCGCGCAATAATGTACGCCGATTACGCTTCTTTGAAGAAGTTGAGATTAGTGAAACACAAGGGTCATCCCCTGATCGTGCGCAAGTCGAAGTCAAAGTCAAAGAACAGCCCACGGGTGAACTCTCTTTCTCTGCAGGCTTTTCATCGGCGGATGCGTTTTTGGTTGACCTTTCGATAACACAAAGAAATTTACGAGGGCGAGGACAACTTTTACGGTTTGTTATTCGGGCGAGTTCAAATCGACGTGAAATTGACCTCCGGTTTACCGAACCTCGGTTCTTGGGACGAAATTTAGCGGCAGGGTTCGAACTTTTTGATGTGACTCTGGATTTCCTTGATGAGGCCGGATTTAGACAGTCTCGTACCGGCGGGCAAATCTCTCTGGGCTTCCCATTGACCGAAAATACATCCCTGTCAGCCCGTTACTCTTTAAGAGCCGAAGATATCGAAGTGCCGGGACTAGATTGCGCGGCCATATTAGCAAGCCCGCAGCAATCTTCGCAAAACAGCCTGTGTTTACAAGAGGGTGGGCGTTTATCCTCTATATTCGGCTATACTTTAGGCTGGGACCGTCGAAATGATCCGATTACGCCTACAGGCGGCTTTGATTTCCGATTTAGTCAGGATCTCGCAGGTATTGGTGGCGATGTGAAATATTTACGTACGGATGTTCGCGCTAATTTCTACAAGGGTATTATTGGCGATGTTGTAGGCAGTTTAGCGCTCTCTGGCGGGTATATTCAGGGTTGGGGGGGGGAATCTGTACAGATTAATGATCGTTATTTTAAAGGAAATAATGAGTTTCGCGGGTTTGACACGGCGGGTGTCGGCCCCCGGGTTGTTCTTATTGATGATATAACGGGACAAGTGCGTCGGGGTAATGCGCTTGGTGGAAACCTGTTTGGCTTGGCTGCGGCCGAGGTGAGTTTTCCTGTTGGCATTCCGAATTTATCCGCTAGCTTGTTTGCTGAAGCTGGCACGGTTGGATTGCTGGATGAAGAGTTTACGTTTGAGACCAATGATGGTGGCGTTACAACAACGGTTATTGATGATCTCTTTATTCGTGCTACAATTGGTGCCAGCGTATATTGGGACTCGCCATTCGGGCCTATTCGGTTTGACTTTACGAAACCCATACAACAATTCGATGTGGATGAACGCAAGTCCTTCCAGTTTACGACATCAACAAGGTTTAATTAATATGTCTAAAATGAAAACTTTACGCAGTTTATGTCTTGGCTTGGCGGCCAGTTTCGCGTTTTCGGCTACGGCCTTTGCCCAGAGTACTATTCTTACGATTGACCAGAACCGCATTTTACGGGAATCTGAGGTTGGAAAACACATTAAGCGTCAGATGGAGTCTATCGGTAAATCTATGGAATCTGAAATTAAAGCTTCGACATCTCCATTAACGTCAGAGCGTGATCGTCTTGTGAATGAGCTTAAAAGTATGGATGCAGCTGCGTTAAAATCGCGCCCTGACTTACAGAAACGTGCGCAAGATCTCGCCGCTAAAGGTCAAAAACAACAAGTAGAGGCAAAATATAAGCAAGCCGAATTGAAAATCACGGAACAAAAAGCGATTAAAAAAGTGAATGAGCGGTTGGCAAAAATTCTTGAAGCCATTGTAGCCGAACGCAAAGCTGATATCATATTAGACCGTTCGCTTGTAATTTATGGTGGAAAAACAACGGATGTGACGAACACAGTCTTGAGTCGGTTAAATTCTCAAATGCGGACAGTCTCTGTTGTGCGTGAGCGTTTGCCACGAAAAACCAAATAGGTGACAGACTAAGTATCGCTTATTAAAGCGGATGATTTAAGGGTCGGGTGATAGTTGTGACGGTGAAAGTCGATAGCCGCTTTTTTCTATCACACGGGCCTTTGACAATAGCCGATATCGTCTCCGTAATCGAAGCTGATATTGTTGATAAAACTTTTGAAGACGAAACGGTTTCGGCGGGTGCGGCTTTGGAGACATCACGCCCCGGTGACATCACATTTTTTGAAAGCCGTAAACATAAAGACGCTTTAAAGACGGCGAAGGCGACAGCTTGTTTTGTTGCTGAAAAAGATAGCGCGCTTGTAGGTGAACACGGAATTATTCCTATAATTTCGGCATTTCCCCGTACGCATTTCGCGCGAACCTTGGAGCGCTTATACTCGCCCTTAAAACCAATTTCTGGACCGGCTGAAGTTTCACCAACTGCCCGTATTCATAATTCTGTTATAATTGGAGCGGGAGCCGTTATTTCAGAGGGGGTAGATATTGCGCCTTATGTCGTTATCGGACCGGGTGTTTTGATTGGAAAACACACGCAGATAGGGGCCAATGTAAGCCTGTCTTCCTGTTTGATTGGTGAAAATTGCCGGATAAAAGCCGGAGCTGTTATCGGTGAGGCGGGCTTCGGAGTCGCCCATGACGAGAGCGGGATTATCGATATTCCTCATATTGGCCGTGTTATAATCGGAGATCGTGTATCTATTGGTAGTCAAACGTGTGTTGATCGTGGGCAATTAGGCGATACAGAGATAGGTGTGGATACTAAAATAGATAATTTCGTGCAGATCGCGCACAATGTACAGATCGGACCGCGTTGTGCGATTGCGGGTCATGTTGGCATTTCGGGCAGTTGCCATGTCGGATCAGATGTGATGATGGGGGGGAATGTTGGTCTTGCAGACCATATCACAATCGGTGATGGTGCGCGACTGGCCGCGCGGGCCGGTGTTATGCATTCCGTTCCCGCAGGTGAAACATGGTCTGGAATTCCTGCGCAACCCATTCGGGATCATATGCGAATGGTAAGTGCAATGCGGAAATTGACGGTAAAACCTAAGCGTGACCAGAAAGCTTAATATGACGAAAGCCGCTGCATCGTCCCCGGATAGTCTTTACAGATTTCCAATAGAGCGTGATCTGATTAAGACATATCTGCCGCATAGAGATCCTATATTATTTATCGATAGGGTAACGCATCTTTCCGATATGCATATTTGTGCGCAATCAGAGGTCAGGGCTGACTCCGTTTTTTTCGAAGGGCATTTCCCAAATTTACCGATCATGCCGGGCGTGTTGATTATTGAAACTGTTGCGCAAGCCGGGGCTTTATTAATATCTCTGACCCGTGGCTTAGATGATGATAAATTTATTGCTTTTTCTAATGTTGAAAATGCCAAGTTCAAAAAACCGGTTTTCCCGGGATCAACCCTGACCATTAATGTTGAAATTGAAAAAATTCGCCTTCCTTTTTATAAGTTTACGGGCCAAGCGCGTTTGGGTGATAATATTGTTGCGACGTTAAAATTCGCGGCGGCTGAAATGGACTTAAACCGGGCCTTGTCATGAGTGTGGAAATACATTCATCTGCCTTTATTGATCCGAAGGCCGACTTGGATACGGGTGTGAAAATTGGCCCTCTATGTGTGGTGGGGCCGAATGTGAAACTTGGTAAAAATGTAGAGCTTGTCGCACAGGTTAACTTGGCGGGACATACCGTTATTGGGGAGGGGTGTAAATTATATCCCTTTGTATCTATGGGGCATCCTCCACAAGATTTTAAGCATAAGGGCGGGGACGTCAGCATTCGCATAGGCGCACGTAATGTATTTCGGGAACTGGTTAATATTCATCCGGGTACGGACACAGGGAAACCTGAAACGATAATTGGCGATGATTGTTATTTTATGGTGGGGACGCATTTAGCGCATGAAGGTCATGTCGGAAACCATGTGGTTGTATCGAACGGAGCGCAAATCGGGGGATGTGTGACAATTGGCGATAATGCCGTTTTGGGAGGGCTTTGCGCTGTGCATCAATATACGCGCATTGGGACCCATGCTTTTATTGGTGGTATGGCAACGGTCACGGCTGACGTTATTCCTTATGGATCTGTGATTGGGAATACGGCCCGTTTAGCAGGATTGAATATAGTCGGTCTAAAGCGTCGCGGCTTTGATCGTCGTACGATTCAGGATTTGCGATCGGCTTATAGATTGCTTTTTGCACAAGAAGGTACATTTGCTGAGAGATTGGCCGACACAGCTCGCTTATATAAGGACAAAGCTTTGGTCATGGAGATTGTCGAATTTATTCGCGATCAGGAGAAACGCCGTATTTGTATGCCGCAAAATGGGGTGTAGATATGAAGGTTGGATTGATAGCCGGGCAAGGTGCGTTACCGCGCCATGTCGTTCTAGGGGCACATGCGGCTGATATAAATATATGTGTTGCGACCATTTCCGGCTTTGCTGACACTGATGCTTTTTTAAACTTGGACCGTGCGATAACAAGCCAGTCATTTGGGCTCGCTGAATTTGGTAAAATTACACGCTATTTTTCAACTCACGCCTGTACTCATATTTGCTTTGCAGGATATGTAAAACGTCCGAATTTTTTAACTCTGAAACCTGATATGAAAGGGTTGCGGCGATTGCCAGGTGCTATCAAGGCCGCGCAAGACGGAGATAATGCCTTGTTATCTTATGTATTGAATATTTTTGAAGACGATGGATTTGAAATCATTTCTCCACAAGATTTATGCAAGCATTTGTTACTCCCCGAAGGGCATTTAGGCGCTGTTCGTATGGGCAAAGCGCACCGCGATGATGCCCAAAAGGCCTGCGAAATTGCGCGGGAAATTGGACGCCTTGATATTGGACAGGGAGCCGTCGTGTGCCGTGGTCTTGTATTGGCTGTTGAAGCGCAAGAAGGTACTGATGCCATGTTAGAGCGGGTCTCAGCTCTGTCACCGTCGATTAGAGGCGTAAATGCTAACGGGTCGGAAGGCCGCGCTGGCGTACTCGCAAAGATGATTAAACCGGGCCAAGAAACCCGCGTGGATTTACCCGTTATAGGCGTTGAAACTGTGAATCATGCCGCCCAAGCCGGGTTGGCAGGTATAGTGGCCGAGGGGGGGCGTGCTTTCGTGATAGACCATGACGCGGTCATAAATGCAGCAAACACGGTCGGTATGTTTATTGCCGGGCTGCCGACATTGAAATCATGACATCTGTTTTCATTGTCGCAGTCGAAAGCTCTGGCGATATACTGGGGGCAAATTTGATAAAGGCTTTACGGGCTGAACATAAGACCATTGAAATTACGGGTGTTGGCGGAAGCGCTATGGCGGCACAGGGAATCAAGACAGATATAGATGTGTCTGATCTTGCAGTTCTCGGGTTTATTGAAGCCTTAAAAATTTACCCACTTGTATTAGAGCGGGTGAAGCAAGTCTCTGATATGATTTTGACCGAAAATCCCATGCAGGTAGTCCTAATCGACAGTTGGGGGTTTATGATACGTGTGGCGAGGACTTTGAAAAGGGCGGGCTATAAAGGCCGTATTGTGAAATATGTTGCTCCTCAAGTTTGGGCTATGCGTGAAGGTCGGGCCAAGTTACTAGCTAAATCTGTTGATCATTTATTGAGTTTACATAGTTTCGACGCCCCGTTTTTTGAAAAACATGGACTTGAAACGACCTATATTGGCAATCCCGTTTTTGAAGAGGATTTTGATCAAGGTGATGGGATGTCGCTTCGTGCCAAACATAACATTTCGAAAAATACGAAAATCATAGCCGTTTTGTTTGGGAGTCGATTATCTGAGGTTCAAACGCTTGCCGAACCGTTCGCACAGGCAATTACGAATATTAAGGCGCTTTATAAGGATGTTTGTTTCATTAGTCCGGTATCTGAAGCGATTGCGACCGATGTTGGGGCTGCGGCAGGGCATGATTTGCGATTGCAAAATGTCATATTGTTACCCGAAGCCCGTAAATGGGACATATTTGATGCAGCCGATGTGGCTTTGTCATGTTCGGGAACTGTCACAACGCAATTGGCCTGTATGGGGGTGCCAAGCGTTGTTGCTTATAAGCTTAATCCGGTAACTTATTTTTTCGCCAAATGGCTCTATAAACCCAAATATATCTCTATCGTAAATATAGCTGCCAAGCGTTGTCTTATGCCTGAATTTATTCAACGTCATTGCACAGGTAAAAATTTATCGAATGCCGTGCATGCCTATTTGATTGATCCGGAAAAAAGTAAAAAAGCCGAAAAAGATTTACGCACTCAAACTCTTAAAATGGCAGGTCGGGGCGGCACGGGAAGTCTCCGTGCCGCGAAAGCTATATTGGCTTTGGAGAGGTAATTATCTTTTACCAATGGGCACGAAATCGCGCGCTGTACGGCCTGAATAAAGCTGACGAGGACGTCCAATCCGTTGACTAGGGTCTTCTAGCATTTCGTTCCATTGTGAAATCCATCCAACTGTTCGGGCCAGAGCAAAAAGAACCGTGAACATTGATGTTGGGAAGCCTAATGCGCTCAAGACAATACCTGAGTAGAAATCTACATTTGGATAGAGTTTTTTGGCGACAAAATACTCGTCTTCAAGCGCGATTTTCTCGAGTTCTTTCGCGACATCTAAAATAGGATTTTTAAGGTCTAATTCCTCAAGAACCTCATGTGCGACTTTTTGCATTACACGCGATCGCGGATCGAAATTTTTATAGACCCGATGTCCAAAACCCATCAGACGGAATGGATCCGATTTATCTTTTGCGCGTGCGATAAACTCTGGAATACGGTCCACAGTGCCGATTTCGCGCAACATGTTAAGACACGCTTCATTGGCACCGCCATGACTAGGACCCCATAAACATGCGACACCCGCAGCGATACAAGCATAAGGGTTTGCGCCCGATGAGCCGGCAAGCCTGACGGTTGATGTTGAAGCATTTTGCTCATGATCCGCGTGAAGAATAAAGATTTTATCCATCGCGCGTTCGATAGTCGGACTGATCTTATATTTCTCAGCCGGAACACTAAAACACATATTCAGGAAATTACCTGCATATGATAGATTGTTATTTGGATACACATGCGGTTGGCCAATAGAGTATTTATACGTGCGGGCCGCCAATGTTGGCATTTTAGCGATTAGCCGATGGATGGCCATATTGCGGGCTTCATCTTCGGTTGTATGGGCATCGTCATGGTAAAAGCCAGAAAGGGCGCCCACAGTACCACATAACATGGCCATAGGATGTGCGTCGCGCCTATATCCGTGGAAAAAACTTTCAATTTGATCATGCAACATGGTGTGGTTGGTGACCGTCTCTGTAAATGTCTTGTTTTGTTCGGCATTCGGCAATTCGCCATTAATCAACAGATAGGCGACTTCAAGAAAGCTGGAATGCTCGGCCAATTGTTCGATAGGATATCCCCGGTACAGGAGCTGGCCCTTGCCGCCGTCAATATAGGTGATTTGTGATTCGGTTGAACATGTGGAGGTATACCCAGGATCAAATGTGAAATGGCCGGATTGTTTGTAAAGGCTGCGTACATCAATGCCCGGAGCGCCAACCGACCCAGCATAAATAGGGAGATCATAGCTGTCCTGACCAATGGTAATTTTGGCTGTACCTGTGTTTTTTATCTTATTTTCCATGAGGGTCCTTTGTATCTCTTTTCACCGTTACGACATCTTGGAGTCTCGCCAAAGTTTCGCTCTTGCCAAGCAAAGCCAATACCCAAGATAAATCTGGGGAGGGCGCACCACCCGTCAAGGCTGCGCGAACAGGTTGACCGATTTTTCCAAAGCCGATGTCATTATCGGCCGCATATTTTGTCAGGACAGTTTGAAGTCTCTCCGCTGTCCATTGCGCTCCTTCTATAGCCTGGAGCTGTAAAATTAAAGTGCCTATATGTCCTATTGCGTCATTTTTTAGCGACTTTTTGGCTTTTCCTGTGATCTCTAATGGACGGTTAAGTATGAGATAGCGAGCCTGCTCTGCTAGTTCGACTAAGGTTTTGGAACGTGGTTTCAATGTTGGCATAGCTAATTTGATTTTATCACGCAACTCTGGGGGTAAGGGTTGTGTATTGAGCGTTTCTAAAAAGGGTAATGCGGCGTCAAGCAACGCCGTATCGTCTGTATTCAAAACGTGTTGACCGTTGATAAAGTCCATCTTGTCAAAATCAAGTCGTGCAGGTGCATTATTGAGACCCTCCAAATTAAAATTCTCTATTGCAGCGTCGCCAAGAAAAATTTCAACGTCACCCCGTGCCCACCCCAATTTGAGGAGGTAATTTCGTAAGCCAGACGGTAAATACCCCATGTCTTTATAAGCTTCGATAGCTAAGGCGCCATGTCGTTTAGAGAGTTTCTTCCCGTCCGGCCCATGGATAAGCGGAACATGGGTCCAATTCGGTGTGTCCCATCCTAACGCGTGATAAATCAAACTTTGTCGGCCAGCATTTATAAGATGATCATCACCACGAATAACGTGGGTTATGCCCATATTATGATCATCAACGACGACCGCCAACATATATGTGGGGCTGCCGTCCGCTCTCAAGAGGACAAGATCATCAAAGTTTTCATTCTGCCATTTAACATCCCCTTGCACGTTGTCCTGAATATGGGTTTGACCATCGGGAACGCGAAAACGAATGGTATACGGCGCGTCTTTGATTAAGGTTTCATTACGGTAAGGACTTCTAAACGCATGTCCTTCAGCTCGGCTTGCTTCACGTAGGGTTTCCAGTTCTTGAGGGGTGCAATAACACCGGTAAGCGGCACCACGTTCAAGAAGTTCATGCGCGGTTTTCACATGTTCTGGCGCATTCGCGTGCTGGTAAACAACATCCCCGTCATGATCTAATCCCAGCCACGCCATTCCCTCCAAAATAGCGTGTGTGGCTTGTGGGGTTGAACGGGTTCTGTCGGTATCTTCGATACGGAGTTTAAAGTCACCTCCCATATGTCGTGCATATAGCCAGTTAAACAAGGCTGTGCGGGCACCACCAATATGTAAAAATCCTGTGGGGGAGGGGGCAAACCGAGTTATTACCTTTTGTGTCGTCATTTTTAAAAATTTGTCCTAATGTGGGGCACGGGGGGCTTTCTATCACATATGAAGACGAAAATGCATAGGGCAAACGCCCAGAGCTCGCAGATTAATATCTCGGGTCAATCGCGCGAGACACCTCGGATATCACATCCGGGCTTTATACGGCATCTTATCAGAAGTGTGCAGGCGCAGTCTCGCCCTATGGCGTTTCAAAAGTTTGACGTTGCAGTCATTATGTTTGGCGCGGGAATCGGTGTCTATTTTTCTGCACCTTTTGAGCCATCCCTCAAATATTTAAGCCTATTCCTTGTTCTATTGGCGGGGGTGCTTTTAGGGACATACAGGCAGTTGGAAAAGCTTGAGTTTGAATCGCCCGCTTTGCACTCCAATCTCTCTAAAATCTTTATAGGGGTTTCGGTTCTGTTTTGTCTTCTATTAGGTGCCTTTCGGTCCGGATTACATTCGGCATCTGTGGCAACTTCGTTTCTAGAGAGTAAGCGTCAATCCTATGTCGTGACAGGGTGGGTCGAAGCTATTGAAACATCTGGACGGGGGCACCGTTGGCGTTTGCGGGTCAAGAAGATTGAAAATAGATTCGGCGATATCATTACCCCTGTGCCGCGTAAAATCCGTGTAAGAGCTAATGGAGAGGGTATAGGTGTCGGGCAGGGCGTTAGGCTTAAGGCCTTGTTGACCTCCCCTCCGGGACCCGTTGTGCCGGGCGGTTATGATCCAGCGCGGCGTGCTTTTTTTCAAAATATCGGCGCTTACGGCTTTGCCATATCTGAGCCTGAGAGCGTGAAGGTGGACACGGATAATCTGCTCGAAACTACGGTGCGAGCGCTGGCCCGGTTTCGCTATAAATTGGCTGACAGGATATTAGTTACGGCACCAGAAGATACAGCCGGCTTGCAAGTCGCTCTGTTAACAGGGGTGCGTAGCTATATCCCGAAAGACCAAACAGAAGCTTTGCGCGATACGGGGCTTGCGCATGTTCTTGCTATATCTGGGCTGCATATGGGGTTGTTATCTGGGGGCGGTTATTATCTTGTTACCTTGTTTTTAGCAATGATTGCACCGCTGTCGCGACGTTTCGATGTCCGGAAATTTGCGGCGATCGCAGGCATGGGGCTGGCAACGGCTTATTTATTATTATCGGGCGCGAGCGTGTCAACGCAACGGGCTTATATTATGGCCATTATTGTATTTCTTGCGGTGATTTTAGACAGGCGAGCGTTTTCCATGCGCTCCGTTGCGGTCGCGGCAGCCGTAACATTATGGCTGCATCCCGAAAGCCTCATATCTGCCGGATTTCAAATGTCTTTTTCGGCCGCAGCAGCGCTTGTGGCTTTTTATGGATATTGGCAAAATTTCAAGCAGGAACGCTATGGTCACTTACCCTATAAAACCGGGTGGGCCGTTAAGATAGGTCGTAATCTGAGTGCCGTGACAACAACAAGTTTTGTCGCTGGTGGTGCCACAGGTGGATTTGCCATGTTACATTTCAATCGCATTGCTAATTACGGATTGATCGGGAATATGCTGGCTATGCCGGTTTTCACCGCCATAGTTATGCCGGCAGCTTTAATGTCATTTTTGCTAATGCCTTTTGGCGCCGAGGCATTTGGCCTTAAAATTATGGGCGCCGGCTTGGATTTTATCTTGGTTATAGCCTATTGGGTGACAGATTTGAAAGGCGCTATTAGTCATATTCGGTCGGCACCGGGGTTTGTTATTGGACTTTTTGGACTCGGGTTCACCGCCCTATGTATTGGATCTTGGTGGTTTAAATGGGCTGGAATGAGCCTGATTACGATGTGTTTTGTGATTTGGGGCGTGTCACCTCAACCTGATTTACGAATTTCGGATAGTGGGCAAATTGCCTTTTGGGACAGTCATATTGCGAGTCAGGTCGGGGGTCAGTCACGTCATTTCACCGATAACTCATCCGGTACGCTTTATGTGGGGCGCAAAAGATCGGATCGGTATGGGCGCGAGCAATTTATGCAACGTGCGGGTAAAGTCGGCGCACAAACCCGAAGCTATATGGATACACGCGCTTTGTGTGATGGTTTGGCTTGTCGGTTTGATTTGAAAGGTCGTACGATTTCTGTGGTGTCCCACCCTGAGGCCCTGATTGAAGAATGTGAAGCCTCTGATCTTGTTGTTCTTACAACACGCGAAGCGGGGCCGCGTATTCGACGTCACTGCAAGGCCGTATTGCGCGATGGTCGTGATTTTTCGAATACAGGCGCGGCAGATATTTATATTTTGGAAAATAAGGGTAATGTAGAATCCCGGGCCCCCGATCAAAATCGGAATACGGCATATGCCGTAAAACCTTCACAGATGTTTCGTATCGAGGTTTCAAATACGAAAGCGCGACAGGCGCGTCCGTGGTCGCGGGGGTGGGCTGAACATCTAAAGCAAAGACAGAGGAATTAGACGCCGATTATATCTTGGATAAGATGTTACAGGCCCTAATGATACTTACGAATAAGTCCTACTAAAACACCTTGGATTTCAACGCGATCCGCGCCGAAAGTTCGCGTTGGGAAATCAGGATTTTCAGCAATAAGTTCAACCCCTTGTGAGGATTTATAAAGACGCTTTAATGTGGCTTCTTCTCGGTCAACAAGGGCGACTACAATCTCATTATTGCGGGCTGTATTGGCTTTTTTAATAATCACAAGATCACCGTCTAAAATCCCAGCATTGATCATGGAATCGCCTTCTATCTCAAGTGCGTAATGATCCGGAGACATCATATTGGGCGGTACAGAAATCGTATTATAACTATCTTCCAAAGCCAAAATGGGATTTCCCGCAGCAATTTTACCGACAAATGGAATTTCATACTCATCATTGGCTGCCGTGACCGGTGTATCAATTATTGAATGCGCCGGGGCTGTTGGCAATTTAAGAACTTCCAAGGCACGTGCCTTATTGGGTAGTCGTCGGAGAAAACCGCGTTCTTCCAACGCTGTAATCAAGCGGTGAATGCCCGACTTGCTGGCTAGCCCTAAAGCATCTTTCATTTCATCATAAGAAGGCGGTACGCCCGACGCTTTAATCTTACGATCAATCAATAAAAGAAGATCTTTTTGTTTCTGCGTCAACATTACGAATCCTTTCGGGAATCAATTGAACAAAATAGCAACATGTATATTTGTTCTATAGATGTTCTTCGCTCTGTCAAGGTGAGTAATATATGAAAAATCCTAATCCAATAATGCCCGCACCGCTATCTCGACATCGTCTTGCCGCATCAAGCTTTCTCCGATTAGAAACCCTTGCGCGCCTTGCGTAGTCAAAGTTCGAATATGGGCGCGCGTAAATATACCGCTTTCGGCCACGAGCGTGGCATTTTCGGGTGCATCGGGGGCGAGGTGTTTGAATGTATCGAGTGAAGTTTCGAATGTGCGTAAATCGCGATTATTAATCCCGATTAGTGTCGCGCCAAGGTTTACGGCGCGGGCCATTTCGGCTGCGTTATGGGTTTCGATAAGCGCGTCCATACCGAGTTCAACCGCTTCGGCTATTAAAGCGCGGGCTATATCATCATTAATCATCGCCAAAATCACGAGGATGCAATCTGCCCCCATTGCGCGTGACTCGGTGATTTGAATAGGGTCGAGCATAAAATCTTTACGCAGAAGTGGCAGGTTTGTAGCCCTGCGGACGGTTTTAAATATGTCAACACTGCCTTGAAACCCTGGTCCGTCGGTCAGCACAGAGAGGCACGCCGCCCCGCCATATGTAAAGGCCTGAGCAATAGCGGTAGGGTCAAATTTTTTGCGGATAATACCTTTAGACGGGCTGGCTTTTTTGACTTCGCAAATCAGGGCTGTTTTAGGGGCTGTTTGTAGCGCCTTGGTAAAGCCGCGCGGCGGGACTTGGCTACGCGCGATTTCGCGTAGGTCTTCGATAGAGATTTCATCTTTAAGTTGGGCTACCTCATTGACTTTATAGGCGGCAATTTTCTTGAGGACATCTGGTGCATCCATTAAGGTGTTACCGACCATTAGAAACCTCTATCAATGTGTTTAAAGCGGCGTGAGCTTTGCCATTATCAAGAGAGTCTATGGCCATATCTATGCCCGACGCCATGTCATCAGCATGCCCGCCTATCATCAGGGCTGCGCCGGCATTCAATTTGACGATGTCACGGTACTCACTGTGTTGACCCGCAAGAAGCTCGGATAAAGCCAATGCGTTCTCAGAGGGATGTCCACCGCGCAAACTTTCTATCGTCGTTAAAGGAATGCCGTAGCTCTGAGGTGCAATGGTAAATTCACGTATTTCACCGTTTCTGACTTCGCTGACATAGCTGGGTCCTGTTGTCGTAATCTCGTCCAAACCATCAGAACCATGGACGACCCAAACATGCTCCATGCCCAATCTCGTAAATGCCTCTGCCATCAAGTGCCGCCATGTGTCGTTGCTTACGCCGACCAACATGCGTGTCGTGCGCGCCGGATTACTCATGGGGCCGAGCAGATTAAACAGAGTGCGTTTGCCAATGGCTTTGCGGGCAGGTCCGACATGACGCATAGCCGGGTGATGATTGGGCGCAAATAAAAAACCGATACCCGCGCGTTCAACACATTCTGCGGCTTTTTCGGGCGTGATAGCTAAATTAACACCGAGTTCTGAGAGGGTATCCGCGGTGCCAGTCAGGCTGCTGGCGGCACGATTACCATGTTTGGCTACCCGTAAACCTGCACCCGCGCAGACGAATGCTGTGGCTGTTGAAATGGAAAGCGTATGCAGCCCGGTTCCGCCTGTACCGACGATATCAACAGCCTTGTCGATAGAAACGGGAGTCATATTTTCACGCATGATCTCGACGCCGATACGGACGTTTTCCGAGGTGAGTCCTGCCGCATTAAGATCAACCAAAAAAGATTGGATAGATGCATTATCGCGTTCGCCGCGTAAGATGGCTCGTAATGTATGGGCGAACTCTGTCACGGCTTTAACTTACCTGTCCCGATACCTGCAAGTTTCAAAAAATTTCCTATAAGCGCATGACCGTTTTCCGAGGCTATCGATTCAGGATGAAATTGCAATCCATGTATAGGGCGTGTTTTATGCCGTAGGCTCATGATCTCTCCGTCTTCTACCCATGCATTGATCAAAAGATCTGCGGGCAAACTTTTACGTTCAACAGACAAGCTGTGATAGCGTGTTGCTTTAAATGGGCTTTCAAGACCTGCAAATAATCCGGTCGTATCATGATGAATGTCAGAGACTTTGCCATGCATAATGTGTTGGGCCCGAATAATCTTTCCGCCAAAGGCTTGTCCGATAGATTGTTGACCCAGACATATGCCTAAAATAGGTAAACTTTCGGGGGCTTGGGCGATTACATCAAGGCAAATTCCGGCCTCATTGGGGGTGCAAGGACCAGGAGAAAGCAAAACGGCGTGTGCGCCCAAGCTTAAGGCCTGCTTCGCGCTCATATCATCATTGCGTATGACTTTCGTTTCAGCTCCAAGTTCTTGAGCGTAATGCACCAAATTATAGGTAAAGCTGTCATAATTATCGATGACGAGGAGCATGTCTCAATTCCGATCAAATTTTACGGATTGTTCCGCCGCCCGAAACAAGGCAGCAGCTTTATGAAGTGTTTCTTCAAATTCCGATTTGGGGACAGAGTCCATGACGATACCCGCGCCTGCCCGTACATGTAAAACACCATCTTTAACGATAGCCGTCCGTAGCGCTATGGCTGTATCCATATCTCCATTAGAAGATATATAACCCACTGCACCCGCATATATGCCACGCTTTTCTTGTTCTAATTCGTCTATTATTTCCATAGCTCGAACTTTCGGGGCGCCGGATACTGTGCCAGCAGGAAAGCCGGCAAAGAGGGCTGAGAGCGCGTCATGTTCAGCTAAGGCTTCACCTTCAACGTTGGAGACGATATGCATGACATGGCTATATCGTTCGATGGTGAACTGTTCAGTCACTTTAACAGTGCCAGCTTTCGAGACCCGTCCTACATCATTGCGTCCCAGATCAAGCAACATTAAATGTTCCGCGCATTCTTTGGGGTCTGCGAGTAAGTCTTTTTCATTTTGAATGTCTTCGGATTTGGTTTTGCCGCGTGGGCGCGTGCCGGCTATAGGGCGGATTGTCACCGTGCCGTCACGAAGGCGTACAAGGATTTCAGGACTGGAACCTATAATGCTGTGATCGTCAAAATTCAGAAAATACAAAAAGGGCGAGGGGTTCATGCGTCGCAAAGACCGATAAAGGGCGAAGGCGCCGGCAGGGAGGGGAGCACTTAAACGTTGCCCGATAACAACCTGAAAAATATCGCCGGATAAAATATAATCTTTTGCCTTTTGAACACGATCAGAAAATGCGTTTAAAGTCGTGCCAAGCTTGGGCGTTATTTTTGGAGTTGGAATATCCTCAATAATACGACCACTTATGGGTAAACTCAGATCGTTGATAACTTTTTTTATTCGGGTTGTAGCCTTGTCATAAGACCCACCCTTAAAGACTGGAGAGGCGATAATAATCTCTTGGGCCACGGCATCGAAAATACAAATAATTTTCGGTCTTACCATTATGGCATCAGGGGTCCCAATGGGGTCAAGCTTGTCGGATTTAAGGGTTTCGATTTGACGGATCATATCATATCCCAGATATCCGAATAATCCTGCCCCCATTGGCGGAATGTCATCGGGCAGGTCAAAAGCGGTTTCGGCTTGTAGCTTGCGTAACGTTTCAAGCGGTTGTCCGTCTTCTGGGATAAATGCGCCGCCATCTCTGGATATCTCACTGTCATCGCCAAATGCGCGCCAAATTACGTCCGGAGAAAACCCTAAAAAGGAATAGCGTCCGCGTTGTTCGCCGCCCTGCACGGACTCAAATAAGAATGCATAAGGTTTGCCTTTTGCGATTTTTAAATACGCCGAGACCGGTGTATCAAGATCATTAATTATACGTGCATAAACAAGTTGAGGTTTACCGTCACTTTCACGGCGCTTAAAAGCATCTTTAGAAGGATGAATAGGTGTTGTCATCTCGGTCGTTGCGCATAAGCGCGTCTCAATTTTGGGGCTAGGGTCCGGTCAGGCCCAAGACCTGTTTAACATTATCAGGAAATTCTCGGACAGGGTTATCTTTAAGTATTGAAGCTTGATAAGCCGCTTGTAAGTCACTGGAAATAGCATTGGTGGCTTGTTCTTGTACGACATCAGCAAATTGACCTGCCAAGGCATCCTGATTGGATATGATATCAGTCAGCACCGCGATTTGCCGCGTTAAAGGTTTCACGCCAGACCCACGTTCAATGTCACCTTCTTTGGCTTTGAATAAAGCTTGGGCCACAAGTGGGCCAACCTTTTCACTCCGCGCACTGCGAACAATTACGGCCTCTTCAATCAAAGCCCCATTTTTGAGGCCTTGCGCTATGGTCTCCAGAGTTTCACCTGTTTGCACCTTGCTGGCGAGGTCAAGCATAAGCGCGCCTAAGGCGTCATCTATTTGTCTGGTTTTCCACGCCGAAATAGCGGAGGATTTAACATCTGAAAAATCTTTAAGTCGGGAATCGCGAATATCATCAACCCGTATGGCCGCCCAGCCGCCGCCAGATGTTTGGAAAAGGTCTGTTTGATATCCAATATCATTGGTGAAAATTTCAATGAGGATTTTTTCATCATCTGCAATACCCGGAATGACTGAAAACCCGGACATTCTCAGGCCGTCGGGGGTCACACCTGTACGGTCAATGTAGTCAAGTGTGGCTATGCCGACTTTTGTCCGGTCTGAAACTTCTTCTAAGGTCAAGCCGTCTGTTAATGCATCCTCAATATCCGCTGTGATGTCATAGAGCTTTTCTTCGGCGAGATCTTTGAGGAGGTCGGTTTTGATATCTTCTTTCTGGGCCTCGAAATCGGGGGCTTCTGCGGCATTAATATCTGTGACTTGCACGGCGTACCAATTTCCCAAACTGCCTAGAAGGGCGGTGCTCGCACCATTTTCTAGCGTAAAGGCGGCCTTTGAGGTTTCGGGATCAAAAATGTCATCGGCGACAACATCCGTGTATACAATGGGCTCTATTAAACCCAGACTATTTGAAATTTCAAAAGCCGTTTCACCCGCATTCAGGCGGTCTACGGCTTTTTGTGCGGTGACTTCATCCGGAGTTGTGATTTGTACCACAGACCGCGTTTCTGTCGTCCCTAGCTCTCCAAGTTCAATTTTATAATCATAGGCCGCTTTGATGTCGTCATTTGAAACTTCAATATTTGGTGTAATGTCATGCGATTCAAGGCGCATTATCGTAATTTTTCGATATTCAGGTGCGGTGTAGCGCGAGGCGAATTCGTCAATATAGGCTTTGAGAACAGTGTCATCAGGGGTTTCTGGGGCGGGGACGGCTTTCTCGGTCAAGGTGAGGACTTTGGCTTTGCGTTGCTCAGTTAAAAATTTATATCGCTGAACCGCAAAATCCAACGGAGCTTCAATACCGGCAATAATGGCGGGAACGGTTTGTTGGCGGCGCAAGGAATTATAGATGTCCTCTTCGAAGGATTGACGGGTAATCCGGTTCTGAGCCAAGACTTCATCGAGTTTATCTTCGCTAAATTCACCCGTAATATCGTTTTGGAAAGTGGGTATTTCTTCTACCACTTTACGCGCCGTTTTGCGATTCACCCCAATGCCAAGCTCGTTTGCATCCAAAGATATAACGGCATCTGTCAGCATACGCTGGAGAATTTGCGCGTGAATACCTTGATCAAAAGCCTGTTGATTGGTGAGTTGTTGCCCACTTTCGCGTCCGCGTCTTTGTAATTCACGTCTAAAATCGTCTTCGAACTTTTGTGAACTAATATCAACATCACCAATAGAGAGAACGGCATTCTTGGTTTGTGGCGTAAACACATCACTGACTCCCCAAACAGCAAAGCCAATCACCAGTAGACCTATTAATATGCCTACGGCTGTTTTCTGTATTTTACCGCCTATACCTTTTGACATTTGCGATCCTTTTTAATTTGACCATGATGTGTTCGGCCTTACATAGCGATGACATAGACTTGCCGCAAGCAATAGCCTTGCTAATTTGAAATGAAATCGCATTATAGTCGTGAATACAGGAGTTTGTTATGAAGCCATTGATTGCGGGTAACTGGAAAATGCATGGAGATATGCAATGGTCGGCCAAGTTATCCGAATTTAAGACCTTATACCCGATATCTGAGCGCGCACATATTGATGTATTGGTTTGTCCACCCGCCCCATTTATAGCGCCTTTAGTGAAAGCGGCGGAAGAGGCGGGTTTATTTTTAGGTGGCCAGAATTGCCACGCTAAAGTCAGTGGCGCGCACACGGGCGAGATCAGCGCAGATATGCTGCGCGACGTCGGTGCGAATTTCGTTATCGTCGGGCATTCGGAACGTCGAACGGCGGGTGAAACAGATGCCGATGTGCAGGCTAAGGCCGAAGCCGCCCTGAATGCAAAACTTACACCGATTATATGCGTGGGTGAAACTTTAGCCCAACGCCAAACAGGTCTCGCTTTAGATGTCGTTTCGGCTCAACTTAAAGCCAGCTTGCCAAATTCGACGTTAATAAAACGATCACAAGCTATTGTTATTGCTTATGAACCGGTCTGGGCGATTGGTACAGGAAAGACAGCGACCCTCGATGATATAACAGATATGCATACTCATATTAGCGAGTTAACAGGCGGGCAATTCCGATTGCTTTATGGGGGGTCTGTCAAGCCTGATAATGCTAAAGCTATTTTGGGGATTGCGGATGTAAACGGGGCTTTGATTGGCGGTGCTAGCTTAAAAATGGATGCCTTTGCCGCAATCGCTAAATCTGTTTAACCGCATAAATTATGACATACAGGGTATATAGGATGAAAGATTTCATAGATAGAAAAACTTTATATTTTATGTGTTTATGGCTGGGCCTTACTTTTATGCTTGCCGAGCAAATGGCAGAATTTGAGCCTTGGGCACAACCTTTATCAACCGCTATGCAAACTGAAAGCTCTACGCTTTTACGGGGGCTAGAATTATATACAGAGTATTGCGCCGGGTGTCACGGTTACGAGGGCGAGGGGGGGCAAACGCCAAGCCTTAAGGATGACAGGTGGGAATTTGGCGGTGGTGACGCAGATATATTGAAGATAATTTCGACAGGAAATACAAATGTCGGCATGCCTGGCTTTGGCGATGTCTTATCTGTGCAAGATAAAAGTGATCTTTTGGCGTATATTCGTAAGGGCGCTAGACTGGAAACAACACCTCCAGTCGTGGATGTGCCATCTGTGGCTGATAAAGTGCAAATCAAAGATTGGGTTGTTGGTTTGGATGAACCGTGGGGAATTGCCTTTACTGGGCCAAAAGCTGCTCTGATTACCGAAAAAAAGGGAGATTTGCGTATTGTAGAAAGCGGACGGCTGTTGGATGTGCCTGTCATGAACGTGCCGCCTGTCTATAATAAGCGTCAGGGTGGGCTTTTAGATGTGGCCATTGACCCTGATTACGCTCAAAATGGCTGGGTCTATCTTGGCTATGCCCACGCTTTACCTGCTGCGCCATCACTAGCGATGACCCGCATTGTGCGTGGTCGGATTAAAAATAATGTTTTTATCGATATGCAGGTTTTATTTGAAGCAAGGTCGCAAGATTATATCGCTACGGGCTTCCATTTCGGCACACGGATTACCTTTGATAAACAAGGGCATTTATATTTTTCCATTGGAGATCGCGGTAAAAAAGACGAGGCACAAGATCTCAGTGTGCCGAATGGTAAAATTCACCGCATAAATACGGATGGGTCTATTCCGCAGGATAATCCATTTGTAGACGACCCCTCTGCCTATTCGAGTATATATGCTTTAGGGAACCGAAACCCACAAGGCTTGATCATTCATCCTGAAACGGGCGTGTTGTGGGAGACTGAACACGGACCTAAAGGTGGTGATGAGTTGAATGTGATAAAGTCCGGTGTAAATTATGGATGGCCAAAAATATCGTATGGACGCAATTATAATGGTACCGTGTTAACACCCTATACGGCGCTTGCAGGGTTAAGCCAACCTGCTAGCCAGTGGACGCCGTCTATCGCGGTTTGTGGGTTGGATGTTTACACAGGCGATTTGTTTCCGCATTGGAAAGGTCGGCTCATGGCCGGGGCGTTAAAATATCAAACTGTGCGATTGATTGACGTTAAAGAGGAGGCCTATGTCTCGGAAACAACCTTGATTGAAGGGCAGGGCAAAGTTAGGGATGTGACGACCGGGCCGGACGGGGCTATATATGTAGCTTTACCTACAAAAATAGTTAGGCTATCTCCTAAATCATGACGGATTGGAAAGATAGATTAGAAGCGGGCTATAAGGCCTTTAGAGTGGGCAACTATAAGACACATAAAGGGCTTTATGAAGACTTAGGTACGCATGGACAAACCCCGAAGGTGATGGTGATTTCATGTGCTGATAGCCGCGTAGACCCGAGTGATATCTTTAACGCCTCGCCGGGAGATCTGTTTGTCCTGCGTAATGTTGCCAATATCGTGCCGCCATTTGATAAAACGGGTGGAGATCAAAGCGTCGCGGCGGCGATAGAATATGCCGTCAAAGTGATAAAGATAGATGCAATTGTCGTAATGGGGCATGAAAGCTGCGGCGGGATAAAAGGGTGTCTTGATGGTATGGGACATGATCCAGAAGCGGGACATATCGGGCAATGGGTATCGTTGATAAATGAGCCTAGAGACCGTCTGTTGGCGCGGGGCATACCCGCATCAGATTTGCAGTTTGAAATGGAATTAGAGGGTATTCGGCATTCTCTTTCTAACCTCATGAGTTTTCCATTTGTCAAGACAGCTGTCGAGAGAGGGGATTTAAGTTTACAAGGCGCGTATTTCAGTATTGTGAATGCGCGTCTCATGCTATCGGATGATCAGGGACATTTCTCTCAGATAGCTTATTAAACAAGGCCCAATGCACGTAATGTAGGTACAACACCGACTGTGTTGTCGACATGGAATGCGGTCATGCCATAGGCGGTTGCGGCGTCAACATTTTCAATCGTATCATCAAAAAACCATATATTTTTAGGACTTACGTCTAGAACCTTATGTGCTAATGCGTAAATTCTAGAGTTGGGTTTAGCGACTTTGAATATATGTGAGGCCATGCAGCTATCCAGCATATCTTCAAGATAGCCCAATCCTGCCCAATGCAGAGCATTGGTGTTTGATAAGCAAGCCAAGCTATATTTTGGGCGTAATTTCGCTAATACAGCTTCGGTTTCAGGATAAGGCGCTTTTACCCAGTGTCGCCATGACAGTTTAAAGGCCTCACGCGTCATGTTCAGCTTGAACACGGTAATCATCTCTTGCGCGAATGTGTCGTCTCCGCATCCACCAATCTCATAAGCTTTAATAATGTCTGAGCTTTGCAATCTATGCTTAATGTGCAAGGTTTCCAAACCAGTAAGCTCTGCCAGAGCTTCAATGCCGGTCCACGGAACAATAACACCTCCAAGGTCAAATAAAAGAACGCGAGGAGAAGGTTTAGCTGACACTAGCGTGCGAGTTCTTTCATAGCGTTTTCAAGGCCGGATAACGTCATAGGGAACATACGCTCTTGGCCAATAATATCTTGAATCATATTGGTACTTTGTGAATAGGCCCAATATTTTTCTGGCGTTGGATTTATCCAGACAAGATGGGGATAAACATCGACAAGGCGTTGTAACCACACAGCGCCCGCCTCGTCGTTCCAATGTTCAACAGAGCCGCCTTTCATTGCGACTTCATAGGGGCTCATGGCTGCGTCTCCCACCATCACTAGCCGGTAATCCGAAGGAAATTTGTGTAAAACATCCCACGTTGGTGTTACATCTTTCATGCGTCTTATGTTATCTTTCCAGACATGCTCGTACAGACAGTTGTGAAAGTAGAAATATTCAAGACGTTTAAATTCGGAACGCGCTGCTGAAAATAAATCTTCGACCTGTTTGATGTGCGCATCCATTGACCCGCCAATATCAAAAAAGGCGAGGACTTTAACGGCGTTCCGGCGTTCGGGGCGCATCCGAATATCTAACCATCCCTGTTTGGCCGTGCCGCGAATAGTCTCGTCTAAATCAAGTTCGTCTAATGCCCCTTCGCGTGCAAATTTACGCAGGCGGCGAAGCGCAATTTTAATATTGCGTGTACCAATTTCTTTATCACCATCCAGATTTTTAAACTGGCGTTTATCCCAGACTTTTACCGCTTTTCCATGACGGCTTTCTTTTTGACCAATGCGAACACCCTCGGGGTTGTATCCATAGGCCCCAAAGGGAGATGTTCCGGCTGTACCTATATTTTTATTGCCACCCTCGTGACGTTTGTCCTGGTTTTCCAAGCGTTCTTTCAACGCTTCCATGATTTTATCGAAATCACCTAAGCCTTCTATTTCGGCCATTTCTTCGGGGGTAAGATGTTTTTCGGCAAGTTTTCTAAGCCAGTCTATTGGAAGTTCATGTTCCTCCATGCCGAAAATATCAGACAAGTAGTCCATTCCGCGAAAACAGTGCGAAAAGACTTGGTCAAATTTATCCAGATCTCGTTCATCTTTTATAAGTGCTGTACGCGAAAGGTAATAAAACCCGTCCAGACTGTCTTCGGGGACGTTTTTATCGAGCGCTTCAAGCAAGGTGAGATATTCCCGGATCGTAACGGGAATTTTAGCGGCACGTAGTTCCTTAAAAAAACTTTGAAACACATTTACCCTTTTAAAAACCTATCCCGTACGGACGTCTGTTTCTATACGGGCTGCTATTTCAGGGTCAAGACGTAAGGCCATTCCCAACGCGTCTAAATACTCTCGTTCTTTTGGATTCAAGCCATTGGCGACCCGACAGGATACGGCGTAAATTTCGGCTGCGACCTGTGGGTTGTCTGCGAGTTTCGCAATCGCTACCGGATCTGGAGCTTGCTCTAACGCCAATTGCAAGGCGTCAACAGCACCGTCACCATGCGCTTGAATAAGGGCGAGTTCATCGGCATGGATTTCACCGTCGGCTTTGGCGGCTGCGATCATGGCTTTTAATAAAATGTCCGATCGGGCGGCGGCTTTAGGGCCGGTTAAAAGTCCAATGACGTCCTTGGCAGAACTTGGCATTTTCCCGGCCTTATGGGCTTTATACGCGATAGCGCCCAACCCCGCGAGGCCACCGAGTGTCATAACTTTTCGTCCAGACCGTGAAGATAAAAGTAAAGCCAAGGCACCCGCCGCAGCTCCGGCTCCGACACCTTTACGCAAGGCCGAACGCGCAATTTCATTGTCTTCAATATCAAGTTTGTCAACGAGATAGTCTTCACCTTTAGCTGCGAGATTTTTGCCTTTGGCGCTGAGTTCTTGGGTTTGAGATTGACTACGTTTAACGATATCCTGTCCAGCGGCTAGAATCTGTTCGAGTAAATCTTGTGAATTGATATGTGAATTTACCATGATGAGCCTTTCAATTTTGATAAAGCCTATCATATGCGGGGAGATAAGGCTAAACAGAAGTACAGTTGCATAAATTCATTTCCACTAAACATAGCCTGTGTAATGATAGGGTGCCTGTATATGATATGGTGAAAGACCTTAAGGTGTTATTTGTGTCGGCAATGTTTAAAATAATTTGCGTAATAGCTGCGCTTTTATTTTGCACGGCTTGCGCAACACCCGTTGTCTTTGATGGTGATCGTCCCAAATCTTTTTTACAGCGCAAGGATGTCATTAATTTGCCTTATAAAATTTCCGATGCCGGGTTGATTGTTGTTCCCGTATATTTCGACGAAAACGGGGCTATCGATATGATTTTAGATACAGGCGCGACGCAATCTGCGATTTATAGCCATCTTCAAAACCGTTTAAACCTCAGCGTAACGGATAAAACGGTTCAAATTCATGGAATGATTGAAAGTGGTTTGCGACCCGAGTTAAGTTTACCGTTTCTCAAACTAGACCAATATAGAATTGACAATCTACGGGTCGCTATGCTGGAGACCTCTTCAGAAGAACAAAACGACGCTAGTCAAATTGGGGGATTGATTGGGTTGGATGTTCTGTCTGAATTTCATATCTATTTTGATAAAGATACGAAAATTTTATCCCTGATTCCAACACGTTATGCAAATTTTGAACTGCCGAATAATTGGTTGCGTGTTAAGCTAAAAAGCAATCCATTTATAAATGATAATCAACCTTTAAAATATTTGGATATTCGAGTGGCAGGGCAACTTATACCCGCATTATTTGATTCGGGTTCAGAGTTTAACATTATGAATTGGTCCGCTGCACGACACCCTCAGTTAAAAGCAATTCGCCGTAAATTACGCAAAAATTGGGAGTTGGAAGGTGCCATAGGCCAATTTAAACCCACGCAAAAGGTTAGGTTTCTCGGTCTTCGGAGTGGTCAAAAGTTTTGGGATAGCCGTGATTTCTTAGTCCTTGATCTGGATAGTCTTGATATTTTAGGTGTTGATAACCAGCCCTTTGCGATTGCGGGCGCTGATATGATGACGCAAAATACGTTCTGGTTAGATCTATCCCGCAATGAATTAATTCTAAAGCCGGGGAAGAGAAAAACCTTAATACCTGATATCCAGCCTATCGACAGAATCAATTTGCGACATCGGCCTTGATGACCATGCGGCCTTAATGATTGTGTTGATGCAGGCCTTAATCTTGGACGATATATTCCCGACGACATCTTTGCCCTAAACGGACTAGGAGTTCATAATTTAATGTCTGATTATCAGACGCATCGCGTTCTAATTGATCTGCGCGAAATTCGACCATATCCCCGGTTGATACAGGCTTTTTGAGCTTTGAAACATCGAGAATGGTTAAATCCATACTAACGCGCCCGATAATTGGAATACGGGTTTTTTGCAAACTGCCATAGCCGACGCGACGTTTCGTTGTGCTGCTGGATGCTACTGGAATGCCGTCTGCATACCCCGCCCCCACAACGACCACCGTCATATCTCTTTGCGCGGTAAAACTCGCATTATAACCTAAGGTTTCTCCGGCTTTAATCTGGCGTATCTGGATAACAGGCGCTTGAAGTGTCACGACCGGAACCGTGTCTTCTTGGCGAGGATCAAGTGTAGCCTTACCTCCATAAAGCGAAATGCCGGGCCGAACCATTTGGAAATGATAGGGCTTGCCTAGGAAAATTCCGGCGGAATTTGCCAGACTTAACGGTTTTAACGGAAGTTGGGCGGACGCGCGTTTGAAACGAGTTAATTGTTCGCCGTTCATTTTGTGGGTTTTATCCGGCGCGCAGGCAAGGTGACTCATGACAAGGTCAGTCCGTAAGCTTTCAAATAAGGTTTTATGCCGTGATAATTGTGTCAGGGCTTCAGTCGAAAGGCCAAGGCGGTTCATGCCTGTATCTATATGCACAGCCGAAAAGGGTGGAGACCCTACGGGGCCTGCCGCTTCGCTCCATAAATGGGCCTGTTCTAGCGTATTGATAACGGGCTTAAGGTCGGCACCAAAGAACAGGCGTAAATCTTTTGAAGCCGGGCCATTTAATACGTAAATGCTCGGAGTATCCCCGACAGCTTCACGCAATAACTTGCCTTCGCCAGCTGTGGCGACAAAAAATACCCGGCACCCCGCCCCGTATAGTGAGCGCGCGACAGGCTTTATGCCCAATCCATATGCATCGGCTTTAACACTGGCGCCGACGGTGACGGCGCCGACCCTTTTCTTCAACGTTTGATAATTTCGACGCAGCGCAGTGAGATCAATGCGTAGGGAGGGACGCGTACTATATTTTGAAAATTTTGCGGACATGAAATTTTAGTGACCCATATCGTCGTAACGATCATCCTGCGCCAGATTGCCAAATTTCGTAAGCTCTGCTGTAAATGATAATTTGATTGTGCCAATAGGCCCGTGGCGTTGCTTGCCGACAATGACCTCGGCCTTGCCGTGTAAGTTTTCCATTTCTTCTTGCCATTTCAGATGTTCTTCTGTGCCTTCACTCGGCTCGGTTCTGGCTTTGTAATATTCTTCACGGAATACAAACATGACAACATCTGCATCTTGCTCGATGGATCCTGATTCGCGCAAATCTGATAATTGTGGTCGCTTATCATCGCGTTGCTCGACTTGTCGAGAGAGCTGGGCAAGGGCAAGAATGGGTATATCAAGTTCTTTTGCCAATGCCTTTAAACCCTGTGTGATTGCGCTCACTTCCTGTACGCGACCATCAGAGGATTTCACAGCGGCACCGCCCGTCAAGAGCTGTAGATAATCAACTACAATCATATCAAGACCCACCATACGTTTCAGACGCCGTGCGCGCGCGGACAAAGCCCCGATAGATAAACCACCTGTATCGTCAATATAAAGCGGGATACGGCTAATCTCATCAGAGCTATCTCGAATGTGTTCATATTGCTCGGCATTTATGTCGCCCCGCCGGATTTTGTTCGAGGGTACGCGGGACTGTTCAGCTAACAAACGTGTGGCGAGTTGTTCCGAAGACATCTCCAAGCTAAAGAAACCGACAACTCCACCATTTGTTGTTTTCATTATGCCGTTTTCGTCTTTTTCTTGCCGAAAGGTTTTTGAAACATGGAAAGCTATATTTGTTGCCAAGGCTGTTTTCCCCATAGAGGGACGACCTGCTAGAATAATAAGGTCGGATCGATGAAAACCACCGAGTTGTCTGTCCATATCAAGTAAACCTGTTGACATGCCAGATAGTCCGCCATCTCTGGAATAGGCCGCAGATGCCATATTGATGGATTTAATCAGCGCGGTTTCAAAGCTTTCAAAGCCCGTTTGTGTACCGCCAATTTCGGCCAGATTAAATAAGAGGCTTTCGGCTTCTGTAATTTGCGCCTGTGCGTCCTGTTCACTATCAGGATTCGTCGCTTTACTGGTAATATCTACGCCGAGCCTTATGAGGTCGCGCCGTAATGAGAGATCAAAGATAAGCTTGGCATATTCAGGTGCGGCGGCTGCACTTGGTGCATTTTCGAGTAAAAAGGCCAAATATTCAACGCCGCCAATATCTACAAGCGTTTCGTCTTGTGAAAACCGGTTCTTTAACACGATCGCATCGGCTAATTTACCATGTTCGATTAAGGTCGAAATACTATCATAAATCCGGACATGGACAGGGTCATGGAAATGTTTAGCCTGCACAATACTGCTTATACGGTGATAAACTTCATTATCGTAAAGCAAGGCTCCCAATAAAGCTTGTTCGGCTTCTAGGGATTGCGGAGTCGTATCAAGCTCGGGCTCTATTCCCATAGTACTGTCATGAATGAATGCCATGCCATAGTCCTATAGATTACAGGAGGATTCGCAAGATTGATTGGTCGAATATTTCTGAGCAATGCAGAAATAATCTTGGCTATGCCATGATATATTTTTATCCACAGCCGCGGGGTGTGAATACTGGGGATAAATGAGAGCGAATGACTTTTGGGTGTAATGGTGGAGGTAAGGAAAATAGCACTTATGCTGTGGCCGGCTTTAAAGCTACGGGCTTTAGATTACATTCAAAAGCCTTTATTGGTACCTTTCGTCAAGTCTATATAGATTTCGTTTGGGTGCTGATCGCCATTTAACCGGGCTTTATAAACTTGCATGTTTTCCATGACGCGCTGCACATAATTGCGAGTCTCGGTAAATGGCAGGCTTTCAATCCAATCTATAGGGCTTATATCGCCCTTGCGAGGGTCTCCATAAGCTTTAACCCATTGTCTGACCCGGTGTGCGCCTGCATTATATCCGGCGGCGGCCATAATGTATGAACCGTTAAAGTCTTTGAGAAGATCTTGAAGGTGAAGCGCCCCGAGTTTTGCACTATAGTCAATGTCAGTGGTCATGCGAGTTCGACTATAGGGAATACGGTGGCGACGGGCTGTCGCACGCGCTGTGCCATTAATCATTTGCATCATACCATAAGCTTTGGCTGAACTTACGGCTTTGTAATTAAACTCACTTTCTTGGCGCGCAATCGCAAACACAAAGGGTCGGTCATATTTTTTTGGCAAGGCATTGATGGATTCGATAACTGGATAACCTGATTGCGTGAGCATGGATTGGAAGCGGGAGGCCTGCTTGGCTGCGCGAATGGCCGGACGCATAAAGCCATAAGATCGCGCTATAGTTGAGAGTAAAGTCAACTCGCGTAAATCCGTAACTTCATCGTCCATATGAAAGGCAAAATTGGTGAAAAAGCGCTCGTTATGCGCTTCGCCAAGTAGGTGCATGGCTCTTACGCGCTGATCAGATTCAAATGCAAGACTCAGGGCTTTATCGGTAATTTCTGGTGGTAAAGTCAGTGTTGAAAATTGCCCGTCCAACTTCTCCGCGGCTAATTGCCCGTAATATGTGTTAGGGAACTGTGCGGCCTGCGTGTAATGGGCGCTTACATTGCCAGTGCCTAAGCGTTCAGAAGCCCGCGCCTGCCAATAGCTGGCACGCGATAAAGATACAGGGAATGTGACCCCGTTATACAAGGTTTCAAAATGCCGGGCTGCATCATTTGCACGGTTTAATTTTGTCAGAGCCAGCCAGCCTGCTAGGAATTCCGCTTCTGCAAATTCACTACCACGCTTTAGGCCGTGATTTTGGGTCAATGCATAGGCATCGGAGAATTTTTTCTCTCCAATAGCCCAATAAATCATGATTTTCTTTTCCGTCCATAGGCGCTTTTTGCCACCATCGTCAGTTGGCGGTGTATCAATAGACAGATATACGGGCAGGGCATATTCTTTTGATTTTTTACGGCGCCGCCAGCGGGCACGTTCAAATAATAATCCTGTATTTTTTCGATAAGTTCGCGGGACGGCATTGACCGCCGCATCCATGCCAGATCGGTTGGTCGCCACACGCATTCGAGCATAGGCGACGGCGCGCTCCTGTGGTGACATGAGAGAAAGCAAGCCGTCAACTTTTGAAAAATGCCGTCGTCCCAACCAAATCAAATGATCTGCCCGTGCCGCGTGGTCAGCGCGGGAAAGATGTGCTTTGAACTCCTTATAGACGCGTTTTTGGCGATCTCGGGTCAGGCGCGAATCGCGCCACGCGTCTTTTAGCCATTTTTGTCCGGAAGCCTTGTCTCCCAGTTTGAAATAGGCCCGTGCTAAAGCTATGCGTCCCTCTCCAGAGACCGGGTCTTCACCCTGAAACCAATTCAGGGTCGCTTGCGCGCTTAAAGGGCGATCAAAGAGTCGAGCTTCGGCCTTGGCACGTATTGTTGTCATACGCGGCCAATCGCTGAGGGTTTGCGTGACATAGGTCATTTCTTCAATACGCGCTTGGGGATCACGTAGGGCGCGCACCCAGATTAAAATGTCTTTGGCCGTTTGGTCGTTTAGGCGTTTATGCGAATTGGCCACGGTTTGCCATTTCCGAACTTTGGCAGCCCGAAGTCCGTTTCGAAATAGTTTGGCATCCCTGTCGGATAAATGTTGCGATAAATTTGGAGGGGTAGGTTTAATGCGGGGCGAGGGTACCTTTGCTAAGGCACACTGAAAGGCGAGCAAACTCAGGCACAAACTTGCTATGAGTGCCAAACGCACGCGTCGAAGATTGTTTGACAGTCCAGTATGAAATTCATCTGTCAGGGCAGATTTATCTATGAATCGGATAAATTCCATCACTTTACATTAATCCATGTCTTGCTTTGAGTAAGAAAAGAAAGCTATGTGGCGCTGAAATTGGCATATTTAAGACTCAGTTGCAATTATGAGTGATGGCTACAGGATGACGGGCAATGATTAAAGGTTCTATTACAGCTTTGGTGACTCCGTTTAAAAACGGTGAACTAGACGAGCAAGGTTTCCAGGATTTTATTGAGTGGCAGCTCAATAATGGCACGCATGGCCTTGTACCGTGCGGGACGACAGGGGAGTCGCCGACTTTAAGTGATCAGGAGCACCGCCGTGTGATAGAACTGTGTATAGAAGCCACGAATGGACGTGTGCCAGTCATTGCGGGCGCCGGGTCGAACGAGACCCGTGTTTCGATAGCTTATGCTAAACATGCAAAAGAGCTAGGCGCGGATGCGGCTTTGATCGTGACGCCATATTATAATAAGCCGAGCCAAGAAGGCCTTTATCAGCATTTTAAAGCTATTTCTGAGGCCGTGGATATTCCGATTATTGTATATAACGTCCCGTCGCGTAGTATTGTAGATATTAGTAATGAAACCATGGGCCGTTTATCAAAATTACCAACGGTTATAGGGTGTAAGGATGCGACAGGGGATATATCGCGCGTTGTGGGGCTTACAGATCGATGTGGTGAAGATTTTATTCAACTCTCAGGTGACGATCCGACATCACTGGGGCACGCTTTGCATGGTGGTCACGGGGCTATATCTGTGGGGTCTAATATTGCCCCGCGTGAATATGCTGATTTTCATGAAGCTCTTATGGCTAAGGATTTTATCACAGCGAAAGCTCTCAATCAGAAACTTGATCGTCTGCATAAAGACGTTTTTCTTGACCCAAGCCCGGCGCCAACAAAATATGCTCTCAATCTCTTGGGGAAAATGACAGCCGACGTAAGGCTGCCGATTACGGAATGTCGGGATGAGACCAAGACGATTGTGAAATCGGCTATGACGCGGGCAGGTTTGGCAGTTTAGGCAATGGCTAAATCCGCGGATGTACCTAAAGGAAAAACGATTGCTGAAAACCGACGTGCAAGGTTTGACTATGCGATTGAAGATACGTTTGAAGCCGGTATTATGCTATTAGGAACCGAGGTTAAAGCTCTCCGTGAGGGGCGTGCAAATATTGCAGAGAGCTATGCAACAATCGAAAATGAGGAAGCCTTTATAATTAATGCCAATATTCCAATTTACGCGCCTGCGAGCCAGTTTAACCATCTCCCGACGCGTCCGCGAAAACTCTTATTAAAGCGTAGAGAAATCAATAAATTAATAGGAGATACGCAACGTAAAGGTCGTACAATTGTTCCTCTGAAAATGTACTTTAATCAAAAGGGGTTTGTGAAGTTATTACTGGGTATAGGCGTTGGGAAAAAGGCGATTGATAAGCGCGAGACGCAAAAAAAACGGGATTGGCAAAAACAAAAAGCGCGTCTTATGCGGGACCGAGGATAGTCGTGGCGCTTTTATGATGACTGAAAACCGGCTTGCGATTTACTATCACAAATCTGTGAGAATTTTTAAGGTGATTTTACAGGGTAACATACATAGAGTGTTACGCGTTCTATAAGGAAATTCATCATGTCCATACCTATCAAATTTACGACGAAAACTTCGGTGTTAGCTCTAATTGCCGCAATGAGTTTCGCGCCGTCCGCATATGCAGGATTGTTTGATTTTGATCCCGCAAAAGGCGGTTTCTACGCGTCTGGATTTGTTGGGCTAGGGATACCTGATGATGCGGAATTCGAAGGTGTGCAGGCCCCGGAAGGGGGTGTGCCGGGGGTTGCGAATGCGCCTGCAAATATTAATGCCGCGATTGGAAGTGATGCCTTTTACGGGGCCTCTCTAGGCGCGAAATTACCGTTCAAATACTGGAAATATTTTCAACCCCGCCTCGAAGTCGAGGTGAGTTACCTTGAAAATGACGTTGAAGGCGGAAGCTTTAACGGCGGAAACCAGACTTTTGGAGGTTTTCAATCCACATTATTTGTGACCTTTAACAATTATTCCGATATTATTTGGAAAGAAAATCAGAGAATCGTCCCTTATTTTGGCGGGGGCATAGGGGCCGGAGTTGTGGATAGCGGTATTTTATATTTCCCGAATAACGGCACGGCAACGGAGCCGACCTTTGGTGTGATTGGCGAGGATACCGGATTAGCGACCATTACCGCACTAGGTGTGACTGCGAAAATATCTGATCGTATCGATCTTTACACAGAGGGGCGGTATTACAAAATTTATGGTGTTGATGCTGAACGTCGCTTTATTGCGAACGGTAATGATGGATTTAGTGCAGATGTTGATGATGACCCCAGTGGATTTACTGTGACAGTTGGGACGCGGTTGCATTTTTAGAAACTCGGATTTCGCTTTATAGCGATCTGTCTATAAAATGTCTTATATCCGCGAAGACTTTGAAAAACATCTCTTCGGTAAGGCGTTTGGTATTCGTGTTATAGCGTGAACAGTGATAGCTGGAGTATAACCGTCTTCCATCTTCTAATTCATAAGTCTTGTGATGACCAAAAGGGTAGTCTTTTAGTCTTAAACCCAAGGCTCTGACCGTATTGTCATGACTTATTTTACCGAGGGTGAGCAGCGCCTTAAGCGATGGGAGGCTTTCAATCTGTTTTGATAGAAATGGACGGCAGGCCGTGGCTTCTGCGCCTATAGGTTTGTTTTGTGGTGGTAGGCACCGTACAGCATTGGTAATCATTGCGCCTTTTAACATCAGACCGTCATCAATCGCGGCTTTATATTGATTGTTAGAAAACCCATATTCAGCGATAGCGCTATATAAAAGGTCGCCGGCCCAATCCCCTGTAAATGGACGACCTGTACGGTTGGCACCGTGCATGCCTGGCGCCAGACCTATAATCAATAACTCAGGCGCGGCATCGCCGAAACTGGGTACAGGTGCGTTAAAATAGCTCGGATGACTTTCTCGTAACTCTAGCAAAAAAGCTCGCAGTCGCGGGCATTTGTCACAATTTCTGTCGGGTTCCTGAAATATCATGCCTTAAGTCTCATCAATACCAATAGACGACAATGTATCAGTGTCAGACCGTCCGATGATTTTTTCAAGATCAACAAGATCGATGAATCCGTTACATTGTCGACGTAATTCATCGGCTAGAACAGGCGGTTTGGCATAACGTGACGAAACAATGGTTACCCTTACCCCCTTGCGTTGAACCGCTCTTAGCAAGGCTCTGAAATCACCGTCCCCTGAAAATAAAATGACATGGTCAAGATGATCAGTAAGATCAAGTATATCTATGGTTATTTCAATATCCATATTGCCTTTGATTTTTCGTCGACCCTCACGGTCTACAACTTCTTTGGCGGGCTTAGAAATGACGTTATAGCCGTTATAATCAAGCCAATCGAGAAGGGGCTGAATTGCGGAATAGTCATCGTGTTCATATACTGCAGAGTAGTAATTGGCTGCAATCAAGCGGCCTTTGCTATTAAAATAGGTTAGCAATTTTTTGAAATCAATTTCTTGGTTCAAGGCTTTTGTCGTTGAAAAAAGATTGGCACCATCAATAAAAAGCGCGATACGTTCATCTGGGTAAAAAGCCATATAAATCCGAAATAACTAGCTGTAATGAAATATGAATATGTCACACAATAATGCAGCCATCTATATCGCGCTCGGGGCTAATCTGTCTAACCCAAAACATAATTTTCGAGGGGCTGTTGAAACGTTGCAAAAAAGAAGTGTCACCATAAAGGCTGTGTCGGGTTTATGGCAAAGCCCAGCATGGCCGGAAGGTAGCCGCCAGCCAGCGTATATTAATGCGTGCGCCGAAATAGAATTTTCCGGGACGCCCGAAGAATTATTGTTTTTATTACATGAGGTTGAAGCAAAGTTTGGACGTAAGCGCGAGGCTCTAAACGCGGCTCGGACACTTGATCTAGATATATTGGATTTTAACGGACAGAGGTTAAGAACTGCAAAAATTGAGATACCCCATCCACGCATGTTGACACGCGGTTTTGTATTATTCCCGTTAATCGAGATTGCCCCATATTGGTGTGACCCCAGATCAAAGACTGGCATTGCGTCTTATATTGCCCGCCTTCCGTTAAAGGACATAGCGCCTATGCAACGTATAGAGGGCAGGAATTGGCTTTAGACCGTGCACAGGCAAGTTTAAGGTGAGGCGAAAGTTCGATCCAGAGGGCCAAATCTCCGATTTTCTGGGAATTGAGGGTTTTTTTGACAAACTTCCTCTTGATGCCTTATGAGGCTTCCTATAGAGACACAGCGCTTACAAGGTATGCCGCCTTAGCTCAGTTGGTTAGAGCGCCGGTTTGTGGAACCGGAGGTCCTTGGTTCGAGACCAAGAGGCGGTACCATTTCCCAATAGAGGCTACCCTTTCTCAAATATCGACAGGGTAAAACCTGCATGGTAATCTCCTATTTACCATAATATGGTAAGTTTTTGCATGGCAAATTCTACCCCCAACATGTTTTTGGACCCACCTATAGAGAGTGTCAGTGCTGATGATATTCAATTATTAATTCGACATCCAGAAAAGGATGTAAGAGCAGGGGCCGCGCAACGTATATGCCGGACATTCAGGCATAAAGACCTCAGCGATACACAACGACAATTTGCTTTAAAAATACTCAATTTTATGGCGAATGATGTTGCCGTTATAGTGCGTCGAGCTTTGTCTGTTACTTTGAAAAACTCTCCTAATTTACCTCGAGGTATTGCTCTACGTCTTGCGCAAGATATTGATACCATCGCCGTGCCTTTATTAGAGAACTCGCCTGTTTTTAACGATGATGATTTGATTGAAGTTTTAAAATCTAAAGCTGCCGCTAAAGTTATGGCTGTTGCGAAAAGGCCGACCGTAAGCGACCATATAGCGCGTGCAATTGTACGGTTTGGCGATAATTTTGCCGTGGCTGAAATGGCGGCAAATGATGGCGCAATGATTTCCGAAGATACGGCGTCGGCGATTTTATCATTGTATGCTGATGATGATTTGATTAAGCAATGTTTTATCTCGCGCCAAGACCTGCCCGTTGCCATCACCGAAAAATTGATAACCTTATTAAGTGCGGACGCCGTTATACAATTGCAACAACGTCATGCGCTGTCTCCAGAGCTTGTTATGGAGCTGGCCAAGCGTACGCAAGAACGGGCGACCGTTGACTTTATAGACCAAAGCTGGCTGTCACGCGATATTCAAGATTTCGTAAAACATTTACAGACTGAGCGTCGACTGGATATGAGCTTGATCGTGCGGGCGGCTTGTTGCGGGCAGATGCGGTTTGTTGAGCATGCTTTAGGACGCATAGCGGGAATTGCTCATACTAAAGCGGCCCTTATGTTGCATGATGGTGGGCCATTTGGTTTAAAATCTTTGTGCGCGCGCATTGGTGTGCCTGACAGTGTTTTTTATACTTTGCGTGCCGCTTGTGCCATTTTCAGAGATCTTGAAAATGGCGGTTTGAAATATGACCGGTCTCATTTTCAATCCCTTATGCTGGAACGGGTTTTAACTTTACCGCTCGAACTTTCAGATGCGGATCAAGTTTATTTCGTTGAAAAACTCGATAGATTACATATTTTGTCGGAATCTGATAGCATCGGTTGAACTCTTGAACTC